>NZ_LQXQ01000066.1 GCF_003268395.1 Acinetobacter sp. CFCC 10889 | reverse complement strand
ATACACCACCTAATTTCTTAATCAATTGATCTTTGATAATTAATTTTATATCAAAAAAACCTGAATGCTTTGTTTCCAGAACTTCTAGTTTAAAATTATCTTTATATGGAAAAGAATCTTCATAATATAGCTTATTTCTAATAGTATCACCTTCTTCAGGTTTAAATTCCGGATCATCCGTAACATCAGCTATTGTAGCTAAATCAATCAATTCCATTGGCTTATCAAAATTTAAAATGAGTAATTTAAGTTTTACTTTAGTAGGCTCATAAAAATCATTTTTTACATGAATTACAAAAGCTTGTTGTTTTTCAGAAATTTTTATTAAATCATCATTACTATCTATATTTCTTAGAGAATAAATATCAGCAAGTATTGTTTCTTTTACGGACTGCTTTTTATTCAAAGCACTTTCTATTTTTATTCTGTAAGGTGACCCATTTTCTAAATAGCGAATAATGAAAAATTGTGTCGAAAAACTACAACTAGCACAATAAAAATATGACTTTCGATCTGAATCATATTGTACTTGTCTTACACCAATAAGTTCGTGCCTGATACCATTTAAATCTTTGAAGTAAATCCGATCTGGGTAAAACTGAAAAATCATTTTTTGTTGTTTAAATGGTAAGTCTACCAAATATCCACCAACCCCAAAACTGCCTCCCATTTTGCTTTCTTCAATATCTATATTTTTAAAAGCTTCTCGTGGAATTCCGTAAAGATAACTCATAATATCAATAAAATTGAAATTCATTTCTGTTATTTGAAAATCTTTCATGGGATATGCTGGAAATGGTTTTATATTTTTCGGAAATATATAAACCGAATTGAATTTACTTTGAGGTATTTCAGGCATTTGAGCATTTGTTGTACCTAAATTTATCATTATTATCAAACTTATCAATATTTTTTTTATAAGCATTATTTCTCCAAAAAATAAGGGCTGAATAATCAGCCCTTATTTTAACTACTTAATCAATTAAGACAATTGAGCAGCAGCAATTTTCTTCGTATCTACTTCTTTAGAAGCGTCAGTATAGTCGCTCATTTTGTCGAAGCTTAAGTATTGATAGATGTCAGCAGACATGCTGTCAATTTGAGCAGCATATTGTTGATATTCTTCTGGAGTTGGTAATTTACCAAGTACAGCAGCAACAGAAGCAAGCTCAGCAGATGCTAAGTAAACATTCGCACCTTGACCTAAACGGTTCGGGAAGTTACGAGTAGAAGTCGATACACAAGTTGTGTTCGGTGCTACACGTGCTTGGTTACCCATACATAATGAACAACCTGGCATTTCCGTACGTGCGCCAGCTTTACCATAAGTGTTATAGAAACCTTCGTCCATCAATTGACGCTCATCCATACGTGTTGGTGGAGCCAACCATAAACGAGTAGACAATGAACCACCTGGAACTGATTCTAACAATTTACCAGCAGCACGGAAGTGACCGATATTCGTCATACATGAACCAACAAATACTTCGTCAATTTTCACGCCTTGAACGTCAGATAATAATTTCGCATCATCTGGATCGTTTGGACAGCAAAGAACTGGTTCAGTGATTGTAGCAAGGTCGATTTCATACACTTTAGTGTATTCAGCATCAGCATCAGCTTTAAGAAGTGATGGATTTGCCAACCATTTTTCCATGTTCTCAACACGGCGAGCCATAGTACGTGCATCGCCATAACCTTCAGAAATCATCCATTTCAACATTGTAATGTTTGATTTAAGGTATTCAGCAACTTTCTCTTCAGAAAGTGTGATAGAACAACCAGCAGCAGAACGTTCAGCAGAAGCATCAGAAAGTTCGAATGCTTGCTCAACAGTTAAGTCAGTTTCCATTTCTGTTAAGTCGATCTCAAGGATACGACCAGAGAAGATGTTTTTCTTACCTTTCTTCTCTACAGTTAAGTCACCTTGTTGGATCGCAACATAAGGGATTGCATGTACAAGGTCACGTAAAGTGATACCAGGTTGCATTTTACCCTTGAACTTAACAAGTACAGATTCAGGCATATCAAGTGGCATAACACCAGTTGCTGCAGCGAATGCTACAAGACCAGAACCCGCTGGGAATGAAATACCGATTGGGAAACGAGTATGTGAGTCACCACCAGTACCAACTGTATCAGGAAGAAGCATACGGTTTAACCAAGAGTGGATAATACCGTCACCTGGACGTAGTGATACACCACCACGGTTCATGATGAAGTCTGGTAATGTGTGGTGAGTTGCTACGTCAACTGGTTTTGGATATGCAGCAGTGTGACAGAAAGATTGCATAACAAGATCAGCAGAGAAACCTAGGCAAGCTAAGTCTTTCAATTCGTCACGAGTCATTGGACCTGTTGTATCTTGCGAACCAACAGTTGTCATCTTAGGTTCACAGTAAGTACCTGGAAGTACACCTTGACCTTCAGGAAGACCACAAGCGCGACCAACCATTTTTTGAGCTTGAGTGAAGCCTTTGCCAGTTGCAGCAGGTTGAACTGGTGTACGGAACAATGTAGAAGGTGCTAGACCTAATTCTTCACGTGCTTTTGCAGTTAAACCACGACCAACGATCAAGTTAATACGACCACCCGCACGTACTTCGTCTAAAAGTACAGGTGTTTTAAGTTCAGCTTCAGCAATCACAGCACCATTTTTAGATGCAGTTACTTTTGCAGCAGCGTGATCGATATTAAGAACGATTTCGTCACCCATGTTCATGTTTTGAACATCGATTTCTACAGGTAATGCACCCGCATCTTCCATAGTATTGAAGAAAATCGGTGCAATTTTAGAACCTAAGCAGTAACCACCGTCTTTTTTGTTCGGGATGTGCGCAATGTCATCACCAAAGAACCAAAGCACTGAGTTAGTTGCAGATTTACGGCTTGAACCTGTACCAACAACGTCACCAACGTAAGCAACTTGATTGCCTTTCGCAATAAGATCTTTAATTTGGTTAAGTGGACCAACTTCACCTGGTTTTTCAGGGTTGATACCATCACGTTCGTTTTTCAACATTGCATTTGCGTGCAATGGAATATCTGGACGGCTCCAAGCGTCTTGTGCAGGTGACAAGTCGTCTGTGTTTGTTTCGCCAGTTACTTTGAAAACTGTAAGTTTAATTTCTTCAGGAACGTCTTTGCGGCTAGTGAACCATTCAGCATCAGCCCAAGATTGAAGAACCGCTTTTGCATTTGCATTGCCCGCTTTTGCTTTTTCAGCAACGTCATGGAACGCATCAAATACAAGAAGAGTTTTCTTCAATGCTTCAGCAGCTAATTCACCTAGTGCAGCATCATCAAGTAAAGCAACTAAAGGTGCAACGTTATAACCACCAAGCATAGTACCTAGTAAGTAAACCGCACGTTCTTTAGAAACTAAAGGAGAAGTTGCTTCGCCTTTTGCCACAGCAGCTAAGAAAGCAGCTTTTACATAAGCAGCTTGGTCAACACCTGCAGGAACACGATTTTCAAGCAAATCAACTAAGAATGCTTCTTCGCCTGCTGGTGGATTTTTTAATAATGCAACTAAGTCAGCAGTTTGAGCATCGTCAAGTGGCTTCGGTGGGACTCCGAGTGCGGCACGTTCTTCAACGTGTTGGCGGTAAGCTTCTAGCACGGTGTTATTCCTCTTTTTTAAAAAATTACTTACGAATGTTTTGCTTCCTTGAAAGCTTCATAAGCAATATGGACTGTCAAATTTTACTAAAAATCAAGCCAAAAGTTAATGCAAGCAGCGTGTTAATTCGTGATGACCATTATTTTGTAAATAAATAGTGGCTGAGTTTTGCTACTTTTATATCCAATACGCCACTTTTAACCACATTTTTATTCATTTTGAAAAATGAATGTGCTTGCATTACGTTTAACAGATTTTCAACTATAAAAAAGGCAACCTGAATTGTTGCCTTTATTTTGGAAAATTAAAATACCACCTTAGTGGACTGTAGTGCTGCGTAAATAATCTTGGAATGAATCTTTGCATCCTTCAAATTTGATGAAAATCTCATCATCGTACAGCATTGTATGTGCTGAACTGGCAAATGAAATATGTACTTGGTAGATCTTAGCACGTTCATCAATCGCCTGACGAATATGTACATGATCACCCAAGCTTAAAACGTAATGACTTCCACTAATTACAGCAACACCTTGATCATCTTCTACAAGCAAGTCAGCATTGTGTAGATATGCAACAACTTCCATTTGATGCTCCTTTTTTGTGCTTTCTATTTCTATATTTTATATATGCTTTTCACTTTTTATGCTAATCATTTTTTATGACAAAATGGTTCAAACATCATCTCAAATCTGCAAAAAGCCACAATGTCACACATTATGGCTTTTCCTTTATCATCTATAAGATTTTAAAACTTAGCTGATCGGACATTCTATCGCAGTATAAACTTTACCATCGACCATGCTTTGAACTTCACGACAACCATTCGCATCAGTTTGTGCACCTTGCAGCAGTTCAATGGCTTGCGGTACACCTGCTTCAGCTGCCTCTTGAATCAACTGATAGGCTTTGCCCTGATCTTGTTTGATACCTGTACCATTATAATATGCCAACGCAAGATTGACTTTTGCAAGTGGTTCACCAAGCTCTACCGCTTTTTGCAACAATTCGACTGCTTTTTTGTCATTTTGTTTAACACCATCACCACGACTATACAACGTTGCTAAATTCCCATAAGCCAAGGCATTATTCTGTTTAACCGCTTTTTCTAAATATTCAACTGCCTTTTTATTGTCTTGTTTTACCCCTGTACCTTTGTAATACATCCATCCAAGATTATTGAGTGCAAGACCGTGATTTTGTTTGGCAGCAGCCTCTGTCCACTTCACACCCCGTTCGATATTTTTCGGTAAAAGTTCACCTGTTAAATAATAGCTCCCCAAAGTCGCTTGGGTATGTGCATGCCCTGACTCAGCAACTTCAGTTAAAAGTTTTGTGGCTTCCGCAATATCTTGTTTTGAAGCATTGCTACTATGCAATAAAATCATACCTGTCATATATTTTGACTGTACGTCACCTAACGCTGCGCCTTTTCGTGAATATTGCAAAGCCTTTTGTTCATCTTTAGCAACTGTTTCACCTTTGCCATACATTGCAATGAGTTTGTGAATAGCATCAATATCACCCTGATCCGCTTTTTGAGTCAGTTGTTGGACATTTTCTGAGGATGCTTTTGATTCTGCATAAGTCGGAACAGTAAATCCAAGTAATAATGAAAAACCAAGTACATGAATATAATGCTTCATTTTAATCATTTGTATAACAACCTTATACTGTCAGTTTTTTAAAATTTATAATAAATTACATATATATATTTATAATACTATTTGAATTATGTGTATTATTTCAACCTTTAGATACATAAAAAAACCGTTCGATTAGAACGGTTTATAATCTGGCATTTTTTTTGGATCATGCGGTGTATTTAAACATTGCTCAAGTGCTTGTTGTTTAAATTTCTTTTGTACCGCATCGGCATCTGCTTTGAGTTCAGTTTCAGGAATCGCATAAATCTTTTCCAAATATTGTAAAACAAATCCTTTTGTCATCGGATCTGTTACTTTATTTGCATAATCAATCGCTTCTTTTTTGGTGATCCCATTTTGGCGATCTAAAGTGATTGATCGTGCTGCATTACCGATACTTGTACAATATCCTTTCCAAATTTCTTCAGGGGTGGCAGGTTTTTTTTCAGCACAACCCGATAAGACTACAACCGTACCGAGTACAGCACAGATGACTGACTTTTTCATATATCTCTCCTATCGGTGCTTATGATACTGAATTTGGTGAAAATTGGCAGTTTTAATTGCATTTTTCTATGAGCAGTAAAAATAAAATACATCTATATAAAAACTCAGCTCAGCATTTAAAATATCCATACACAAGAGTTGATAGAAGTTAAATCTATATGTTCCATTTAACTTCTATCTCATTTGATCTTAGAAACGCCAATGATAGAACAAGTCGATGGCTTTTTCTAAAGATTGGCTCGCTTCTAAATACAATCGTTTATTCATTTGATAACGTAAAGTGAGTTTATTCACTGGTGTAAATACACCCACACCATAACGAATATATAAGTCAGGCGTGATATAACCTGTCAAACTGACTTGAGTGTCATCACCTGTGCCTTGCGCATCGAGTGCCAATCCACTTAAACCAAAAGTTTGTCCGATCTGATTGGTAAAGGCACGTGTTCCACCCAAACCTAAACTAATTCCTGCGGCTGCAATGGTATTATTGACATCAGATTTAAAGCCCGCTTCATTGCTTAAACCGCTTGAACCTTCATTGATTCGTCCTGTAATCAGCGCATTCATCGCTTCTTGCTCAGATAAACCTGCATCATTATAGACTTGAATATTTGGGCTACTCGCTGTACCTGTCACACGCAAACCAACGATACTACCAGAAATGGTTTTATTGGTATCAACATCTAAAGTTGGATTTGCCAATGCGCCATTAAAACGTGCAATTGCACGATTTAAATCAAGCTTTTGCCCATAGGCTTCAATGGTCACTTTTTGACTTACACCAATCGCACCATTGGCACGCATCGCTGTTTCTAAACCACGTTGAGATAAATACACACGACCAATCAATGGAATACGACTATCAAAGCCTTGGAATATCACTTTATTCCCCAAACTCACATCAATATCTGCCCGAATATCCCAAGGTTTAGCTGCTTTTAAAATTGCTAATTGGTCATCACCATCATGTACGATTCGTACATCTGGCGAAACATTTACAACTGTTGCACTAGATTCTGGCATTGAAATCAAGGCATTCGGTACTTCAACTTTGCCTTTGACTGTAATCCGTTTACTGAGTGGATAAGCATCCATTGTCATATTGGTATCCACAACAGCAGTAATTAACGGTGCTTGACGAACCAATAATTTATCGCCTTTAAGTGAAAGTTGAATACGAGGATCATTTCTCCAGTCAATATTTCCTGTCAGCTTACCAACACCACGACCACTGTTAAATGCACCATCAATTGTGGCTTGATTTTGCTGAATATGTGAATACAACTGTACATTGGTTAGATTTACAGGCAATGAAATCATGCTGATTTCACCATTTTTCAAACGCAAGGCACCATCAAATAATGGCTGTGACAATGTACCGTTAATTTTTCCTGCAAGCGAAAGTGTACCGTCCAACTTCCGTACATCTGCAATAAATGGTTTTAGGATTTTTAATTGCACTTCATTAAAGGCAACCTCACCACGCATATTTTTTTGTGCAGAATATGGATCGACCACTACACTCGCATAACCAGTACCGACATTTGGTGCTTTTAGGTCAACTCGTGCCAATAAACCTTCTGCAATACTTTTCACAATCACACTGGCTTCGTCATAACTCATTGACGTTGCAGGATCATCTGGATTTTCCGCAGCAATACCAATTTGACCTTTACGAGTAATCAGTTTTGCATCAATTTTTGGACGTGAACCTTGTGCCCAAGCAGCTTTGGCATAGCCGTTTAATTCACCTGTAAGAGCTAAACCTTCTGGCATAAATGCAGCAAAGTCATTTAAGTTTAATTTTTGTGTAATAAAAGAAACATTTCCTTTTGTTGGGCTGACACGTACAGGCTGATCAAAGCACAATTTACTTTGCTGACTTGACCAACAATGCTGCCCAACATAAACCTCAGATTTTGCTGACGTGAAAATAACAGGTGCAGCTTGATCTTGTAGTAAATGCGCACGTACCGAATCGAATTCACCTTTTTGAATCTGACCGAGCCAATCATTTTGTGCATTCAGACCACCTGCCAATTGCACATAGAATTTTGAATAATAGTTCCAACCTTGCAGTTGTAATAAATGCGCTTTGCGTGTACCTGTTAAAGTAATCCCTGCATATTGAATCTGGCGTGTGCCGCTACGTAGATTATCCATACGTGCAACCATTTTTGCAGGTGCAGTATCTGAAGTAGGTAATTCACCAATCAAACTCATTTTTTCGATACTGAGGCTATTATTAAAACCAAATTTATCGACTTTTAGATTTGCTGTTGCACTTAAACGAGGTTGCGCTTGTAAATTTAAATAGCCATATGCTGTGCCACGTAAACCCGGATATAACTCATAAAGAGCAGGTGCATTAATTTTTAAACGTAAATTTTGTGCATTTCCTGTTGCTTGTACTTGGTTTTGTGCATAGGACAAGAATAAATTATTGGCTTCAAACTGTTGTGGCATAAAGCCTTTTTCGTTTGAATTGAGTACCACAGCCAAGTTCCCTTTACCACGCAAAGGTTTGTTATTAATAATCCCTGCCAAATTTAAATTTTGAATATTAATGCGCTTTAAACGATCCGACCATGTCCCTTGTGTTTTGACATTACCAGATACTTCACCACGCACTGAGGAAACAAAATATTGTGGTTTAAAGCGTATCAATGAAGCATTCACATCCCAGCCAATACCATTGCTAAGATTCACCAAACCACTGGCAAATATTTTGCCTGCAATACCATCATGTTGTAATTCTGCAATTTTGATCAGTTCAGGTGTACCTGAAACACGTACTTTCAGTAAGCCACTGCCTTGTTGAAACTGTGAAGCATTCAAAGTGCCATCATAATTTACCGCAAAACCTTTGAAACCACCGCCTGCTTTTTCATCTTTAAAAATTACTGCAGCGGTACTTGTACCTTTGAGTTGAATGGTTTCCGCTTTGACTTGATCTGCCATACGTCCAATTAAATCAATACCTGTTAAATGAATAATTTGCTGATTTGGCTTGGCATAACCATTGGCTTTAATTTGACCATTAAGTAAGTTTATAGGCGCAGCTGCCGCAACCGTTTGTGGATTAAAATCTTTCGCATTCAATAATGCATTCCACTTTAACTGACGTTTTTCGCTTGGTAGTTCAACCACTGCATTACCTGTCAAGCTCCCTTTACCTGCCAAATAACTAAAGCTAGGTACATGCAGATTATTTCCTTTAAGATCAAGTTGGGCATTATATTGTCCCGCAGGTAATGTACCTTTTTCATGTTGGCGTACCACCGTTGCCACATGAATATTTTGTTGTCCTTCAACCAGTGCCAATTTCACTTGACCATTTTCACTGCTGAGCCAACCAATATATGGTACAGCACGATCAATATTTTTCCACTGCACGTCCATCAACATTGGTTCAGGTGTTTTCTTCTTCTGTTCCGCCTGATCAAGTTTGACATTCCACGCTTCGTATTTATCAAAATCAACATTGGCTGTTAAATGCATGCCCTTATCTAATGCACCTTTTGAAGCAATATTGGCATCCAAACTTGGCGGTAAAAAATCTTGAATCGCTTGAGGAATCAATTTGTCTTTGGGATTGATGCGATCTAAACGCCCTTTCACATCCCAATTTACATGATCTTTCCAACTGACCAGACCTGCAACATTCACCGCACCACCCATGACTTGACCATTAAAATTATTGATATTTAACTGAGTCATCAGATCGGTATGCGCTAAAGCTGTATATTGACCTTGGGGAATATTTGCACCACTCAAATCAGTATTTAGATCTAAATCCAAACCTTGAATATCGCCTTTAAACTTGGCAATCCCGTCTTTAGCTAAGAATTTTTGCTCAGGTAAAATCGGCAAATGGTAGTTTTTGAGAATCACTGCACCATTCATCGGTACATGTGGACGCATTGGATGTAATACTGCCCAAGCGCTTAATAAATCAGGCGTATTGGTCGCAACACCAGCTTGAATGGTGTCCAAAGTTCCACGTGCATGCACATAAATATCTTTGACATTTAAACTACTGAGCGCAGGTATAGTTAAAACAGCTTTGGCTTTAAGTGGATATTTTCCTTTAAAATCCATCATGCCTTCAGCATTTTTAACTGCCAAATGCCCCATATCCATACTGGAATTTTTAAAGTTTAATTTTGTCCCAGACCACAAAGCCTCTTCTAAATGTACATCTTTAAAATCAACTTTCGCACTAGATGTTTGGAACTGTAAATGATCAACATCAGCTTTGTCTAAACGCAGCACAAAAGGTAATTTTATTTCACTAAATTTAAATGGTTCATTACTGGGTGGCGTTTTACTGATAATTCTCAGATTACGTACATCTGCATGGCTTAAATGAATTTCTTTGTCTAAAATCGCACGCCAACCCAAAGACACATCAGCACGATCAATTTTGACATCCACTGCTGCCAAAGTCACTAAAATATTTTTAAGAATAATCCCTTGTAATAAATTTCCACCTTCATATTCATAGTGAATAATTTTTTGACTTGCCGCAACACGATCAAGTAAAAACTTACTGCCTTTGTCTGTTGAAAACATCACAACCAACGCAGCAACCAATAAAACAATCACCAAGCCGATCGACAACAATATATTACGTAATATATTGCGTTTTTTCGGTGTCTGCTCAGCAGTTTGCTGAGGTGCTTGATCATTATTTTGCAGATCTTGCTGTTTATCGTCAGCCATAATTATCCTAAATACACATTTTTATTAAATGAATTAAAGTTGTGAACCGATAAAGAAGTGTAAGCGGATCGGATGATCAGGATCAGATACCCCTGATGCCACATCTAAACGAATCGGACCAATGGGAGATTTCCAACGAATCCCGATACCTACACCATATTCTGGATCATTAGAAAATTTTTCATCAAAGGCATTTCCAAAGTCACTAAAGATCGCTGCACGCCAACCTTCTTTAAATTGGTAATTATATTCTAAAGAACCAACTGCCAATGCTTGACCACCCACTTTATAGCCGTATTCTTCTGGGGATAAACTCTTGTAGTCAAAACCACGTAAACTCTGATCACCGCCTGCAAAGAAGCGTAAATTATAAGGTACTTGATCAAAGTCTTTGGCATAAATATAACCAGTTTCTAAACCTGCCACGAATTGATGATCATCATTCTCACCTAGCGAATACAAGCCCTTCCATGTCGCATTTAAGATTGCCATATCTGTATCAGACAATAAACTTTCACTGCCCAATTGCACTTTATAAGATTGTTTAAAGCCACGGGTTGGATTTAGACGATTATCACTGCTGGTTTTTGATGCCTCATACCCAACCAATAACGACTCTTGCTCTTGGTTTGCACCAGGAACTAAGAATGCATCAGGAATTTTATCTGCATCCACAATGCCTGATTGAGTCACACGATCTAAACGATAACGCAAACCAAAAACATGTTGCCATTCTTTACGAGAGCCTTTGATCACACGGTCTGCCCCTGCAACCGCAGATTCAATGACCAAGTTCATATCATTCCCGATACCATCACGTTCTTCACGCTCATAACCACCGACCAAACTAATATAGTCATTAAGTGGATGGTTATAAGGAATGTTATAGCGACCATCAAAGGATTGGCGGATTTGTGACAGCTCCATATTGGCATCAAATGAATGTCCATAATGGTTTACAATGGCACGGCGATATTGTCCACGTAAGCGCACACCAGTATCTGTACCATAACCGATACCTGCTTCTAAACTATTTAAGCGATCTGCATTAAGTGTAACAATCACAGGAATAATTTTTTCATCACGCGCTTTTTGCTGTAATAACTCAGTTTCTGACTGTTTTTCCTGTTGTTGTGCTTGGGCAATACGTGCATTTGGATTAATTTCTCCAGAATTTGCCCCTGCAAACTGTTTCTCATCCACGACATTTTGTGTCACTTCTTTAGATGAGAATTGCTGTTTATTTACAGTTGTTTGATCTGTAAATGCCGCTTCTGATACTTTTTCTTGATCCACCAAAGCTTGTAAATCAGGTGGTAATTCTAATGGATTTTCAATTGGATCAGGTTTAACAGCATCCACCAAAGTATAGTTAAAATAACGTGAGTTGGTTAAGTTATTCGCCAAAGCATTCACACGCCACGCCGTATAATCTGCACCTGCTTTCCAAGGTGCCATAGATTTTAAAACATCTAAATCAATCGGTAATGGCTTACTCGGATCACTCATTCTAAATTCAACTTCACCGATCTTGTAACGTTCACCTGTTTCATAACGTAAGTTTATATCGGCTTTATTTTGTGGTTGTAGCACTTTAACATCATGCAAGCGCCAATAGCTGTCAAAAAAGCCATTGTTATTCGCAGCATCAGCAATCCGTGCTTTGGTTGCCTCATACAAACCATGATGTAAAATGTCACCTTCTTCTTGATCAGGCAAAACCCGAATTACTTGGAATTGGGCTAGGTTTTGCCCTGCACCTGAGTATTCTATTTCTTGTTTTTCAATTGTGACGGGATCATTTGGTGTGACCAAGACTTTGACTTTATTGTCATTTAATTTTTGAAATTTAAATTGTGCATTATAATAGCCCACCGCTTGTGCTGCTTGACTGGTTAAAGTACGCAACTGTGGAACAGCAGAGTTAAAATCAGAAAAAGCTTCTGTGGTAAAACTTGAAAGTTTTGCCTTAATGTTATCTGCAAGGAGGGTGGGTGCGCCATCAACCTCAGCGCTAATACGAGAAACTTTGGCACTATCCAACTTCGGTGGACGAATACGATATAAAATTCGTTTAAAAAAGTTAACTTCTTTTACTTGTTCTTGCTGTTCAGTGGTGCTGTCAACCAAAGTTTTACCCAATTGATTTTCTTGCACAACGATTTTATTGTCCGCTTCAATTGATCGCATCAATTGATCAACATTAACAGGTGCTTGGGTAATTTCACTAATTTCTTGTTGTGTGGCATCATTAACTGTGATTTCAGGTGCTTGTGCCACACCATTACGAAAATTCTGTGCTTCAACTTTAGCTTCTTCAGCCACCTTAAAGATTTCATTGGCTAAATTAACATCAACTGTATTTTCAGGTAACGCTTCTAATTGCTCAAATTCAATCGGTTTAAACTCATTTAAACCTGCCGCCGCTTGCTCTTGTTGTTGCAACATATCTACGCTGTCTACAGCAATCGTTTTTTGATTTAATTCAGCAACTTTTTCATCAATTTGCTCAATTTTTGCCTGAGCTAAACCTTGTTGTTCAGCCGCTTTTTCAAGTTGTTCTGAGCTATTCCCTGCAACGGTAGTTTCGGCTGCTTTTGTTTCAGATGTGTTCGCAGAATGTGTGATTTGTGCAGCAAACACACTCAAAAAAATACTTGCACACAACAGTTTATTTCGATCATTTGTGCTAAAAATATGTTGCATACAATGTGCAAGCACTGATTTTTTAAATTCGATTTTTGCTAGCATAGCAAGCTCTAAACACCATAAAATATGAATGGAAAATAACAGTAATGAACATCCCCAAATTACAACTTAAATCACTTGGCTTTTCACATTATCTTGCAAGATAAAATATCATACATGATTTTGCGATATAGTTACTAAATCTCCACACTTCTTAATATAACTTAAATGAATGGTTTTCCGATGGAAAAAAATGAACATATATTAACAACACGACGTTTTTTGCCCATGTTCCTGACCCAGTTTTTCGGGGCATTAAATGACAATGTGTTTAAAGGCTCATTGCTCCTCGTGATTACCTATGGCTGGATTCATTTAAATGGTGCAGCGATCAGCACCTTAAACAATCTTGCTGCACTACTGTTTATCTTGCCCTATTTTATTTTTTCTGCCACTGCGGGACAAATTGCAGATAAATACGAACGCTCCTCTTTGGTTCGTGCCATTAAAGTATTAGAAATCATCATTATGTTGCTGGCAACTGTTGGTTTTATGCTAGGTAATTTATGGATATTGCTCTTTGCTTTATTTTTGATGGGCACACACAGCACCTTTTTTGGTCCCATTAAATATGCCATTTTACCTGAAATTTTAAAACCCAATGAACTCATGTCTGGTAATGCGTTGTTTCAGTCAGGTACATCCATTGCAATTTTATTGGGAACGATCATTGGCGGTGCCGTGATTTCTGTATCTGCGGGCAATCTCATCTGGATCAGTCTGACTGTTGTCGCAATCGCAGTGATTGGTTTGATTGCCAGCCTGTTCATTTTAAAACAACCAACCTTAAACAATCATTTAAAAATAGACTGGAATTTTTTTCGTACCAGCTATCAAACTGTGAAATATGCCAAAAGTTTACCCTTGGTCTTTTTAGTTTTGCTTGGAAATTCATGGTATTGGTTTTATGGCGCAACCTATTTAACCCAAATCCCTCAGGTAACTTTGCAAAACTTACATGCCAATGAAAATGTATCTAGCCTTTTATTGACATTCTTTTCTGTGGGAATCGGGGTCGGTTCTTTGTTATGCCGTAAATTTGGTGGCAGTGAAGTCAACATTAAAATGGTGCCGATTGGAGCAATTGGCTTAACGGTTTTTGCTTTTTATTTTGCAGCAAGTTTGGCATTTGTTCCAGTACATACAGGTGAATTACTGGGTATTGCTGAAGTCTTTCAAGCAGGTTGGGCGTATTATCATGTGATGTTTGCAGTGACTTTGCTGGGAATTTGCGGTGGTTTTTATATCGTACCTTTATATGCCATGATGCAAGCCTATGCGCCAAAATCACATCGTGCGCGTGTTGTCTCTGCCAATAATATTTTTAATGCAATTTTCATGGTTTCATCAGCAATATTCTCTATAATTATTTTAAGTGTGTTAAAACTTGATATTAAAATATTATTTAGCATTACGGCGATTTTAAGCGGCATATTTTGTATTTGGTTGTTAATGCGTTTAAAACCATTAATAGCAACAACTCAAATCACTTTGGAGGACTGACATGCGTCATTACACTGGCATCGACAAATTTATTCATTCTTTTGATCAAGCCTTAAGAAGTTTAGTGCCTGGCACAACTTCTGCACAGCGTAGCAATCCTTCTGAACATACTGAAACCAAACTTGCAGTTAGCGAAGCTCGTCATGTAGCAGGTCTGATGCGTGTTAATCATAGTGGTGAAGTCTGTGCACAAGCGTTATATCATGGGCAAGCACTCACAGCCAAACTTCCCAATGTCCGCCGTGAAATGCAGTTTGCTGCGATTGAGGAGCAAGATCATTTGGCATGGTGTGAAGACCGTTTAAGAGAGCTAGACAGCCACACCAGTTTGCTCAACCCTGTTTGGTATGGTTTGTCTTTTGGCATGGGGGCGATTGCAGGTATTGCAGGTGATAAATACAGCTTAGGTTTTGTGGCAGAAACTGAACGTCAAGTGAGTTTGCATTTACAACATCATATCAGCCAACTACCACCACAGGATGAGCGTTCACGTAAAATTTTAGTGCAAATGAATGAAGATGAATTACATCATCGTGATACTGCATTAGATGCAGGTGGTGTTGAACTGCCGATACCGATCAAAATCACCATGACTGCGATCTCTAAACTCATGACGAAGACCAGTTATTTTATTTAACAATCGTTAATTTTTAAATAAGCAATAAAAAAGAGCATCCTAAGATGCTCTTTTTTATTTAAAGCAATCGCAATATGCTTACCAACTAAAACCTACACCTACACCACCTGATTTTTCTTCTTCAGTCATTGCGCCACCTAAACTGATGCTCGTGTTGTCATTAACCATACGTTGATATCCCACAGCAATCGCTTTCTCATCACCTTGGAAACCAGCCCCCACACCTACACGGTTGCGTCCTTTTAGACCTGAAGTACTGTTTGCCATATTCATCATTGCTGCTGTCATCGCACCTTGACGATCAAAACGTTTATCCACCTCATGGAAACGGCGATCTGTTTCTAGGCGATGGTCTGAGAACGCACTTTCTAAATTGCTCAATTTAGTATCTGTATATTCTTTTGATGATTTTAAGGTATTTGCATCAGCTGCTTGCATTTGCCCTAAGTTCACAGCATCAGTTGCTTCTGTTGCATCTGCGACATGAATGATTTGTCGCTCAGCATCTTTCGCCCCAACAGATACGGTATTATCACGATCTGAAGTGGAGTTATTACCAAGGACTACAGCATTTTTTGCTTCGGTGTTAACATTCGTACCGAGTACAAAAGTATCATCCGACTTAATCGTATTATCATTACCTATCGCATAACTATTATTGCCTATGACTTTGTTTGGATCACCAAATGCACCTGAACGATCTCCCTCGACAATATTACCTTTACCCACAGCGGTTGATTGATTGCCAGTTACTATAGAATCTTGTCCTACAGAAGTTGCTTGTTCACCTGAAGCCACTGCACCATCACCAATTGCAACTGAACCTGAACCAGTCGCTTGTGCTGGTGTAGAATTCTGACCCGCATTTACTGCAACCAAAGGATTACTTTGATTCTTCAACCATTGTTGCTCAGTTCCTTTGTAGCCATTTTTGACTGCAACCTCATAAGCACTAAGACCTTGATCTCCCTTGTCGCCTTTTGCACCATCTTTACCATTTAATCCATCAAGACCATTTGCACCATCTTTTCCTGTTGCACCTGTTAAGCCTTGATCACCCTTGTCGCCTTTTGCACCGTCTTTACCATTTAATCCATCAAGACCATTTGCACCATCTTTTCCTGTTGCACCTGTTAAGCCTTGATCGCCCTTGTCGCCTTTCAGTGAGCTGAGCCATTCTGTTTCAGAACCACTAAAACCATTGCTTTTAGCAACTTCATAAGCACTCAAACCATTTGATCCTGCCGTACCTCCCGTTGTTTCGACTTTTGATAAGCGTGTATCTAAATTGGTTAATTTACTATCTACAGCAGTGAAAGCACTCCCTACATCTCGATAAGATTGATTCTGGATCATAAAGGTAGGTGACACAAAGTTTCCATTATTGAACGACGCTCCCGCACCTAGCGATGAAACTAAAGCATTTTCATTACGTTGTACTTGGTTTTGCGTCGTTGACACACTATTTCCTAGATTTACAATATCGGTTTGAGCTTGTGTAATATCACTTTCTGCTGTACCTACACGGCTATCAAGAGTATTCAAATTCCCTTGAGTTGTACCCAAATCTGTTTGTAATGTACTAATATCTGTTTCTGTTTGTGAAACACGAGTATCTAGACCTGAAATTGCGGTGCTGTTCGCTGCAATATCTGACTGTGCTTGTCCTACATCTTGTTGTAAAGTCGTAATATTATTTTCATTTATACCCACTTGACCTGTTAGGTTTGCCACATCAGATTGTGTACTACTTAAATTTGTCTGTAGATTAGAAACATCAGTCTGTGTACCTGTTAAATCAGTACGCAAACCTCCCACATCACCTTGTAAAATACTAATTTCATTACCAACTCGAGTGTCTAG
>NZ_LQXQ01000065.1 GCF_003268395.1 Acinetobacter sp. CFCC 10889 | reverse complement strand
CTTTCTTAGGGCTTCTTTCTGTACTACTTCAGTACGACAATAGAAATGAAACCTGCAAGTTCCGACCAAGACCTAACATCTCCTTTCAGATGCTTCGCCATTCTCGAAATTTTGCTACATCGATGTTGCAAAGTATATGTGTTTCATGCGCCTTTAAAAAATCACTGATTTTTTGCACCTAAACAAAATATAACCTTTGCATATAACGATAGAAAATCACAGATTTTCTCTTGCGTTCGAACGAAACTTTGTTTCGTTAATCCTCACTCAGGGTTGTTAGCTCAGTTGGTAGAGCAGTAGACTCTTAATCTATTGGTCGTGGGTTCGAACCCCACACAACCCACCATATTTTAGTTTTATTCTTTAATTGTAAATTTTTTCAATACATATGCTTGGGTAGGAACATAAGTTCCATCTATAAATTGATCATTTTCAATTTGATTATTGGCATATATTTTTTCTAAATCAATTACTAAGTCACCATCAGCATTCACATCATAATAAAAGTCTACTCCCTCTGCGCGCTGCACTTCGATTTGATGTGTTTCAGGATTAAATCGCCATGTGTTTTGTTGATATACACGCTCTGTCTGATTGGACTTCTTTTCATAACTCATTTTACCCATATAGATCAAGGTTCGATGTGATGTACCATCTTTGAGTAAATTAATCACAAATTCAGCATTACCCTTTTCACACAACGCAAATTTTTCATGGCAATCCACCACAACATGATAACGCCCAATATAAGGTTCTGAGACTTTAGACACAACAGGTGAGATATTTTCAGATTCTGCTAGTTGTGCTTGAGGAAGTGCCGTCCTGCCTGCAACCTCAGTCAGACGCTTTCCCTCTTGTTTTTCTACTTTAAACTCAGCAGTATTTGCAGTCGCATCAGAAACCGTTTGATCTATATTTTGCTGTGGGGAATCACATGCTGTAAGCAAAAGACAGGCTGCAACCCCACATGATTTAAGTAAATGTTGTTGAACGCTCATAAACAATTTCATGTTGATAAACCAAAATTTAGGTTTAAAATTTTAATAATGAATGCTGCTATGATATTTATTTTTCTAAGAACTATAAATTGATCTCAGAACATTGTTACAAAAATGCACAACAATTCAAATCATTAGATTACATTCAAGATTAAAAATATTTGAAATCCAATGAATGATATTTCACTTGAATTTATTTACATAAAACACACAATCAATCAAAAATATTTCCTTTAAAAATAAGCAAATCACCCAATATATAAATTAAAGGTATTTTCCTTACTGAATCATTTTTTAGGAGAAATAGTTCATGGCCAAATCTGGTTTATATCGTTCTAACCGACATAATATGATCGCCGGTGTAATGGGCGGTATTGCTGAGCGTTTTGGTTGGAATGTCACATTACTTCGCATTATTTTTATATTGGTTTCATGTCTAAGTGCGGCTTTTCCAGGGGTTATTGTTTATTTAGTACTTTGGTTGCTGATCCCTAAACAAGATTTGCAATTAAATTCACCTTATTCAAGTACATACCAACAACCGATTCGTACTGTACAGAACGAAAAGTTTAAATAATCCATAGATTATTGTTCTGACAATCTGTTTCTTTTTTACCGCTATGACAGTATATCCCCCTAAACTGTCGTAGCGTTTTTTATATCTAAATTTTAATTTTATGCATTTTTCAAAGTGTTTAACTGTTGTTGTAATGCAGCAATCATATCTGCACGGCTAATAATTCCGACCAATTTCTGTTCTTCAATCACCGCAATATAATTAAAAGAACGTTCAACAAAATACGGCACAAGGTCTTGGATTGGCTGGATTGGCTGTACCGTCACCACCTGACGATTCATAATTTGCTTCACCTGATGTTCCCATGATGCTCTAGGGTCTGCTGCACGTTTAAACCATTCCACTACATCATAAAGTGCCAATGTCCCCACCAATCTGTGTGCTGTATCTATGACAGGCAAACTCATCAAATTCACTTGTTTAAACTTAATCAAAGCATCTTGAATATCTTCATTTTCGGACAAGCTAATTACATCTTTAGTCATAATGTCTTGGCATAAAAACTGATGTACTGCACGTGCGTTGGCTTTTTCTTGCGCTTCTAAAATAATTTTTTGTAAATCATATTCGCTAATATCTAATAACTGGGTTTGTTGATCGAGTACATCTTGAATATCTTGCGGTTGAATAGTGACTTTTTGCGTTGGTGTTGGATCTTTAGAACGCGTATTGATCTGTGCAACCTGTGGATATTGTTTGCCTAATATGCGATTAAAAATAATCGCAATAATCAAAAGTAAAACTGAATTCAACAACACAGGATAGAAAATAAAATGGTAACCTAATTGATGAACTGGCTCACCGCCCAATACTGCTGTAATCGCCACTGCCCCACTCGGTGGATGCAATGAATCTGTCGTCATCATCAGAAAAATCGCCAAAGCAACGGCGATACTAAATGCTTCTGTTTGATTGGAAATGAATAGTGCGCAAGTTACCCCTATAATCCCTGCAATGGTATTGCCTACCACCATATTCCAAGGTTGTGCCAAAGGGCTTGCAGGTACGGCAAAAAGTAGCACTGAAGATGCGCCCATTGGAGCGATATACCATGCATTAAAGTCACCGAGTACATACCAACTGATCAGTGATGATATTGCTAGACCCAGTAGCGCACCTATTCCGCATAACAATCGGTCTTTAAGTGGCAACACTTTAAAATTAGGTTTGAGGGTATTTAGCCATTCCAATTGAGTATGAAACACGATATTCCTTTGTTTTGGCACATAGAAGTGACAAATTATACGATGTTATTCTCATAAGATGCATTTTCTATACATCTTAAATCCATGAATTTTTCGACTACATTTTAGTACATTCATTTCCTATATGTTTTTTATTTTTTAAAATGCCTCGCAAATTTTATGTATTTGTGCATGATGAAATTATGTTCTATTTCCCGTTGTTTTGCTATGTCCCAATACACAACCAAGCACATTCTAAATGCATTACTGATCACGCCTCTCATTCCACAACTCTTATTATCGATACTGTTTATCAGTAGCAATCGAGCTTATGACCTAGATTCTCTTATTGTTGTCGTTGTTTTTAATACAGTCATTTATATTGCTTTTTGTAGTGTCATTCTCCCTATCGCTTATGCAATTTCAATTTTTCTCGCTCGAAAAAACAACTTAAATCTGATCACAATTGTTTTAGGTGCGATTTTAATGTGGTTGATTGTGACCATCATTGGCTATTTAATTTTTACTCAGTCTTTACCCCATCCACTTTGGACATTATTCAGTGATTGGTATTTTTATTTGATTGGGATCTTTGCGGGTTGTTGTTATTGGGGAATATTAAAATGGCTTAATTTACCAAGTAAAAAACTGATTCAAGAACAGGGGGAATAAGCGAATCATCTAACTTATTCCCCCTAATGATTGATTCACTCAAATTATTTTGCAGCAACACCAACCCAAGTAAAACTATGAGGTACATCAGCCAATTGAATGCTTTGTTTCACTTTTGCCGTTTTTATATCAATTTCTATAATTTTCTTGGCATGTGTATCATTGATAAAAACGGTATCAGTACTAGCATTTGCCACTAAACGACTTTTTTGCAGTTCATCAATCTCAACTTTTTCGATCACTTTTAATTTTGCTTTCACTGTCCATGTTGCTGTATCAATAATATGCAGCACACCTGTATTGTCCAAAATCAACAATGCCTGACCCGAGCTACTCATAACATGCTGTAAGCGTTTGACAACGTTAGCCCCCTCTAGATCTTTTGCACCTTGTGCCCAATTTAGAGTCGTTGCATTGCGATTTTTAGGATCGATAATAAACAAATCTCCAGTTCCTGAAGCAAAACCTGCAAATTTATCGAGTTTTACATGTCCTACAATACTACTAATACGCTGATCAATTAGGACTTTTTGATCTGTAAATTGATTACCTTTTTGTTCTACGACAAGTACACCATCTTCACAACCAAATGCAGCATATTCTGTATTAGAACCCGCACCATGCAGTTTATGGCACGGATTTTTTAAAGTCTGCTCTACATGGAAATGGTCTCCGTGCAATTCATAACTTTTAACAATACTGAGCACATCCGAATCTTGCGGTAAATATGTACTTAATACATAGCCTCCACGTGGCTCTGCAACACCATGATGTTGTTTGGGTAAACTTTGCTTCGCCACACTTTGCTTTTCAATATCACTGTCACGAAATGCTTCAAATTTTGAACTTTCTTTTTCATTACCATCATAGAAAATCGTCGCCAAACCATTGTATGCACGATAATGTGTTGGTGCTGCACCAGTAAGTTTAAATGCCAATACATGCGGTGAATTTTTCTGCAACACATTATTTTTATTAAAAATTCCACCATCAACAAAGTTTACAACATTGTCAGTACGTCCCAATAGCACAGCAAAACGATTTTCAGGGCTGCTATACATTGCATTTGGCACTGTGGTTAGCGCTGTTGTATGGATATTTTTTTGATCATTTAGATCATAAACCGTCAGCAAAGGGCGCACAGGTCTGCATTGGCAATCACCAAACGTCCCTGTTGCACCACCGTTGGTTTTGGTGGTGTTGGTTTTATAGGCTCTGGTTTTGAAGATGAGTCTGATGAACTCCCCCCACATGCGGTTAGCAAAACACTACTCAGCACAATTCCCAGTGTATGTTGGGTTTTTAACGTTTTTAACATTGTTATGTCCTCAAAATGAGTGTTCTTTAATTTTATGAAATGTTATAACATAACAATAAAGAAGTCATCATACTTTATTCATTTTTTATTTTTTGAGGCAATTTTCAAAATATTAAGCTGGTCGTTTCAGTAAGAACCGCTTACTTAATTATTTTCTAAGATTTACTATTTCATTAAATTTAATTTTTCAAACATCTTATAAAGTTTATGAACAACCAGAATCATAATCCACCAAAATAAAACCGATGATATAAAACCTATCCAAATAAAATGATCCTCGCCTGCAAGCAGAAATAAAGGATTTGTTTCCACACTTCCCACAGGAGAAATACCATCAAGATCTACAATATAAATAAAGGGGAAACCTGCGGCAACCAGTTCACAAGGCACTTGAATATCAACCTCATGACATAATCCTATGCTTTTTCGAGGTATTTGAGTAAATACTAAAGCAATCATCAAATACAAAAAGTATTTTTTCAATTTCTTCATCAAAGCTTACTCAACGATAATGCTCATAAAAACGATTACTCAATATCTCATCAGCATCATATTTTTGCTTCAAACGAAAAAATTCATCGGCTTGCGGATAAGCCAAACGCATTTTTTCACGACTAATATGCAAGCGATATGGTAAATAATAAGTCCCTTTATTTTTCAATGCAGCATCCAAAATTTGATTGGTTAATGTTTGCATTGCCTGCTCTTGCTCAGCGGTTTTCTTTTGGTTAAATAAAAATACCAAACCAAATACATCTTCACGAGCATAGTTCATAAAAGCATCTTGATCCTGCTGAATTTCCCGAATGGTGATATTGAGTAAATCAACTTTTGAATCTTTTAAAATCGGTTTTAAATCTTGAATAAATGCTGCCAAATGTTGCTTTGGAATAAAATATTCATGTAATAAATCAGTTGAATTTGGATCTTTATTTTCAATCAAAGCCGCTTGTTCAGCCAATATTTCATTACGACTAAACACAGCATAAGGCGAAACTTTATTTAAACTACTTTCCAAATCCCAACGTAAACGTTTGCCGTATTCATTATCTACTGAACCACGAAACACAATACGTCTAACTTCAGCATTTTTACTTTGCTGTTGCACAAGTGGCATTGGTTTTTCATCTGTTTTGGTAAAATAGTTTAAAGTAGCTTGTTCTAAAAAATGTTTATCCGAAATACGTAAACGTCCATAGGCAAACTGTACTTGTGGATTTGCACTGACTAATTTTTGATAATTTTCAGTATATTGCTGTGGATCTATTGCAACAGAGTGAAATTTTAATGTGGCATTGTCCACCACTTTTATTTTCAAATCTAAAATAATGCCAAATAAACCATAGCCTCCAATCACTAATTTAAATAGTTCAGGATTTTCACTGCGGCTACAATTGACAATTTCACCATTGGCTTTCATCAAGCTAAATGACTGCACACTTGAGGAAATCGGTGGGGCATTTTTCTGCCAACCATGCCCATTGACACTCAATGAACCGCCGATTGAAAAATCACTAAAAGACTGCATCACAGCAATGGATTTACCAAAACCATCTAAATATTGCAGTGCTTGTTGCCATGTTGCGCCTGAACCTATGCTTAAAATATTGGATTGTTCATCTAAATTCATGTGATTATAAGGCAACATATTGAGTGCAATACCATCAGGGTAAATGGTATGCCCGCCCATACTGTGCTTTGCCCCTGAAATTGACACTTTTAAATGATGTTGCTTGGCATAAATCAACATTTCCTTAAGTTGTTTTTGCATGGCAACGGGATCTTCTGCAACATCTACGATTTTATGTACTTTGGTTTTATTCAGTTGGCTGACATCATCACGATAGCCACTAGGCATCTGCTCAATCTTTGGATGTTCATTGAGTTTGGTTTTCAGTAAATGCAACGCAGGAATAGAAATCACGGCGAGTACAAGCAGTAAAAGGCTGAGCCAAAGGGTATTTTTATGCTGTTTTTGCATTTGATCTTATTCTAAAATGACTTAAATTCAGACAAATATGTATAAGTGAAAAATTAGAACAATGCAAAAATCTTATCAAAACTTAACACTGATCGTTGGATTGCTCATCGCACCAATCCCCGTTCTGATGATTTATTTCCTTTATCCAATATTCACAAGTCCTACTTTTTTTGATAACTACGAGGGTCATAGCAACTTATTGTATATGCTTAAGCTTCTATTATTTGCATATTTATTTTATGTTTTTATCTTGGGGACTGCGCTATTTGCTCTGCTGTATTGGCTCAATAAATATAAGAAAATTCATTTTTTCCTTCTTCTCTGCATTGCTTATTTTTCAGCAATTCTATTGGTCTTATTAGGAAGTTATTTCATCGACCATGATTTACCCAATACTCTCATTGAGTTTAAAAAGCTATTCATTTTCAATCCAATTTTTATTTTTACAAGTTCAACTGCTTTCACTTTCTGGTTATTTTTAAAATGGCATGATTACAGAAATCGTCCAAAGACAAAGACTTAATGTTGTATCCTGTATCAACAGTATATTTCAAAAACAACGTTAACAATATAAAAGGAAAATAAATGGCATATATCATGGTCGACATCGAAGCTGATGGACCTATTCCTGGTGACTATTCAATGATTGCACTCGGTGCTGTGTTAGTTGAGGATAATTTACATCAACAATTTTATGGCTTACTTAAACCCATTTCAGAAAATTATATTCCACAGGCGTTGGCAGTTTCAGGCTTTAGTCGTGAGGAAACTTTAAGTTTTAACAACCCTGAGCATGTGATGAAAGGCTTTGCGAAATGGATCGCCAAAGTCAGCAAAGATCGTCCGATTTTTATCAGTGATAATAATGGTTTTGATTGGATGTTTGTCTGTTGGTACTTTCACCATTTTACAGGCAGTAATCCTTTTGGATTTAGCTCACAAAATTTAGGCAGTTTATATAAAGGCGTAGTCAAAGATACTTTTCAAAGTTTTAAGCATTTGCGTAAAACCGCACATACGCACAATCCTGTCGATGATGCCAAAGGCAATGCTGAAGCGCTATTGGCTTTGAAAAAAGAGTATGGGTTAAAAATTAAGTTTTAATTGGTATTTTTCAAATACTGAACTCGCCCTTCATAATCCCTCATATCCCACTCTACGTTTCCAACTTGAAGAGAAACTGTCATGAAATCAGGAGGTAAATTCATTGACAATATATATTGAAATTGGTGAACAACTTTTAAAATATAATCGTCAATATTCCATTGATTTAGTCCTGTATTAAAAATTGCATATTCATCGATAGACATCAAATACAAATCTTCTTCGAAGTAATACCAAATCGCCATGATCGGATGGTAAACGTTATTAAATTTTTGATTTAAATTTAAATTTATGTTTTCACATATTTCACTTAAAACATGAACCGCTTTTTCAGGTTCAATTTTCCCAAGAATCACTTCATCACAATAAAAATGTAAATATGCATAAATCGCTTTTTTATCATTGGGAAACGGCAAGCCCAATTCGTCAATCGACTGAGTAAAATATTGTTCGGCAATATCGATTTCAGGGAATACTTCCAACATTAAAGAAACTAAAGCAATAATAGACTCTGTTTCAAAACCTTGTTCAAGTTTCAAAACAGCCCAGTCAATATAATCCTGTACCCTTATTTCATGGACTAAATTTTTACCAATAATTTCTAAATAATTCATTTGCTTTCCATCGAGTAAAAGGTCAGAACATCTTCATGATGTACTTCCAACATCCAGCTTCTTGTCTGATCAACAATATTTAAGCTAAAACCGACTGACCAACTAAAAACATCCCAATATTTAACAAAGACCTTCCACTTTGTTTTGATGACATTTTCATCATAGAGCATATAAATATCTTGATCGAAAGGAATTTTGAGTTCAAATAACCAATCCCTGACTTTGGCAATTTCTTTATCTGAATTCCAGCCATCCACAATACTTAAAAATTGCTCATACTTAAAAGTCCTTGGCATTTCCTTAAAAAACAATCGAGCAAATTCAGTCGCCTCAAAACCTTTTAAAAAAGTTGTCCGTTCAGCTAAATACTTTTCAATCTCAAATTCATCGGTTAAAAAATCCAAGCCAAATGGCAGTTCTGTATAGCTCTGCCAACGTTGGAATTTCTTTTCATAATTGGTTAGATACATCATTAAAGATTAACCTTACTTTATTAACTCATCAAAACAAGTCGTAAGTGACGAATTTATATAATTAATCTTGCACTCATAATACAGCTCTCCAGTCACATCAAAAAAACTCACATACTCAACATTTGCAGGAAGGCTTTGAATAGGCTGAATATTTCTAAATTCCAATCCTAAATCATCACCATCACCTTGATCTGAAGTCGTATCACTTTTATGTTCAATGACTGTAGATACGTTAATATAGGCTTGTCTTTCATTTTCGTTATAGTGCGACATATAAAAACTCGTCCCTTTCCCCATTTCCAATTTGGCTTTTTGAATAAAAGCTTTTAATTTTTCTCTATGCTTTATTTTTTCATTTTCATCATCCTTGTTGGTCTCGTTTTGTTCATTACAACTACAATCCGTCAACCCATATCCATCAATATCACCCTCAAACCAATGATTTTCAATGCGTAAATAAAATTTTAAATGCTGTGGATCATAAACAATCTGATTCACCTGTGCCATCGCCCCTGTTTTTTGCACAACAAACCAAAAACAAAGATCAGAATCATCGATTGAAGTTTGAGCTGCAATTTCTTTGCTGATGATATTCTTATTTTTATTGAATTCATCCTGCTGATCATGAATCATCTTTCGAAAAACAGTTTCACTGCCTTGATCAAAACTGTTTATTTTGACTAAAGCCTCAAATGCATCAGTTTCCTGACCAAATCTTGCCGTCATTTGCTGTGGGTATTTTGCTTTACAATATTCAAAGCTTGCTTGATGACTCGCCATTAATCGCAACATTTGATTTGCATTCATCACATTATCTGCAAATGCAGAGCTACTCAAAGCGATATATAACATGAATGCAATTTTCAAATATGCACATTTTAATTTTTCAATCATCTTTAGCACTTTATTCAGTTGTTATTTTCAGAAGAATATACATCTGAATCACCTATTTGTCCTATATCCACACAATTTCTCTGATCAGCAGTAAATGAAATGGATCTCAAGGCGACTTTACAGATCGAAAACCTGTTTGAACCCTTTGCCACTCCCCACCAAAATCCTTATACTGAGAACCAATTTTTCTAATACTTATAGTGGATGCTGCATGAGTCGCGCCATATCGCATATTGATACATTCCAAGGCTTAATTTTAGCCTTACAAAACTACTGGGCTGAACAAGGTTGCGTCGTGTTACAACCTTACGATATGGAAATGGGTGCAGGGACATTCCACACTGCAACATTCTTACGTGCGCTTGGACCTGAAACATGGAACGCAGCATACGTTCAACCGTCACGCCGTCCTAAAGATGGTCGTTATGGTGAAAACCCAAACCGTTTACAGCACTATTACCAATTCCAAGTGGTGCTTAAGCCAAACCCAGACAACATCCAACAGTTGTACTTGGATTCATTAAAAGCTATCGGTATCGACACACTTGTCCACGACATTCGCTTTGTTGAAGACAACTGGGAATCTCCAACACTTGGTGCATGGGGCTTAGGTTGGGAAGTTTGGCTCAACGGTATGGAAGTGACTCAGTTTACTTACTTCCAACAAGTCGGTGGTGTTGAATGCTACCCTGTCACAGGTGAAATCACTTACGGTCTTGAACGTCTAGCAATGTACCTCCAAGGCGTAGATTCAGTTTACGACTTGGTTTGGACCAAAGGTCAGTTTGGTACAGTGACTTATGGTGACGTATTCCATCAAAACGAAGTTGAGCAATCGACTTATAACTTTGAATATGCCAACGTTGAAAAAATGTTTGAGCTTTTCGACTTCTATGAAGCAGAAGCAACACGCTTAATGGAAGCTGAACTTCCACTTCCTGCATACGAACAAGTCATCAAAGCATCACACAGCTTTAACTTGTTGGATGCTCGTGGTGCGATTTCTGTGACTGAACGTCAACGCTATATTTTACGTGTTCGTACTTTGGCGCGCTCAATTGCACAAAGTTATGTGGCTGCACGTGCAAAACTTGGTTTCCCAATGGCTGAACCACATTTACGTGATGAAGTATTGGCACAGTTAAAAGCACAAGTTGAAAGCGACGCAAAAGCTGAGGAGAATAAATAATGTCTAAACATACCGTTTTATTCGAACTTGGCTGTGAAGAACTTCCGCCTAAAAGCTTAAAAACTTTACGTGATGCGCTACAAGCTGAAACTGTAAAAGGTTTAAACGAAGCAGGTTTAGCATTTGATTCTATCGAAGCTTATGCAGCTCCACGTCGTTTGGCATTGAAAATTGTCAATGTTGATGCTGCTCAAGCAGATACTCAAAAACGTTTCGATGGTCCTGCAAAACAAGCGGCTTTTGATGCTGAAGGCAAACCGACCAAAGCACTTGAAGGCTTTATGCGTGGTCAAGGCATCACTGTAGATCAAGTAACAACTTTCCAAGCGGGTAAAGTTGAAAAAGTGTGCTATTTGAAAGATGTTCAAGGTCAAAGCCTTGACGTTTTATTGCCACAAATTTTACAAACAGCTTTGGACAATCTTCCAATTGCAAAACGTATGCGTTCAGCGGCAAGCCGTACTGAATTTGTACGTCCTGTAAAATGGGTTGTGTTGCTTAAAGATAATGATGTTGTTGATGCTACCATTCAGGATCACAAAGCGGGCAATGTGACGTATGGTCATCGTTTCCATGCGCCTGAAGCGATTACTTTGGCAAATGCAGATGAATATTTAGCAAAATTAAAAGCAGCGCATGTTGTGGCTTCTTTTGAAGAACGCCAAGCCATTATTGACCAACAAGTCAAAGCACTTGCTGATGAAGTGAATGCGATTGCGATTGTGCCTGCTGACTTACGTGATGAAGTGACTGCATTGGTTGAATGGCCTGTTGCGCTTCGTGCAAGTTTTGAAGAGCGTTTCCTTGCTGTTCCGCAAGAAGCTCTTATTACAACAATGCAGGACAACCAAAAGTATTTCTGTTTGGTGAATGCGGACAATAAACTGCAACCTTACTTCATTACTGTTTCAAATATTGAGTCTAAAGATCCAACTCAAATCATTGAAGGGAATGAGAAAGTTGTACGTCCTCGTTTGTCTGATGCTGAATTCTTCTTCTTACAAGATCAAAAGCAACCGCTTGCATCTCGTAAAGAGAAATTGGCCAATATGGTGTTCCAAGCTCAATTGGGTACGCTTTGGAATAAATCTGAACGTATTGCAAAATTGGCAATCGCTTTATCTGCAATCACAGGTGCAAACCCTGCTGATGCTGAAAAAGCAGCTTTACTTGCTAAATGTGACTTAACATCTGAGCTCGTGGGTGAATTCCCTGAACTTCAAGGTATTGCGGGAACTTACTACGCTCGTATTGAAGGCGAGAATGATGAAGTTGCAGAAGCTTTAGGTGAGCAATATTTACCTAAGTTTGCAGGCGATGTTTTACCACAAACCAAGACAGGTACAACGATTGCTCTTGCCGACCGTTTAGATACACTCACAGGTATTTTTGGGATTGGACAAGCACCTACTGGTTCAAAAGACCCGTTTGCTTTACGTCGTTCTGCGATTGGTATCTTACGTTTAGTGACTGAAAACAATCTTGATGTTTCGATTGAAGAATTGATCAAACTTGCTTTAGCTGCGTATGGCGATGTGATCAAAGATCATGACAAGACTTTGGCGGATGCGGTTGCATTCCTTGAAGGTCGTTACCGTGCGAAGTATGAAGATCAAGGCGTTGCGGTTGATGTAATTCAAGCCGTTCAAGCGCTTTCTCCAAAATCTCCTTTAGATTTTGATAAGCGTGTGAATGCAGTAAATCATTTCCGTGACTTGCCTGAAGCTGCTGCGCTTGCTGCTGCAAACAAACGTGTTGCGAATATTTTGGCGAAAGAAGCTGCACCTACAGGTGAAATTGTTGAATCTAAACTGGTTGAAGATGCTGAAAAAGCACTTTATGCCGAGATTCAAAAATTGCTTCCTGTGGTTCAACCGCTTTTAGCTGCGAAAGATTATACTGAAGCACTGTCTAAACTTGCTGCGTTACGTGCGCCGATTGATGCTTTCTTTGACAGTGTTATGGTGATGGCAGAAGATGCTGAGTTGAAAGCAAATCGTTTGCGTATTCTTGTGCAGTTGCGTGATTTGTTTACAAGTGTTGCGGATATTTCGGTGTTGCAGCACTAATGGAAATCTTTACTCATTCTCCAATGAGTAAAGCGATTCTCAAGCTCTTTCATGAGCTTGAGAATTATATTTCTACGAATCATCAAAATTTACCTTATGGCGCTGTAAAAGCTTATATTTTTGGTGGTTGTGCTTTTCATATCCATACCAATGCTCGTGGTAGCAATGATATTGATGCAGAAATTCAAGCAATTCCTTTATTAAAAAAAGAAGACATCATCATTTTTCTTGAACAAAATGATATTGAATATATTGATGAAAATAATTTAGAGACGAATTTAGAGTTTGATCGTGGTTTTAATACAGCCTTAGCTTCTATTGATCCTGATTATATTGACCGCACTATTCCTCTCATCACTGAAAGTATTGTAGAAGTTTATTTGGTTTCAGCGCTTGATCTCGCTATTTCAAAATTAGCACGGCTGTCTGATCGAGATATTGAAGACATTCGAATCCTATTTAAGCTCAAAAAATTTTCACTTGATCAGTTTAAAATTTCAGCGAATAATGCTAAAGACTATTATGCGACTCCTGAACAATTGGAATCGAATATTCACTATATGATTTCGTTGTTATCTGAGCTATCTGAATAAGTGAGAGGGTGATGAATCAACATGAGTTTAAAACTAAGCTAGAACAACTACTCACACATTCTTTAAGTTCTGCAACTTTTGAGGAAGTTAAGCCTGTGGCTGAAGCTTTGCTGTATTCAGAATTTTTACCGACTGCTGTCTCTCAGCTCAATGCTTTAGAAACACGTCGATTAGTTTTTTTATTGGAAAAATTTAGTCGTTATTCATGCTCTTCTGTGTTTAGACGTACTCAGCTAAAAGCCTATTCAACGAATTTATCAGAACGATTCTCACCTTCAAGTCTTTTGCAGAATACTATTGCAACTGATCCTCTTGCTAAAAAACTTGGTTTGGATGAAGATTTAAATCATTTAAAACCTGAGTTACTCAGCTTACAAACACGTCATCATCAGCAATCATTTACTTAAAATTTTTATGTAATCGACCATGAGTGATTTAGTTTTAAGTATCATCATCCTTGCTTTTATCTTTCTTAAATGCTCCATTTAATAGCAACACAAAAAATGCAATGATAACCAATAGAATAAAGCCATTTATAAACATCCACCAAACAGGAGCAACCCTTTCAGCATGAGCAAAAGTATTTATAAAAATTAAAATTAGAGCTAAAGTTATTTTACTCATTTTCATTCGATTTATTTCCAACTTTTGCTAATAAACAAACCAATCCGTAAATAATAAAAATTAAAATGACAAATAAAATTAGCCCAAATACAATGATCCCTTCTAATGGCATCACACCATCAGCGTAAGCAAGTGTAGGAAAGAACATTAAAACCATCGAAATACTGACATTATTTTTCACGATTCTGCATTTCTCTCTTCTTTTTAGTCTCTTTTCTTTTTCAATCTCTTCACGACGAATTTCAATAAATCTTTTGATAATATAAAAGGTTATAATTATTATTACACCGCATAGTCCTAAAACAAAAACTCCAGATAAGAAAACAAACCACATTGGTATCACACCATCAGCATGTGCAAACACAGGAATATATAATGCGATTAAAAACAAAATCCCTCTTTTATAATGATTATGGTTAGTTTTCATATTTTATCTCTTGTTAGTATTTTTTTAAATAATATCTAATATAAAAATTAGGTTTGCAATTTAAATTAGATAAAATAAAAGTAACAATCTAAAACCAAATAAACCTGAATCTTCTCAATGGATTGTATAAACTCAATCCATCAGATTCAGCCAAGACCAAAAGCAAATGAATGCAAAAATTATCTTATCGACCATTTTCATCACAGCCACCCTCACCGCTTGCTCAACCACCCCAACAAATCCCAACACCCCTGTCGTCTTAGAACAACACAAAAACATCTCTGCTGAACCATCGACAAAACACAATCTTGCTCGTCTTATTAAGCAAAAAGACAACTGCGTGATCGAATTTACAGGCAACTTTGAAACAGGCAAAGCGACTGAACACTGGATCTTTAAAGGGGATCAACTGATTTCCGCATTTTCAAATATCGATGCAGAAGTAGAAAACAAACAAACTGTATTTGATCCAAATGATGCTGAAAAAGTGAAAAACTTTGAATTACTGAAAAAGAATTTCAAAGCAGAAAACTTAGCAAAATGCTAACAGTCATCACAGAACGATTTTAAATTAAACCTTTAAAGTCGTTCTTTTTAGCTTCATCTGTAAAATATAAATGATCGGATAGAACCACAAAAATATTCCTACAATACCGACAATTGAAACAACCAACAAGGGAGATACAATATCTCGGATTTGGTCATAGATTTTCATTAACCCTAAATTAACCGTATTATTTAACAGCCAAATCATTAAAAATAAAAAAACATGAGGAATGATGATATGAATGATTTTTAAGGAAAAAACTTTATAAAATTTTACAAAGAAAAATGTTGGAATCAAATAAATCAGCAAAAAAACTAATTTTACGATCCAAGTTAAAATTTGATCGGTCAGACTTAGAGGATATTCACCACCACAAGCACAGGCAAAACTCGGTTGTAAAAACAACATCGGGATGATTAACCAAAATACATTTAAATATTTAATTTTCATAATTTTTATCTTTTTAGTTGCTCTATTATATTATTAGATATGTAGACTATACAGCATCTTTGTTTTTACTCTGTATAAGTTTGCTTACAGCACCGATTTAAGCACTTTTTTTCACAGTATGATGCTGAGCAAGAACTGTATTTACCCACGAAAATGAGGGAACACGCCACAATGAAAAATATGACAATTTTATCGCTCAGTGCTGCACTTTTAGCGACTTCTTCACTCTATGCGGAAACCACAACAGATAGTAAAACACCTCCACCTTATGGTGATAACCCAAATATTTTCAAAGTTTTAGCACATAAAACAGGTGAGAAAGTACAAAACACAGCAGAACGTGTGGGTGCTGCGGCTGAACGTGGCATAGACAAAATCAAACCCAAAGTTGACGATACTTGGCAAGAAGCCAAAACCTATACCGAAGAACAAAGTGAACGTGCCAAAGCAGGTTTACAACGAGGTGCGGACAAAATTACAGAAACTGCAAATAACACTCGTGATGTTATTGTCGGAACCAATAAAGGCAGCGTTCCGATTGAGCGCGGTCGTTTAAGCCACTCATCAACGATTACGACTGCTCCACAAGCAACATCGCAAACATTAAGTCATACAACAGCTCAAGCGATTCCCTTAGAAACACCTGTTCCGAATCAAGTAAATACGACTAGTGCAATCCAGCAAAATCAAAATGTGACAGAGCCTGAAGAACCAGAAATTTCTTTTAAATCTTTGCCGCTTCCACAAACAACAAAAGCAACTGAGGCAACTCAGCCATCAACTGAAAAAGAAGATATTCCACAATAAAGCCCAAATGATGTAAATATAATGATGGGTGCTGACTGAATAAAATGGACAAAGCTCATCATTTCAAAGTCTTGATCAATCAAATTATGTAAAAATATTGTTTTGTTAGTGCTATGAATAGCGTGATTTTTCATTGCTTTCATTTAAATCATATTGTAATTTTATGTAAATGAAATATCACTATAAAAATAAAATAACTCATTTAAACCATTGAAATATATTATCTATTTTATAAAATATAGCTGTTATCAATTTTGCATTTATTTGTAGCTTTGTTGTAGACAAGATGTATCAATTTCATCTCTTTTTCACATTTATCAAAAGCTTAGTTTTAATATTGCCGCCTTGTTACTGGGGTACAATCGGTACTCCTCACCTCTGAGGAATGTCATTTATGAAAACCATAAAAACAACCATCATCGCTGCAAGTATTTTGGCTTGCACACCTGTTTTTGCTGAAACGACTGTTACAACTTCAGCGACACAAGCAACTGAACAAGTAAAAGCAAATGCAACGAGTGCTAAAGCACAAGCTGAAGCAATGGCTAAAGAAAAAGCTGATGCTGCCGCTAAAGCAAAAGCCGATGCAGCTGCTCAAGCAAAAGCACATTCAGATACTGTAAAAGCTGAAGTTTCTGAAGTGAAAGATACGACTCTAAATACGCCTGCCCAAACAAAAGATATCCTTGTTGAAAAAACTATCAATGCGAAAGACGCTGTAGTTGCAAAAAC
>NZ_LQXQ01000064.1 GCF_003268395.1 Acinetobacter sp. CFCC 10889 | reverse complement strand
ATTAATTCGAAATGGCATTAAGAGTATTGATTGGTTCACCTATATCAGCAACACATTGGCACAGTGCATTTGCTCATTGACGATGTTCCCGAAGTACTGCGAATTACTGAAAGTTAAAGTGCAACAAAAGCCCCACGGATTTCAATTCCTTCTCGAAGAATTTCCTCAGATACTTCCGCAGGCTGAGCCAATTCCTGATAGTTACTTTAATCTCAATAAGGCGTTAAGACCTTTACGAAATGGTGCGTATTGGGCCATTAGTAAAGATGTTGGGAAAAACTATAAAGTGCTAGATACGGATGCAACGCGCAAATGGATTCGTCGTTTAGATGCACCAGGTATATTCCCAGATCAAGGTTATTACAAAGAAGTGCCTCCAAAGGATAAAGCTGTGTATTTGGAGACAGGGAAAGCCTGCAAGGTTGCTGGTGTATATCGTTACGACGATGAATTGGATATCGATGGAAAGCCGGTGCATGCAGGCCATGTAAACCGAACTGACTACGAAGAAAACTACACCAGTGATTATAGACAGCATGTAGTCCTATTGGTAGGTGATATAGCGCCTAGATTCTTGGCATTCTTTGATCACGCTGAACTTAAAGAAGCCAAAACGGTTAAATGGCACTTGGTCAGTGAAATTATTAAAGTTGAATAGTTGATAGATTTAATGGCCTGGTGATACATCAATGCAGGCTGATAAAGGGCTTTGCTATCGTATATACGATGCTTGTTGATTAAATTGGCAACAATAATGGCGCGAGAAATCTGTCAATTTAGCGCAAGAAAATGAGCTAAAACCGCAACTTTAAGTAATTTTGTTTAGTACAATAAAGTGTACATAACAAATGAAATATATGTGTATTGTACCAAATACTGTACTAAATGATGTGTAGTAAAAATTGCGCATTAAAGAGGATTCTATTCTATGCGCCGTGAATTTTTATGCGGATTCTAGTGAGAAGGGTCATCAAGATCAATTTTAACCTTATCGATAATTTCAGCTGCTTCTTCGCTAAAGTCGTCAGATGATTCAAGCCATTCACATTCAGTGCATTTAATACCTTGGCGTTCCGTTCGTTCGGGTTCTGATTTGCTTATACGAGTTTTAATTTCACCAGTCTTGGGGTGGATTTTTCTTGAATACTCGGTCGCCATCTCAAACCAAATGGCTAGTTGCCCCTGACATTTAGGGCAAACTAATTTTTCAGCTACTTCCATCTCTTATGAACCTTTTTTTGTTTATGGGAGTGACCTATTGGTTGAGGTCACGTAGTTTTAACAGCTGAGTACGAAGGTGGGTTGCATCTGCCATAAGAAAATTCAGGCAAGATTGATGACCACCTTTTGATAAGACGTTGGGTAGGTTGTGACTCGCATCTGCAATGTTTGAAATTAAATCTAATTTTTGCTTATCGGTAAGCGTTCTGAAGGCTGGACCAGCTAGATGACGGATCGTGACAAAGCTTTCACCAAGTAAGCGCAACACTTCAATATCTTCGCTATGCAGCTCAATTATTTCCTTGTCTGCAGGTGTACTATTTTGGGTGTCGTTATGATTTGAATCGTGCGGTTTCATGCAAGTACATCAATGCGATATTTATGATTTAAAATAACACTTATTAGTCTAAAATACACATTACGTTTAGTACATAAAATGGTACTAATGTGCTAAAATATGCTCGTTAGGTACAAAAGATTGTATTAAACAATGGGATTTAGATCTACAAGTTCAAGCCATGCAAAAGCATTAGAAATTGGTGAGCGTATCAAACAGGCTCGGCTTAATAAAGATTTAACTCAAGTTGAGATATCTGAGATATCCGGCTTAGAGAGACGCGCAATTATTAATGCTGAGAAAGGGAAAGTCACACTGGAAAATCTGATCGCATATTTGGATGCTCTAAACATGAGGGACCAGATAGATCTGTTTTTACCGCCCCAACCAATATCGCCAATTCAACTCCATAAGTTGCAAGGTAAAGAGCGTAAAAAGGCTTCGGGTGAACATAAGGCTAACTCGAACAACAAGAAAATATTAACTGCGAATAAGGATGATTTAGGATGGTGAGAGATACAGTAAGCGTTGAATATCTTGGTATGGATGTTGGGGTTATGGCGTATACAGAGGGACAGCCAAGTGCCTTTGAATACTCTAAATCATTTCTTGACAGTGGTATCGAGCTTTCTCCGTTGTATATGCCTTTAGGAGAGGGTGTTTATACATTCCCAACATTAAACCCTGAAACATTCAAGGGTTTGGCAGGTTTGTTTGCTGACTCACTACCTGATGATTTTGGTAATCGAATTTTAAATGCGTGGACAGCACGTAACGGTCGATCTCCTGACTCTATCACTCCATTAGAACGCCTGAAATATACAGGTAAGCGCGGCATGGGTGCATTAGAGTATCACCCTATGAAATCAATGAATGGTTTTAATGCGTCTCAGCAAGTTGAAATTATTGAGTTGATTAAAATCGCCCAAGATGTATTAGACACTCGTTCATCTTTAGAGGTTGATCTTAATAATAATGGTGCAGAAGACAAGGATGCCATGCTTGCGCTTCTATCTGTGGGTACAAGTGCAGGTGGCGCACGCCCTAAAGCAGTACTTGCATTTAATGAGGATTACAGCCAAGTCCGTTCAGGTCAAACAGATGTTCCAGATGGCTTTACGCACTACTTGATGAAGTTTGATGGTGTGAGTGAGCATAACGTCAATAAAGAAACTTTTGGTGATCCAATGGGCTACGGCGCAATGGAGTATGTTTATCATCAAATGGCCTTAAAATGCGGTATTGAAATGATGCCTTGTAAGTTGCTGCAAGAGGGTGATCGTCAACATTTCATCACGCAGCGTTTTGATCGCGTTGGGAATGAGAAGATTCACATTCAATCCTTGAATGGCCTGGCGCATGTGGATTATAAAAAACCGGGTTCTTTCTCTTACGAAGAAATATTTAACGTGAACCGTCATTTGCGTTTGACTGCAGCCGAGGCAGAACAGTTGTTTAGACGTATGGTATTCAATGTGGTATCTCGTAACCACGATGACCACTCAAAGAACTTTGGCTACATGCTTGTAGATAATCAATGGAAACTGGCACCAGCTTATGACTTGGCATATAGCTATAAGCCGAACTCTTTTTGGGTAGATCAACATTGGATGACTCTTAACGGAAAGCGTGACAATTTTGAAATGGCTGATTTCCTGTCATTCGAGAAGCTAAGTCCAATCTTTAATGAACAGCGTATTCGCCAGATTTTGGAAGAGGTTATCGAGGCGGTTTCAAGTTGGACTTCACTCGCCGTGCAATCAAATGTACCTAAGGTTCTGATTGAGCGCGTTGAGCAAAACCTGCGCTTGAAATTCTAAATTGTCTTTATTACCAACTGAGCTACCTTCGGGTGGCTTTTTTTTGCATATATTTTAACGTGGGCCTAGATCGATAGGTTTGGACTCGCGTTTATTTCAAGGCAGAAATGAATAAAAAAGGCAGCTTATAACTCATTGCTGTCCCACAATTTTTCACAAGAGGAAGCTCATTTGAGCTTCCTCTTGTTTTATGGGTATTTTATCGGGTGAAAATAAAGCTTTTAAAGTTCTTCTTTCACTACGCTTTGCTACGTCTTGCGAAGCAATGCTTTTCATCTCAGAAAGTTTTATCTCCAATAGACCCGGTACGGTTCACAAAAAATTCATGATTGTATTGTTATTCTTTTAGTCAGATTAAAGTCGATAAAGCTTATTGACGCTTCGTGATGATTAAAAACGAGAATGGTATGAATCAATTTTCTGAAGAGGACTTATCCAGAATTATAGAAATGGCTTGGGAAGATAGAACTCCTTTTGAAGCTATTTTATGTGAGTATGGTTTAAATGAAGCGGCGGTGATCCGCTTGATGCGGCAAAATATGAAAGCATCGAGTTTTAAAATGTGGCGTGGACGCGTCACCGGCCGAAAAACCAAACATCTGCAACTGCGTTCACCCGACGTGATACGGGCCTATTGTTCACGGCAATACAAGCGTTTCTAAGCGTTTGATTTTGACCGCTGTCTGGACTCACGTTTACATCGTTCAGAACAGTATCTGACTTCCTCCCAGCAGCGTTGCCATTTTTTGCGCCAAGTAAAAGGACGCAAACAGTGCATACAGATTTTTTCAGGAAAATGCTGTTTTTTCATGGTTTATAACTCATCAATCCGGCTAAGAAGTTGCTGGGCATGGCTGATAATCTGAGGTCGATCTTTAAGCTTGTCCAGCTGTCGATAGATCATGCACATACGTGGATGAGTACGGAATGTCGCTTCATGCCGGATCATGAAATACCAGTACAGGCTGTTGAAAGGACAGCTGTCCGGTTCGGTACGGGTTTTGACATTGTAGCTACAGTGCTTGCAGTAATCCGACATCTTATGGATATAATTGCCCGAAGCCCCATAGGGCTTGCTGGCCATTAAGCCACCATCGGCATGCATTACCATGCCCAAGGTGTTCGGTAGTTCTACCCATTCATAGGCGTCGGCATATACTGCCAGATACCACTCACTGATCTGCTGAGGGTCTACACCCGTTAACAGGGCAAAATTTCCAGTCACCATCAAACGCTGAATATGATGTGCATACGCATGCTGAAAAGTATTACGGAAACACTCAGCCATGCAGTTCATCTGAGTGCGGCCAGTCCAGTAAAATTGTGGCAACGGGGTTGAGTACTGCAGCGCATTGCGGCTGGCATACTCCGGCATGTACAGCCAGTAAATTCCGCGGACATATTCGCGCCAGCCGAGGATTTGCCTGATAAAACCTTCCACTGCATTCAGTGGTGCATGACCGGCATAGTAGGCCGTTTCTGCGGCATCACAGACTTCTCGCGGCAGCAGCAAGCCACAGTTTAGATAAGGCGAGAGCAGGCTGTGAAACAGCATGTCTGCACCCTGAACCATGGCATCCTGATAATCTCCAAAATGCGGCAAACTGTGGGTAATGAAATGCTCCAGTGCAAGCAGAGCATTGCTACGTGTGGTGGCCCAGCGGAAGTTGTCAAGGCTGCCTGCGTGAAGCGGAAACTCGCGCTCAACCATTTGCATTACATCCAGATCAATCTGATCGCGTTCAAAATGAAGTGTTGGAGGCAATGGTGGAGTGCCTGACCATGCCTTGCGATTGGCGCTGTCATAGTTCCACTGTTGTCCAAGCGGCTGCTGTCTCTGCATCAAATAACCGGTCTGTTTACGCATTTCCCGGTAAAAATATTCCATGCGCAACGTCTGGTAGCGGCTGGCCCAGTGCCGGAACTGCTCCGGGCTACAGAAAAAACGATCGTCATCCAGACACTGTACCGGCAGTTGCAGCTGCTGGCTCCAGTGCTTTTCAATCTGCTGCTGCAGGCGGTATTCCCCGCATCGGGTCATTACCAATTCTGTGACGGGGAACAGCAGTTGCTGTGCCTGTACGAAATCCAGCAGGCTACGAATCGGACTGCCGTACTGAAAAGCATGGTAACGTACACGCCAGCCTTCCGCTTTGAGCTCTTTGGCAAAATGCCGCATTGCGCTAAAAATCAGGGCAATTTTCTGCGGATGATGGGCGACATAAGTCGCTTCCTCAACCACTTCGGCCATCAGGATCACATCCCGGGTACGGTCCAGCGCTTTAAGCGTAGCGAGCTGATGATGAAGCTGGTCACCTAAAATTAAACCGAAACGCATAGCCCTTCCAGACCCGATCAAAGATAGTCTAGTGTAAAGCCAGACAGTTCAATTTTTTGTGAAAACACAGATCAGTCCGCATGTTCAGTCAATTCAGCCCGACCAGATGATCTGCTGACATTGCACAGGAATCATGATTGCTACAATAACAGAGTGTTCATCTCTATAATGCTACAGCCAGTTGATGAAACTCGCTTCGCATTATTCCTGAAGACATAATTGTTGTGAAAATTATGTGATTTTAATCAAAAAGATACAAATTATTATGGTTGTAATTTAGGCAGCGTGCGCTTAGTATCTAAAGAGAAGTTACTCTATGTAAGCTTCCTTAGTTTTGTCCCATACACCCCCATGTATGGGATTTTTTTTAATCAGTGGATGTCATGAGCATGCATTCAAAAGCGTATATTTTTAGACAGCAGCAATTACTGGTGGATGAATATTTTCAGTTGCCGCAGGTAGAAAAACTGCAGCACGACTTGGATCTGTCGGAAAATGGCCAAGTCATTGCACGGGATCTAAAAGAAAATGAATCAGTACCAGAAGGTTATCAACTGGTCCCGATCCGGCAACTGGTACAGGTCTGGAGCAGGCCGCAGTTTGAACAGGCCAGCCGTGCTGTGCAGTTACTGGAGTGGCGTCGTAACCACCGCTTCTGCAGTAAATGCGGTCACGCCACTCAGCAGCATGTCAGCCAGTATGCCATGGTCTGTCCATCCTGTAGCTATAACCAGTATCCACGGGTGAATCCTTGTGTGATTACTATCATCACCCGCGGCGAAGATGAAATTCTGTTGGCAAAAAATGCCCGCAATAAAACCCAGATGTATAGCCTAATTGCTGGATTTGTTGAAGTGGGCGAAACCTTAGAGGAGGCAGTACGCCGTGAGACGCTGGAAGAAGTTGGGCTGCAGATCAAGAATATTCAATATCTGGCTAGTCAGCCCTGGCCGTTTCCTAGCAACCTGATGATGGCTTTCAGTGCAGAGTATCACTCGGGTGAGATTCAGCTTCAGGAAGATGAGCTGAGCGATGCGCAATTTTTCAAGTTTAATCAGTTACCAGAGATTCCATTTAGAGGTAGTATCGCTTATGCAATGATTTAGCATGTGATGCATGGAATGCCTGTGGCAGATGACAGCAAAGAGTGGCTTTGAAATTTTGAACAAATAATATAGTGCGCATTCTCGCTCTTTTAAGGGCGAGTTAAGCCACTAGAAATTTAAAATTATTATATGAGTTATAAATAATATAAAGCGATAATATATAAATATTTTTATATTATCATCTTGTTTTAGCTGTGAGTAGTTCATCGACTTAAATAATTTTGAAAATTTTTCCGCTAGAAGTACTTTGGAAAAACATTTCAAAACTGGGCCGAATATCTTCACCGTCCACGGTAATATATTTGACATGGGAACAAGACTGGCTAGCACTAAAATGGCGCTCAACCGTGGCCTGAATAGAATATTTGATACCAAATTGGTCTTTTACATTTAGATTTTGTTTAAACATTAGTTCACCTTTAACAAGATTATGGCAGAGCGGCTATTCAATTGATTAGGCAATATATTATTTTTTAAATAACTTTTTGATTTAGCTTAAATAATTGATTTAAAGACGTATAAAATGTACGACCATCTAAATTTAAATCTACCTCAATTCCAGATTCCAGCAGAACTCTTTTACCCACTTCAATTTCTTTAAAACCTTGACGTGTATTCTGCATTTTATTTAAGGGAATTAAAGAAACGATAATTTCAGTACCATTTTTAGATTTTGCAATTAATTCATTAACTTTTAACAATTTATATCCTGTTTTTATGATTTTTTTCCAATATGGAACAACAACTTTTCTTTAAAATTAAAAAAGCACTGAGTAGTGCTTTTTCAACTCGTATTTTAGTGCTTATATAGCAACAATATTGACCGCATTCGGTCCTTTTTGACCTTGAGCAATACTAAATTCAACCTGTTGGCCTTCGAATAAGGTTTTAAAACCTGAGTTGGCAATTTCACTGAAGTGAGCAAAAACATCTGGACCTGATTCTTGTTGAATAAAACCAAAACCTTTAGTTTCATTGAACCACTTAACGGTACCTTTAACAACATTTGAGTTTGACATAATAAATCCTACTGATTTTTTAATAATTTTTAGTCATTTTATTGACTGCATATAACTTTGAAAATAATAAAGAATGAAACTTAAAATCTGAAAAAACGAAGAATTATGAATAAAACGACGATACTTAAGAGAGATTTAATGCAACAAGACTTTTTTCTAGTTGAGTTAACTATACCTTAAAAATAAAATTAATCAAGTTTTTTTATATGTATATTTAATTACCTTATAAAAGATGATTGGGTATGAAAGTAATATGTTGATCTATTTGACTTTTTTAAACAATACTATCGACAATATTGCTACATTGAATCTGAAAAACCAATTTACCGCGTTAAAAGGGGATCCAAGAAAAAATGATTTTCCCCATTTTCTCAGGCTGTAAGATTGAAATTTCGCCTACCTTTATCCTGCATTAAATCTTCACACTTTGTTCACATCGACTTGGGTTATCTTAATCCTGAGATCTAACAGGGCTAAAAAATGAAGATGCGATTTAAGTCTGCTTTTGCAGCGATAGCACTGTCTATCATCAGCTTAAATACAACGACTCAAGCAGAAACTGCTGCGCCTCAGGCAGTTGAACGAATAGATATACAGAAGTATGCCGGTAAATGGTATGAAATTGCGCATTTACCGATGTATTTTCAGCGTAAATGTACAGCTAATATCACGGCACAATATAGCGTCAATGCCGATCAAACTATCGGCGTATTGAATAGCTGCCGAACTGCCAATGGTGAGATAATTAGCTCTGAAGGTGTTGCGTATTCGCAAAATCAGGGGAACAGCAAACTGAAGGTCAGCTTTTTGCCTAAAGGTTTAAGATGGATCCCCTTTACTAAAGGTCATTACTGGGTATTACGAGTAGACCCGGAATATAAAGTGGCACTGGTGGGTGGCCCAAGTAATAAATACCTATGGATTTTGTCACGTCAACCGCAACTAGATGAAGCAACTTATAAGTCATATATAGACACTGCAAAACATTATGGTTACGACGTCACAAAACTTATCAAATTGCCTCATTAATCTGCTAACCTTTTGCCGAACTGATAAATCTCTCTACAGTTCGGTTTTTTTTATTTACTTCACATAAAATTCATATCTGACTGATTAAACTAATCAAATAGAATAAATATAGTTGCAAAAATTTAGGGTGAGTCGATGTTGAAAAGTCTGATGCGATGGGTAGACAGCTGGTCCACACCCACAGTGCCCGAAACACTGACGGCTGAAAACAGCAAGATTCAGTGGCAGCGGATTTTACCTTTTATTCTGTTGCATCTGGCTTGTCTAGCAGTGTTCTGGGTGGGAGTGTCGTGGTTTGCAGTGGGCTTTATGCTGCTGTTCTACCTGATTCGTATGTTTTCCATTACGGCTTTTTTTCATCGCTATTTATCGCATAAAACTTTTCAGACTTCACGTCCCGTACAGTTTCTGTTTGTGCTGATTGGCACCATGAGCGCGCAACGTGGTCCGCTCTGGTGGGCGGCGCATCACCGCTATCACCATCGCTATACTGATACCTTGAAAGATCCGCATTCCTCGACGCATGGTTTTTGGTATAGCCATGTGGGTTGGTTTCTGAATGAATATAATTTTTCTACACGTAAAGAAGTCATCAAGGACTGGCTGAAATATCCAGAGCTGATCTGGCTAGACCGTTTCAGTTTGATTGTGGTGCTGCTGACTGCAGGCGGGATTTATGTACTAGGCGAATGGTTGGCAATCACTTGGCCACAACTCGGGACGTCCGGCCTGCAACTTCTGGTCTGGGGATTTGTGGTGTCCACGGTGTTGTTGATCCATGCGACCTTATGTATCAATTCACTGGCGCATCATTACGGTAGCCGTGATTTTGACACGGATGACCACAGCCGCAACAATTTATTCTTGTCTATCATTACCTTGGGCGAAGGCTGGCACAACAATCACCATTATTATGCAGGCAGTACCCGGCAGGGTTTTTACTGGTGGCAGATTGATATGACCTATTACCTGCTAAAAATTATGTCTTGGCTCGGGATAGTTTGGGACTTAAAGCCCATTCCGGCACGGATTTATGAAGCCAGTAAAATTGCTCAGGCTCGAAAAAATAAAAAAGCTGCTACGGCAGGTACTACCACGATTCATTCGAAGGAATCACCATGAAAATTGCAATTATTGGTTCAGGTATTTCCGGTTTGTACGCTGCCTGGAAACTCAGCAAAGCGCATCAAGTTACAGTCTTTGAAAAGAATAACTACTTTGGTGGTCATACTGATACTCATCAGCTAAATATCGATGGTGAACAGGTTGCGGTAGACAGTGGCTTTATCGTGTTTAATGAGCATAACTACCCGCTGTTCTGCTCGATGCTAAAAGAGCTTGGAATTCAATCGCAAAGCAGTGACATGGGCTTTTCGGTGAATAATCAGGTCAGTGGCTTACAGTACAATCCTTCAAAAAAATTCTCGCTGTTATTCCGACCGCAAAACTTTTTTAATGTGGATTTTCGCGCGATGTTGTCGGATCTGTTCCGTTTCTATGCGGCGAATAAAGATCTGGATGTGGAACAGGTCGATGCACAGCTCAGTATTGATGAGTATTTAAATCAACATGGATATAGCACAGCTTTTCGTCAGGAACATCTCTATCCGATGTGTGGAGCGCTGTGGTCTTGCCCGGTGGAGCAAGCTGGACAAATTCCCTATAAATTTGTGGTGAGCTTTTTCCAGCACCATCGCATGTTGCAATTAAAAGACCGGCCGTTATGGCTTACGGTCAAGGGAGGATCAGCGCATTACGTTCGTGCGATTCAGGCCCAATCCAATATCACCTTCCGCAAAACTGCTGTGCAGCTTGTTTCACGCAGTGCCAATGATGTACTGATTGAAACAACACAGGGCACCGAACGTTTTGACTGGGTCGTGTTTGCCAGCCATGCTGATGATAGTCTGAAATTACTGAAAGACCCTTCTGCTCAGGAGTTGGACGTACTCGGTAAGTTCCGCTATCAGGATAACCGCATGGTGGTGCATTCAGATACTAGTATTATGCCCAAATCTCGTCGCCAATGGGCGAGTTGGCATGTACATGTAACCTCGAGTCAAGGATCTGAACAGACGCCATTCCAGCATAGTAATATGCACTATGGTTTTAGCTATTGGATGAACCAGTTGCAAAACCTGCAATGCAAAACTCAGGTCTTTGCCACCCTGAATCCTAACTTTAACCTCGATCCGAAAAAAGTCTGGGTGGAACGAAACTACCGTCATCCGGTGTTTGATGCAACTGCCATTGAAGGACAACAACGCTGGGCAGAGGTTAATGGTCAGAACCGCACCTCATACTGTGGTGCTTACTGGGGCTGGGGCTTTCATGAGGATGGCGCGCGTAGTGCTTCCTGGGTAGTCGATCAGCTATTGCAGCAGACCGAGCAGGCAGCTAGGAGCGCATGATGCAGATGTATCCACTGGCGATCGCTGCTGCCGAAATTAGGCATCGCCGTTACTTGCCCAAAGCTCATGCTTTTGAGACCCAGCTAACCTATCTATGGTTTGACCCAGATCAACTCTCAAGCTTTACCCAAAAATCCTGGCTATGGTCTTCTAGGCACTGGAATTTCCTGACCCTAGATGAGCGGGATTTTCTGACCATGGAATATGGTTCGATTCGGCAGAAGGTCGCACGTTTGCTCATCAAGCGGGAAAACTATCTATTACCGCATGCCGCATCTATTCGGGTGCTGGCTTTGCCACGAACACTCGGCTTTCGCTTTAATTCTGTAGTGTTTTATCTAGTCTTTGATGCCACCGACCAACTGATATTTGTACTGAGTGAAATCACCAACACACCGTGGAATGAAAGACAGGTCTACATTCACGACTGCCGAAACAATACAGACGAACATGCGCCGTACCAGAGTCATCAGTTTGACTTTAAAAAGGTCTTTCATGTGTCACCGTTCATGCCGATGGAGCTAGATTATCGTTGGCGCTTCAGCTTCTCTGATCATCAGAACGTGATTCATATGCAGCTGTTTGAGCAGGCCGTGCTGCAATTCGATGCCACCCTGAAATTTTCCCTAGAGGCCATCACAGTTCCTTCACAACAGCATCGCTATGCTGTACTGAAAGTTCTCGAACCCTTCAGGATGGTCAGCGGAATTTATCTGCATGCCTTTCGTTTATGGAAAAAGAAAATTCCGTTTTACCGCCATCCTAAAAAAGAAAAAGGAAAGACATGACTATGAAAACACTGTTAATGGGAGAGCACACCGAACTGCCGGTGGTATTACGGCATTTGCTGAAATTGCGTCATGGTCAGTTAATATTTAAAGGTATCTGGAATGGTCTGGTCGGGGAAAACTACAGTGACTTACATGCTGTAATTCAAGTTCACGACCAACGCCTTATCGATTTGCTGTTCCGTAATGGTGTACTGGGGGCAGCAGAAGGCTTTATTCGTGGTTACTGGAGCAGTGAAGATCTGGTCAATGTAATTCGTATTCTAGCGCGTAATCGTGATGTGCTTGATCGGATGAATCAAAATGTAGTGGCAAAAGCTAGCCAGTTGGTACTCAAGGCTTGGTATAAATCCCGCAAGAATTCGATTGATGGTAGTCGTCAGAATATTGCTGAGCATTATGACTTGAGCAATGATTTTTTTAAATTGTTCTTAGATTCCAGCATGATGTATTCCAGTGCGGTGTTTAAAGAACCCTGTATGAGCTTGGAACAAGCTTCAGATTATAAAAAAGAACTGATCTGCCAAAAACTTCAATTGCAACCGATGGACCATTTGGTTGAAATTGGCAGCGGCTGGGGAGGCTTTGCCATTTATGCGGCTCAGCATTATGGCTGTATGGTGACCACCATTACCATTTCCCAGGCACAATATGATGAGGCTGTAGCCCGAGTTGCTGAAGCAGGGCTGTCTCATCGGGTGTCTGTACAGCTTCAGGACTACCGTTTACTCGAGGGTAAATACGACAAATTGGTGTCCATTGAAATGATTGAAGCAGTGGGTGAGCAATATTTACCAACTTATTTCCAAAAATGCCGCGAGCTCCTTAAGCCGAATGGTCTAGCCTTGATACAGGCGATTACCATTGAAGATGCACGCTATGTTAAAGCTTTAAATACGGTGGATTACATTAAGCGTTATATTTTCCCCGGTAGTTTTATTCCATGTATCAGTGTGATGACGCAAACGGCTTCTGAGCAAAAACTTCGTCTCAAACATCTGGAAGATATTGGTCAAAGCTATGCACAAACCTTGAAGTGTTGGCGCCAGCGTTTTCTGGAGCAGCGTGATCAGGTGCTGCAACTTGGTTTTGATGAGCGCTTTATCCGCATGTGGGATTTTTATCTGTGTTATTGCGAAGGTGGTTTTAGGGAAGGCGTGATCAGTGATGTGCATTTGCTGTTTGAAGCCAGTGCTTACTAAGCAGAAATAAAACAGGAGGGCGACATGCTGCTAGATTTATTTTTGCTCAATGTCTTCATCATGCTCTGTAGCTGGGTGTTGGTGACCTATAACCGCAGAGCAGGGCTAGTCGATGTCGCTTGGAGTTTCAGTATTGCTCTTAATGTGATTATTGCCGCTTGGGCGATTCACAGTGCACCACTGTTGGTTCGGTTATTTCTGGGACTGGCGAGTGGGATCTGGTTTTCACGGCTGACTTGGCATCTGTTACGGCGCTATGCCAATGAAACCCAAGAAGACACGCGTTATGCCAACATGCGCCGAGCGATGGGGGACTATCAGCATCTTGGTTTTCTGGTGTTTTTTATATTTCAGGCAGGTTTGGCGCTACTGTTTTCCTACCCAATGCTGAAGTTATTAAGTATCTCGACCGAGCAATGGAATGACTGGACTTTGGTCACTGTGATTGGGGCGGGCATGATCATGCTCTTGGCTTTGATAGGAGAAAGCACTGCCGATCAGCAACTTTACCGTTTTAAGCTAGATCCACAGAATCAAGGTAAAACCATGGATCAGGGCTTGTGGAAATATTCGCGCCATCCGAATTATTTTTTTGAATGGCTGCATTGGTTTGCCTATCCAGTGCTCGGTTTGGCAGCAGGATGCTATGAATTATGGATATATCCACTGCTGATGTGGCTATTCTTGTACTACTTTACAGGTATTCCCTTTAGTGAAAAACAGGCGCTGGCACATCGTGGCGACAACTATAAAGACTATCAACGACGAACTTCAATGTTTATTCCGTGGCCACCCAAAGAGTAGGTAAATACATGGACTTTATGATTCAAAAAACCTTAGAACTGATCGAAAATGGCAAGGTGCCAGACCCAGTGATTCGTGCAGGCATTCGTACTTTAAGCAAAAAACGTTTGGCACAAGAAGGTCGGTTTAACCCCGCATTGGCAGCGCAGCGCTATATGGATGTGCTGACCATGCTGAAAAACAGCGAAATTGCTATTGAGACAGACAAAGCCAATGAGCAGCATTATGAACTGCCGACCGCATTTTTTCAGGCAGTACTCGGTAAGCGTTTGAAATATAGCGCGAGTCTATTTAAACATGCCGATACAACGCTAGACCAAGCTGAAGAAGCTACTCTTGCATGCTATTGCCAGCGAGCACAACTGAAAGACGCGCAGGATATTTTGGAAATTGGCTGCGGTTGGGGGTCTTTAAGTCTATATATGGCCGAGCATTATCCAACGGCCCGTATTACAGTCGTGTCAAATTCTTCAACGCAGCGCGAGTATATTCAGGAACAAGCCCGTTTAAAAAAACTGGATAACCTGACGGTGATCACTTGTGATGTCAATGTGTTGCAACTTGAACCTGCCTCTTTTGACCGTGTGGTATCGGTGGAGATGTTTGAGCACGTGCGTAACTATCAAAAACTATTTGAAAATATCAGTATTTGGCTCAAACCAGATGGCTTATTGTGGTGTCATATTTTCTGTCATCGTTTTTTGCATTATCCTTTTGAAGTCAAAAATGAGTTTGACTGGATGTCGCAATATTTCTTTAGTGGTGGTTTGATGCCAGCAGCCTCAACTTTCCTTCATTTTCAGCAGCATTTACAGCTAGAACAGCACTGGCAATGGGCGGGCACGCAGTATGAACGTACCGCAAATGCTTGGCTAGAAAATATGGATACTAAACAGGCCGAGCTAAAGCCCTTATTTGAACAAACTTATGGCGCGGATGCCGCAATCTGGTGGCAGCGCTGGCGGATTTTCTTTATGGCCTGTGCCGAGCTATTTGGTTATGACCATGGACGCGAGTGGGTGATTGGACACTTTCTGTTGAAGAAGAAAGCCGTATAACTGAACAGTGGGATGGGCCAGCGGGGGAATGCATCAATGTTAAAGCTGTTTAGGGATAAACGTGATCATCCTCTGGGTGAGGTGTTTAACCGATACTACTGGCTGCAAATCGGATTCATTGCCCTGTCCGTGGTGATTGGGATTGGCTTCAGTGCTTGGGTGATTAAAGGGTCTTTGCTCAGAACAGCGCTAGAACAGGAAATGTCACACTACTGGCAACGATTAGAACGTAATCCTGCCGCAGAATTGCCCGACACCAAAAATCTGTATGGTTACCGCTGGAACACTGTGCCACCGCCCCAATTTAAGACTATGCCGCTTGAGCAAGGGGTGAATCGGCATTTTGTCGATGGCAAGGAACGCATGACCGTTTATGGTGAAAAAGACGGGCAGCATGTGCTGTTGGTTTTTGGCGAAAGCAATGTCAATAAACTGGTCTGGCTGTTTGGTCTGGCACCACTGATGGTCAGCTTGTTTGTACTTTATAGTATGTTATGGTGGTGGAATCGTCGTGCTCGGCGCTATTTTTCTCCCATTACCAGGCTTGCCAACGCACTGGAACATATTGATTGGGAAGACTATAAAAATCAGGCTTCGCCGTTTCAGGACATCCGTACCGATTCCAATCTAGAAGCAGAATATCTGAAGCAGGCGTTAGAAAAATATCATCAGGTATTAAGCGAGTTTATTCAGCGTGAGCGTGAATTTACCGGGGATGTCAGCCATGAACTGCGCACGCCACTGACCATTCTAAAAGGCAATGTGCAGCTGTGTCAGGCACGCTATGGCGACAACAAATCATTTGCTCGCTTGAACAACACCATTGAAGACATGCAACTATTAGTGGACACACTACTGGCTATCGCCCGCAATACCACCAATAGTTTAACTGCTGAGTCTACTATGCTTTCCGAATGTCTTGAAAATCTAGTTCAGGATCTGGATAGTGTTAGCGATAACAAAGGCATGCGGATAAATTTTCAAAAAGATCTAGAAGAACAGCGACGTAAACTTTATCCGTCGATGACCAAAATGGTATTTGGAAATATTTTGCGGAATGCACTGAATTATTCACAAGGCACAGAAATTGATGTCATTTTGCAAAAAAATACAGTATTGATTGCAGATAATGGTGTCGGCATTCCTTTACCGAATAACTCAAAGGTGCAAGAACTGTCGGGGCAGCAATTGCAATTAGAGATCAAAGGTCATGGCATTGGACTGCAATTGGTACAGAAGTTGTGCAAGCAGCTTGGCTGGCGAGTGGAATTGTTTGATCGACAGTACTATCTCAATACCCATCAGGATGTTGATCTGGCGATGACGACTGGACTGATTGTCGTCGTGTATTTAAATTAAGGTTGGGCTTCTAGAGCTTAAGCTTCTAAAGTGATCTTTAAACCGACCCCGGAGATGGTATGAATTAGCTTTTGCTCAAAAGGCTTATCGACCATTTTACGCAGATTATAAATATGACTGCGTAGGGCATCGCTTTCAGGCTCTTCATCCCCCCAAAGCTCTATCATAATTTCCTGTTTAGTTAGAACTTTAGGCGAATGACGCATCAGTAGTTTGAGCAGTTTGAACTGAATGGGAGGCAGTTCAATGGGTTGTCCTGCACGAGTCAGTTGCTGTGTTGCAGGGTCCAGAATCAGATCATGAATTTGAAGACGGCTAGAGGAGACTTCACCCAGTGAGCGCTTGATCAAAGCTTTGACTCGAACCACCAGCTCATTAAAGTCAAATGGCTTGACTAGATAATCATCCGTGCCTGAATTGAAACCTTTGAGTTTGTCATTCAACGTATCGCGTGCGGTGAGCATCAGCACAGGGAGGTCCATAGCTTCTTTATTTCGTAGCCATTCACATAGTTCATAACCCGAACCATCAGGTAAGTTAATATCTAAAAGTAAAATATGATAGCGTTGCTGCTTGAGCAATTGGCGTGCAGCATTTAGGTTTCGAGCATGATCGACCACAAAACCATGCTCTTCTAGAAACTCGCATAAGGTAGATGCCAGTTCGTAATGATCTTCAACCATCAAAATAAAATGTTTAGACATAACTGTAGAGACTACTTTATTAATTGCTGTTTTAATTTAACACTAAATGGCTGAGGACCTAGCCATATATTAAAATATTGCTGGGCCAGTGGGTGCTGCAGTTGACCCAGATTTTGCTGGTTGAGGGATAAGCTTAGAGTTTGCGTGGCATGATTGTATTTCAGACGGTACAGGTCACCGGATCTGACCGGACGATACAGATCGGTGATTGGGTTGAAAACAGCCTGAATCTTTTGATCTTTGATATTACGTTGGAGTAGATGTCTGGCCGCACGTTTGAATGCCCATTCTGGAATATTTTGTGTGTAGGAAAACTCCATCTGCATGTTTTGGCCTTGCCAAGGCTGATTACAGTTTTGCGCAAAGTAACTGGCCACACCAACCTGTTTTTGTCCCACCATGAGTGGGCCTTTGCCACAAGCGTTTAAGCTTTGGGCCTGCACCCATGGACTGAAGCCACATGCTATTAGTAACGCCGTACTGATTCCTACTTTTTGAAAGGCAGTACCCATGAATAGGTTCCTCCTACATAAGGTAAAGAACGATACAAACCATTGGCCGGATCCCAGAAGTCTTGTTGGAAAATAATCTGATTGTTTGGGTTGACCTTTATTTCACTGATTCCAAATGAATCCATTGTTTGTGTCTTCCCGAACATTTTAAAATCATAAACCATATGCCAATGTACATAGGCAGAGTCTTGATGATAAGAGGTGTTTAACAACGTGACGCTGACCTTGCTGACCCGTTTGTTCATGCCCTGAAAATGTTCAAGCAGTTTTTGACGCGATGAAAATTGCGACAGAGTGTCGTTAATAAAAAGCTGATCTGAATACAGTGCTCCAGCATTTTCAACGAATTTAGGTGTGCCCAAGGTATTAAATGCCGAAGTGAAGCGGGTACCGATTTCTAGTGCTTTTGCATCATCTAAGGGTATTCCCTGAATACTCGCTCTGGCATTTGCATAATCAGAGGAATAACGAGGAACACTTTTACATCCTGACAGGAAAAGCACTGGTAAGGATAAGGCAATTGCCATTAACGTTTTGACTTGATTCATATTCACTGTCCATCTTCACAGTTTATCCTCCCACTTTAGAGAGGCTAAAGTGAACAGAATGTGAAGATAGATACTAAAGACAGTACATTGAATAGAATTTTGATGATTGAGGATTAAATTTCACTTTCTCTTTTTTCTTCAGTCATTAGCCAATGAATGATATTCATGACATCACGATTTTCGTTATTTTTTCTGACCATTGCATAAAAATTATAGTCACAATAGATAAAACCAAAAGGGGCAATGA
>NZ_LQXQ01000063.1 GCF_003268395.1 Acinetobacter sp. CFCC 10889 | reverse complement strand
AATGACAGCTTGGAAAGACAGGCACCTTTATATCGGGCTGTGAAGTTTTCATCTATGTTTTCGCTTCATAGCGCCCATATAAAGTTTTGATTGAATCCGTGTTAAAGCGGTGCGTTTTGAAGATAGTCCATACCCATGAGTGGATAAGGGCAAAACAACAAGAAATCGAGTAAGCCAAAAGCTGAACGTGCGCTTGTCAATCAATTTAATTTTATGCGCTGTAGTTTTAGCAAGTCCACCTATTCCCATAGGTGGTTTTTTATTGCAATTATTCAGCTTAGGCAAAAAATATTTATATTATTTTATAAATTATTTATATATTAAAAAGTCAGCTCAATGCTGACTTTTTGTTTCAAGGCTTATACCCCATTTTCTTTAATTCACTATCCAGTAGCTTGTTTAAACCTTCTAAAACTAAAATCGTTTCATTTGGTTTTTTCTGACCTACCCCACGCTTTTCAGCCTTTTTTGCATTTAATACAAACTCAAGTTTTGCCAATGTTAAATAATCAATATTGAATGATTTTACACGTGTTAGGTTTGATAGCTCGGCTTCATCAAGCTTTTCACCTACCAACCACGGTTTTAGTTCATTTTCCGACTGAACAGGATTGGTCTGTTCTGCTGCTGAAGTTTTTAAAGGAGCTTCCTTAATTACTTCCTCTACAGGTTTATCAGTATTGCCTGTTTCTCTTGGTGGTAGTTTGCTACCACGTGCAGGTAAATTCATTTTGTTTCACCATAAATATCATTAAATAAAATCATAAATTCATTCACCGCAACGTCAATCAGACGTTGTTCACGATGATTTAAGCCTTTGAACTCGGTTATACCCTTATATTCATCTTGTGCCCGACCATACCAAACACGGTCCCCAATTGTTGTTGAGCAAGCTTGCACAAGTGGATCTTCAATAATTTCGTCAATTACTCGACTAAGTTCTGCGCTTTTACCTAGGTTTGGTGCACGTACTGCAACGCCGTGTACTTTTGGGGCTTTATCTTTGCGAATTTCTTCAATAATCGTGGCTACTTTACGCATACCTAAAATATTCGCAGTTGAACCCACTAATAATGGGATTAAAACTGCGTCTGCAACAGCGATTGCACGTCTAAATTCCTCATTATCAAAACCACCACAATCAACAACAACATGATCGTAGTCGGCTGCTGCATTTACCAACTCTTGCGTAATGTCACCTGATAAATAATAAAACTTGCCCTGTTCTTCTGTACGGTTTTCCGACCAGTCACCCGATGCAGTTTTATTTGCACTATCTAGGTCCACGCCGATCACGGCGAAGTTTTTAGACAGTTCCGCAAGAATAGATGTCGCAAGGCTCGTTTTACCCACGCCGCCTTTTGAGTTCGCAACCAATAAGATCATAGGACTATCCTTTTATATTTGTGTGTGAATGTATGTTTACCGACATAGCTACAGAAGTATATACCAAGTTATGCGTGTATGCACACATACGCAAATACAACCATACATATATAAATATATAAGTACATATACCAATACACATATATATATTTAATATACAATATATTTAAATTATAAAAATAATATAAATATATTATTTTGATAATCATAAGCTATTAATTTAATTTAGATAACTCACTCTTTAATTTATTTGGATTTGATGAAAAATACTCTTGTGTTGTTGCTATAGAGCTATGCCCCATGAGTTGTTGTATAGAAAAAATGTCCGCATTTTTATTAATTAAATTTGTTGCAAATGATCTTCTTCCACTATGTGATGTTGCTTTTATCCCTGCATGTTTGTAAACATTGGCAATCATCTTTTGCATAGTATCTGCGGAGAAGTGACCGTTACGGCAGTTTGTAATTTTCTGCGACTGAAACAATGGTGAACTAAGCTCAATGTCTGTGCGGTCGTAAATCAGATATTCCAATACATATTTTTTAGCATCATTATTCACCAAGAAAACCTCACGATATTTATCACCTTTGGTATATGCACCAATTAAGCGGATCGTTTCCCTGAGTGTTTTTCTTTTTATGTCGTACACATCATTAACCTTGAGTGCCGCAAGTTCTTTGGCACGTAAGCCAAGATAGTGCGAAAAATACAGAATGACTTTATTTCTAAGCGCATGTTTTCCCTTGAGCGATTCAAAGGTCAATAGCAGATCGTCAGGCTCTACATACGGAGCCTTACCACTTTTTGTCAAATTTCTACCCTCTGTATTTTTATAGAAGGGCATAACACCCTTCATTTTTTAATTTCATTCACGTACAGCGAACGATTTTACCCTTAAAAAATGGAAAATGTCTGAAAATATGTATTTTCAGACATTTTTATTAAAAATATAAACAAAAAAAATCAATGTGATAAAAGAATATCTGTTAGTAGTACAATTGTTAGCAAACATGCAAAGCATAAAATTAGGGTAAAGTACTATGTCTGCAACTAATTTCAAAACAGTTAACCAAACCTATCGACAATTGATTGGTAACGGCTTAACTTATAGTATTCCAAGATTCCAACGAGACTATAGCTGGACTGATGAAGAATGGGATGATCTCTGGGAAGATATACTAAATGTTTTAGAAGACAATAATGAATCTATTCATAATGATGCTCATTATATGGGGTATCTTGTGCTGCAATCTTCTGATGATAAAGAGTTCTTTGTCATTGATGGTCAACAACGATTAACTACTTTAAGTATTATTGTTCTCGCAGGCTTAAAGAATTTAAATAGAATTATAAACCAAGGTGACGAGGCAGAAAATAATAAGCAAAGATTGGAACAATTAAGAAGTACTTATATTGGTTACTTGGACCCTATAACACTTCAATCAAAAAATAAATTAACTTTGAATCGTAATAATGATCATTTTTATAAAACATATTTAGTTCCATTAGCAGAAAAAATGCCTCTGCGTAATCTTAAAACATCTGAACATAGTTTACGAAAAGCATCAGATTGGTTTGATAAAAAAATTTCGGAGTTTATAAAGAGTGATGACACTAAAGGAGTTAAGGTAGCAACCATTATTGAACAAATTAGTAATAAATTATTTTTTACTGTTATTACTGTGAATAATGAATTAAATGCATATAAAGTTTTTGAGACATTAAATGCAAGGGGAGTACGTCTATCCTCAACTGATCTACTAAAAAATTATCTATTTTCAGTAATTCATCGTGATTCAAATTCAATAAATAGCGAACCTGAGTTAGCAGACTTAGAACGCCATTGGGAAAATCTAGTTGATCGCCTAGGTGCAGAAAGTTTTCCTGATTTTTTAAGAACTTTTTGGAATAGTCGGCATTCGTTTGTAAGACATTCTGAATTATTTAAACGGGTAAGAGAAAAAGTTGCTAATAGAGCTGAAGTATTTCAATTAATTCGAGATATGGATCAAGATATCGATGTATATTTAACACTTACATCTCCATCAACAACAACTCAGATTTCATCAAATATACGAAAATATGCAGAACAACTTAAAACCTTTAGCGTAAAACAACCATACTCATTTTTAATGGCATCTTATAGACATCTTGAAATTGGTGAATTTGAAAAAGTATTAAAATCTTGTGTTTATATATCTTTACGCTACAACGTAATTAGTGGCTTTCATACAGGTGACCAAGAAAGAACATATCACAAGGCTGCTGTATATTTAAATAGTCTTGCAGGTAATAAAATAAAAACATCTGATGTTATAAGCCAATTACAGTCTATTTATGTGAAAGATACGGTATTTAAATCTAACTTTATTGATAAAGAAATAAAAACAACATCTTCCCGAAACAGAAAAGTTGTTCGTTATATTTTGAATGAAATTTCTGACCAAGATAGTGGCATTAAACTAGATTTAGATGATGAACATTATAATATAGAACATATTTTCCCACAAAATGCAGAAGAAGATTGGGATGATTTTAATGGTCGTGATGCAATGAATATGATTTATCGGCTAGGAAACATGGTAATTTGTGAAAACTCCATAAATAAAGAAATAGAAAACAAGCCTTTTAATATTAAAAAAGAATATTTAGCTAAAAGTAAGGTTCCAATGGCTCAGAATATAGCTGAATATTCAGAATGGAAGCCCAAGCAAGTTCAAGAAAGACAGACTAGAATGGCTAAAACAGCAGCTCATATTTGGCGTATAGAACAATTAAGTTGACATACTCCCACCACTAAACCGTTGGTTATAGTGGGGGAATCTTTGCGACCTATGTAATCAAATTGATCACACCTTTCGATGCCACACTTGCACTGACAAGTATTGTGGCACAGGAACTCTTTACACAGCACTAAGCCCTAGTGCATTAGCTAAAGCGAAATTACGAATGTTTAGGCTTACATTTATGCTTAACGGTAGCTTTTCCATCTTATAACCGCAGAATGAACAAGTTTTTGAGCTTGGCATAAATCGACCAATCTTAAGAATATTCTTACCATACCACTGAGCCTTATATTCCAACAGTGTTAAGAACTGTCCCCATGCCACATCAGAAATGGATTTGGCAAGTTTACTGTTCTTAACCATGTTTTTAATCCCTAAATCTTCTACTGCATACGTGGTCGCTTGGTTTTCACAGATCAAGTGATGCGTTAGTTTGTGATGTAAGTCTAAGCGTTGCAAACATACCTTTTCCAAAATTGGCGTTTAGCAATGAATTGGTTTACGATTCATTTCGATGATCGACTAAAAGATCATTTATAAAAAATGGAACTTACACAAAATAATTTACAGGCTCTCATATCCATCCCCACCCAAATCAAAGATTATGGATGGGGAATTTCGCACAATTAGTTAAAAATCAATTTTGAAGATTTTCATTAATAATTTTTAAAATATTACTGTTAAAATTATTCATTACAGAGTTAGTTTCATTAACAGCTATATCTGCATGGAGATCATCTAATTTTCTAATAAATTCACGATCTGAATCTTCTTTTGATTTTCTTTGATAATTAACATTAGTTTTTTGATTGCGATGCATATTTAAAATTTCTGGTAGCTCATCAATGCGGGAATAAAGAGAGCCAGCATCGTGATTTGAATTTAAGGTCGTCTTTAACTGATATAATTTTTCGACTGTATTTAATACATCCTCATATTCCTTTATTTCTTGTGGGTTTAAATTTAAATTAGAGTTTAATTTTCTATTTTGATCTTTAATATAATTTATAGAGAATGCTAAATTATCAACAAATTCTTCATCATAGAAACATGTACAATGATTTTTTATTAATCTTAGATTTAAACGTATTTCATCTACCTCCGTCACATTTTTTTGCCACCCTATTGGTAGATGACCATAACATTGAAGACTTGAACTATGAATATTAATCATAAAATCTTCCATTGAATTTTGAAATTCATGTAGTTCGATAAATTGTTGTGTATTTTCTTTAAGACTCTCCTGTATTTCCTTTAATGAAGGGTATTCATCCATGTCAAAACTTTCGTTTTTTATATATCCAAAGCCAATCATTTCCTTGGTTTTTTGAACAACTCCTTGAACTATTGAGCTGCTCAAATAGCGAGCTAGATTACTAGGGTTTAGTTCTTTTAAATCCAATTTACAACCTACTGGTACATCTTTGCCAAGAACATGTAATTCCAAATTTAATTCAACCTTTTGAGTACAAGTATCAAGTTGAATGGCTATTTCTATTGAATTTAACCAAAGAATTTCTGTTATTGAATTGATCAGCTGAATAATAGCACTTAGAGCAAAATCAGTTATTGCATCAACACCTTCTAATACTTTTCTTGCCATATCTAGAACACTATGAGCAATAGCTATTGCAACTTTTACACTGATAATTAATGACTCATAAATTGCTATCTTTGCTAATGCAATACAAGAGTCGATAGGATGCCACCAACTAATTTCCCCTCTAAGTTCATCAACTCTCTCATTATAATATTCTAAGGTATTTCCTAGACTTGTTACATTTTCTTGGGCTTGTAATAAAGCATTCTTGGCAGTATCAATACATTCTTGTTTAGTTTTGGCAAAGTCTCTTAGAACTTGTTGAGCTGCTTGCATTGCTTCTATGAATTTATTGGTATCAAACTTTAATTTTGCTGCAAATTTACCAGAACTGAAATCCTCATAACTTGCCATTAAGAATAATAAAATTTCAAATCCATACATGGTAGCGCAAATATTAACTAAAACTAAATTCTCTTTTTTTATTACATATGCATCAAAACCAAACAGGTTAAGTATCATCAATCTTGCACTTACAAATAGCTCCATTTCATTTTGTATAATATTTACATTGAAATAAACGGTTGGTCCATCGTTATTTTTATCAATTAAAGTACCAGCCAAACCAGAATTTTCAACAGGTTCTATACCAGAATAGTTTGGGGCATTTGACTTAGTTAATTCAAAAATTCCTTGAAAACTAATTGGAGATATTTGTACAACAGCAGTTATAAATTCACTTGGACTAACATTAAATAATGCTTTTACTTTAACTGAGAATACTTCTAATGTTCCACAGAAAAAGAATCCTATTGGCATTTCATACTCACCAATTGTTATTTTTTCATTACATGAATATATTTGACAGCTTAATGAAACAATACCATCTTTCGTCACTCGATAATGACGCATCTTGGAGGTATCTGTCAAAATGGTAAGAGCTTCAACACTGTATTTGTCTGTTGATTCAACTACAGTGATTTCAATTTTATTGAAATCTGATAAATGAAATATCTCAGGCATAAAAGCATTGAACTCTTCAGACATATTTTTATTAAAAGCTGTTATTTCTGATGGATCTGCATATTTCGAGGGTCTTTTATCCCAGCAGTTTATTCTATTTTTTTTGTCATCTGGAATTTGAAACTCAAAATCTCCTACTGCTACATTATCTAAAAACTCAATTCCAAGGATATCAATATCTGCAATTTCAATGACAAGATCCATAAGTGAAATTCTACCATCTGATGATGATACAGCAGATGTAATCAATGGAATATTAACTGGTGTAATTACAAACCCACCGAATACATTAATATTTTTTTTATGCTTCCCTATAATTGAAATTTGCCCTGTCATTCCAAACATGATGCCACTAACTGGAGAAATACCAATGAGTAAACTTAAAAGCGAAAAACTATATTTATTATTGAGAGGGATTGTATCTTTTGTTGATGCTGATAGTGTGAAATTTTTTAGGGACAAGCTTCCATTTAATGTGAAATTTAAATTTATTTTATTCAATAAAAGGTTAAAATTACCTGATACGCTAAATTTACTATCAACTATCCCAAATTTAAGTTCTTTTAATATGTAATTATATTCGTTACATGATATTTGATTTTCTACATGACAAATTAATAATGCATTAGGAATAGGGTTACCTGAAGATGAAATGATGAGATCTATTCTTTTATAGTTTGCTAGAATTCTCAACCCTTTTTTAAAAGCATTATCTTCTCCTTTTGATAAGTCAAATTCAGAATAGCTGACTATTTTATTTTCATTGTAACTGTTAATAATTATCTCTGGAAATTTTCCAGTTGAAGCTTTTTTAAAATGGTCTAAAGCTAAGCTATTTAATGGTTTATTTCTTAAAACTAGTGTAGTTGATTCTATTGATAAAAATTCAAGAAAATTTTTAATTGTTTTTTCTACAACATCTTCACCCTTTGAGCTTAGAAAATTTCTATCCAGTTTCATTGTTAATTGAACAATGTTATCAACCTTGAAAATATGACAATTTAATTCAGCAACTTCATGTTTATTTTTATGATCTTTTAAAACCTTATCTTTCCATAAATTTAATGACAAATCTAAAAAATCATTCCCTATCCGTGTTGATGCATTGAAATATAATTGGGGATCAGAGAATAGACGGAGTTGAGTATTTAAGGAGCTTACTCCTATTTCAGAGCGTTTAAATAAATATTCTAAATTTGTATTTTCATTTGAGAATGAAACAAATAATAATTTTTCATTTTTTTTTAGTAAGATAGAAATTTCTGTTTTAATATCAAAAATTTGACCTTTTGCAATAAATCCAATTTTATTATTCATATTCAACCCCTGATATTATAATATAGCCACACTCTAAAAAATTAGAATATGGCTTCTATATTTAAGTTTAATAATCATTTAGATATTCATTTATAGATTTGAGATTCATTTGTTCAATTACTTTTTCACGTTGTGTATTCCAAATTGATAAAGAAACTTTTTCTAATTTAGCAAAACCAATATCTGCAAATTCATCTAAATTAATTTGAATTGAAAAAGCATATTCATATTCAGCTGGTTTATTATTCTCTTGTAGTCTGTAAAAGAATAATGTGTTTAGTGTTATACTTATTTCTTCAAATTGATCTGCTTTGTCTTTTGGTAAAATACTGTTTAGTTTTTCCTTGAAAGCATTTTCATCAACGCCGTAATCTGTAAGTTCCTTAATAATTTCTTTTATTTTGTATTCTTTTGGAGATGTTGGAGATGTTGGAGCAACAAGGAACGCCATACCATTTTCTGTTTTTTCATAAACCCCATAAAATTTTGTTTTTAAAATTTCAATTTCAGCAACAGCTAAAACTCGAGTTTTAGAAGTTGTATCTAGCTCCGTAAGTTGTCCTATATTTGAGAGTATATCTACTTCAGTTTCTTCTTTAAGAACTGAGGTTATTGTGTTTTTTGTATTTGGCATATTGATTTTCCTTTTGATGATTAAGTAGTGGATAAATTTCGATCTATCCCTAATGAAGTTTATAATTGTTATTTTCTAAAATGGATACCTAAAAATAGTTAAAAATTTAGAAGTTAAAATATTGATATTTTCAATTATAGATACCCTCATATCTCTTTAAATATAATTTTGATTATAAAAAACTCAATATTTATAAATATTATTCTATATTTTATAAATATTAATGATATTTTTATGTTTTAGTTTTATTTCTTTAAAAATCATTTGTTTATAAATTAGCAATATAAATCAACAACTACTAATCCTTATATGGACGTTTACCTAACAAATTTTCATTTTGTTTCTCTATATGTTTGATAAGTAAATATAAATATATTAATTATGAAAAAGGAATTGGATTTATATATTTATGGCTGAAATTAGTACAAAAATGGTTTTAAATTATATTTTTTAAATTTTTATTAAAAATAAGCTTTCTTCTTTCTCTTTTAAATTTACTTTCTTTTTCTTTTTTATAATCGCTGTGTGTATTGATATTAAAGGGCTGTAGCTTATATATGTGGACGATTCCCTAACGATATGTGGACGATTCCCTAACGATATGTGGACGATTCCCTAATATCTTATATGGACGATTCCCTAACGATATATGGACGATTCCCTAACGATATATGGACGATTCCCTAACATAAATTTTCATGTGGACGATTCCCTAACATAAATTTTCATGTGGACGATTCCCTAACGATATATGGACGATTCCCTAACATAAATTTTCATGTGGACGATTCCCTAATAATACATAGTGACAAAAATATAGTTGACCACATATAAGCATTGCGATAATCTTTCTTTCATGGATATAAGGTTTAGATAAATATGCAGCATGATTTAATTGCAAAGCAGGCAAACAAGCTCATTGAATCTGTTTATAGAATGGAAGCAAATGAGCAAAAAATAATACTTTTAGCCATCCAACTTGTAAATGAGATGGAGCGTGGCGGAATATCATTTACAGCAGATACGGAAATTGTATTGCATGCTCACCAATACGCTAAGGCTTTTGGTGTTTCACGCCCGACTGCATTTGAAATATTATGTGAAGCAAAAAATTCAATTTATGAAAGATCGTTTGAGATTGATTATGTGGATGCTCAAGGCGTAGTAAAACCAACAAGTAGTCGATGGATTCACAGAAAAGGAGAAATGAAGTCTAAAAGCGAAATCAGCCTATTCTTTGCACCTGCGGTAATACCTTATATTTATGCGGTAAAAGATGAATTTACTTTATTGGATCTTAAAGAAATTGGTCGATTAAAAAGTAAATATGCAATACGCCTATACAAATTATTAATGAAATGGAGAAATGCTAAATTTCAACCTAAATTTGAATATGATGAATTGCGCTTAATGTTGGGCTTGGATGATGACGAATATCTGATGAAAGCTGATTTTAAAAAGCGTGTTCTTGATATTGCTGTGACTCAAATTAATGCAGGGACAGGTTTTGTCAACTTAAAATACAATGGGTTTAAAACTGGAAAAGTGATCACTCATTTTCAGTTTAACTATGATAAGTACGATGATAAGACTTTAAACGTAACACCAATTAAAGAAACAAAAAATAAACCTTTAAAAAAACCATCAATCAAAACCCTATCAGAATCTCAAATCTATCTATTTTCTAAAACTATAGCGAAAAATGTGAATGACTGTATAGATGGCTTTGGCTATCTGAGTACGATGGTTTCACCTAACCAAGATGAAAAATCATTAGCCAAAAAAATCGAAAATGATTTAAAGAATGGAATTATTGAACCTTATGAAAAGGCATTAATTTTGGCAGGTTTTGTGGATCATAGTGCTAAAAAGAACAGTAAGCCACCTGTAGACGAAGATAATCAGCCTGAAAACGCACAGAATGAGCAAAAAGAGCCACTTGTGGACGAAGATAAGGGAAGTGATGCAGATGAAGCCAATCAAGCTAAAAACGTACAAGACGAGAAAATAGAGCAACCTGAGAATCCTATCAACCCCAAAATTACCAAAAAAGAAGCTACAGGCGATTTATTTATGCCTGAGAAAGAACGTGCAGAAAGAAATCATTATGATATTCCTGAGCATGTTATGGCTAAATATGTAAGTGCAGGTGGTGAGATGAGCAAAGATGAATTAATCGAAATAGCGAAAAAGGAAAATAAAGCATCCGTTGCGCTTGTTGTTAGAATGATCGGCGAGTTGAATAACAAGAAAAATGGTATATAAACCAAAGGATATAAAAAAACCCAGTAATGATACTGGGTTTTTTAATGCGCTTAATTTAGCATTTAAAATAAGCACCTTGGTTGGATAAGCGTTCATCAAGACTAGCTTTTAGGTGCTTAATTTCATCAAGTAGCTTTTCTTCACGTGCAATCATGATTTGGCGCATATAGATAATAGCAGCACGTTCCGTTGAAGCATTGATACCATTAAAGCCAAGCTTAAATTCAGCATCTTGTTCGTTAATTTTAGAGATTGTTGCCAAAGCATGTTGTGCTGCGTCTTCACGCATTTGGTTAAACATCTCCCTTGTAATGAGTTCTACATCATGACCTTGTTCAGCCGCAAAATCATGTTTCATAACTTGATAGGTATAAAGCAGGTCATCGACCTCTTTTTCGCATTTTTCGCACATTGTATTTATCCTTGATATTTTGATTTTTGCGTGTGGTTGTGAACACGTGTAGAAGAAATATCTTCTAACTTGTTAAAAACCTCACGTGGTAATAATTCTTTCGCCATTCGATAAAACACACGTAAATGGTTTTGATCGGATTGGTTTACTTTTGCATCTAACTTTGAATCTATTTCTGCAATTTGCACTTGCAGGGCTTCCGCAAGTGCAGGGTTTCTTTGAGCTTGTCGCATGAGTGCTTTTTTCTCGGTAATCAAAGCACCCATTGTTTTTGCTTGGCTCAAGTTTTCACCTCACAACTTTTCACTGATTTGCCACGCTTAGCAGTGCGGACAGTGACGTTAGAAAATAATTCATTCATCGCTTTCACCATGTTGATTGCTTGGGTTGAGTTAGTCGCCTGTACTTCTCCACGTGAAGTACGACCGTTCAGCTTTGCGCTGTATAAAAATGTGTGTAGGGATAGGGCATTCATGAGCGTTCTCCATGTAATTTTTTTAATGCAGCCAATAGACGTTGATTGTTGTTTTCACGCTGTAACCAACGAACATAATCAACAGGTAGATTGGCTAATGCCGTACCTTTGTATTTACCAAAATCAATAAATGTCGGGTTTAGCGCAATTTCTGATGCTTGGTACAGTTGCTCTATCGACTGAATACCAAGTTTTTCGATGATTTTTTCTAAAATAACGGATGTGATCAGGATGTCTGTTTTAGCATCATGAGCATTTTTTAAAATCTCTCTAGTCTTGACATGATCTTCAGACAAGAAGTAAGACAAAGCTGCTAGATTATGCTTAGGTGCATCGGGAAAAGCTTTACGTGCTAAAGCCAAAGTACAGATCGGCTTTAATGTTTGTGTGTTGATACCGCATTTCGCAATCGCTGCAATGTCGTAATCAATGTTATGCCCGATGATGTACGCCGTGTCCTTTGGCAGTCTAAATAACGTGTATTCAGGTTTATTGATCAAATCAGATTCAATAATGTGATGTACTGCCATTGATGCATAATTGATTCTCACAGGAATGCTGAATAATTGATCAAAAACGGCATTTTGATCTACTGCCAATACACCTTGCGATAAATCGCAAGGCATATAGGCAATTTGAATCGGCAATCCATGTAAATCATGGGTTTCAGTGTCTAGGATAATTGCATGTGTATTCATTTATTTAACCTCGGTTTCAAACCATTTTTTCTTTTCATCGTCATACGACATATTCATTGCTTTGGCGCAGTTGCATAGACAGATCCACATATTTCTAAAATTAGCGTGATCTTTTTGATCTTCTAGCGTTTGCTTGAGCGTGTTGAATTCACTTGCATACCTCGCTTCATTGCAGATTTTTTCCCAATGCTCCCATTCTTGTTGTATGCGAGTGGCTTCACGGACTTCAGGAGGAATCTCATTCAGCTTGGTTTTGATTTTTTCAATCAGGTCTGACAAGAAATTAGGGTTTTGCATAAGATCAGGTAATTCAATATTGCCTAAATTGGCACAATCTTTAGAGTGATAGTCTGCTTTACCTGTTTCAAAGTTGAGCAAGCGCCGAGTTGGGTTGTCTGGTGTACCTGCCCAAGTCATGTACGCCATACAATCTGCCATTCGATAAATTTCTTGTTTATTTTTTCCGCCAATGTCAGGACACTTATAAGCAGGCTTATCTTCATCGCTTTTGACTTCAAGTACGTGCGATAAAAAAACAATATCTTTATTCCAACTGATTAATTTATTAATAAAAGTTTGAAAAGTATTGTTCGCTTGTTGTTGAACATGAAGCTTTAAATTGCCAGTTGAACGAATAACATTATTTTGATCTTTGGCTAAATGAGTTTTAATTGAATCTAGGATGCGTTGCGCCGTATCAAATACAATGATTTTAAATGGCTTTAAATCTTGTTCAGTTAAAAATGAAATCTGCATCCAATTCTCAATGCGCTGAATGGGTGAGCGTCTAAGCTGCAAATCAACACGATGAGAACCCAAGTCAGCATCAAGCATTAAAATATCTTGACCTGCTAAACCAAGTGTAGATTTTCCACAGCAAGGATCACTATAAATACTGAGTTTAATTGCACTTACAGGGATATGTTGGTGCGGCATAATGAGGTTTAATCCCATGACTTTCTCCTTATTTTTTTAATTGGTATTGGGCAGAAGATAAATTACCGCCTTTAGCAATAACCTGAGCTTTCTGTGAATCAAGCACATCTAAACGTGTCTTAATTGAAAAAAGACTGACGATAAAAAACAGAAGTAGCGAAAGAAAGGATTTGAATGTGATAATATTCATTGATCTATTCCATGTGTGTGGATGGATACCAAAGCGTGAAAGGTTTACCGACCTAGCCGCTTGAACTAAGCCAAACATTTAACCGTGTTTGGCTTTTTTTATGTCTTTTTAGTATATGTGTTTATTTATATAAATCAAATTAAAATTTATATTCATTTATATATTTTAGTCAAATTATTGTTTTTAGTTATAATTTTATAGCTATGTGTATAATTTAATTTGTAGGAAATATGTGCAAATTTATAAAATAATTAAAAAAAGCCCAAGTTTATAAACTTGGGCTTAAAAAAAATAAGATAAATTATCTTAGATTTTTTTGGATTGCTGTTGCAACTGCAAGTATTTCATAATTATTTCTAAGAGTAGGGTAGGCGGAATTAAAAGCATGTAGTTCAAAGACCTCAGTGCCATCTTCCAATATTTCATTTACTTTATATTGTCGAATTACATATTCCCCTTGTGTATCTACTTTTGCCGCTAAGACCATGTCAGTCGGTTTTGGTGTAAGCAATGGATCAAAGATGAAAACCGTTCCTTGTTCATGTGTACCCTCAAGAGAACGATCTTCCAGTGTAAGACTGAAAGCATTTTTTGAAAGGTCCATCACAATTGGCGTTGTTTCGTTTGTTATTGGCATAGTATATGTCACGTCTTTAATGTGGTTTCTGATCACATCTAACATGCTAAAGCTGTACTTTGGCACATAAGATATTTTTACACTATTAAGTTGTGGGTTAGACGCAAGCAATTCACGCTTTTTAATTTTTTCTGAAAGTCTTGGGCTGAATGCAGATACAGGCACACCCAATGCTTCAGAAAATACCGCAGCAGAATCCTCTTTTAACTCGACTTTCCCACGCAAGTAAGAACTAACATTGGGTTGTGTCCACCCACCAATGTTCGCAATATCTTGTTGAGTAAAAATCACACCTTTTTCTCTTTCATTCGCTTTTTTAATTTCATAAAGCTCATTCAGTAATTTAGATTCATTTTTTTTAACAATATCATCAGCCATATATAGAACTCCCATTTTCGCAAGTCGAGTTTATATAAATGAAACAAGTATTCACAAATATAAATAAGTATTGAATTAATTATAAATAGCATTTATATTCTAGGCTGTCGGCAAGGCTTTAGCCGTTTGCTTTTTGTGAGGGGTAAATAATGAAAATGAGTGTCTACAGTCCAACAAAAGACCGATCAGGGCTTGAAAAAGAAATGGCGGAGTATGAGAAAAATGGCGGCACAGTACAAGTCATCGAATCAAGCAGTATTCGCTATGAAAAAGAACAGATCGTCAGACGTGGGCTGCATTACACCATTCATCATCCTTTTATTTCCAAAGAAACAGGACTTTCAGTGGTTTTACTCAAAAGCATTAAGCGTATGCCTTATGCCGCTGAGATGAGCCATATCGAAAAGCTGTATCAGTTTTTCAAAGATCGTGATTTATCACAGTGCTGAATTAATAGCCTAAGCATGGGGTAAATCCCTAATTTTAATCGTCATCACGGCGAATAAGATCAAATTAAAAGGAAAAATAAAATGAGTTTAGGGCAGTGGGTGTTGGTGTTATTGGCGATAGGAATATTTTTCTATTTAGGAATTTTTTTAGGGTATCGCATCGCTCATGTATTCGTTACGAGAGAGATTGCATCAGGTAATAAGTTTTTAATTGGTAGTCATTTATACCGTGGTTATTACCAATGTGATTTATCCAATTCGAATGAATTACCCGAATCTTTTTTCAATATTCCTGCATCGACAAATCAGGTAATTCACCAGGATAAAAGCTAATGATTGAGTTATTCGCTCGGTTGAACCCAAAAAGCATAAATCAGGTGGGGTCAACTTCAACGCCATTGATAGAAATCACTGATTTATGTGGGGTACTGGCGAAGCTTGGTGAGCAGCATAGTTGGTACATATACGCCATGATCGAACAACGGCGTTCGTACAACATGGACCTACTGCATAAATATTGTCAGCAGGTCATTTTGCAAGAAATGTTACTTAGAAAATTTAAATCAAAGCTAGTAAAGCCAAGTGAGTTTGCATACGGCATTACCAAAGCGGTGATTTATTCACATTTTCACAGTAAGGGTAAGTGTCCTAAATGTAATGGTTTAGGGCGTATCGGTACAAAAAAATGTGAAAAGTGTGAGGGTAGCGGAAATAAAGAATATTCGCATGAAGAAAAGGTCAGTTATGGCTTTCCAATGCGAAAGGATCTATCTCGACAATGGTATCGGCAAAGTTGTAATCACTATGACCAGTTTGTTGAGTGTTTATTGATTGAGTTACGTAATGACTTATTTTTTGAGTTAGACATTATCAAAAAACAAGCATTGCAATATAAGCGTGATGAAGAAAACGCAGACCTTTTTGATGATGGTGATTGAAATGGGTGTGAATGTTCGTTGTCGTAGATGTAATGCAAGAAGGGTATTAAGCAAGCATCCGCTTGATTATAAAAACTTACCTTGTTGTGGCACATGTGGAACAAAAGATAAAGGTTATCGAGTTGTGAAGCTTACGAAAACGATCACCTGTAGCTGTATGGGTTATCCATTTCCACACCGTTATTTATCACCAAATTGTATTGAGCGTGTTGTTGCAGAAAACATGGATCAGGATTGGTCAATTTTCAAAAAGGGTGATTGCGCCGTACATGGTGTCATCAAGCGTTATGGGCAATATCGTGAATCTCAATAAGGTTTTGCGCTATGGCTTTCGTATTGGTGCAGAACAGGCATTGATCTTAGATGGTGAGTTAAGTCGCTATTACAAGAAAGGTGATAGAGCCAGTAAATACTGCCTTTATAGCTACACGGATCATCGTAATGGCAGACCTTTACGATGGGAAATTGCATGGATCTATGACGTAAGCCAAGTTGTAGATTTTTATAAAAAAACGATGGGTAAATCGGTTGAATTAATACCAATACCGAATGAATTGCCTGAAAAAGAGGGTGAACAAATATGAATACAGTGATTATTCGTCAAGCATTAATCAATATTGCTGAAAAAAGTGGGCGACCACATTACCCAATGTGTGTTGTATCCGAAGTTGTGCAGTCTTTTATTCATGACAAAGAACATTTTTTGAAAGAAAAAGTCCTGAATGAGTCACGTTATATTTCAATGGATTTTGATCAAAAAGCACCTGAAACAGCAAACTATTCAACACAAAGTGAGTGGTTTAAAAAGCGACTGGCTGAACAAAATACTTTAATTGATGAACTAGCAGTGTTTTGTGCGCCTAGGCACATGAAATCACTTCTGAGTTATTACTTAAATACATCGAAAAGCCAACTTTATCTAATTTTTCAAAAAAAACGACTGTTTACTGATGAGCAACTAGAAAATTTAAATGAAGCAAAAAAACGCACATTAAAAGATTTCAATACTAATTTTTTACAGAAAGCAGGTTAAGTATATGAATACATTAAGTGCAGGTATGACTGTATATGTCGATTTTACTTCTGATTCAAGTACAGAGTTTTCAGGAAATCAAATTAAAGGCAAGGCTGTCTTAGATCGGGTTGAGGATGGTTATATTTATGGGCGTATGGTCGAGAATCAGCAAACTTTTATGTGCAATGAGAGTGATGCTGCGCCGTGTCCTGAACTTGCTCTTATAGATCGTGTGGGCGGAATTGAGAGGGCAAAGGCGATTGTGAATGGAGCAGGGTATAGACATTATTATTACAATCTCACTTTAGGATCATGGCAGCAATTCGCAAAACCTATGGGTGAGCTAATTTCGCTAAAGGAGCTTTGTATCGCTGTGGCTTATGTTCAGCATTATCAAGAATTTGAGAAATTTTTAACAGACAACGATATGCCAATCCAAAAAAATGGATATAGATATTTATTTTCAAATCGCCTTGTTTATGATGCTTGGGTGAAAAGTCCTGAGCATGGGTTGAATAAAATTCATGAGATGAAAAATACAGAGATTGTTGAACCTCATGGACAAGAAATAACTTTTGATGAGTATTGTAAAAAAAATCAGCACTCAACGAATTGCACAAGATTGGAAGCCTTTTCGATGGGGCAAAAATCAAGACAAGCTGAGATAGATATAGCTCATGATGATATAGATGTATTTGCAACAGCGTATGAGCGAGAAAAAGAGCTAAAAGAGCAATGCCAAGAAAAAATTGAAGCACTCAAAATTGAATTAGAACGTGAAAAACAGCGCACAGTCGATAATTATCAGGCTTGTGATGACATTATAAAAATGAATGATGTAAAAATTGATGAACTCACACAGCAAAACAATAAGCTAAAAGATGCTTTGCGAGGTGATCATGACTGAATTAAACCATCGTAAACTATGCGAAATTGGTGCACGTTTCTTAAAACGTCCTGAATCTGCCAATGGTCATGGTTGTCACTTTGCAATCGTTGAACCTGCGTGTTATGGGGAAAATCCCGATGTATTTGGGATACGTCATGGTGTAAATACTTTAACTTTCTTGCTAGAAGCGAAAATGAGCCGATCAGACTTTTTAGCAGATAAGAAAAAACCGCACCGTATGAATCCTGAAACTGGTATCGGGAAATATCGTTACTTTATCTGTCCAAATGGATTGATTAAACCTGAAGAATTACCAGAAAAATGGGGCTTGATCTATGTTAGCCCTAAAGGAATTTGCAAGGTTATTGCGGGCATTTTGGCAGCACCAAAAATCAAATACTACTGCGAATGGTCAAAGACCAATAAGAGCCATATAGACCACAAAGCAGTTGAAGAAAATTTTAAAACATTGGCTTTCAATGAGCGCAATTTTCAGAACGAAATGAACCTTTTAACAATGGCTTTGGCTCGTTTGGCTGATGCTGAAGAAATACTTTATATGCAAAGAAATTACTTAGCATTAAAGCAAAAAAATGCAGATTTGACACATGAAATACATCAAATGAACCGATCTCTTAAATTGGCAGAGTTTAATAGCTTGCGAGGTGCGCCGT
>NZ_LQXQ01000062.1 GCF_003268395.1 Acinetobacter sp. CFCC 10889 | reverse complement strand
CCTTATTTTTTTCTTCATAAAATACAATGTTATAAAAATCTAAGGGCGAGATTTAAATTGGCGTTGGCGCATTAAGCTTTCTTGACTAACACTGCACACCAATTTTCCATTTTGCCACATTTCACCAAAATTCAAGCCACGTGACTGACTTGAGCGAGTGGCATGCATGTCATATAACATCCATTCATCGACTCGAAAATCATGATGGAAATGCATGGTATGATCTAAACTTGCACTGCGTACACCACCATTGGCATAACTCACGCCATGTGGACGTAAAGAGGTGGTGAGTAAATTATAATCAGAATAATATGCAGCAATCGCTTGGTGCATGGCAATATGATCAAGTTCACCTTCGATTTTGTCAAAACTTCTGAAATATTCAGCATATTGGGGATCTGCTTTGACGGGTCTAAAAGGATTTGCAAACTCAACAGGATGAATCAAGAGATTAAATTGTTGCATCATGATTGCACGCATAGGCTCTGGAATATCATTTACCATTGAAATTTTATGTTCCTGCTCAGAAGTGAGTGTTTCAGGGGCAGGATAATGAGGTGTTTTAATCTGAAATTCTAAGCCCTGCTCAGGTTGAGCAAAAGATAGCATCGCCGAAAAAATCACTTTACCATCTTGTAATGCGTATACTTGGCGTGCAGATAAACTCGAACCATCACGTAAATTTTCAACTTTAAATAAAATCGGCATATCTGTTCGACCACTGCGAATAAAATAAGCATGCAGTGAATGTGCAGGGCGATTTGTGGTCTTAGATGCTGCAATGAGTGCTTGTGCTAAGATTTGTCCACCAAATAAATGTGAACCAAAAAGCTGGTTGGTTTGACCTTGGAAAATATATTGGTCAATTTGTTGCACATTTAATAATTGGGTAAGTTGGTGTGTCAGTGAATCCATTCTGGTCTTGACCTAATTTTTTGTATTTGAAAATAATATAATCGAGTCAAGCTAAGAAATGAATGAGCAAAATGCTTATCGTATTTTCATAAAGTATAAAAAAGAGCGCCTAAAGCGCTCAATTTTAAACAGTTACAGTTATTCTTGGACGAAAGTGACTGTACCGTTTGTTAAAGATTCAACACGTGCTAATGATTCAACACGGTAACCTTTATCCAAAAGAAGCTGACGACCAGGTTGGAATGATTTTTCAATCACAATACCGATACCGACAACTTCAGCATCTGCTTGATGGATAAGATCTGCGAGACCTAAAGCTGCTTGACCATTTGCTAAAAAGTCATCAATGACAAGGGCTTTATCGCCTGCGTTGATGTGTTTTTTAGAGATCGCAATGGTGCTTTCAACTTGTTTGGTAAATGAGAAAACTTTAGAACGATATAAGTCATCTTTCAAAGTTAAAGATTGGTATTTACGTGCAAAAATAACAGGAACACCCAATTCAAGTCCTGCCATGACTGCTGGCGCAATACCTGAAGCTTCAATCGTAATGATTTTGGTAATGCCTGCATCTTTGAAAAGACGCGCAAATTCTTGACCAATTTGCTGCATCATGACGGGATCAATTTGATGGTTTAAAAAAGAATCGACTTTCAGAACCTGATCAGATAGAACGATACCTTCAGCCAAGATTTTCTGTTCTAGTGCGTACACGGGAAGAATCCTCTAAGGGCAAGGTGCTTTTTCAAGCAAAGGCGTATTTTAAAAAGCACCAAGAAAAATGCAAGCTCAATTTCACGAAAAGTGGAAAAATAGCTTATTTTTTGTAGCCTGTTAGAGAAAGACTATAAGAAGTCTTATCATCTTGGTGTGACATTTTTACAGGTAAATAGTCAAGTTTCGGTGCTAACCAGAAAACTGATTGTTTGGTTTTGTTATCATGAGTCAGTACCACTTTGATGGTATCAAATGTGCCATAGCTGGTTTTAACAGATTCATTGCCTTGTTTAACAAAGTGACGAGTGTCCAAACCTTTGGCATCTGCAATCAAATAGCTTGATTTTAACCCTGAACCTTTTAGATCTTCACGAACTTGTAGTTCTGCATTTAACTCATCCAATGCCCCCGTTTTCCACGCAAATGAGCGAGCTTTACCACTTTTGTTGGTGTTAATGGTTTTTGCACTTGGATTAAATTTGATGGTCATGGTGTCGTTATGCACCAAAATTTTACTGCTACGGCTAAAGTTATTGGATTGGATTTGACCATTGCTCAAAGTAAAATTACTGGTTTCTTTTGCAGAGGCAATCGCAGCAGCTTTGGCAGCAAAAACATAGCTCCAATTGTTGCCATTTTGGCTTAAAGTACGGGTTGCTGAACCCATATTTTTACCATTATAAGAAAATTGGTAGGTCGCTTGGAATGGGCTCATGGCAAGAGCATGGCTTGAAAAACCTGTGAGTAATAAGGCTGTTGTAAGCCCTGTAGCGAGGCTCATTTTTTTCATTAATTGTGTTGCCATAAGTAATGTCCTATGCAATGTCTGCGATCTTAGTATTATGCGACTGAATTAAGTAGAAAAACTTAGAATTTCAGCAAAATATGTGAGTTTATGTATTTATTTTGCATAAATCTATTTAAAAGCTTTCATTTTAAACATCAACTTAACGCTCTTTTTGTTGAATTGGCGTTACATTGCTTTCAATGAAATCATCATCAAGATCATCGCCAAGCAAGTCATCTTCAAGCGTGTTATCCCAATCATTGCGACTTACTTTGCTAAACAGTGCCATGAGATTAACATTACCGATTACGACTAATTCCGTTTCTCTGAGTTCGGCATGATTAATATGGACTTTATTTAGAGTGTCCATAATAGATCGTTTATCGCCAAGCCAACGATTTAGGTCTAAGTGTAATAAATCATCTTTGACAGTGAGTACCTCAAATTTCTCTAAGATCATACCTAAAGGATCTTTTCTTAGAATTTTTTGGTAGAAAAATAATGCTGTATTGACAGCCATTTTATAGAAAAAATTTGGATAGGTGGCTTCAATGACTTCAGTATTGCTAATTTGTTCAAAGACAATGAGTTGCATGTCTTTGTTAAACTCCATTTGGATTAATTTTAGATCTACACCTAAAACAAAATGCATACCTTTGACATTCAATGTTGCATATAAACGTAACCAATCATCATGTAAGTCGGCATGTAAATCTTCTAAAATTTCAACATTTTCAGTGACGAAACGTTGAAAAGTGGCATTGAGAAAAACTTGAGATACAGGAAACTCACGTTCTTCTTCAATAAAATCCCCAGCTTTTTGGTAAATACGCTGAATACGTTGAGCAATCTTAGAAAGTAGCGATGGCATAAGTTCAGTTCCAAATCAGCTTCATTTTATTAGGTGTATCTTGTCGATTTGTTTAAAATTTCCAAGCTTTATTCTTGCAGTTTAGCAAATTTAGATGCACCATTTTAAAGTTTTGTTCTATTAACATATTTTCTATGAAAAGCATCACTGAAAAGTATTAAAAGTGTAATGCTGAAAATAGTTTTATTTTTTGATTTTGTTGGGGAATGGCGGTCACTTGTCATGTTTAAAAAAATGAGTACTTCATCTAAGGCTTTTTTACCTTGGTGGGAAGACAATATCTTCTTAGGTGCTGTCGTGGCAGCAATAGCGCTGCATTTGGTTTTTATTTCATTGCAGTTTGCTGAACCCAAAGAACAAGATACACATAATAGTAAAGAAATCGCTGTCACTTTGCGTCCAAGTGCTGATGAGGTCAAAGAGGCAGATTTTTTAGCGCAGGAAGATCAGCAAGGTTCAGGTGTATTTCGTGAAAAGCATCGTATGTCGAGTGATATGCCTGCACAGAGCAAAGACTTAAGTGCAGGTGAACAAGAGTTAGAAGCTTTGGAAAAAGTGCAGCAAAAGCGTGAATTGAATTTTGAAGAAAAAGTATTAATGACGGTGCTCAGTTGGCAGAAACAAGCTGAACAAAATGAACGTAAAAAAGCCATGGATGAGTTGCAAAGCCAATTCCAAGCCAAAGCAGCGATGGTGGCGAGTTTAGAAGCTCAATATTTACAGAAACAGCAAAACTTTAGTAAACAACAAAAGATTAAAACTGTGGATGGCATTCAAGCCAAAAAAGATGCCTCAGCGGGTTATTTAGATAAATTTCGTGCCAAAGTAGAACTGTACGGCAACCGTTATTATCCTGATGAGGCTAAAATTCAGCATTTATCGGGCGAAGTACGTTTGATGGTGATCTTAAATGCTTCAGGTGGTATTCGTGCCATTCGTTTGATCGAAAGTTCAGGACATCCGATTTTGGATGAAGCAGCAAAAAACTCGGTGCGTAAAGGTGCGCCTTTTGGTAACTTTGATGCCAGTATGAAAGATATTTCTGAGTTAAGGATTATTCGTACATGGCGTTTTGATCCTGCTGAGTCTGAGTTTGAAGTGCATTGATGAAAATGTTTTAACCTATTTAAATTGTTGTAGATAGATACCTTATTTATTCGCTTTTTACTTTAATTTAACGATTTATTTTATAAATCAAAAATGCTAATTTTGGGTAAAATAACCACAGAGCCATATGAATAATGAAATATATTTTACTGATACCAATACTTTTTTGGGGTGTGAATGCTTTTGCTCAAACCAACTTTAAGGCAGTTGATACATGCCAATATGATCAAAGTGATATTAATTTTTGTTCAAAAGCAAATATTGCAACATATAAGAAAGCTTTTTTGACGCAACAGCCAAATTTTAATCAGAAATACATTCTATTAAATATAGGCGATCGGTTAAATCATATTTATGTGGCATTGGATACACAGACAGGTGTCGTATTTACATTAAAAGATGAAATTTCAGGGGTACAGAAAAATTATCAAGCCACTGGAAAACCACCAACAGTCAGTTATTCAGTAAATAACCGTGATTTGTGTATCGAAGGCACTGTGAATAGTTATCGAGATTCTTATGAAAATATATGGGTATGTTATCGTGTCCAAAAAGAAGATTTTGGTAAATATAAAAAGCAATTTTGGAGAACGGACGTTCCTCAGAGTTTAGCGGATCGGTAAATAAGAAAGGAGGATTTTCCTCCTTTACTTATACAGCATAAGTACGTTTAATCTCACAAATTTCAACACTGTAGTTTTCATACCATTTTTCTTTACCTAATTTTTGTGCAACCAGATGTTCAGCATCTTGTTGCCAAGTGTGAATATCTTCTAGCGAATGCCAATAAGATAAAGCAATTTCAGCACCATTTTCAGATAGTGCTTCAAATTTTTGACAATGAAACTGTGTTAAGGCTTTTTCCCTGAGTAGAAGTGCAGTGTGAAAATATTCGTCATCTAGCGTTTTAATTTTAGCTTTAAAAATCACGACAAATTTCATATATTTCACTCAACTTTATTGTGGGCTGAACTTGCTTGAGAAAGCAATTGTAAATGTGGATAAGGCACATTAATTTTGGCATCTTGCAGTGCTTCTTTAACATGTTCCAATAGCTTTTCTTGAATACGAGGTAAGCGTTCCATTTGATAAGGTTCCAACCAATAACGCACAATCAGCACAATGCCTGACTCTGCAAACTCACGTACATCCACACTGGGTGCAGGTGTTTTTAAATACTCATCTTCTTGGTCTAAACGGGCTAAAATCGCTTGACGGGCTTTTTCCACATCTTCTTGTAGTGAAATACGACAATAACTTTCAAAACGCATTCTTTCATGTGCAGTGAGGTTGGTCACTTCTGCATTGGCAACAGTTGAATTTGGAATAATAATCAATAAATTATCACGGTTACGAATATGCGTCGTTCGGAGTAAAATTTGCGTAATTTTTCCTTCAAATTTATTGATTCGTACCCAGTCACCAATATGAAAAGGGCGTTCGATGAGAATGGTAATTCCTGCAATAAAATTGGACAGAGTGGACTGTGCTGCAAAACTGACCGCAATCCCGACAATCCCCAAACCTGCCATAATGGAAATAATATTAAAACCAAACTGCGCCATAATCGCAGCGATACCGAAAATCACCAATAGCACTGAAATAATATTGCGTAATAGTTGTTTTAAAGAATCATCAATATAAAAACGATCCAAAAAGCGCATGGTTAGTTTGGTAAATAGCATCCAGATAATATAAAAAATCAATGAAACAATGGCAGCACGAGAAACGGCTTGTAGATATTTTTCAGATAAACCAAATTGCGACAGGATGGTAATACTTGAAGCAAGTAGCCAAAAAAAGTAAATAGTATTATTGATGATATTAATAATAATTTGATTAATATTAAATTTTTTAGAAATATAACGAACAGCAAGTCTTAAACCACGACTAAATAACCAAAAAAATCCAATTAAAATGACGACAATAAATAATTTACTGAGCAGTGCCGCAGCAACCATATCCCAATCAAGGTTATGGTTTTCAGGCGCACCCATACTCAGAAAAATACTACGTTTTAGGGCATCTACAAACTCTTCAAATAAGCGATCCAACATGGCTTAGCTTTCTAATCTTGGATTTTAATGGAATTTTTTGAGTATAGTGAAAAGCCAATTAACTTGATAGTAAAGAGTTTTTGCGTTTCAGCAGAGAAGTGTAAATAAATATCGTATTTTCAGTAAGGCATAAAAAATGATGCACAATGTAAATCATCATGCACCATTTTAACTTGTCTTTTCCAATGAAAAATTAAGTTAATCTTCTTTGATTGTATATGGATTTTCAAAACCTAATTTTTTCAAAATTTCGATTTCCAATGCTTCCATTTCTTCAGCATCTTCATCTGACGTTTCATGGTCATAACCCATTAAATGTAATGTGCCATGTACAAGCATGTGAGTGAAATGTTCAATCGGTGTTTTTTGTTGTTCAATGGCTTCTTGTAAAACCACAGGAATACAAATCACCAAATCGCCAATGGGAAAGCTATCTAAAATTTGCGCCATTTCATCAGGTAAATCACTCGGGAAAGACAGTACATTGGTTGGTTTATCTTTCTTGCGATATTCAAAATTTAGCTTATGGCTTTCATCAACATCCACACAAGCAATGCCGATTTCACAATCGCTTTGTGTGTCGATATGACGCAGTGAAGTTTCAATCACTTTTTTCAGAAAAGCACGTTTGAGCACCAATTCAGGTGCTTCAAACGCTTGTTGTAAGGTTAAACTGAGTTTCAAAATGAATCCTTAACAATGAAGAACGTTTTAGTCCTGTGCATCGGCTTTGGCATCATTGTCAGCGATCAATGCTTGCTGTAGTGCTTTGCGTTCAGCACGTGCCGCAGCACTTAAACGTTGTTGTTCACCTTCCCATCCCTCATAAGCTTCGACAATCTTTTGAACCAATTGATGACGAACTACATCACGAGAATGGAAACGAGTGATATGAATTTCTTTAACATTTTCGAGTACACGCAGTGCATGTGCTAGACCTGACTGCTGACCACGAGGTAAGTCGACCTGAGTAATATCCCCTGTGATTGCTGCACGTGAACCAAAACCTAAACGAGTCAGAAACATTTTCATTTGTTCGGGTGTGGTGTTTTGCGCCTCATCCAAAATCACGAAAGAATGGTTGAGGGTACGACCACGCATATAGGCGAGGGGCGCAACTTCAATGACTTGACGTTCAATGAGTTTGGCAACTTTTTCAAAGCCGAGCATTTCATACAAGGCATCGTAAAGTGGGCGTAAGTAAGGGTCAATTTTTTGGGTTAAATCGCCCGGTAAGAAACCGAGTTTTTCACCTGCTTCAACGGCGGGACGTACCAATAAAATCCGTTGAATTTCATTGCGTTCGAGCATATCTACCGCAGCCGCCACTGCAAGATAGGTTTTACCTGTACCCGCGGGACCGATCCCGAAAGAAATATCACTTTGTAAAATACGTTGCACATAACGCTTTTGATTAATGCCACGTGGATTAATACGACCTTTAGGGGTTTGTAACCAAATTGCGTCTAAGCCAGTGTGCTCATTATCTGACAAGTCCTCTTGTAATTCTCGGTCAGTTTGACTGCCTTGAATCATCAGATGGACAGTATCAGCACTGATTTGAGAGGAAATTTCAGCTTCGTCATAGAGGCGTTGCAATAAAAGCTCAGCTCTTGCGACAGCATCAAGATTCCCATCGATGAAAAATGCATCACTTCGATGGGAGATTTTGACATTTAAACGTTGTTCGATTTGTTTCATATGGCTGTTATAAGCACCAAGCATGCTTTTTAAACGTTCCATAGAAATGCCAGGAAAAGCTACTGTACGTCGAATTTCGGCAGTCAAGTGATATCCTTTTATATTGTCGTAATGGATACCCCTACATTACGACACGTCAGGCTCAAGATTCAAGAGTTCACCATAAACTAAATTTAAGGTTTTAATCTCTGTAACCTCAATCTCTGCAAAGCGTCCAACCCAAGTCGCATCACCAATAAATGTTACTAAACGTGTATTGTCAGCAGTACCAACCAAAATATTTGGGTCTTTGTCAGAAACTTTTTCAACTAATACTCGTTGAATCGTGCCAAGCATGGCATCTGTTTTTTCGATACTTGAGCGTTTGATCCATTGCTGAACTTTGGCTAAACGTTCTTTTTTCACATCTTCAGGCGTATTGTCAGGTAATTCTGATGCAGGCGTACCCGGACGTTTTGAATAGATAAAACTATATGAATGGTCAAAGTCTAAATCTTGGATGAATTGGTAAGTTTCTTCAAAATTCTCATCTGTTTCACCAGGGAAGCCGATAATGAAGTCAGAAGATAAATGCATATCAGGGCGGACTTTACGTAACTTGGCAATTTTTTCGATATAAACATCAATGGTGTGATTACGTTTCATGGCTTGTAACACATCATTTGAACCGCTTTGTACAGGTAAATGAAGATGCGAAACCATTTGTGGTAAGTCACGATAGCATTGAATTAAATCATCATTAAACTCAAGCGGATGTGAAGTCGTATAACGTAAGCGACCAATCCCCGGAATCTCAGCAACTAAACGGAGTAAATCAGCAAAAGTACAAATTTCACCTTCAAAAGTTTCACCACGGTAGCCATTTACGTTTTGACCAAGTAATGATATTTCACGCACGCCTTTTTCAGCTAAACCTGCAATTTCAGCAAGTACATCATCCAACGGACGAGAAACTTCTTCACCCCGTGTATACGGTACAACACAGAATGAACAGTATTTTGAACAGCCTTCCATGATGGAAACAAAAGCTTTAAAACCTTCAACACGGGGTTCAGGTAAAAAGTCGAATTTTTCAATATCTGGGAATGAAATATCGACTAATTTAATTTTTTCTTTTTTCGGTTTTTCAACTTGATCATGATGCTGATCAAGCATTTGTGGTAAGCGGTGTAAAGTTTGTGGACCAAAAACCATATCGACATAAGGTGCACGTTTTTGGATATTGTCGCCTTCTTGTGACGCAACACAACCACCGACACCGATGACTAGGTCTGGATTTTGTTCTTTCAGTTTGCGCCAGCGACCCAATTCAGAAAACACTTTTTCTTGTGCTTTTTCACGAATCGAACAGGTATTCATGAGCAAAATATCTGCATCTTTAGGGTCAGTAGTCAGTACATAACCGTGAGAGTCACCTAAAAGGTCTGCCATACGATGACTGTCATACTCATTCATCTGACACCCTTGCGTTTCGATATACAGTTTTTTCACTGTACCATCGGCTGGGGTGTGCTGTGGCTGGAGAACAGTGTTTTCTGAGGCAGCTTTGGCACCATTTGGAATGAAGGTTTGAACCGTCATAGAGGCATTTATCCTGTATAAAACCAAAAATTAAATTGAGTGAAGTTTCTTCGACTCAAGAAAAGCAGCGTATTTTACAGTATTTACATACAAAGCCATACTAAAAATCTATACAGTAGGATTAATATTCAGATGATGCCAAAAAAAGTATGAAAAATGGATAAAATTAATAACGTTGAATCATAAGGTTACATAACAGAACAGTAGAGGTAGGTGAGAATAATTAAACTACGCTTAAATGAGTACGATGTTAAAAAAAGGTCAACCATGCAAGAAGACATTACCTTGGTGAGAGAAAACGTGTTTAATCAAAAATCAATCAAAAAAAATAAAATAACATCGTGTGTTTTAGGCTTGCTTGCATGTGCAGGACTACAAGTCACGCAGGCAGTGGAAGAACAGTTTAATGATGTACTCCGTAATGCCAATAATCCTGCGGCTTTAGAACAATACAAATATTCGATGCAAAATGATGCCTTAGGATATTATCCAGAATATTTCTCTTTGAACTCAAATTTAGCATTTCAACCTGCAAGTAATATTGTGAATTTCGCACAGCGTTACCCACAGTCAGCTATGGCTGAAAAACTTGCAGCAGATTATGTGGAAGAAAAAGTTAAACAAGCTGACTTTAGCAGTGCCCAACCTGTATTGGCTTATGTATCCAATCCAGACCAAGCAGAGAGTTGTGCGATGGCACAGGTTCGAGCAAAAAATGGTGATGCTTTGGTTTTTGCTGAATTTAAAGATGTTTGGTTAGCGACCAATTCACAGCCAGAGTCATGTAATGGTCTTGGACGTTTGATGCTGAGCAGTCCATTACTGACAGCCGATGATCGGCAGCAACGTTTGTATGCACAGCTCCGTGCAGGACAGTCAGGACAAGCCATTGCCACAGCGCAATCGATTGGTGTGAACCTTTCATTGGCACAGTTAAACCAAATCCAAGCTAATCCACTGAATTATTTATGGACAGCGCCTAAAAATAATGTAGAAGATTATGCCTATATGGTGTTTGCTTTAGGACGTGCTGCGGATACCGATTTAATTTCAGCGTTACAGTCTGTGCCACGCCTTGCACAAGGTGTACCTGATCATGTACAGAAATATTTGTACCGTACAGTAGGGTATATCGGTGGGACAACGGTGATGAAAAATAACTTCAATCGCCAAGTATTAGAAAGTTTTGATGCCAGTTTTGGTGTGCCATTTAGTGCTGAAGAAGCTGAGATTTATGCACGACAAGCCATTCGCTTTGGTGCATGGGAAAGTGTGATTCGTGCGGTAGACAGCATGAGTGTGACACAAAAACAAGAAGATCGTTGGCAATATTGGTTAGCACGTGCATCGGAGCAACGTGGTGATAAATCATCTAAAAATACTGCAGAAGAGATTTTTAAACGTTTGGCGATGTCAGGCGATGATTATCATAATTTATTAGCCAAAGATCATATTGGTCAAAAATACAGTGAAGGTCTGAGTCAAGAGCAACCGTCATCGAGTGATGTACAACGTTTAAATCAAGATATTCATTTCCGCCGTGCATTTGCGTTAAAAAATATCAATGCCAATGCAACTTATACCAACCGTGAATGGAATTGGGCAGTGCGTCAAGCCTATCTAAAACAAGATGATGGAATGTTGTTAGCAGCCGCACAAAGAGCCACCAATATGGGGTGGTATGATCGTGCGATTTATGCAGCAGATCGCACCAAAAATAAACATAACTATAGTTACCGTTATGCGACACCACACCAATCTTTAGTGGTCAGCCATAGTCGAAATGTTGGTATCGATCCAGCTTGGGCGTATGGTTTAATGCGTCAGGAAAGTCGTTTTGTTACAGCTGCACGTTCACATGTGGGTGCAGGTGGTCTCATGCAAATCATGCCTGGAACAGCAAAACAAGTCGCTAGAGAAATGGGAGAAACTTATAATCCTGCGGCATTGAGTGATCCAAATACCAATATTCGCTATGGCACATATTATTTATCAATGATCCAACGTCAGCTTAGCAATAATCCCGTTTTAGCAACCGCTGGGTATAATGCGGGACCAAATCGTGCGAAACGTTGGCAACCGAATGACCGTAATTTGTCTGCGGATCAATATACCGAAGCAATTCCGCTTCATGAAACTCGTGATTATGTCAAAAATGTTATGACCAATGCAGTGCATTATGGCATGTTACTTGGACAGGGACCGCAAGTGATTGAAAGTCGTATGCCAAATATTCCCATTCGTGCTTTTGAATAACAGAATAGGATGATTTTGCAATAAAATTTTGTGTGCATGGAAACAATGAAGAACGCTGTTTTGAATCGATTAAAAAGAAAAATTCGTGTGTGGTTATTGATCTGCACAGGATTTTTCTTATTTAAAATAGATGCAACTGCTGCACCTGCACAGCCGCAGGGCTATGTCATGCAAATACAGCTTACACCTGCGGTATGTGCATTGGATAGTTCTAAACAAAAACAACGTAAATGTTTAGAAGGCTATTCACTGACGATCACAGGTCTATTGCCAGAGACCACACAAAAAGAATGTGAAACATCCGCTTCTGCTACGCTGAGTCCTTTACAGTCCAAAGTTGTTGCACGTGTGATGCCAGATCAAAACTCTAGGGTACAATTGTGGCATAGTGTGGGCGGTTGTGTGCCAATGAATGCAAGTCAGTATTTTAGAACGATGATTAATCTGGCTGAAAAGCTAAAAATTCCTGCTGAGCTTACGAGTGCAGATAATAAAGTGATTTATCACAGTCAATTAAAAGCTCAATTTATTAGATTGAATCCAGGTTTGCCTGCAAAAGGTATTAGCTTTAGTTGTCAGGCAAGTCGATCAAATACAATTTTGACTGAAATCGAAGTCTGTTACAAAGTAAATGGTCAATATAAACAATGCTCAAACCAAATGGTATCGAATTGTCCAACAAGTTTTTTAATAAAAGGTGCGTATTAAGGTTTTGAAAGTGCTTATTTATATTTTCTATAATACTTTTGTTGAAAATCATTTTCTTTTAAATGCATAACCGAAAAGATTGGAGTACAATCTTTGGCGTTTATGATAATTCGATTAAATGGAAATAGTCCTTTAATCACATTAACGATCCTCAATTGGAGATAATTAAATGAAGCAAGCAGTTCGTGTTGCCGTTACTGGTGCCGCAGGTCAAATCGGTTACAGCCTATTATTCCGTATCGCTAGTGGTGAAATGCTTGGTAAAGACCAACCAGTTATCCTTCAATTATTAGAAGTTCCATTTGAGAAAGCTCAAGCTGCGCTTAAAGGCGTAATGATGGAACTTGACGACTGTGCATTCCCATTGCTTGAAGGCATGATCGGTACTGATGATCCTAAAGTTGCATTCAAAGATGCTGACTATGCGTTACTTGTAGGTTCACGTCCACGTGGTCCTGGTATGGAACGTGCTGAATTACTTAAAGTAAACGGTGAAATCTTCATCGGCCAAGGCCAGGCACTTAACGAAGTTGCAAGCCGTGACGTTAAAGTTCTTGTTGTAGGTAACCCTGCTAACACTAACGCTTACATCGCAATGAAATCTGCACCAGATCTTCCAGCGAAAAACTTCACAGCAATGTTACGTCTTGACCACAACCGTGCGTTAACTCAACTTGCTCAAAAAGCGGGTGTTGCAGTTTCTGACATCGAAACGATGACTGTTTGGGGTAACCACTCTCCAACAATGTATGCTGACTACCGTTTTGCAACAGTAAATGGCGAAAGCTTAAAAGACAAAATCAACGATGCTGACTGGAATGCAAACGTATTCCTTCCAACTGTTGGTAAACGTGGTGCTGCAATCATCGAAGCACGTGGTTTATCTTCAGCTGCGTCTGCTGCAAATGCTGCAATCGATCACATGCGTGATTGGGCGCTTGGCACAAACGGCAAATGGGTAACTATGGGTATTCCTTCTGATGGTTCTTATGGTATCCCTGAAGGCGTAATGTTCGGTTTCCCTGTAACTTGTGAAAATGGCGAATACAAAATCGTTCAAGGTCTTGAAATCGACGAATTCAGCCGTGAACGCATCAACGTTACACTTGATGAGTTAGAAGGCGAACGTGCAGCAGTTGCTGACATGGTTAAATAATTGAATTTTTAAGATCACTGATCTTTTAGATTGAATTGAAGAAGCACTCCATTTTGGAGTGCTTTTTTATGAGCGTTTATTGAGAAAAATAATTAACAAACAATAACAAGAACAATGCAAGATAGAGCTGAATTTAGAATGAAAAACAGTTATTTTTAAACCTGTTATGGTATTTATGAACGATTTAACAATAAGGAATAGAGGAAAATAAAATGTTTGATGAACAACCAACACTCAAGTTGCTATTTGATCAGTTGGGCTTGGATTCTGATCAAGCTTCAATGGATCAATTTGTTGCAACACATCAATTGGCTAAAGGCGTGATGATGCATGAGGCAGATTTTTGGAATGATTCACAGCGTGATTTTATCGTGAGCCATTGGCGTAAAGATGACGATTGGTCTTTGGTGATTGATGAGTTGAGTGAGTTATTGTCGCATAAGCCTTAATTTATAAAGAAAATGCATAGCGCATCAAATATCGTTTGAAAAATAATCACAAATTGAAACAACAAAAAATAGCCGCAGGGCTATTTTTTTGCCTGAATTCTTATAAGTTAGTTGTATAAGTAAATACAATTTTTTTGATATAAATTTCACAATGATTAAATGACAGAGATTTGACCGAGGGAGGGCAGGAAGCTCATGAATACTCAACCATCTTTAGCCTTATTATTTTCTCAGCTCGGTTTGGCAAACAGTCCTGCTGCAATTGAGCTTTATGTCCGTACTCACCAATTAACCGCAAATCAAAATTTGCATGACGCACCATTTTGGAATAAGTCACAACGTGATTTTCTGATCAGTCATTTGGTACAGGATGATGATTGGTCAATGTGGATCGATGAATTGAATCAACAACTGCATATGGATGCTTATAAATTACAAATGGCTTAATTTTTATATATTTAAGTCTTAAAACGTTCAAACCCCAACAAAAAAGATGGCACTGTCGCCATCTTTTTTATTTTCAGAATTAAAAACTTAATGCAATTTATGTTGAATGAGATCATTAAACCAAGTCTGCTGACGTGCCTGTTTAAATGCAGGATGTTCTTGCAGTAATGCTACATCACATTCAGCTGTTTTCACATATTTACTTAACCAATGCCGTGTCATCGCCAATTCTTCCTTACTTGCAGAAGCATAGGCAAGGAAGAAATAAATTTCACCATGCTCATGAGGGGTTAACGGTTTTAAAATTTGCTGTGTAATGAGTGCGAAACGATTTTCTTGGGTGATTTCAAAATACAACATATAGGCTTTTGCCAAATGCAAAGACAAGTTGAGATACACCCGCATTGGCATTTCTTCATATTCCACACGTGCACTTTCAAGTAACACAATTGCTTCTTGCAGAAAATGAATTTGTTCTTGGCGAACATGGCTGAGTACCACCAATTGCAAGCGTAAATCTGCCCGTTCCAAAGCGAGTTCAGGCGTGTTTTCTTGCAAGTACATTTGGTCAGTTTCACCAATACGTGCAATGATTTGTTTTGTATTTTCAAACATGCGCCTTCATCCTCATTTTTCAATACCGCTATATATGAGGATGAATGTTTAAATTTAAAGATGCTTGGAAAGCTAAATAAGAGCAATCTTTGAAAGTAATGTTAATGTAAGAATAGAGCTCTTGCGAAAGTCATCAAGTGTTTAAATTGTAGATCAAAAAACGTATTCGAAAGCGTAAAGGAAGTTCCTTCTCCCTGTGGGAGAAGGTTAGGATGAGGGGAAATTAAAAGAGAACTCTGTTTCTTATCCTGACAGGGGAGCGTGCCTTCAGTATTTGAGTATTTATATTAAAGAAATCTTAAGCATCCACAAAAATAACTTATAACAACTGCTGATCTGAGCGTAACCATGCAGTAATCGACAAACGCTGATGCTTGGCTTCGATGACTTCATGCAGTAAATCGCTTTGAAACATCGCAATCCGATTTGGCTTGGGTTGAATGGTATGCCATTGATTATTTTTATCTTGTAAATGTAATTGCCCACCCCAGTCCTCTTGCCATTGTTCATGCAAATAATAGACGGTGGAGATCATACGACCATTTTTACCTTGTGGATTATCACGATGCAGCGCATAAAATTCACCTGCGTTATAACAGGCAAAATGTGCTTCAATGTCATTAATTCCCAAATAAAAAGAACGGTTTAATGTGTTGGAAAGTTGTTTTAATGTATCGATATGTTGTTGGGCAATATCAAGATGATCATTGATCCATAAAATATGATCACTGCGAATATTGCTGATCACGCCATTTTGAATGGCTGCGGCACGAAACTCATTGAGGTGGGTTGTGCACTCATGTACAAGTGCATGCACATAGTCTGTGGGATAAACATCGTCAATAATGGCGAAACCGTGTTGATCCAAATTATCTAAAATTTGATCAACATTCCAAGACTTTGGGAGAAAGATCACATCCATAACAATCCAAAAAAGAATTAAAAAATAAGAGCTTTATTTTAGAACGAGAACGGGGCAGTGAAGAAACATTTTTTCGTGCTAAAATAGCTGTTGAACTTAGGAATGAATCGAAACATGAATTACCGTCACCATTTCCATGCAGGCAACTTTGCCGATGTCATGAAACATGTGTTATTGCTACAAATCTTGGCACGTTTAAATGGCAAAGATAAACCATACCGTTATGTAGACACGCATGGTGGTGCGGGTAAATACGATTTATCAACCGCAGAAGCACAAAAATCAGGTGAGTTTTTAAATGGTATTCATCGTTTAGTGAAACTTGATGATTCCATCAAACGTAATGCGCCTGAAGGTGTAAAACAGTATCTGAAAATTGTGGAAGACATGCGTGCAGGTTCAGGCAAAGGCGCATATCCGGGTTCACCGTGGTTTGCGCTTGAAGGTATGCGTGAAACAGATAAAGCAACCATTTTTGAAATGCAACGTGATGTATTTCAGCAGCTTTATTACAATATTCGTGACAAACGTGCAGGCTTGCATGAGCGTGATGCGTATGAAGGTTTGTTGGGTGTGATTCCACCAAAAGAAAAACGTGGTTTAGTGATGATCGATCCACCCTATGAGTTGGAACGTAAAGACTTTCCACAATTGGTGGAGCTTTTGGTTGCTGCTTATAAAAAATGGCCTACAGGTATTTTTGCAGTGTGGTATCCGATTAAAGACCGTGCCATGATCGAACGTTTTGAAAAGAAAATGATGAAAACAGGCATTCGCCGTCAATTGGTGTGTGAAGTCTGTGTATGGCCTGATGACACGCCTGTGGGTTTAAATGGTTGTGGTTTGTTGGTGATCAATCCGCCTTGGAAATTCTCTGAAGATGCAGATGAAGCATTGCAATGGTTATTCCCACATTTACGTATGAGTGAAAATGGTGGTCATGCAGCAGTTCGTTGGTTAGTTGGCGAATAAAAGAAAATTGAAATGTAAATAAGGTCACAGTAGGATCGAACAATGACAAATATAAATAAACCTGACAACCGTGCCTCTACAGAAGATCATGCTTTTGATGGTATTACCTTTGAGGTAGAGGAAGTGGAGCATACCCATGAAGGCGAAAAGGTCAAACGTCGCGGGATCTACTTGTGGCCAAATTTAATCACCACAGCAGCATTGCTGTCAGGCTTTTACTCCATTATTGCAAGTATGAATGGTGATTTTACCCAAGCCATTTATGCGATTTTTATTGCAGCATTACTTGATGGTTTGGATGGACGCGTGGCACGTGCAATCGGTGCACAAAGTGCGTTTGGTGAACAATTTGACTCATTATCGGACTTATTGGCATTTGGTGTTGCACCTGCCATCCTGATGTACAGTTGGAGTTTGCATGATTTAGGTCGTATCGGCTTGGCTGCATGCTTTGTCTATACCGCATGTGCAGCATTTCGCTTGGCACGCTTCAATGTACAAATTGGTGTGGTGGATAAACGCTATTTTATTGGTGTAGCAAGTCCTTTGGCCGCAGTGATGATTATTTCATTGGTGTGGGTAGGGCGAGATTTTCCAATGATTTTTGATTTAAAAGATACAGGTATTCAGGCAATTAACGCAGCAATCATTATTGCCGTGGGTCTGTTGATGATTTCCAATATCAAATACTACTCATTTAAAACTGTTGATCGTAAACGTGTTCCATTTTTTGTGTTACCAATCGCAGTATTTATTTTGGCAGCAGTGACTTATAATATTCCCGTTGGCATTCTTATTATTTCAATTATCTATGCCATTTCAGGATTTATCACGACATTCCTTGCGAGAAAAAATACAGTGAGTTAATAAAAACAGGAGTTTGATATGCAGTTGTTAATGAATTTTATTGATGAATCCAAACAGCTCAATCAAGCTCCATTTGCACTGAAGTTGGATTATCATCCGCAACGGGGGCGATTTAAAATTATTCATCAAGGATTGATGATTCCCAATCTGCCTGCACCATTACATTATCTCAATTTCCTCAGCATCATTGGACAGCCCAATATCCCAATGCTGCGCAATCAAGATGCCATTCACACCACTGCTTTAGATACAGCAACGGTGATTGCAAGTTGCAGTGCACATATGGCAGGGCAGTACTCATCTTATTCCATTGAAAATGATTGTCATTTTAAATCAAATTTTTATCAATTTTCTGATAAAGAAACACTACAAGGCAGTTTTCCATTTTTTCGATTGACCCGTAAAGATGACGAACTCAGCTTTGATCTTAATATTCAAACCACACCGATCATTTCACATTTTACCAAACTTAAATTAGGGATTTTTGATCATTGGTCATTGCTTTGTCGCTGCAAAGGAGATGTGAATTATAAAGGGCAGCACTACAGCCTTGATGAAATGGGATCATTTGAATATGCCCGTGCGATCAATCTGCCTTATTTACCTTTGTGCTTTTTTACCTATCAAATTATCAACTTGAACAATCAACGCCAACTATTGCTTGCACAAATTCGTAATAACTTTAATCACATCGTGCAGTCCCGTATCTATCTGAGAGATGCACAAACATCACAAGCCGAAATGTTCGATGAAAATGTCTACTTTAAAGTTTTGCGGGTTTACCCAAAAGTGACTACACCCAACCATCAGGAGATGTATCTTCCTCGTGAGTTCACATGGACTTTTCAAAATGGCAATAGAAAAATACAAATCAATGCAGAAAGTCGAGGTGATTACAAATTTGGTTTAGCAGCGGGCTATGTTGGGAGCTTTAAATATTATGTGAATATTGATGGAATTGAAGAAACAGGAGAAAGCGGCTACTGTGAATACATTGATTGTCGTCCTTTGAAGTGGCAAGAAAAGAAAAATGAAGAAAAAAAATTAGATGAAACTGTCAATATTGTCCCCTGTGCACTCAAGAAATAACTAAAAAAGCGATAATTGTAGAATAAATAAACAGG
>NZ_LQXQ01000061.1 GCF_003268395.1 Acinetobacter sp. CFCC 10889 | reverse complement strand
TTATAAGTCATTAAAAAATTCCATATAAATATTTAATTTAATAAATATATTTACTAAGTTCCAAATTGTAAAGCACAAGTCAGTGCTGTTTGTGCTGCTAAAACGTCTTGCTCTGCTGCCTTTGCTTCAGCATCTAATTCATCCAAACGTTCACGTAAAGTCATTGTAATTTCTTCCACCTCACCATCAGGTTTGGTACGAGAAACAGTGATTTGCTGATCAGGATTATTAGTAATAATTTCTAAAGCTGCTTTTTCTTCAGGTGATTCACCAAATAAACTGCCTTGGCGTGGATCTCCCATTGCTTCCACTTCATTAATTTTAGATTGAATGTTGTCACCAATGGCTTTGGCACTTCGCTTATTGCTGTCAAAAACATTGAGGAAGTCACGTGCACCTGCAGATAAACCGTCATCAATAAGCTGCCCCTGATCAAGATAGTCACGGATATTTGAACCACTAGCTTTAATGTCGCTGTATTTTTGCGTGGCTTGCGCTAGATCGGATGCAATTGTATTTTGATGTCTACCGCCTTGCTTCACTAAATCGGCAAGCTGTGCGAGTTGTGGCGCAGCACGAAGCAAAGAATTTAAAATATTTTTCCCATCTTCATTAAGATTTTCAGCAAGTCGTGTCACAAGGTTAGAATCGCCATAGGTGCGTTGTACCAGGGCAGATTCAATACGCTGTTTCCCTCCTTGTGATAAACGTCCATCTGGTGTGATTGCTGTTGCACGTTCAGATTGTGGAAGCTGATCAACAAAGCCCCGGACAAAGTCCATAGAACCCTCGAGATTGATCGAACCATCATTATTGATTTTTAAAAGTGATAAATCAGGTAAACGATCAGCATCCGTTTTTGCCCGTTCTGTTGCACTGAATTGTGCTACATCGCTTTGATTTGCAAGCTTTGCGAAGTCTGCACGATTTGTATCAGTCAAGCGTGTACGCACTAAAACTGGGTTTTCAATACCTGAAATATCAAGTCCTCGAGCTGCTGCAAAATCACTTACAAATTGTCGATATGCTTCGGCTTTACCTGTTACGTAAGCACGATTAATCGCCAATGTTCGACCATTGCCCGATTCAACTACATTATCAAAACCAATAATTGGTGCACCATCTGACAACTTGTAGGATTCACCTAACCATTCAGGTTTTAAGTCATTCGCCATGTTCTCAATCTGTTGGCGTGATGCTTCACGTGTCCGATCACGTGGCTGTAGTTCGGCTGGATAACGTGGATTTACACCATAAGCCGTATCATTTGATGCGATTAGTTCGCCCAAGGGTTTCACATCGTAGGATACATCGTAACTGGTATTGTCCATTGCATGTACAGTCTGAATATTTGAACCATCACCGCCGTATTTTTTAGCAATGTCATTCCACATTTTTTGATATTTAGCTTTAACTTGTCCAACGGTCATACCATTAAAGCCGTGTGACTTGGTGATACTTGCCCCTTGTTCTGCTGCAGTAATCATTCGACCTGTTTTTTTATTCTTATATGTTTTACTCCAACGTGTGGCCACATTAACAAACAACTCATCATCATCAGCTTTTAAGAATACAGGACCACCACCTTCACCAAAGAAATGCATGAAGTACACTTCCAAGCCTGACGGATCACGATTAAATTTATTTTTAAATATTTTGGCATTGTGTTGGTAATAGTTTAAGCCGGCACGAATCTGATCATTACCGTTCCATCGATCACCACCGCCCATTGAATCAAATGTGCTATCAAGCGTTTGAAATAATCCTTTAGCGCTAGAAAGTACCTTCCCATTCCGAATAGGCTGAATTTTGGGATCAAACTTGCCTATCGTTTCAATGTGAGAAATAACCACAGCATTGATGGGGTCAATACCACGCTTTTCTGCTTCAGTTGCGATTGTTTTTGCCCAAGGCTTGTTAGTATAGCTTGCAACTCTTGAAGCAGTTAAAACGGTTGTTTTGGGTGCGCCTTGCACGTTATGAGGTACATTGACAGGTTGGCCACTTTCAATTTGCGATCGTGCAGTATCTAAATTGACTAAATTATTATTGTATTGGATTGGATCTGTCGTGCGTACTGGTGTTGAGATATTATCTAAATCAAGCTCGTTAGCAACTAAGGTATGTTCTGCTAGATCTTGCCGTGCTAGTGCGGTGTCTGCATCTAATGACTGTATTTCAGCATCTACACTTTCATTTAAATTACGTTGCTGAATATGTTTTAAACCACGTGCACCACCAAAAAATATAGTATTTAGAATAAAGTTTGTTCCTACACTCTGTTTGGTAATTTCATAATATTTGGCTTGTTGGTCATACCCTGCTGATTCTAAAATATCACCACTAACCCATTGTCCGGCGGTCATGATCCCAGTCGCACCGCCGATGGATAACCCTGCATCAGCAAGCAAACCTTTTGTACCTTTAAAACCATAAGTGATGGGTAAAGCAGTCGCACCACCTGCAATGACACCATCGGTCAAAGCAACTTTTAATGCAGTACCCTCATCAACTCCTTTGGTTGTAAGGTTGTCATATACGAAATTTGTTTCAGATAAACCTGTTGTACTAGCTGCACCAATAACACCTAATGGTGAACCTAGAACAGTACGAGTTACATAGTCACCAAGTGAAAAACCAATATTCCCAATAGTTCCTGTGTTTTCTGCATCTTGAAGCTGCTCAATCTCAGATACCAATGCTTGTTTTCTGACTTTGTTTTTAGCTTCATGTACTTCACTAAATGACGGATCTGCGACATTGATACCACCATCAATGCCGTTTTTTTCAATATCCTCATAAGCATATTGCACATGGTCTTTAATGCGCTCAAAAGGTTTTGCAACTGTATCAATAACCTTAATTGTCCCTGCAACCATGCCTTTAGGAACTGCCAATGCAGCCCCATCCCATAAACCAGGTGTTTTTTGTTGCGTAGGTTTATGAGCGATACCAGTAGCATTTAATGTATCTACTTGTTGTTGTTCTTCGCCTGAAAACTCAGATAGCCAATTACTCATTTGGTTTTACCTTTCATGTTAATTCGCCAAACAACACCATTCACAATCAATGGATTGCCACGTGCATTGACTAAATCATATTGAATTTCACCTTTTGCTGAGCGCTGATCTGAGCGTCTTAAACGTAACGATTCAAGATCATTCACATTAATATTGGTTTTAGATGAAATGTATTTAAGACCAGATGTGACATTGGCTTCAAAAGCATCATTTGTCATACCGTAGGGTTTGGAGACCTTCCATTTTTCATTGCCAAATTTAAGATCCTGTTCATACACACCACCTGTCGCCAAACTTAGTGCAGTACTTAAAGCGGTTTTACTTATGTCATCTTTGTCTTTGTGTTGGTAATTATCGCGTTCAACCAAATGTGCATAGATGGATTTAAAGCCAGCAAAGGTCATATTTGCAGTTTGGCCACTCGCAGAATTCCCCACATACTTATTAAATTCTTGTTTTAATAATTCATCTTTAGGCATGATCATTTGCTTATTTTTAAGTGCTTGCGTGCCACTAATAATGGCTGTTGCTACATCCTCTCCTTCTGTAGACTTATAACCATTTAAACGAGCGATTCCAGCCAAAATATAAGACTGATCACCCCCACCCAATTGCCCTAATGTTGCACCCCAAATTTTATGGCCATTCGGCAACCCTTTAGACTGACCAATCAAACTGCCAATAAAATTAAGCTTTCCATTCACACCAAGACTCTCAAAAGCTTGCTTAGCTTCTGGCAGATCCTCACTAGAAATAGGTTGGAGTTTAATATTGGCATCTTTTAAAGCAATTTGATTCACGCCGTTTTCAACTGCTTTTTTAGCAAATGATCCCGAATCTGTTTTTAATTCTGCTGCAGTCAAATCGTGTGGTTGTAAACCTGCTTCACGTACTGCTTGGTTTGGATTATCTTTGATTGTGCCAAGTTTATCGCGATAGATTTCTTCATAAACAGCCAGTACTTTTTCTTCAGTTTGAGCATCAGTAGAAGAACTATTTTTCATTTTGGCTTTTTGCTGATTGATCATTGCCAACTGATCACTTGTTTTTAAACGACTGAACTTTTGAAAATTTTCAGACTGTGCTTTATAAAATTGATACTCACCTTCATATTCAGTACCTGCAACAGATGCACCTACATTTGATGCATATTCAGAATCTATTGCACGACCAGTTAAAACATTGGCTTTAAAGTCGCTAAAAACCTTACCTGCCATTGTGACACGCTTGTTTTCTTCAACTTGTTTTTGTTGATTCAGTGCATCGATACGGCTTAAAACTTGTTTTTGTTTATCCTGGATTGTTGGTCCATCAACATAGGCATACTGTCCACCACGTAAATCAGTCAGTAAACCGTTCAGTTCTTCAACACTTCCATTTTCCAAAGCTGTATTAATACGCCCATCGATCGACATTAAATTACGTGTTGTGTTGTATTTTTGACGATAAGCAGCTTTATCGGCTTCAGGTAAATTCGAGTTTGTTAAATAAGTTTCAAGATATTCACGTCCTTTTTGCTCATCATAACGCGTCGCAATATCAAAAGAACGATCAACCAACTGCGATGACTTTTGCAGATCTGCACGAAGCTGCAGTGGTAAAAAATCATTTTCTTGACGCTGAATATTATCGTTCCAATATGCATCTAGCTCATGCTTAGAATGCATTGGAAGTGTGGGTGCAAACTCATCGTATTTCGTTTTTGACCAAGTTTGCAGTTGTGTTTTACCTTCTTCAGCGCTGATTACACCTTTGGAAACTTGGTCTTTGATCGATACAACCTGATCACTCATTTCTGTTGTAAGTACATTATCAAGTTTTATCTTGGCTTCATCAGTCGCTAACTTATCGTGATATAGCGCAATTTGCTTCTGTTGCGCTTCTTTTTCACGTTGCTGTTGATCAAGCTGCTGTGCAACTTGCGATACATTTTGCAGTGAATTAGCGATCATCTGACCGCTTTGGGATTGTGGTAATTGAGTCCGTTCAGCTTGTGGCATAGACTGACCGAAATTACCCATCGGGATTCTAGCCATTATTTCCACCCACCTTGTGCTTTAGCTTGACCACTTGCACCAGCCGAGACTGTATTTAAAACACCTGTGGCTGCTGCAGTATTCGCATCACTACGGTAAACACTTGCTGCTGCTTTTAATTTTTGAGATGAATTAAACCCAGTTAAACGTGCCATTTCTTCGTCATACAATCCGTCACGCTCAATTTGATCATTAATCACAACCGAAGTGCCTTCGTTCACATCAAGCCCATTTTCTGCGGCTGCTGCACGTGCTGCTGATTGCACCTTCTCTTTTTGTTTGCGAATACGCTCAGCTTCGACACGCCCTTGTTTTACTTGCGCCTCTGCATCTGCTTCCGCTTGTTCTGCTGCTGTTTTATTTGATGAGTATGCAGAATATCCACTGATTGCAGCACCTGCTACGGCTGCAACTGCTGCTACGGCTGCCCATGACATTATTCAATCTCCTTACATTTATGAGGTAGAGATGCAAGGAATTGATCGATTTCATGATCAGGAACAATCACTTGTTTTTCGATTTCTTCCAAGTCAGTGCTATTGGTTGGGTGTACAGTGATCCATGAGCTATCCTCGTGAAAATAACCAATACGTTTTGTACCGGGCATGGATTTTAAAACTACTGGTGCTTTCATTAACTCAATGCCGTTTTCTGTGGCAACGGTTAATGATCCCGTCAATAAAATATTCATGTGTTCAGTACGGTGCATCTTGCTAACAACCAAAGTACCAGCCTTTGCATTCATCTGACGCATATAAATACCTGGTGCAAAATGATGGTCAAGTGGCACATCGATCAACTCTGCATTGTCTTCAATTTGTTGTTGAACATCACGAACCACATTGATGTAAGCCTTGTTTTGAATGTCGCCTAAGATGTGCGCCAAAAGCTCTGTGTTATCAGGTGAAATTATTTCTGACATGTTTATAGCTCCATATCCAAAACTGTGCCGTATTGCTTAAATCCGAAGTGTTCATACAAGCGAATACAGCCTTTTGACTCTACATCTGTTGTGGTACCACACTGGATTCGATTCGCACCCATACCTGCTGCCCAACAAATAAAAGTTTGAATCAGTAGATATGCAGCACGTGTTTTGCGAAATTCAGGAAGTACATACATCACATGATCAATGGCAATTTTTTGATTGTTAAACCAGTCTTTACCAATGCTACCTGCAAAGCCTGCTATCACTTTTTGGCGACTCTCAATGACAAAAATAACGCCTTGGCCATTAATCAAACTTTCAAAATGTTGCTGTGCTTCTTGTGCAATAAATTCACGATTTTTATAGTTTGGTGACTCTTGGACAAAGGATGCTCCAAACTTTAATAAAACTGGTATGTCATTCAGTGTTGCTACACGTATTTTCATGACTAACGCTCATTGATTGAAATATCGATAGCTATAGCTTGCAGATGAAATGGCAACGGTTTGTCGTGTGTTATCGTGAGTTTTACGTCATAGAGATCTGACCAGTCTCCACCCTCATACAAGTGCCGACCAGTAAAAGGCTTTTGTGAATTAATGGGTGATTCAGGAAAGGTATAAAGCTCTAAAATTTCACCGTTTAATTTAGGTGCTTGTGTCTTATAAAAGAAAAGCCAAACACACTGGATTTTTGCTTTATTCGATAAGGATGATTGTGGTACCTGTGTCAATTCAGGTGGAAATAAATCAACTTCAGAAGTAAATCCCTGTCCAACATAGTAAGTTTTTTGAGTTTTATCAGTGATGTTATTTAGCGTGTATTGATCCCCGTTTTTCTTGTAATCAATGTAGAACTGAAAAGTATTTGAAGATTGATAAACAGCTAAATTTTCAAGAAAGTTATATTGCAGATTATCAAAAGTATCACCCGTCATTGTTATTGTGCGTTGACAGTCCGTGTATGCATTAAAAGACAGTTCTTCTAACACTACCTTACCCTTCCGATTGATCAACATATAACAATAATCTGAACCCAATTCGGTTGGGATTGAACACATGGATAGTGCTGTACCACCAAAATCATGTTGTGCCCAAGCAATTACTTCTTGCTCTCGATTGAATGTAATACTGGCAACTTTGCCGTCACCCAAAACCAACCATACAAGCGATTCAGGTTCTTGCTGATACGTTGCTTCACTTATTCCTTTATGCATTTCACCAATATGCCCAGCGACCGCACTCACCTCAGGCGATACCAGTCCGTCAACCTCATATCGATACGACAATGCACGTAAGCGCTCACCGCCACGCTGTACAAATAAAATCTCATTACCCACTCGACAAGGACGTGTTAAGGGGTATGCTCCATAGGCCGTGTTTTCATCAATTTGCACAGTTGTTGGGGAAAGTACTCCCTCAGATCCAATAAGAAATTCAGCACCACTGGTTAGTGCCACCAATCCTTTTTGTGGTACCAAGAATGTGATTGAGTCAGACTGATCGGAAGATGAAACAACACTAAAAGCGTCAGCATCGTCAGTTGTTTCTAAAAAGTTGGTTGTGTTACCAATACGGCTAAACCAAATTTTATTCGGAAACTTTCGAGTATTTGCGAAAACTAGACGCTGTTTAAAGTAAGTACAGCACTTTGGGTAACCTAAAGTTGCGTTAAATGCTGCAGTCTTTAGCACCCAAGATTTAGCAATCGCTTGAACGACTGCAGTTAATTCAACAACAACCTCTCCCATCACCTTTCCAGGATCTACGATTTGAGTGATACGGACATGACCGCCGTTGATTTCAACAATTGCGCCTAGATGTGCACTAGTGAATACATTTGCTTCTGATCCCGTCACCTCATCCCAATCTGCATTGTTCACGGTGGGTGCTGAATTAGTGTTATCAGTGACCGCACGCCATGTTTTGTTTGCATAAATCACACGGTCATTCTGAAAATAAGTGACTGTGTTTGACCACGTTGGATATTCAGCTGCAATCAATGAGATGGTCATTCCCAATTCCTTATCGCTTGGTGTTAAAGCGACGTTTGGTGTTGTAGTCACCTCATCAATTGGGGGAATATCAAATGACATCGCCCGAAATTCCCAATTGCTAAAGTCCTCCGAGCATTCAAGCAAATGGACTGGATACGATTGATGTGTAAAGTACATGACATAACGTGTATGCACATAATGCAGCTCTAACGTTGCAGCAGCTAAATAAGGGGTGATAAGTGTTTTGATCACTGTATTTGTTCTTGGGTCATACACCAATAACATTTTTTCTTTCAAAATAATTAAGTAAGCATCTTTTGATGTGCTAACAAAGGGTAAAAGCCGTTTAGCACCATCCATAATTGAGCGAAAATATGTGCCTGGTCTTTTCTTTACCCCACCTTCAATCAATGGAATAACATTCAAAAGCTTGCGTGCGCCGTTCGAGTACTGTGCTACATCGGTTCGAGTACTTAAAATTGGTGACAACTCACCAGAGCTAAAATTATTTTTAATTAGGCTGTATTTAGGCATTAGTAGCGCACTCCAATTAATGAAGTACTGTCGTAATCATCACTAAAGCTTTGACTTGGTCGTTCTTGACCATTGATTGCACGTGCTTGTTTTAATGTCACTTGAAGCTTTTGCCAAGCACTATCAGCTTCTGCATTACTACCCGTTGTTGCTTTTGCGAGTTTTGAAGCCATGTAATAAATCATGCTCTCAGTGAGCAATGAATCCCATGTTTGTTCATTATCATTATCAAAAACATAGACCAAATTAATGATATTTGTGTTCGCCAAGATGTGTCTATTTTCAATTTCAAACTCTTTTGTACCAGCATCAATCAAACGCATAAAATCTTTAGGTAGGACAAATGCATTTGAATAACCAAAGCTTGGATAAGTTGAAATTGGTGCGAGTTGAATACGTTTTTTAGCACATGACCAAGGATGCATACGCAGCAATGCTTTACGTGTTTGATCATAAATCGTGGCACATCGTCTGGCACTGTGACTTGCTTCATCAAATGAAATGATTGATTTAGAACCAATCATATTCAGCGCTTCATTACAGATAGATACTTTTGTAGACATAATAAAAAATCCCAATCATTTTAAGAATAATGACTGGGATTTAATGTGGTTCGGTTGGGTGTTAAAGCTTGTTCTGAGAAGCAAACAAACGATAGCCTTCTAATTCCCACAGCTTAGATTTCGCTTTTTTATATGCGTCGTCACGTGCCATATGGAAGCCGATTTCTTCATCAAAATTTGCTTTATTTACACACGCACTAAAACCAGTAGCTAAAAAGAAACTACCATCAAGAAATGCATGTACAAATGTTGAAGTTGTACCACCTGGCTGCATAACAGGAACAAATGTTACACGTTCCATTAATGCATTAATTTGATCGGCGGTTACACGCAGTGCTACTGCTTTTGCTGCTAATTCTTGTTCTGTAATACCTTTAATCATTTCACTTTCCTATCTTGAATAATAAAAAAGCCCTGCACCTCGCCCGAAGATGCAGAGCAAAAACTTAGACTACAAAGTCAATTGCAACGACTTTTTGCTCATTGGCACGACCAGCACCATAAGAAGTGATACCACCAATTTGCTTAACGTTTTTCTTATCACCACGAACAGTGATATCGAAGTCATTAATTGATACGCGACCAAAGTGAACACCACCTTTTGCATAGGCAAATGTACGCTTGGTTGTTACAGGTGTTGCACCATCCGCTAACTCTTCATATGGCAACCAAATGAAGCCACCCCACTTTTTAGCAACATCACCGTCCTGAATGGCTTGAATCGTATCCTTATCCCATTTAGTTAATGTCTCATCTACAAGGATCTGCTCAAGCATATTGCTGTCATACAACATGTAAAGCTCATGATCTTTATCAACATGATTTTTTCGGAATAATGCACGTGCACGTGCTAGCTTTGCTTTATTAAATGGTAATGCGCTTGCACTGATGATTTGTGTCGCAGGTAATGGAGTTGGTGTATATGTTTCACCATCTACAATTTTTCGATTAATTGATGCGCCTAAAGCAGCATAAATTGTACGATCACGTTGTCTGTGTTCCGCTTGCAAGCAAAGTCGCATATAACTATCGTCAGGGCGTGCTGATAACTTTGGGGCATCTTTGGGTTCAATTGGTACAAATAAATCATAGTCTTCCATTAGAGCTAGACGTGTACCAGATTCAGGAATAGACCAATCAGTATCTTGGAAACGACCTGTTGATTTTTTCATTTCAACAGTACCCATATCATTAATTGTAAAAGATGCACCTTGAATTACACCGCGATCCTTTACCGTCCCTTGTAAAACACTCTCTGTTTGAGCACAAAGAATATCAAACGTATCATGAAACTGACGCTTAAAAGCTGATGTAAGCATCCCTTTATTTGTTGCGAAATCTTGAGACATAATTTTTTACCTCTTTAATCTTTATATGATTTTGCGTAATAAGCTTCGATTTGTGCTGCAACCCGTTTATGATCAGGATGAGACGAATCTAAATAAGCTTCCGATGACATCAATTCTGATAGGTTGGTAGCTGTGTTTGCTTGTGTGTTTTGAGGGGGTAAATCTTCCCCAAGTTGTTGACCGAAATACGCCATTGCTTTAAGTACGGCTGGATTATTTCCAAAGGCTGCGCTATTCACTTCTTCTGCAGTCAAAATACCGTTTTGAATTGCATTGTTTGCAGCAGCCTGGGCAAAACCGAAATTAGCTTGTGTCTCATTACCCCAAACGTCCGTCATTGCCTGGACACATGCTTCATTGTCTAAATGTGCATTGGCTTCCATTAAGCCTGGAATAATGTCGTTATATTCTTTCAGCAAGAAATTCAGGCTTTCATTACTTAAACCTGCTTCACGTGCGCGTTCTAAGAATGCCTGATTTTCTTCAATTGCTTTAAATTCTTCAAAGTCAAAGCCTTCAACTTCAACGTTATAACCATCAATCGATTCAGGTACGGTTGATGTTGTATTTGTTTCTGTTTGGCTTTGATCATTGTTGCCCTGATCTTGATCTGATTGCCCACCTAACAAACTTGTTTGAGTAGTTTCATCTGTTGAAGTGTTTTGTGTATCTGTGTTTTGATTTTCATCAGTCATCTGATTGTTCCTTAAAGTTTGGATCATTAGCTTGATTAATTTTTGCCAAAATATGGTTTACCACTGACGATTGCCCAGCTCTATAACAGGACTCTCGTTCTGCATCTTGACCACCACGTACATAAGTCGATCGACAAAATACGTTGGTTAGATCTTCTAAAATTCGTTGTCCATTGATGTCGAAATCAAAGACATTGCGGTATGTTTCTGCTGTAGGCTTTCGATAAAACTTGCGTTTAACTTGATGTCCTGTTTCCACTTCTGAAACAGAAGTAGTGTCATTTGATGTACCTACATTCTGTGCATCTTCTTTGATTCGATGATTCACCAAACGTTCTTCTTCTAACGCTCGATGAGCCTCTAACCAACCAATGCCACAGATCACAGTTGCTATTGCGAAGATAAGTACCAGGACAATTAAGAAATAAATCATTGCATCACCTCAGTACCCATTTGCTGTGCCATTTGCCCTTCAATACCCTTTGCCATTGCTTGACCTGCCATTTGCTGCATGGCTTGTTGCTGTTGCATTTCAGCTTGTTTTTCTTGGGCTTCTTGACGTGCTTTACGTAGATCCTGAATTTCCTCAGTACTTCGCAAAATAGCGGCTGGCACACCACGACCTGTTGCCATGATCTGAGCTGCTGCATCAAAATTAATGTTGTCTAAAATGGTGTTATCGATCTGCGCTGCATTGGCAATACTTGCAATGTATTGTTCAGTTGCTACGACTTCTTCCATTTGCTGACTACGCGCCATTGGTGACATGAACTTAAACGAAAGGTTTCGCCCTTGAAGCTCTTGTGGTGGATTGCCTAGAATTCCAGAACGCAATGCCAAGCCAAAGCAGCGGTCTAAAAGTGGAAGTAGGTACTCAGATTGGAAACGTCCGTATAAAGGACCTAGCATCTGACGAATAATTGCAACACGTGTATTAATCTCGGTCGCTGTCATTTGTTGTGTGCCAATCGGTGGCAATTGGTCTGCCATTAACTTTTTACGAATACCGCCTTGTAAGCGGTCTAAAATCAACTCAGACACTTGGAAATTAGATCCATCGTCCAAGCGTTTCATTGAATCAACACTATTGGCCACAATGATTTTTTTAGGACCAATACGGACTGTATGCGGATTGAGTACGCCGTCATCTTCTGCGATCCACATACCTGCTACTGCTAAATCTGCCGATTCCAATGTTTTACGCATCAAATGATTTGCAGACCTGGCATCAGGTAAAGCCACTGTCATTTGTCCTTTGCCATAGACTGAATTAGGGATTCGGCGCATACGTGGACAAGCACAAGGGAATTCATGAAAGCCTGATTCTTTCATCATGTGCTTATTGTCTAGATCGATGTGATATGAAGCGAAAGGCATGTCTTTATTAAGCTGTCCTGCACCCTTGACCTTGCGCGGCTTAATCACATGCAGAACTCTAAAACGTTCTTCAGGATTACGTTTAGCAGCTTCTAAGATTGAGTGATGACAATTCTTTTCGCCGTACTCATTGATCATGGCTTCACACGTCATCATGTGTTCACGATAAATTATATTTACCATTCCATCCGCACGACTTGAACCTAAGAAACAATCACCAATGGCCCAAGATTCAAAGACGTAACCTCCGCCAGCTTCACGATCAATATCAACAAAAAGAACACCCCAACCAGCCACAGTTACATCAGTTACGGTTTCAGGTGCTTCACTGTCAAAATTTGCAGCGTGAATATTGCGCCACATGAACTGACAAACCTCTTCAAGCCAACGTTCACCCTCTGTCACTTCTGTAATGTCATCCACACCATCAGGCACAGCTTTAAACCAAAGTGCATTTGACGGAGTGACACCAGACATAATTGAAGCAACAAGCAACTGGACAGACTCAGCAGCAGTTGAATCGAATAGATCAGCGCGTTCAGTTTCACGTGTTGATCCAATATCACCACCATCAAAATTTTGTTGACGCTCAGGTGCACCAAACTTATAGCATTCACGCCAATGAGCTTCGTGCATTGATCGTTGCAGTTTCATTTGTCCGTGCCGTTGGCACATCTGAACAGTCAAATTCATTTAGCCACCGCCTAAGGTTGTCTTTTGTTTTTGTGCTGCAGTGTCCGTGCTTGATAACATGGATTGACTGCGTGATTGATTACGTTGAGCTGCCTTAGCATTTGCTTTGATTGCAGCTTCTTCCGCTGCTTTTTTTGCGTCAGCTTCAGGGTCTTGTTTAACTACTTTTCCGCCACACATAATCAAACGTCCTGTAATTCCATGCCATGTTTACCCTGTACCCATTTTTGCTTTTTAGGTACAAGTGCTTCGATACCACCAGCTGCAATCAATGAGTCAACTTTCTTTTCGATACGAGCTTGATTAGTAAGGATCTGTTTAAGAAGGTAACTTGATGCGGTTACTTCGGTTTCTGTAGTGGTGGTTTCTGGTTTGGCTTGCTCTGCTTCTGTTTCGGAAGTAGTAGCATTTAATGTAGCTGCATTAGATGTAGGTACATTTGATGTATCTGCTTCGGTTTCTGTAGTGGTGGTTTCGCCTGGTGTTTTAAGAGTACGTGCCATAAAAAAAGCCCCATCGTTGTGATAGGGCTAGTTTGCTGAGGGAGTAGTTAGCTTTGGTTGGGTGATTACATTGGTACCTTTTTTTTAAAAATCATAATGTAGTGGTTATTATAGTTTTGCTCCCTTACAACACTTAAATAAATTAAATGAACTACGTGTATTTCCTTCTGGATGTGATTATTAGGAATCACATCATTTTCGGACTCTAGTTCAACAGAAATATTTAAAAGTTGCTGTATATTGACTAGATACTGATCACTTTCATTCTGTATTCTTTTAATATTCCCATTTACATTTTCTCTAACGTTAGATTCAATTTTGTGTTTTCCGATATATTCTTCCAAGAACGCAATACTAGCTTTGTTTTCAACGATTGCTTCTTGAAGTAGTTCAATTGTATTAACACAAAGTTTAATATACTCAATTTTCAACTCACCATTTCTTATATCCAAGAGCAATTTTCTATTTTCAATAAGTTCAGAAATTTGATTATTGGATACTTCAAATTGCTTACCTGCAATTTCAACTTGATTAGCAAAATGTTGGGTTTGCTCAATTGATTCAACTGCTTGATCTTTAGCCAATTTAATCTGATATAAAACTTTTCGATAAACAACGACTGCCAAAATAAACGCTACAATAGCGATTACAATCTGAATTTGCCCAGCATTTTTGCCTAACCAATCCCATATGATACCAAGACACATATATTCTCCCTATTAAATATATTAAATGTGTCTAAACTTACCATAAAACCCTTTATTTTTAGCACCAACATACTGACACCATCCCCACCCATCACGCCACCAGTACCATTCATTGGTACTGGTTTGCATCCAATATGTGCCGTCATTTTCGATGTGAGTAGCGCCGTGAGGTTTCATTTCCTAATTTCCTCGTCTAACTGCTCAATCACATCGTCTAATATGTCTAATAGATCCAACTGTCCCACCTTGTATTTATATGTTTGCCATTCGCCCTCACGTGGGTATCGCTCAATGCCTGTTTGCTCTTGCCATAGCATGATGAGCTGCTCACCATTTTCGTAAAATGGTTTTGTCCCTGTAGACCAAGCCGACACAGTTGAAGCGCTTGAAACGTCTAGTACATGCGCTATCTTTTCGTGTGACCAACCTAGGTTGCGAAGATCCAAAATAATGCGGTTGAAGTCAGGACACCTGTAGGCACGTTTTTTAACAATGAAAGCCTTGGCTTGTTTACGCGCAGCAACGAAACGCGCGCGCGCGCGAGGAGAGTTCGCATATTCATACACAGACGCTTGTGTTGTACCTTTCTCCCCTCCTAAAATTTCAAAAAAACTATTACCTCGGGTTGTAACTACAGCCATCCCTACCCCCTATAATTCCCAAACTTTTAAGCGAATAAGACCGCCTTTTACGACCGCACCACGTTTAACAATCAGCTCATCAAACTGTTCATCATCATCACAAAATCCACACTTCACTAAGCTGTCGATCGTTGCTTTTAGGTGATTATCAATGTCTCTTTTTTGCTTAGTTGGAAAGTGAAAAACTACTTCCAATTTCAAACGTGATGACAGCCTCAAAGCTGGTACAAGAGCCATCATCACAGCGTGAAATTGCCTTGCTCTATCCGTTAATTTCATTCCTTTGCCGTTTCTCTCCCAATAGTGATTTACGCTTGGCGGTGTTGCTGCTACTTCACAAAATAAAACTTGTTTTTCGTCATATTCCGTATTTGGCTCTAATTTCGCTTGTACGATGTTTTTTCTAGCTTGCTGCACCTTTGCATCATTTTCAGTTTTTAATCGCAATTTCGAGCGTTCTGCCTTGTTCCTGTGCGCTTTTAAATGTGCTTCTAGCTGTTGTTCACTCCAACGCATTTAAAACTCCTCTTTTTGCATCGTTGCTAAAAACCACACCAACAAAAATAAAAAACACCCGATTCTGATTAAATTTGTATCGCTCATATCGGTTTACCTGCACGTTTGTAAATCAGCTCTGCTGCTGCGGCTAAATTCGCTGGCATTGGTGATGCTGTTCTAGTGCGTTCAACCTGTTTCTGCTCAAATTCCTTTTGTTTTTCATCGTTATTTGTACGAGTTGGTTTAATCCACATGAGCTGCGTACGGTTCTGCTTTTTCGCTTCACGTAAATTAAATTCATACGTTTCGATGAATGGCTTGTATGCTGCCTTCTGCCCTTGTGTATTCAGGATTTCAGACACTTCGAGAATGGTTTTTCTTGTCAAAGTTGTGATCGTTTTTGAATTGTCCTTTTTCCAATTCAGTGCCATGGCCCAAGCCATTTCCGCTGTCCACCAAGAATCATCCTGCAAACACAAACGTCTGAACTCAGAAAGCGTTGGACACCATTTTTCACTACGCATGTTTTTGATGCCGTTTTTAATTTGTCCCGGAGTGAGTCCGTCCAAAACCACACGAAACGTTTCAATCAAAATTTCTTCATCCGTTGCACCGTGTACACGTTCAAAATCTGCCCCGAATATCGATTCGATAATTCCTAAAATTTCTTGAGCAACTTCAATCGGGAAAGTGACGGTTTGTTCAAGTGCTTGCTGGTACTGCTGAACTTCAAACATCGTAGATCTCCCCTTGCTGCGGTTGCTGTGGTTTTAAATATTTTCCAAATCGGCTGACACGTTTCGGTTTTTCAGCCTTAGGCGTTTGAGTTTGAGATTTTTGTTGTTTACGTGCTTCGGCTGCTGCAATTTCGCTTTGAGTTGGAATTTTTTGCATCCAACCAAGCCAGATGTTCATCCACTTTTGCGGCATGTGGTTTGCTGCTGACAGCGACCACTGGGCAAGTTTTCGTAACTCAGTGACGATTTGTTCGTGACTGTGGTCAGGAAAACTCATTTTTGCTTGATCGTAAAAATCGACCTGTGCTGGATATTTTTGGAATAGGTTTTTCAGTGAAATCGCTTCACGATCCGAAGTGTGATATTCGATGAAATTGAGCTGACGATTTTGAGCCTGAAATTTCGCCTGCGCTTCCTCTTCATCTTTTTTAATATTTTCTTTTAAATCTATTTCTTTTACAGACCCACATATTTTGTAGGTGGTAGTGCCTACATTGTTTGTAGGTGGTTCACCAACATATTTTGTAGGTGGTTTATTAAAAGCACCCACATTATTTGTATGTGGTTTAGTGTTTAACTTTTCTGTTTTCTTACCTAAAGCACCTACATTATTTGCAGGTAGTCTGTTTTCAAAAGTTAAGAAATATGTATTGCTTTTGCCATTCTCTTTTAGGATTTTCACAAGCTGAAATTGCACAAGTTTACTCATGTGCTTTTGAATGGTTCGACCATCTTTAATGCCTAATTTCTCTTTTAAGAGCGTTTCAGACATGCTTTTATTTTGAAGATGGAAGCCATTAATGTGTCGATTTAAAAAAACCAAACACTTAATAGCATCACCATCAAGTACAACTAAATATCCCTCATCACAGATGAAGTTAGGCAACGGTGTATAACCATTGTTCTTATCTTCCTTGTCCACAACTACCTCTTTGACTTGCGGATCAGGCGCGCGAAATGGAATTACTTCTGCAATACTCATGCTGCCACCTTCTCATGCTGTGATTTAACTTTGTATGTGCCTTTAACATGACCAGGGCGATAACGAACGTTGTAACAACATTTACAAGCTGCTTCGTATCTAACGCCGTTTGGGTCTTTGAGGGACTTGTTCTTACGTGTCCACCAAAATTCCTCGCAATCAATGCAAAGCTTTTCAGTACCAAGTTCTGTTTCGATATACTTTGGCAATTTTTCTTTTGCCAATTCATTTGTGTGTGATACATTGGTCATCGGTAAATCCCTCATATCAATTCATTGGTATGGCAAATCAAGCTCAACTGGTCGCACAGTTGGGCTTTTTTTGTGCCTGTGTTTTTTGGTGGGGTGACATCACGTAATGGAGCTGTAAGCTCAAACGTATCTCTTGTATCTGTGGTAAGACATGTAAGTGATTGGAGAGAATGAAGATATTCCCGAACTTCTTGGATTTTCTTTTTCATGCACACACGACTTAATTTAGAAATGTCAGATTTCTCAGCTAGTGCGATAGCTTCAAATTCCTTTTTTTCCTCGTATGTACATTTAAATGTGATGCTGTCAGTGAGTTTTTCAGACATGAGATTTTCTGCCTTTAACTCAAAGCAACAGTTTTTAAAGCTGGACACAAATCAACAGCTTTAAATTTTCCATTTGTCGCTGCTTCTGCACGCATTGCCACAATTGGAGTCATATTCCATCGGTCAGTAACATAACCACATACTGTTGGTTGACTAACGCCTATAGCTTTTCCAGTAGCAACTTGACTGCCAAAGTGGTTGATTAATTCTTGATAAATGACTTTAGACATAGTGGATAGCTCAAAATATAGGTACATATCAAATAATATTAGTATTCCTATTTTTATTCAATAGGTAAACTAATTTGTTTACCTATAGGCTATCTAATAAAATGAAAAAAAATTATTGGTGTAATTATGGAACTCAAAGATCGATTAAAATTAGCTCGTAAGAATGCTAAAAGATCACAAAAAGATGTAGCTGAAAGCGTTGGTATTACTCAACCAACATTGAGCCAACTTGAAAGTGGTTTAATTACGTCATCTACATTTCTGCCAGCTATTGCTAGATACTTAAATGTGGATCTCTATTGGTTGGAAACTGGTAAAGGTGAAATGTTAAGTAAAAATGAAAAAACAGAAGAATCTGAATTTTCAAATGTAAAGATAAACGGCAGAAAACTTTATAAAATTCCTGTTCTTGATTTTGTTCAAGCTGGCCTGTTTCATGAAACTTGCTATGACGGAATCAATGCTAAAGGTGAAACTTATACAACTTACGAAACACTAAGACCCAAAGATGTATTTAGTGTTGAAGTTGATGGAATGAGTATGGCACCTGAGTTTATGCCAGGCGATGAATTAGTTATAGATGCAGCTTTAGCACCTAAACCGGGATCTTATGTCATTGCACAAAATGGTGGGAATGAGTCTACTTTTAAAAAATATAGAGTCACTGGTTATGATGAATTTGGGCGAGATGAATTCGAACTTGTTCCTTTAAATCCTGATTTTCCAAAACTTTCCTCTAAAGATCACAATATAAAAATAATAGGGGTTCTTGTTCAGCATTTACGAAGATATAAATATTAAGAGATTAGTATGCTTAAGAAAATATGGAATTATGGCACAGCCACACCCATCCAAAGATGTGGTGTTATTTTATTAACTGTTGGGATGGTATCCCTTTTAAGTTGGGTGATAAAAAAAGATTTATCTTTTGAGGATATTTTCGATCCATATTATATGCCTAAATATAGAGATTCGTTTATATTTCATGCATATAAATATCTAATACCTATCGGCTTATTAATGTCATGGGGATATAGTTTTCTTCTCCTTATTTACAATTGGATATTCAGCAAACAGACAAATTATATTGCAAAAGAAAAAACAGGAATAATATATTTTAAGAATACATATGAGGCTTTTAAGTTCGCATGCAAAATCTATCCATTAAATTTGGAAGTGGGTAAGGGAAATATAGGTTTAGTTTGCAATATTGTTTTAACTTTAGATGAAAGATTTCAATACACAATAAAAATTGCAAATAATTGTGAGCTTCTAATTGATTCTGCACTGAATGAAGTGGGAAGATGTGGGATAAGCCGAAATGAAG
>NZ_LQXQ01000060.1 GCF_003268395.1 Acinetobacter sp. CFCC 10889 | reverse complement strand
AACTTCCTGATCAAAAAGGCATGTATACAGTCTATTTTCGCAATCCTAAAAACAAGACTATAACTGGAAAACCACTGTATCTAAAACACGATCAATTGGCAGATTTTTACGCTAAAACAGGTGAGTTTTCTCAAAATCATCCAAATCAATGTGCTGATAACAGTTATCAAGATCAAAACAATGGTGTTTCTGACAACACGGAACAAGTTAGTGAACATGACAATAACGGTTATCAAACTGTTTCTATCTCAGACCAAAACGCCCTGAATCCTGAATCCTTTAATCTGAATCCTGATTCACTGAATCCAAAGATAGCGGAAGACGACCGTTTTGTTTTTGATCTCTCTGTGGTCAACACCAAAATTAAAATACGTGGCTTGAAAGAAATCACTCAGGTGGATCTAGATAAACTTCAAGGTGATTTGCAAGCGGAGTACGGTCATAAAAAACAGATGGTGAAGAACCAAGTTCTTGGAAAACTTGTTCAATGGGTAGAACGCAGACAGCAAACTCCACTTAGTAATTTTGGAAAAAAAACAGGTTATTCACCCCCTGAAAAGCTAAATCGCAACGTCAACGATGCATGGAAAGATATTCCTGAATTCCAAGGTCATGTTGAGCCAGTTGAAATACCAGAGGATTTTTACTGATGAATGCAATTTCTCTAATCAACCACGGTTTTCAACAGGTGGAAGCATATTGCGCTACACACCAAATTGCCAAGGTTCAATCAGGTCCATATCAAATTTGCCCTAAATGCGCCGTGAATCACGTTGAAACAACGAATCAAGATCGCCAAGCTGAGGTAGATCGTATGGTTCGTGATAAACATTTTTCAGGTGCAATGCTTCCAGCTCGCCATGCAAATTCAGGATTTAGAAATTACATGTTGGATTCAAATAATCTTGGTCAAGCGAATGCGAGAAGCCAATGTGTGAATTACACCAAATCGATTGCAACAGGTGTTAAATCCAATTTGATCATGGTGGGCAGTACTGGTGTGGGTAAAACCCATTTAGCTTGCGCAACAGCAAGAACGCTGCTTAACAAAGGGCTTTATGTTCGTTACATCACAAGCGAAGAACTTGCACAACGAATCATGAATGCATGGGACAAGGACAGCAAAGGTCAATCTGAGGAATCTGTAATTCATGATTTTACGCAATACCACCTACTGATCCTAGATGAGTATGGTTTGCACGATCGTGAAAAGCGCTTGGAGCTGATTCATAAATTTTTATATGCACGTTATGACGCAGGCAAACCAACCATGCTGATTTCAAATTTTACTTTGGCTGAATTGCAGAAAGATCTAGGAGATCGTCTTTGGTCTCGTTTTCAACATGATGGATTGATGGTGGTTGAATGTAATTGGACGGATCAGCGTGTGATCAAGGGAGGTGCAGCATGATCAGACATGACTTAATTGAGCAGGTAGGCGGCATTGAAAAGGCGAAGGCGATTGTTGAGGGAGCGCCTGCTTTTCCTGTGATTGGATACTGCATATTAACTGGAAGTTATATTTTTAAAAGGCATTTGGCTAATTGTTACTATCACAATGAAACTAATTCATGGTCAGAAGAATATGCTGTTGAATTTGTATCGCTTAAAGACCTCCGCACCGCCATCACTCAACACTACCAAGACTTTGAACGGTTTCTAGCTGACAACGACATACCTATTCGCAAGTCACAAGATGGTTATTTATTCTCAAATCGTTTGGTGTATGACGCTTGGGCGAAAAGCGCTGAACTTGGCTTAAAGAAAATCCATGATTTAAAGAGCACAAAAATTTATTTGCAAGGTGGTATTAAGCAGCTCGAATCAGACGATGTAAGAGATATTAGGAATCACATTAGCCCGAATATGAGAGTGGTGGAGCTATGAGATTTAAAAACATGAAGGTTGAAATCAATGATTCGCAGCCACTTGATGAGGTGGTTGTTGAGCTTGAGCGAATTGGTTTTAAAAAGGCTGGATGGGTTGGGTATAGAAATGTGAGCTTCATTACAACAAGTAAGTTGGGTTTTTATACAGACCACGCTGTTAGTTTTTGGAATGTTTTTGGTGATTCACCATTAACAACTCTAGTAGAACTAAAGGATTTGGAGGCAGAACGTCATGGATAAGCACAGAGAAGCGTTTGAGAAACTGCCAGAGATTAATGCGATTCTTCGTGGCTCTGAGTTTGGTTTCAATGAAAGCATAAATCAGTATTACCACCCCAACCACACAGAACATAGATTGAACTATGCGTTTTTAATGGGTGCTTGGGTTGTTTGGCAATCAAGACAGGCTGAGGTTGATCGCCTCAACGAGGTTTTAGACGAGCGCACAAAGGAGTGGTTAGAAGCTATTGAGTTGGGCAAGTATTTTGAAAATGTAGCAAAGCCACTTAAAGCCGAACTTGACGAGAAAGATAAGCGGATTGACACACTCATTACTCAAATTGAAATGTCGGATTTTAAAGATAGCTTGGGGCATGAGTTGAAAAGCAATTTAGCTTATCTTGACCTAAAAGCCCTGCGAGGTGAATCTTGATCATCGGCATAGATCCAGACTTGGAGAAATCGGGAGTGGCTGTCTTAAAAGACGGCTCACTTCGATTGAATAACATGAGTTTTTATGATCTGACTCAATATTTTGAAGTTAATAAAGATCAAATCAAAAAAGTAGTCATTGAGGCAGGTTGGTTGAATAAGAAATCAAACCTACATAGTCGCTATGGTCAATCTAAGCGTGCAGGTGAGCGAATTGCTAAGAATGTAGGCGAGAACCATGCGACGGGTAAATTACTCGTAGAAATGGCTGAATCGTTGGGTTTGGCGGTGGTGTTGGTTAAGCCCACCAAGTCCAAAAAGAATTCAGAAGAATTTAATCGCATCACAGGTTGGCAAGGTCGAACGAACCAAGAACAGCGTGATGCGGGTATGTTGATTTGGGGGATGGTATGAAAGTATGGCACTTCTTCTTATTTGCATTGGCTTGGTTCACGGTGTTTCAGGTGGGATTTCGTAGATCTGTTATTGATTCAATTGCTTTGGGGTTTAGCACAGCATCAATAGTGGTTTTTGTAGTTGTATTGGTGAAGTTTTAGAAACGGTTTAGGTGGGATATGAACGCAGCGGTGACAGTAATGGATTGGTCTAAATACACAATTGATGGATGGCTTGAGCAATTTGGTGCTTGGTGTGAAACCGCTCGAATGAAAGGCGGTGAATTACCAGATGGGCTTCATATCAATCAAATCTATTGGTTGATTCGTGAAGCAGATAAAACGCCACGTTCTGCGAAATGCTATATCACTTGTGAGATTACAGACTATGAAGCAGGGCAAGTACAGGCTTTGTTGCGAAGCATTTTTAGAAGTGAGTCGGTAGATTATCAGGCGAAGTATGCCGTGATGTGCTTGGTGAAGCATAAGGTGGAGAATCGGAGTTTGAGTGCAGTGGCAGGGATTACGAATCAGAGCAAGCCAATAGCTCACATGATGATTAACTGTGGGCGATATTTTATTCATTCACGTGATAATCGTTTGAAAATTGGTTAGAAGTTGACTGGTATACCGCGCAATGCTATATTTCAGTTATAGTGCACGAAGTATATAAGTTGCACAGCAAGAAGCTCATCGAAAGGTGGGCTTTTTTGTTGTCTGTGAAAAGGCAACCAATATATCCAATGTGATTTCGTCACACATTGAGTTAGCCTCAGAGACCTAAATTGTGGGTGACCCCCACCGACCAATGAGTTGAAAGACACAGAGCAGATCAATAGCTAACTTTGAGAAGTGAGTCGTGTTGAGTAGCGGTAGATCAGTTGCCGAGCTGGTCAATATCGTAATCTAAGGCAAGGGTTTTGTTTTGTACGAAGCCCTTTTTACTGCCTCAACCCTTGGCATTGGACTAATCACCCAGCACATCATAGGGGCATAAAGGGTTAGACAAGGGTAAAGATAACCCCTCTTACACATTCGCTTGTATGTGGTCGAACACAAGCAAAACAGAGAGCTACTTATCAGGTTCTTTAATGTTGATAAGCGCTTTATTTGGTCAATAAAGTGAGTAGAAGGGTGCGGAGTTTTTTGTACGCATAAACACTACCCTTGGTTTGACCTCCTAAAGAGGCGAGTATTTACTTGGGATTGGCGACCTCTTAACGCATACAGTAGCCATTACAAGAACCGTGCGTTACTCAACCCAACCATCTAATACTTCCAGGTGGTTGGGTTGTTTTAATTAGGTGTAATCACACCATTTTAAACCCATCGAATTCGATACCTTTAGCTATTTTTAGCAATTCATAGTTATTTTTATACATAACCCTGTCATTTGATGGGGTTTTTTTAATGCCTAGAGGAAAGTGCTATGAAACATAAAAAACTTGTTGAGCGTTTAGGTGTTGACAAGATCCAAGACATTTTAAATAACGCTCATGATGATGCTGTCTATTACGTTGATGAGTGGAGTGAGCATTTTAAAGTTCATGGTTATTGCACAGATAAGTGCATCATTGGTGTTCACAATCCACAGACACATTATCGATTGGAAACTTTGAAAAGGCTTATTGGTGATTGATATGACATGCCAAGGCTGTGAACAACGTAGACAGTGGATGAAGAAACAATATGACAAATCAAAAGAAAGAATGTTGCGAGTGTTCAAAAGTCTTGGAATTGTTGATCAAGCTGACAGAGCAGAACAATCAACTAATTCAAATCAACAACGAACAGAACGCACAGATTAATCACTTGCTTGAACACTTAGATGAAGATCAAGAGGTTGATAGTTTGGGTGGTCGTAGCTTGGATGGTGGGTGATATGCGATTAACAGTTGAAGATGCTGAAAAACAAGGCTTGCTTGGCAAAGTCAGAGTAAAGGTTGATGGTCAGTATGTAAAACATGTGACTATTGCTGATGAAGAACAAGGATATGTTGAGTGCTTTAAATACAGGGATGGAAAGGTTGTTATTAATTATGATCTTGAAGAGGCTGAGCGTGAAATTATTAAAGGTCATGTTCAGATAGAGATTGATGGTGACACTAATGAAACTACAGAGACTCAAACCGCGCTTACAAGTGCAGAAGAAACCTGAGCAAAAAACTGTAGGCAATTGGCGCAGTGGCAAATCATCAACTCAACGTGGCTATGGATACAAATGGCAGAAGTTTAGATTGAAGTTTTTACAGTTGAATCCGTTATGTGTTTATTGTCAGCGTAAAGGGTCGATTGTTGAAGCTACAGTAGTCGATCACATCATTCCGCATCGTGGTGATATGGTTTTATTTTGGCAAGATGGCAATCATCAATCATTATGTCAGTCTTGTCACAGCTCTGTAAAACAATCAGAAGAAAATCAAATATTTTGATAATTATTCTCAAGTGGATGGGGGGAGGGTGAAAGTTCAGAGCTTTTGCTCACCTAGACCACGCCCCATCTCACTTATAAAAAAATTTCTGTTTTCAGTAAAAGTTAAAGTAAAAAGTTAAAGGTAAAGCTATGGCATTAACTCCAAAAATGAGGAAGTTTGCCGAAGCAATTATTGAGGGTAAAAGTAACAAAGATGCTGCTATTTCAGCAGGTTATAGCCCTGAAACAGCTTCGCAACAAGGTTCAAAACTCAGTAGAAATCCTGAAATCTTAGATTATATTGAAAAGTTAAAGGCTGAAAAAAAGTTAACTCCGAAACCTGAAAAAGTTAAAGCTGAAAATCCTGCGCAGGTTATTCAAGTTGAGCATATTGATCCACGGGTTGAGCAAGCATCAGGTCAATTTGTTGGTCGTGATGATATTGCCGTTGGTGGTGTTGATGATCCGCTTGAGTATCTTAAAAAGGTTTGGACAGATGAAGAGGAAGATCCAGATTTGAGACTTAAAGCTGCTCAAGCTGCTATGCCATATATTCATGGGAAAGTTGGCACCAAGGGTAAAAAAGAATCTCAGAGAGATGATGCTCGTGATATTGCAGGTGGCGGTGGTAAGTTTGCAACACGGGCGGCACGTAAAAGATATAGCTAGGTAGATTATGGACTGGACAACTTCTTGTAAGGATTGGGAAAAGAAGATTGTCAAAGGACAGTCTTTAATTCCTTGCAAACCTCTGTTTCAAGATGAAGCAGATATGGCGCTTGATGTATTTAAAAGCCTAATTGTGACCGATGTGATGGGTCAGCCAACTATGGGGGAAATTACTCGCCCATGGGTATTTGAATTTGTTGCTGCAATCTTTGGCGCTTACAGCGAAGAGGAGAGTCGTCGATTAATTCGCGAATTCTTCCTTTTAATTCCTAAAAAGAATTCAAAATCAACACTTGCAGCATTCATTATGCTTACAGCATTGGTGATGAATGATCGTCAGGCTGCGGAACTTATTATTTTAGCGCCCACTAAAGAAGTTGCTGACAATAGTTATGTGCCAATTCGTGAAGCGATTAATGCTGATCCTGAATTGAAAGCTTTGATGAATATTTCAGAGCATACAAAAACGATCACTCATCGTGAAACGAATGCAACTTTAAAAGTTGTAGCTGCGGAATCAAACACGGTCGGAGGTAAAAAAGCTTCTTGGATTCTTATTGATGAGCTTCATCTTTTTCAAAAGAATGCGGGTGCAGCAGCAATGTTTCGAGAAGCAACAGGTGGTTTAGCAAGTCGAAAAGAGGGTTGTATTATTTATTTAACAACACAGGCTAGTGAGGTTCCTTGTGGTGTTTTTAAGCAAAAATTAGATTACGCTCGTGATATTCGGGATGGGATAAAAACTAATAAAAAATTCCTTCCTTTGATTTATGAATTTCCAAAGCAAATGATTGAAGATGATGAGCATCTTAATCCTGAAAACTTTCATATTCCAAATCCAAACTACGGAACCAGTGTTGATCCTGAGCAATTAAAAGATGACTTTGAGCAATCAAAAGATTCAGATGAGGAAAACTTTCGAGATTTTCTAGCCAAGCGTTTGAATGTTGAAATCGGCATGAACCTTCGTGCTAATCGCTGGGCAGGCGCCGAATTTTGGTTGCACCAATCGAAAAAAATAACTTTAGATAAACTCATTGATCAATCAGATGTAATCACCATCGGCATAGATGGTGGTGGTCTTGATGATCTGCTTGGATTTGCTGTGCTTGGTCGTCATGCTAAAAGCCGAAAGTGGTGGCTATGGAACCATGCATGGTGCAACACCACAGCCGTCGAAAGACGTAAAGAGAATGCACCTAAATATAAGGATTTTCAGGGTGAAAAAAGCCTAACAATTGTGGATCGGGTTGGTGATGACATTGATCAATTAGCAAAGATTGCCAAGCAGGTTTTTGATTCAGGAAAACTTGACAGAATAGGGCTTGATCCACTTGGTTTAGGTGGTCTTTTAGATGGTTTGCTTAAAGTTGGTATACCAGAAGAAAAAATGATAGCTGTGCCGCAAGGTCTTAAGTTAATGGGTTATATCTTAACCACCGAACGAAAATTAGCAGAACGCAATTTATATCATCAAGGTTCACAACTTATGACTTGGTGTGTAGGTAATGCTCGTGCTGTGATGAAGGGTAATGGGATGATGATTTCTAAACAAGAGTCAGGTGTTGGGAAGATTGATCCATTAATTGCAACCTTTAATGCTGTGGCTTTAATGAGTATGAATCCTGAACCTAAAAACTATGATATTGACGAATATTTAGAGGATGTCGTGATAGCATGAGCGATTTACAAGATACGGGGTTTTGGTCTCGTTTCTGGTCACGATTGACTGGAAGAACACAGCTTAAAAAGGGTGATGCTTCTTATCCGTTTGATTCTTATATGTCATCAGGCGGTGCAGCAGTTACCCCTGAAACATCATTAAAACTCTCCGCAGTGTGGGCATGTGTGAAACTACGTGCTGAAACAATTTCAACACTCCCTTTGCATCTTTATGATTCAAATAAAAAGATAGCAAAAGATCATGGTTTGTATCGAATCCTGCATGATTCACCTAATGCGGATATGTGTGCAAGCGAATTTTGGCAGATTCAGTCAGCATGCTTGGATTTATGGGGGAATGCATATAACTATATTGCTCGAAGAGGCGATAAAAGCGTTATTTCTCTTGAACCGCTTTTCCCAAATGAAATGGTAAAAAAACGGTTAAAAGATGGAAGTTTTGAATATCACTATACTGAAAATGGAAAAATAACCATTTACACAGATGATGAAATCTTGCACTTCAAAGGGTTTACTTTGGACGGCTATGTTGGATTGTCAGCCATTCAATTTTTTGCACAAACTATCGGTATGCAATTTGATGCAAATAACCAAGCGCAAGACTGGTTTAAAAATGGATTAAAGGTTGGTGGTTTTTTAGAAACAGGTGAACAAACCTTAAATAAAGAACAGCGTGAACGAATGCGTAAATACCTTGCTCAATTTAGTCAGCCTGAAAATTCAGGCAAATACATGATTTTAGAAGCAGGGATGAAGCTTTCAAGTGCCTCAAATATTCGAATTAATCCTGTAGATGCACAACTTTTAGAGTCTCGATATTTTGGTATTGAGGAAATTTGTCGTGCCTTTGGTGTGCCTCCTCAATTAATTGGGCATACAAGTAAAGCAAGTTCATGGGCATCAAGTCTTGAGCAAACCAATCAGGGTTTTTTAACTTATTCATTAAATCCATCATTGGTGCGTTATGAGCAAACCATTGCTCGAAAGTTATTATTACCTCATGAAAAATATGAATATCGTCCTAAATTTTCAGTTGAGGGCTTGTTAAGAACAAATGTTGGAGCAAGAGGGGACTTTTACATAAAAATGGCGCAAAACGGCATGTATACACGTAATGAGGTGCGGGATTTAGAAGATATGCCAAGAAGTGATGACCCAAGTGCAGATAAGTTGATGGTACAGATGCAGATGGTTCCGCTTAGTAGCGAACAGGGTGAAACAAATGAATAAAAGAAGTTTTAATTTAGAGATTAAAGCCGTCCAAGAGGACGGTTTTTTTTCGGGTTATGGTGCGGTTTTTGGCAACCTTGATTGGTATAACGACATCATTTTACCAGGTGCATTTAAGCAAACTCTTTCAGATTGGGCTGCTAAAGGAAAGTATCCGCCTGTACTTTGGAATCACAGCGTTAATGAGCCAATCGGCGTATACACCAAGATGGTAGAAGATGAAAAGGGGTTGTATGTTGAAGGGCAGTTGTTAATCAATGATGTGCCTCGCGCTAAGTCTACCCATGCATTGCTCAAAGTTGGTGCGATTGATGGTATGAGCATTGGATATAACACAATTAAATCAAGCTATAACGAAAGCACAGATGTACGTGAACTTATTCAGCTTGGCTTAAATGAAATCTCAATTGTCACCACTCCTGCTAATGAAAAAAGCCTAATCACTTCTGTCAAATCCAAATTAGAAGATGGTCAATTGCCATCTTTACCAGAATTCGAAAAGTTCCTGAGAGAGTCAGGCTTTTCCAAGTCGCAAGCTACTGCTATCGCTGGTAATGGTTTGCGTCATCTTTTGAGCGAGTCAGAAGGTGAAAAAATACAAGCGAAATCAATTTCTAATGCTTTAAATATTTTAAGAGGATAAGTCGAATGACTGATCAAAATTTAGAACAACTCGCTCAAGAGTTTAAAAAACAAGTTGATGAAGTGAAAGGCATTGCTGAAGATTTTAAAGGCAAGCGTGAACATGGCGATAAAATTGCGGAAGGTACAAAACAAACAGCCGACGAAGCCATCACAAAACTTAATGAACTTAAAGCTCGCGTGGATGAAGTGGAGCAAAAAGCTGCACGTCGTCCACATGATGGTGGTGATGAAGTTAAATCGCTAGGTCGTCAATTTGTAGAAACCGAAGGCTTTAAAAGTATTCTGGCAAATGGCAACCGTGGTCGTGCAAGCATGGAAGTTAAAGCAACAATTACATCCTTGACCACCGATGTAGCAGGTGCAGCAGGTGACTTAGTTCAAACCACACGCTTAGCAGGTATCATTGCACCACCAGATCGTAAGCTTACGGTACGTGATTTGTTGATGCCGGGGCGTATGGATGGTAACTCTCTTGAATACGTTCAAGAAACAGGTTTTACCAATGCCGCAGATATGGTTGCAGAGGGTGCTTTGAAGCCACAGTCAGATATTAAATTTGATTTGAAACAGACTGCTGCAAAAGTTATTGCACACCACATGAAAGCATCACGTCAAATTTTAGACGATGCTTCACAGTTGCAGTCTTATATTGATGGGCGTTTACGTTACGGTTTGGCTTTCAAAGAAGAGCAGCAAATTTTAAATGGCGATGGCACTGGTCAGAACTTGCTTGGAATTATTCCGCAAGCCACTGCTTATACTAAGCCCGCAGGTGTTGCTACCACTGCTGAAAGTACATTGGATACTTTGCGCTTCGCTATGCTTCAAGCGATTTTAGCTGAATATCCTGCAAGCGGGCATGTATTAAATCCAATTGACTGGACCAATATTGAAACTCTTAAAGACACTTCTGGTCAGTACATTATTGGCAACCCCCAAGGTGCGATTAACCCAACTTTATGGGCGTTACCTGTAGTTCAAACTCAAGCTTTAACAGCAGGTAAATTCTTAACTGGCGCATTCTCTATGGGTGCTCAAATCTTTGACCGCTGGTTGTCTCGCGTGGAAGTGGCAACAGAAAACGAAGATGATTTCATTAAAAACTTAGTCACTATTCTTGCCGAAGAGCGCTTGGCTTTAGCTGTATATCGTCCTGAAGCGTTTATTTATGGTGACATCAAGCCTTCTGGTCCTTAATTTTCTATGGCATGAGGGGGAAACCCCTCATTTTAGGTATCTACATGAAATATCTTGTTAAGCGAATTCATCTTGGTGACAAGATGTATGAAGTTGGTGAAGAGCGTGAAGCTAATCCCAATGATGTTGCTCACTTAGTAGTAAAAGGCGTTCTTGAAATAATCGAAGAAGCGGAAAGTGCAGTTAAATCACCATCCAAGAAGGTGAAAACAAATGATCGACCTACCAACAGCTAAACTTCACTGTCGTATTGATCATGATGATGAAGATCTTTTAATTGAGCGATATATTGCGGCAGCAAACGAGCATTTAATTGCCAATCTTGATCGAAAAGTAATTAAAGATGAAAGTGAGCGCACGTCTGAATGTGATCTTATTGATAATGCTGCTTTGGATTCTGCTCGACTGCTTCATATTGGGCATCAATACGCAAATCGCGAATCCGTTTCTCAGGGTTTGAGTGAGATGCCATTGGGTTATTGGCGTTTGATTCAACCTTATCGGATCATGGGGGTGTGATGTGCCAGTTAATGCAGGCGAACTCCGCCACCGTGTCACAATCCAACACTTTGTTGAACAACGTGACGAATACAATAACTTGCTCGATAAATCTTGGACTGAATACAAAAAGCTTTGGGCAAAAGTGGAATTTCTATCTGTAAAAGATACTTTAACTGCAAAAGTAGCAGGTTCAGAAACCACAGCTCGCTTAAAGATTCGCAAGCGCACTGATATTACGACTGAAATGCGTGTGCTTTGGAAAGGTCAAATTTTCCAAATTGTTTCACCGCCTAAACCCGACAATGAAAATGGCGAAATTTATGTGACATTTGAGCTGAAATTATTGGAGTAGATATGTCAATCCAATTTGAAATCCACGGACTTGAAAGCCTTCAATCCAAGCTCGAACAGCTCAACAATCCACGTAAAGTAAAATCCGCAGTCAGAAAAGCTTTGCGCCAAGGTGCGAATATTGTTCGTGATGCAGCACGTGCAAATGCGAAAGCGATAGATGATCCCGAAACTAAGGAAAAAATTTGGCGGAATATTGCTGTTCAAAGTGGTAAAAGCCGAAATGCTTCTGAAATTAAGATGCGCATTGGTGTGAAAGGTGGTGCATCTTTTTCAAATCCAAATCCACCAAAAGAAACAGGCGGGGACACGCGCCACTGGCGTTGGCAAGAGTTTGGTTCGGCGAATAACGTGGCAGTCCCATTCATGCGTCCTGCTTTATCAAACAATATTCAACCTGTAACAAACAAAGTTGTTCAGATTCTCAATGATGAAATTGATAAAGCTTTAGCGAGTGCAACATGAACATTTTACCGATATTCCAAACGCTTCAAGACTCACCTGTTAAAGACTTGGTTCAAAATCGCATCTATGAAGATGTTGCACCACATAAAACCAAATTCCCTTATGTCGTTTGGCAGCTTATAGGCGGTGTACCTGAACACAATTTAGATTGTCCACCGCAAATAGACCATTTAACTTTTCAGCTCGTTGTGTATGACACACAAGCAACAAGAGCATCAACAACACGAAAAGCGATTAGCGTTGTTTTAGACCCACTTTGCACAATTACCAATATTCATCCAAACCACCATGAGCGCATCGGCGATACTGATGTTTTTGGTCGTGGATTTGATGCGAATTGGTGGTTTGATCGCTAAAACACACAACAAACCTTAATACCTTTTAAATGAGCCTGCCCTTAGTGGCAGGTTTTTTAATAACTACTTAATTTTAAAGCTAAACGCAAATTTGCGTTAACAAGTTTTGCCATACAGATGTGTCTCGTTACCGCATGTCTGTGTGGCTTTTTTATTTGGTAACGAGGTAAACGATATGAATGCAATTGTAAAAATCGAAAATCAAACTCCATTTCTTGAAGTTGAATTAAATGGAAAAGTTCAGCTTGGTGTGAATGCACGAGATTTACACAAGATGCTTGATGTGAAATCTGATTTTTCGCATTGGATTAATAGACGGATCAAACAGTGTGGCTTTGAGGAAAATTATGACTTTACTAAGGTCGTCAAAAAAGACGAGCTTTCAAAAACTGGTCAATGGTTAACTGAATACATTGTCTCAGTGGATATGACCAAACATCTCGGAATGATGGAGCGTAATGAAAAAGGTCATGAGATTCGCAAATACTACATCGAACAAGAGGAATTGGCTCGCCAACTCAAAGATGGTTTGCAAGTACGTATTGGTAAACTTTCGGCACAAGTTGAACTAATCACAAAATGCCTATCTGAGGCAGGGCGGTTTTTGTCAGTAGAGGGCAAACAGACCAAACCAGCTATGCTTAAAGAGTTGGATGAACTGATCAAGGAGGCACAGCCATCCTTAGATTTTGATCAGGACAAAAACAATGATAAATAATTTTCCTGATTATATTGTGGTGGAATGTAGACCAAGCATAGAAGAAGATGGTTATGCTGATATTGTTATTCATAATGACACTTATATTTTTGAAAGTATTGAACCTGCGGAAAATCTGCGTGCAGCAATGCTAATAGCCATTGATATTGAGCGAACCAAGCCAAGCCATCGACATATCACACTACATGCTGAAAGTATCTCGAAATTATGCAGAGGCATACAAGGTGAGACCATAGATTCGAATCAACATTAAAACCCGTCAAGTGCGGGTTTAATTTTACCCACCTCCTTAACGGTGGTTTTTTTATGCCTAAAAAGAGGAGTAACTACTCATGGCGACTAAAAAAGGTGTACTTGGAAACGGTACAGAAGTGTGGATTTTGCATGGCGCAGTCCCAACATTAACCAAAATGAATTGTATTACCGAATTGGTTTTTGGTGATGATTCACAAGCAGAAGTGGATAATACCTGTCTTGAAGAAACCGAAGTTCGTACAAATGATTATGGTTTGGCAACACCAGGTGAAGGTAGTGTAAAGATCAACACTGACCCTAAAAACGCAACACATGTGACCTTGCTTGATCTTGCTGATAAAAAAGAACTTGTAGGTATTTATGTTGGTTGGTCGGATGGCACGACAGCACCAACAGTTGCAACAGGTACAGTTGATCTGCCAGAAGATCGCTCTTGGTCTTGGTGCACAGCTATCTTGCGTAAAAACAGTGTTGTGATTGGTCTTGATGCTTTAAACAATCACACGGTCCCATTTAAACGTCAATCAAAAGTAACTGATGAATTCAAGGTGCAATAATGGCTAAACTCACATTAAAAGACACAAAAAAACAGCTTGGCATCGGCACTTTTGTTGAAAAAACAATTAAGTTTCGTGATAAGAATGGTGAAGAATTTGAAGGGGAGATTTTTGTTAAAATTGTTCCCCATGATGATATTGCCCATGCTACAAATGTTTGGGGTATTGATAAAGGCGAGTTGACGGTGGATCACTATCGCAAAGCGCTTTTATTTCAGCTAATTCATGAAGATGAAAAAGCGAAATTCTTCCCTAAAATCACCGATACTGGTTCTGTCTCTACAGAAGTTATTGATGCGATGTATCGAGCTGCTGACGAGGTTCTAGACTTTGCGGGAAAGAATTGGATATCAGCACAGATGAAGAATTCTGGTGCGAACTCGTCCTCAATGGAATCGGCGGAAGAACAATAGCCAAGGCGAAAGCCAATATTTCTTATCCTGAGCTTAAAATTTGGAGAGCCTATCGTGCAAAACGTGGCTCTCTTTTTTTTGGGCGAAGATTAGAGCAAGTTTTTGGTCGTTATCACGCTGACTATATAGCTCTAAAAATTCAAAAAGAAGTTGATGTGTATAACTTCATGCCGCATGAAGATGCGCCTGAAACCTCTTTTGAGGAAGAACGTATGAAAGCGATTAGAAAGAAATCGCAATAAAACACAAATCCTAAAAAGCAAAAACCCAAGACTGAGAATCTTGGGTTTTTGTATTTCAACTCACCGAGAAAAGTAAGAGAAAATTAAATCTATGTCAGAGAAGAATACCAAATTTTTAGTGAAGTTTCTAGGAGCAACTATGGAAGCTACGAACTTAAAACCCGAAATTTTTGTAAAAATATTGGCTATACGGAATAACGTGTAGAAATTAAGATTTTGATTAAGTCAAAAATAAATAAAATTTAGTGGAATGCCCAATTAAGAAAGCCCTCAATTGTCAATTGAGGGCTTTGGTTTATTTGGATACCGCAAAACTTCTTTGAAGTTTCTTTTTTAGCTCATTGCGAATATTAATCATATCTCGCATAAAGTATTTCTCATCAAAATTTAATACATGCCAATCGCTTGAATCGGTTGGTTTTTCTAGTGTGATAGTCGCATGATACTGTTCGTTATTGAACTCATCGTGTGAAAACTCAAGCTTGCAATAAATGCTACTTTCTATCGTAATTTTTGATTGATTCCACCACAAAAAGCTTTCAATTACTTCACTCACAACAAAATCATAATCATCGAATGATTTGTTGAGTGCTTGAATTTCAGCAAGTCTTATAGTAGTCAATGTTTTAAGCTGATCTTTCGCCCAAACTGGTACACGGTTATGACGATGCCAATTTTGCACTGATTGGCGAGTGATTGATTCACCGTTTTGATCTTTAAGATTTTCAGCAATTTGAGTCATCCAAGATTTGCCAAAAAGCGCAGTTCCAATAATTTCAATTTCTGTTTTCATTTTGCCCACCTAGCGGTTATTGGCTGCAACTATTTGCTGCCTATGCTGATATATTACTACATTTGTAGTAATAAACAACTGCTATTTCGATTATTTTTTAACATGCAGACAAACGGTAAATTACACATGATATTCCGAAATATAGATTTTACTTAAAACTAAATTCCACCACTTATTCCGTATAGCCATTAAATCTACATTATCAGGGTGGTTTTACACTAGATCTTGTACCAAGAGATGTCATGATGATTGATTCAAAAAATATTCCTGAGTTAGTGAGTCGAACAGACTTGGTGACAAAAGAACAGTTACCTTTGATCATGCAAAATGCAATGAATCGCTTAGTCAAATAACTTTTCAATAAACAAAACCACTCCTCGGAGTGGTTTTTTGTTCATAAATTAGTATCTTGGTCTAAATTATATTTGGGGCGGGGTATGGAACAAAAAATAATAGGTGAGCTATTTGGGGTTGAAGTTCATTCACCAGTCGCAAGGGGGGAGGTGCGAGAGGTGGTGAGAAAGCAACTGGAATTTAAGGCGGAACTTCAGACTAATCAGAATTTAACTGAGGATCAGGCATTTTTAGAGATAGTTGATATTTTTGACAACTTCTTTGCAAATATATCTGATGAAGATGAGGCTAACTTTTCGAAAATGCATGCAGAGGAAGTTAGTGCAGCCCCTAGAGAGTGGTTTGGTGCGCTGATAGATGAGCATGAGGTGGTGGACAACAAGTACTTAGAGGCAGGAATTGCAGGGGTTTTGTATGATGTTGAAGTAAAGTATCCATTTACAAGAGATAATATAAGAACTCTTGTGAAAGCTAGAAGTGACCTAATGGGCTTTTTGGCTAATACGCATGGGATTAGTATTTATCAAGCATCAAATGATTTAAGTGATGAACAGGATTTATTTCTGAAAAAATTCAACCCTTCTGACCAAGTTTTTTTTCTTAACCTTATGACGGAAGAAATGAATGCACACACAAATGCATTAAATGATGAAACTGTTAAAATTAATCAGCAAGTTTTCAAGCAAGATGTTGAAAATCAATATTATGCTCAAATAATTGGTGGGGTGATTGGAATTTTTTGTTTGATTTTTATTCTATTTGTGGTTTTTAAATAAAACTTCCGTGAACTCATAGTTAAAACAAACCTACCGTTAGAAGCTTTTAATTTAAACCGCCAAAAGGCGGTTTTTTATTGCCTGAGGAAAAGTTATGGCATCGAAATTAGGAACATTAACGCTTGATTTAGTGGCTAAGTTGGTGGTTTTACTGGACCAATGCAACAGGCTGAAAAAACCGCTAAAGAAACAGGAGATGGTATCTCTGAAAGTATGAATGTTGCATCGCTTGGAGTAAAAGCACTGAGTGCAACAGTAGCAGGATTGTCATTTGCAGGTGTTGCAAATTTTGCAAATCAAACGATTCAGGCAGGAAGTGATATTAAAAAATTTGCTGAATTGGCAAATTCATCTATGCAGCAATTTCAATTTTATGCGAAAGGTGCTGCGACAGTTGGCATTGAGATGGAATCCTTTGCTGACAAAATGAAAGATATGCAGGATCGTATTGGTGATTTTGATCAAACCAAAGGCGGTCCATTGGCTGATTTTTTTGAAAATATTGCACCTAAGGTCGGCGTGACTATTGAGCAATTTCAAAAACTTTCAGGACCTGAAGCGCTACAACTTTTCTATAGTTCTTTGGAAAAAGTAAATGCAACTCAGAATGATATGAAATTTTATATGGAAGCTATTATTTCTGATTCTTCTTTGTTGATTCCATTGTTAAGAAATGGTGGTGAGGGTTTTCAGAAATGGGGTAAAGCAGCACAGGAAGCAGGTGCAATTTTATCTGATGAGTTTATTGAAAATACTGTAATAGCAAAAGAGCAACTCAATCTCCTAAATTTAAAATGGGAGGGTTTTAAAGCCAATGCTATTAATGATGTGATGATTCCATCTATAAAAGCACTTTCTGACAATTTAGAAATGGTTAAAGCCGTTATGATGGTGGGAGGTGCTTATCTTGTAGGCTCGTATATTCCTGCTATTTATCAGAGTGTAGTGGCTAAAAAAGCTAAGATTGTTGCTGCAATAGAGGAAATTCAAGCTGAAAATGCGGCAATAATTCAAACGCAGCGTAAAGCACAGGCGGAATATAACGCTGCTCAAGCGGAAATGACACGAGCAAGAGATGCTGTAATTTCTGCTGAAATGCAGGTGAATGCAGACCGTGCAGTGATTGCATCTGAAATTCAAAGAATGCAAACCACTATAGCAGCAACAAGCGTTGAAAAAGCCCAAGAGGTGCAGCGATTAAGTAGTCAGATTAATGATGCTGGTAGAGCGCAGTCCATTTCTCGTATGGCTCAGTTGCAACAAGTTCAAGCTATACAAGTTGCTGAATTGACAGCCTTAGAAGCCAAACTTGGGGCAACAACACTTGCCACATCAAGAGTTTATGAAGCAGCAAGAAACACCCAGACAGCAGCAACAACTAGACTTACTACAGCAACCGCAGGTTTGAATGCTGCTAATGCTATGAGTGCTAGATCATATTTTGGTTTGCTTGGTGCACTAGGCGGTCCTGTTGGTTTGGGGTTAACTGTTGCGGCAGTCGCTGCATCTTATTTACTCCTCAAAGGCAGCACAGATGAGTCAACAAAATCATTACGTGAAAATAATGAAAGTGTTGATGATGCGATTGCGAAATATCGTGAGTTGGATGCAGCGAGACGTGATTCTCAGATTATTGCTGAAAAAGAACAGCTTAAAGAATTGGCGAAATCTTATGACAACGCAACTGATAGCTTAATTACAAATGCTTATGCTTTAACTCGACACAACGATGTAACAACAACTCAATCGAAAGAGTTAAATGCACTTATTGCTGAATTTAAAGAAACTAAAAATCTTGAAGATTTTCGTTCAAAAATTAAGGCGTTAACTTTCATTAATCAAGAATCGAAAGATAAGTTTGTTGTTCTTGCGGGTGCAGTGAGTAAAACAGGGTCTGAGTATAAAACACAGCAATCCTTAATTGAAAAAATGATCAGTCTCAGTCCGAATGCCGTCAAAGCCACAGATGCTCGAACCACAGCAGCAGATCGAGAACGCAAAGCGATTGAGGCAGCTAGTAAAGCTTATAGCGAATACAGCAAAACAGCACTTTCAGATATTCAAGAAATGGCTGCAAGAAAACTTTTTCAAGAAAGAGGTCTTTCAAAAAATCAGAGTGATGCACGTGTTGGTGTTTTAAAAGCATTCAATTATAACAATGCAGCCCTTAAAACAGATGCTGGGCAAGAGGCTATAAGCCTTGCAAGCATTAGTGCAAGCATGAAAGATAAGGAGGAGGCTAGAGCCGAGGCACTTAAAAAGCAAACGGAGGAATTAAAGGAGCAGGGCAAGGCTTTAAAGCTCAACGCTCAAATTCAAGCAAATGCTGCTAAATATAATTTTGCAGGGCTTGAGTCCAAATACAATCTGCCAAAAGGCACTTTGTCAGCTATTCATGCTATTGAAACAGGAAATACAGGCAAAACAAATCAGGTTAATAAGACTACTGGAGCCTCAGGTGGTTTTCAATTTATGCCTGATACAGCGAAACGTTTTAACATCAGTGGTCAAACATTTGATTTAGGGAAGTCTGCTGAAGCTGCCGCCAAGTATATGAACTATCTTCTTGAATTATTTAAAGGCGACTTAGAAAAAGCGGTACGTGCATATCATGCGGGTGAAGGAAATGTTCAGCGTGGTACCAACATTGGCAAATACAACAATGATTATTGGAAGAAATACCAAGGCTACACTGCTGGTGCAAGCGGTCAAACTTTTGGCACTGATTATACTGTTGAGAATTATCTAAGTGATCTTGATAAAGCTGATGAAGCTTTCCGCAAGTTTCAACAAGACAAAGCTCAATTTTCTCAACAATTCTCTTCTGAAGATGTTATTCGAAACCAAGAGAGAATTGACACAATTGCAAAAGCTAATGAACTTGGATTGCAGCATCTCATTCCTAAAATTGAGGAACACTATGCAAATAAAGCAAGGTTAGCTGAACTTCAATTTGATCAGGAGTTGAATTCATGGAATTGGACTGAAGATGAAAAGTTGAAGAAGGAGGCTGAGTTAAATAAAGCACATATTGCTCTTAGTTCTGAACTGAATGATGTTGAAAAGCAGCTTAAAAAAGAATCTATTGATGAGCAATTGGCTTATGATCTTCAGCAATTTAGAAAAGCGCAAAAGTGGAAAGAATTTGAAGCTATTAATAACTTCAAAGCTATTCAAGACCAAATCCAAGGCTTAGGCAGCAACACAGAT
>NZ_LQXQ01000059.1 GCF_003268395.1 Acinetobacter sp. CFCC 10889 | reverse complement strand
ACCGCCAAAACCACCTTGGTTACCGCCGAAGCCACCTTGACCACCAAAACCGCCTTGGTTACCACCGAAGCCACCTTGACCACCAAAACCGCCTTGGTTACCACCGAAGCCACCTTGACCACCAAAACCGCCTTGGTTACCACCGAAGCCGCCTTGAGCGCCGCCAAAGCCACCAGCAGCTTGACCAGGTGCACCAGCAGGTGCGCCAGCAGGACGTGGATTACGTGCTGGAACAACTGTAGAAATCGCATGTTTATAAACCATTTGGCTTACAGTGTTTTTTAACAACACAACGTATTGGTCAAAAGATTCAATATGCCCTTGTAGTTTAATACCGTTTACAAGAAAGATAGAAACTGGAATACGTTCTTTACGGAGAGAATTTAAGAACGGATCTTGTAAAGTTTGACCTTTAGACATTTTATACTCCAAAAAAAAATTAAATATCAGCGCAAAAACTATCTTTATTTTTCAATTAAAATTTATAAAAAAGATAGTAGGTAAATTTTGCTTTATCCATGTAAGTTTCGCAAGTCTTCTTGAGCTTGCTTTATAGTCAAATAGGTTTTAAATTGGTGAGATTCTTGCAAAGAACGTAACCAAGTGTATTGACGTTTCGCTAATTGTCGTGTCGCGTATAACGATTTATCCTCCATTTCTTGTCTGCTTTTAAGACTTCTGTCACTATTTTTTAGATAATCTAAAGCTTGGCGATAACCAACCGAACGTGCTGAAGGTAAATTATCATTGAGATTATATTTTTCAATTAAAGCCTCAACCTCATTCAAAAATCCGATATTCCACATGTTTTTCAAACGAAGTTCTATTCTTTGATGTAATTCTACTCGATCTGGCAATAATGCATAGTTATGAAAACTGTAACGGTATGCTACATTTTTAGGTTGTTCTGCTTGTAATTTTGTAATTGCCTGACCTGTCAACCTATAGACTTCCAAAGCACGGATAATGCGTTGTTTATCACTCACTTTAAATTTTTCGCCTGCAAGTGGATCAACTGCTTTTAATTCTTCATACACCGCTTGCCAGCCTTCAGCCTCAGCTTGAGCTTCAATTGCAGCACGCACAGCATAATCCGCACTTGGTAAATTTGAAGATAAACCTTCAAGCAGTGCCTTAAAATATAACATCGTACCGCCAACCAATACTGGGGTTTTTCCTCGCACATGAATATCATCAATCAAACTGCATGAATCTTCCACAAATTCAGCCGCAGAATAAACCTGCAAAGGCGTGATAATATCAATAAGGTGATGTGGGTATTGTTCTTGTTCTGCTTTGGTTGGCTTAGCAGTTCCAATATCCATATCTTGGTAGACCAATGCTGAATCTACGGAAATAAGTTCCACATTACCACGCTCATAGAGTTCACATGCCAAAGCGGTCTTACCACTTGCAGTAGGTCCCATTAAATTGATAACAGGCAATTGATTTGACATGAACAACTACTCTCCTCGAGCAAATAATTTATCTAATTGTGACAATGGAAATGCGCGCCATGTTGGACGACCATGATTACATTGACTGGCAAATTCAGTTTGTTCCATCTGACGCAGTAAGGCATTCATTTCAGATAAACTTAACATTCTGTGAGCACGTACTGCGCCATGGCATGCCATACCCGCCAAAATATGATCACGTTTTGTTGCAATGCTTGCGCTTCATCATTTGGATCTAAATCATTCAATAATTCAGGGACAAGTGCAACAAAATCAGCCTTATGTAAAATCGCAGGCACACCACGAACGATGACTTGCTCATCACCATATTGATCAAGATCTAAACCTAAACGTTCAAGTTGTGGCTTTAATTCTTCAATCCGAATTGCTTGCATACGGGTAATTGAGATCACTTTTGGAATCAACAATTGTTGTGATGTCCAAAACTCTGGTTTGTCCCATGCCATTTTCATTTGTTGCAACAAAATACGCTCATGTGCGGCATGCATGTCTACAATAATCAGCCCTTCAGTATTTTGTGCCAAAATATAAATACCATGTAACTGTGCAATCGCAATCCCTAAAGGATATTCATCTACAGTTACTGTCTTCGCTGTATTTAATGCAGCTACAGATTGATCAAATGATGCTTGATCAGACAATCCATTCGCATGTTCTGTTGGCTCTGAGGCTTCACGCAAAGGCGCAAGATAGCTTTTTAAAGCATTATTGAGCTGCTGTGTGCCACGATATTGCTGTTGCGGCTGATAATGTACTGTTTGCGGTTGGTTAGAACTAAAATCAGTCAATGCCTCAGGTTCAGGAGAAGAATAGCCTGTCTGTTTGCTTAGGCTATTTTCTTGCGACAATGGCGATATTGTATCTCGATGCAATTGAAATTGCTCTTGATAACGTGGTTGAGGTGCTTGGCGATCCTGTTGCGCCTGCTCAACTTTCATTGCACTGGATAAATCAGCCGTTGCTGTTTGAAACTGAGATAAAGTTTCTTTGGCAAAATGGCGTACAAATTCATGCACTTCACGTTGATTTAAAAAACGAATTTCATGTTTAGTTGGATGTACATTAACATCAATATTTTCAGGATCAACCTCTAAAAATAACAAATATGCCGCATGTTGATGCCCATGTAAAATACCGTCATATGCCATACGCAGTGCATGTGAAATGGTTTTATCTTTGACAATACGTCCATTCACATAAACATATTGTAAATCCGCTTGCGCACGCGCATCGGATGGATGCCCCAACCAACCTGACAAACGCATGCTAATGCTATCTGCATCGATCCAATAAGCATTTTCAGTAAATGGACGACCCAATAACTGTTGTACTCGTTGAAAACGCAATTCACCACTATCTGCAACAGGAAGATTCAAGCGAATATTCTCGTTATGTTCTAACACAAAACGAATATCAAAATGGGTTAATGCAAGGCGTCTGACAATTTCTTCAATATGCCCAAACTCAGTATTTGGCTTTTTTAAGAACTTGCGCCGTGCAGGCACATTAAAAAATAAATCTTGTACCCGAATATGTGTGCCTTTTTGCATTGCAATGGCTTGAATTTCTTGGTGGTCAAACGCTGTGCCATTGACTTCAACTTGATAGCCAACCCCCGACTCATCCTGACTACTACTCAAAGTTAAACGTGAAACTGCCGCAATCGAAGCCAATGCCTCACCACGAAAACCCAAACTCACAATCGCTTGTAGATCATCTGCTGTTTGAATTTTGCTGGTTGCATGTCTTGTCACAGAAAGTGCTAAATCCTCAGCATGAATACCTTGACCATTGTCAATAATCTCAATCAAAGTACTGCCACCATTCGCCACCCGAATGATCAGCTCGGTTGCACCCGCATCAATCGAATTTTCAAGTAATTCTTTGACCACAGACGATGGACGTTCGATCACCTCACCTGCCGCAATTTGATTGGCAAGCGCAGGATGTAAGGTATGAATTCTTTTTTGGCTAAATTCTACTGTCGACATGCCAAGACCTACGAATAATTGCCCTGTAGTTGCGTATAGAGTGCTGCATCATCAAGTTCAATAATGACTTCCCGCATTTCCTCATCTTCAGTTTTTAAAATATTTAAAATCATATCTGCTTGTGGAATTTCATCACCACCTTTAGATGGCCATTCAAATAAAAATAAAGCATTTTCGATATCTAAATAGTCACGAATTCCCATCAATTCAAGTTCATAAGGATCATTTAAACGATATAGATCAAAATGAAAAACCTCTTGAGCATTGATTTTATACGGCTCAACCAAAGTATAAGTAGGGCTTTTCACTGCACCTTGGTGCCCTAATTGCTGCAACCAGTAACGAGTCAGTGTGGTTTTACCCGCACCCAAATCACCAATCAAATAAATCACACCTTGTGCAAAATTTTCCGCCAAAATATGGGCTAATTTTTGGGTATCTTGTTCATTGCTCAGATTTAATTTAAAGGAATATTGCATATTTGGCACAACATGGTGAAGACATGTCTACATCATAACATTTCATAGCTTTCAATGTAAAAATTACGATAGCAAAAGAAAAATTTCACATGATTTTTAAGTATATTTTAAACTAAATCTGGTCAACAAAATATGAATTGAGATTGACAGCAATACATATATCTTCCAATTCAAACGATAATTTTTGCTAAATCATTAACCAAAGCCTCAATTTGAGAATGACTTAAATTTGACAAAGTCATACGTATACCGAACGACGTATTTTCCACAAAAAAATCTCTTCCTATACGTACAGACCAGCCTTTTTCTAATAAATATTCGATACACTGTTGTGGCTGATCTTGTTCTAACCACACATTTAAACCATCATATTTTACAGCACAGGATAATTTTTTTTGCTGCATTAACGCTACAAAATACTGATTATTCTTTGCATAATGCTGTTGTGCTTTTGCAACCTGCTGCTCAAAACCATGCTGAGTCAGCAGTTGATAGACAATATCTTGTAGTAAATGACTCACCCAAGTCGTTCCCGCATTCATTTTTCGTGATAATAAATTTGCGGTATGTGGATCACAGCAAATAAAACAAAAGCGTAAGTCGGGTCCCAAAAATTTAGAAACCGAACGTAATACTGCCCAATTTTCAGCATTTTCGGGAATAATATGTTGATATTCTTCATTTGAAATCAGGGAAAAATGATCATCCACTAAAATCAATGTATTGGGATACTCTCTAAGCATATTTTTTATATTTAATGCATCTTCCATGGTTAAACTATAACCTGTTGGATTATGTGCACGTGGTGTAATAATTAGCGCTTTAATATTATTCTTTAAAGCTTGCTGAATATCTTTTAAATGATAACCTTTTTGATTAACATGAATAGAATGAATCTGATAATTTTGATTTTCTAAAATCTTAATACTATTAATATAACCCGGACTTTCAATTGCCACATGATCTTGTGCTAATAAATACGCAGATAATATTTTTTCTATACCATCTGTTGCACCATTTGATAATGCATAGCAAGCACTCGGATGACGCTTTAAAATATCAGAAAATATAGAATGGATTGCATATTCTTTTAATTCTTCATGATAAATATTTTCACCATATAATCCAACAGATAAATTTTTAAAATGAATATTTTGTAAATTTGGCAACAGTTTTTGATTCGGATTCCCATGAGTTAAATCACAAATTTCTGACTGTAGATTTGATTGCACCCCTTCGCCACCACGTAATTTTATGGGGCTTACTTGTGTTCCTAAGCGCTTATTGGTCTGAATCACACCTAACTTTGCTAAGGCAGCATAAGCTGTTGAAACTGTATTACGATTTACATTCAACTGCTGTGCCAAATCACGAATATTCGGCAAAGTGTCACCTTCCTGATAGACACCCTGTGTAATGAGAAGTCGAATACTATCTTGTATTTCTTTACCGTTCTTTCCTTGAATTTTCATACAATTTTATTCAAAACTATTCCCCCCCAATATTATAAGGGAGTTAAATTATTTAACCAATCTTTTAACATCAACTGTCCTGCCTGCTTTAACGCAGCACCATGTAATGCACTATCTGTCCTTAATTTTTGCAGATCAACTTGTGCTTTATTTAGCTCACAAGTATGTCCTATTAACCATTTTTCAATCGCTTGTGCATCCACTTCTGGGTGAAACTGCACCGCCAATATATGACGACCAATACAAAATGCTTGATTTTTATAATAATCAGAACTCGCTAAATGTGCACCTTGACTAGGTAAATCAAAAGTATCTCCATGCCAATGTAAAACATGTTGACCATCTAAAAAGCGCAGAGATGATGCAAGCCCAAGATCACTTAGCTGCAACTTCCCCCAACCTATTTCTTTATGATGTCCTGCATACACTTTTGCATCCAAAGCTTGTGCGATCAGTTGCGCACCCAAACAAATACCAAAAGTCGCATAGTTTTGTACTAAGCGTTGTTTTAAAAGCTGTATTTCATCCATTAAGAATGGGTAATTTTCAACTTCATAAACACCGATTGGACCCCCTAAAATAAATAAAGGGTTTTTAGATGTAAATGCATGTGTTAAATCATCCACACCAGCTTGAAAATAATGAATTTCATAATTTTCACATTCTAAAACCTCAGTAAAAACACCCAAATCCTCAAAACTTAAATGCTGTACAACATTCATTTTTTTCATTGCGAATATACCTTATTTGTTAGTATTTTGATTTTTCATAAAATCATATAAACTTTGGCAGAAGTATTGAATATCATCTTCTGTAATGAGAAAAGATGGCAATAATCTAATGATTTTATTTTGTGTTATATTAATAAGTATTTTATGCTGCAAATAGAACTGTTGTGAAATATCATCTATCCTTTCATTCAGTTCAATTGCAATCATTAAACCCACACCTCTTATCGATTTTATGCCATGTACACTGGTAAATTTCGACTGTAATTGATTAATAAAATATTCTCCTTTCTGTTTATTTTTTAAAATAAGTTCTTCTCTTTTGATAATCTCTAAAACTTTTAAAGCCACACGACAAGCCAATGGATTTCCACCGAAAGTTGAACCATGCAATCCTGGTGTTAATAAATCATTTAATTTTTGATTCACTAAACATGCACCTATTGGTAATCCATTTGCCAAACCTTTTGCAATGGTTAAAATATCAGGAATAATCTCTGCTCTTTGATGATAAAACCAATAGCCTGTCCGCCCTAAACCACATTGGATTTCATCTAAAATTAATAAAATTTTATGCTGATCACATATTTTTCTGAGTTGTTTTAAATATAAAGTCGATGCAATATGAATACCACCTTCACCTTGAATCGGTTCTAACATAATGGCACAGACATGATGTTGCTGGATCACCTTAAATATAGATTCGATACAATTGAAATCCACAAAAATAAAGTCATCAAGTAATTGACCAAATTTTTCTTTATATTTTTGATTTGAAGTTGCCGATAAAGCACCTAATGTTCGTCCATGAAAACCTTGATTCATCACAATAATCTTTGGATTTTCGATATTTTTTTCATAAGCATATAATTTTGCAATTTTAATTGCAGTTTCATTGGCTTCTGTTCCAGAATTACAAAAGAAACTGGCATGTAAATGTGTAATTTCAATTAGTTGATCACTTAGTTTTTCTGACCAACTATTTTTAAATAAATTTGAAAGATGGATATAGTTTTGTATTTGTTCCTGAATCTCAACATTTAATTCGGCATGTGAAAAGCCTAAATTATTCACACCAACGCCTGAAATCATATCTAAATAGCGAATACCTGATGTATCCCATAAATAACATCCTTCTCCTCGAATAAAATCCACATCTAATTTTTGATAAAAATGAATTAAACTACTCATACTTCATTCTCCCAGTCATTGCATATTTTAAAATCAAAATGTGTGGCAATGACTTTGGTAATCCCATTTTCAACAGTTAATATTCTTTTTTCGTTGTCACCTTTATAAATTTTAATCTCCAAGTCTTGCTGGGAAATACCCTGCAGAAATGCCGACAAATCTTGTTTGGGAAAGTTATTCCCTGTAACAAATTTTCCAATCAAACGTTGCTGATGAAAAAGCTCTACTTGGTAAATAACATCCATTATTTTTCTCCTTGTTCTGGCCAATAATATTCATCAGCTAAAGCACGATGACCAAAAATGGCTTGTCCAACCCGAATATCTGTTGCCCCCTCCTCAATTGCAATCTCAAAATCACCAGACATTCCCATAGACAAACGTGAAATATTGGGATAATCAATACGTGATTCATCCAATAATTTTTTTAATAATTGAAAGCATTGTCTAATCTGCGGCTCATGCTTGGTATGTAGCGCTAAAGTCATTAAACCCACAACATTGAGTTGACGAAATTGCTGCATTTGACACAAAAAATCTGCCAACTGTTCAGGCTGCATGCCATATTTACTGATTTCGTTTGAAGTATTGACCTGTATAAAAACATCTAACTTTTTGTCTATACATTGCAATTCTTTATTCAGCTTCTCTGCCAACTTAATACTATCTAATGCATGAAACTCTTGAATATATTGAATTATTTTTTTGACTTTATTACTTTGTAAATGCCCAATGAGAATCCATTCAAGCTTTTCATTTTGTAATCGTTCTGCTTTGCTGATGAGTTCCTGAACTTTATTTTCTCCCACATGACTTACGCCTAACGCCACAGCCATTTGAATCATCTCAGCAGATTTGGTTTTGGTCACTGGAATCAAACGAATTTCTTGTGATTTTCGATTTACTTTTAAACAAGCATTGGTAATACGCTGCTCTAATCGTTGCAAATTTCTACTGATTTCATCTGTATTCATAATCATTCAATGTTTTTTTGACCTAGGTCAAAGATAGTCTATAAATTGATTTTAAAATAGCCAGCACCACACAGAAAATGTAACTAAATATTTATAATTTGGATTTAATTATTTGAATTATTTGCACTGAATCCATGCACAAACAGATGCTTTTCATTAGAATATCTATCCGTTTTGCTTTTAATGTTTTTTTGAGAATGTTCACTTCAAAATTTAAGCCACCAATGATTGATGGGGTTAATGCCAGTCAAGTGTATCTCCCTAAACTTGCACAACCAACAACATTGTTTGCTTATTTATGTGAAAAATTTCCACATATCTCAGCCCAAGAATGGCAGCAACGTTTCCAAGATCAATTGATTTTTAATGAACAAGGGCAAATATTAAATTTAAAAAGTACGTATCCTGAAAATAGTCATATTTTTTATTATCGTTTTTTAGCGCATGAAATTCACGTACCATTTCAAGAACAGATATTATTTGAAAATGATCATTTTATTGTCGTTGATAAACCTCATTTTTTAACCATTAGCCCAACAGGACAATATCTCCAAGAAACCGTATTGGTTCGTCTAAAAAAAGCCACTAACAATCCTGATTTAACACCAATTCATCGTTTAGATCGTGAAACAGCAGGGATTGTTTTAATCTCAAAATGTCCTGAAACACGTGGAATGTATCAACAGTTATTTGCTGAGCGACGAGTACAAAAAGTTTATCATGCAATTGCAGCTTATCGCCCTGAATTAATATTTCCACAAGATGTCCATCTAAGAATGGAAAAAGGGCAACCTTTTTATACCATGTGTACTGTAGCAGGTGAGGCAAACTCACATACCGCAATTCACTTACTCACACACAATCACACTTGGGCAAAATATCAACTTAAACCTGAAACAGGCAAACAGCATCAATTGCGTGTTCATTTAAATCACTTAAATATCCCCATCAAAAATGATCCATTTTACCCCACTGTTATTCATAAAAATGAGGCTGACTTTTCCACTCCACTACAACTCCTTGCAAAAGAATTAAGCTTCAAAGATCCAATCAGCCAACAAGAAATGTATTTCTCATCACAAAAAGAACTGACAATAGAATGACATTGTAATGACAATAATTATGTTTTTTCATGTCTAATCATTGAATTACATTTAGTTTGATTAAAATAAAGCATCCGAACTACACTATTTTTTGGTTCATTCATGCGAAAAACCGAAGTCTATCAAGTACGCCTTGATTCACAAGAAAAAAAACAGGCTTTTGCTGTTTTTAAGCAATTGGGAATTACCCCTGCGCAGGCTGTACGTTTATTCTTTAAACAAGTGGTTTTAACCAAATCTATTCCATTTGCAATTGAAAATCAAAACATCAACATGGAACAGTTGTTAAAATTAAAAAAAATAAAACAGGATCACATAGAAACTACAGATGATGGTCAAATTTCAGATTTGGATGATGATGATATCTTTGCTGAGTTAAATGCGATCCTCAATGAAAAAAGTGACAAAACTTAACAGTGTCGTATTTTTAAACAATTTTTTTTGCTTGAATATTCTATTTTTTGGTTATGCTCTCTCATAATGATAACAAAACAGAGAGACAAAAAATGATTGTAAGACGTGCAACAGAAAGCGACTTAAAACAACTTGCAGTTTTGTTTGATGAGTATCGTCAGTTTTACGGTGCATCTTCAAATATTTCTGAATCTTATCATTTTTTAAAGCAACGTTTTGAAAATCAACAAAGTGTTATTTTTATTCACATCAAAGATGATGTAATTACAGGTTTTGTTTTGCTCTATCTAGGCTTTTCATCTTTAGCATGTTCAACCTATTATATTTTAGATGATGTTTATGTTACACCTGTATATCGCCGTCAAGGCTCAGCAAAACAATTAATTGATACTGCCATTTTATTTGCACGACATGAAAATGCATTACGAATCAGCTTAGAAACGCAAAAATCTAATTATCAATCTCACCAATTATATGAACAAATGGGCTTTGTCCGTGATGGTGAATTTATTACCTATCATTGTTTTTTGAAATAAACAGGCTGCATTTTCATATCATATTTTATGTGAATATTCATTTCAAATATTCAATAGATTCACTTTGATTTTTTGCAGCTTGTATCTGTTGTTCATTTAAATACACATACTGCCCTTGTTCAAGCTGCCCAAGATCAAGTAAGCCGACTTGCTGACGATGTAAAGTAACCACTTTATTTCCAACAGCTGCAAGCATTCGCTTGACTTGATGATAAACCCCTTGGTGAATGGTCAAAGACAACTTATTTTCTGCCAATTTTTCAACCTGACTCGCTGCATAAATGCCCTTTTCATTGCGTAATTCTACACCTTGTAAAAGCTGTTCGATTTGCATCGCACTGATTGGATCAGCTGTTTCTACAATATATACTTTAGGCACATGCTTTTTGGGATGAGTTAAAGCCTGCAAAAACTGTCCATCATCAGTCAGTAGCAACATACCTGTCGTGTCTTGATCTAAACGCCCAATGCACTGTACACCTCTGTTTAACAATAACTCATCCATTAAATCAAAAACACTGAAATGATGAGTTGCTTGATGTGAACATTCATAATCCTGCGGTTTATGCAGTGCTAAATAGACATGTTCTCTATACTGATATTCTTTGGTAAAAACCTGAAATTTTAGTTGCTGTTCTGCGATTTTAAATTTTACATCGGTGATCATTTGCCCGTCGATGCTCACCGCACCATTTTTAATTAATTGCTGACAATGTTTGCGACTACCAAAACCTTGTGACTGTAAAATTTTTTCCAATAACATCATCTATTCACCATAAATCAAGCCTCGCCATTGTAACGTAATCTCTGAGGATTGTAAGTTTTGCCCTAAAAATTCGGTTTATTGTTGCGATCTCGCTATACTATTCATGTTTTCCACCAATATTTTGCATGGCGATCATGAATTTTGCATCACATCTCGACTTAAACTTAATCGTACTTTTGGTTTTATTGGCATGTGGTATCTTCAGTCATAATAGTGCTGTGACGATTGCAGCTGCTGTACTCATCGTCTTTCGTATCACGCCATTAAGTGAGTATTTTTATTTACTGCAAAATCATGGTTTAAATATCGGCATTATCATTTTAACCATCGGCGTACTCACTCCGATTGCCAGTGGTAAAATTCCCGGTGATGTAATTTTAAAATCATTTCTCAGTTGGAAATCTTTACTCGCCATTGCTGTTGGGCTATTGGTGGCATGGCTAGGTGGTCGTGGTGTTAAGCTTATGACCAATCAACCCAATATTGTTGCAGGATTATTGATTGGTACGGTTGCGGGGGTTGCCGTTTTGCGTGGTGTACCTGTAGGTCCATTGATCGCTGCTGGGATTTTGTCGATGATCATCGGGCTTTCTTGATAATTTAAAATCGTTCACCTTGTCCACCCGATAATGTTTTTATTTAAATGCTAAAAAAACTTAATAATGGTTTGAATCACTACTGCATTAATAATATCAATAAAGAATGCACCACATAAAGGAATGATTAAAAAGGCTTTATGTGATGGTCCATAGGTATTGGTTACCGCTTGAATATTGGCAATTGCTGTTGGTGTTGCTCCCATTCCAAAACCACAATGCCCTGCTGCCAAGACTGCTGCATCGTAATTACTGCCCATTACTTTAAATGTCACAATACTGGTATACAGTGCCAAAGTTACCATTTGTAGCAATAAAATAATCACTAATGGACCTGCTAAATCAGCCAATAACCATAACTGTAATGATAAAAGTGCCATCGCCAAATAGAGTGAAAGCGAAGCGTTGCCAAAGACATCAATTGCTCGGTCAAATATTTTCACTTTCACCACATGTTCTAAAAAATTTCTCAGTAAAACACCACATGCCAATGCCCAAACAAAAGTCGGCAGTTCAAACCATTGCCCTTTGCTCACTTCAGTCATCCAATTTGCCACAAAGATACACAGTGAAAACATCCCTAAAGTTGTAATAGCATTGCTTGAGGTAATCAAACGTGTTTTTCGTGGAAATTCAAAAGCAGCACTTTCTTCCGCAGCAGGTGTATCATCATGATCCATGTGATCAATTTCTGTTGCTAACTTATGTCTTTTAATCAAAAACTTAGCCACAGGTCCACCGATTACACCACCGATAATTAAACCAAAGGTTGCACTTGCCATACCTAAAACTACAGCACCGTGAATACCATGTTCACTTTCAAGAATTGTACCCCAAGCACCTGCTGTACCATGTCCACCTGTCAATGTAATTGAACCGACAATTAAACCGATCAATGGGTCTAAGCCAAGTGCTTTAGCCAAACTCATTCCCACAACATTTTGTACTAACACAAAACCTGCCACACAGAACAGGAAAATCACCAGTGATTTCCCACCTTCTTTCAGTTTGACAAAGCTTGCACTTAAACCGATTGATGTAAAGAACATCAGCATTAAGGCTTTTTGGATACTTTCATTAAATGTCGCACTAATTCCTGCAAATTGATACAAAGCAAATGCAAGCATTGCAGCAATCAAGCCTCCAACAACAGGTTCAGGAATATTATAATTTCGTAAAAAAGATATTTTTTGAACTAAAATTCGCCCAATAAATAAAACCAATACAGCAATTACAATCGTGCCAAATGCATCTATTTCAAATGTCATGATCTATCCATTTATTCGATTTTATTGCTCTATTTAAATTAAATTTGAATATTTTTTCAGCTAGATAAGTGTAATTTAACGTGATATTTTTTGTTTTTATTTCAAAAAATAGAGATTATTTTCAATTAAAAAATGTACATAATTTAAATAAAAAGGATATTTACTGATCCTAAAAATCAAAAAATTATTCATCTGCAATAAAAATCACTTCAGCACCAAGGTGTCGCAACTCGACTTGTAAATTCACAGCAAATTTTTCTGCAAAATGTCCTAAGACGATTGGGAGTTGATCCGTTAAAGCCAATGCTTCTGCACCTGTTATTTTAAAATGTTGTTTAAGAAAATGAGCTATTTTTATTTTATTCTCACCAATGGTGGTGAGTATCAGTTTGCCATAAATCCAGATCTCAACGTGCAGTTCAACATCCTCTATTTCCGCTTGTAATGGTGTGCCCTCCTTTAGACTTTGATAAAGCTCTGCCCACAATTCACTTTTTAAATCTTTTTGAGTTTCAAGATATTGTATATATTCTTTTGTATTTTCGTCCAATTTGGAAAAATAAAATAATTCATCTTTAAATGCTTGTAGATTCGGAGAAATTTTTTCAAAGTCCCACCGACCACTTCCGTGTCTTGCATAATAGACAGGAAATCCTTCTGATGACTCATTCATTTTGATCATAAAGGGATCAGCAAAATAATTTTGGCAAATAACATAATATTCTGGCAACCAATCACCATTCTGTACCCCTGTTAAATCCTCACCTGTATTTCCATTAATCCGATAACCATCCTGAAAATCTTCAAATTGATTAATTTCAGGATAATGGTAGGGTAAACACATCATTTCCATCACGATCGGTTCGGATAAAAATTGCTGTAATGCTTTCGGTAATTCCATTAACTCCTCTCTTTCTGATTTTCAATAACATCAAGTGTTTATTTGAATACAATCAATACTTCAATGCATATTTATTTTTCTCAAAAATGTTAAATCTCCCACTCACCAAGTTGCGGATCAAATTTTGCAAACTCACCTGTATCCGTAAACTCTGAAGCAGTCATCGAAATTTCAAAACTGTCTTCTGGATTAAAACCTGCTGAAAAATAAATTGCATATCGTGTTAAATAAGCGACTGCTGAGCTTTCTGCATCAGATTTTTTAAAATGCAGCGTATCGTCTACAGTACGAATGATTTCATAATCATAGCTGAGTAATCTCGCTTTTAATGCTTTAAATTGAGCATCTGAAAATACGGTAAATTTTTCCACATGCTCAAAAAATTCTTCATCATTCGAATTTTCATAGTCACGCATTGTTTGGATATGAAAGAGCTGGATATCGAAACTCATTTTATTTTCCTTTTTTGATTAACATCATTATTCAGGCAATTTATGCCCACAATGTGGACAAAAACAATACTTATTCTTTTCTCGTTCTAAAGCTTCTTCTTTACGTTCTCGAATCAGTTGTAACACAATATCTTGCGTCTGTTCAGTGGATAAACCAACCTCTTTACGAATATTTTCAATTTTTTCCTCATCATCAATGATGTCAATTTCACAACTTTCTAATAAATCTCTAAACTTCAACTCAAGTTGTTGTTTGCGTAGCTCTAATTCATTGGCTAAACCATTGGCTAAAATACCTGCGGGTAATGCAGCCAAACCCACCCCAAGAATGGTGATCAACGCCCCTAAAAAACGCCCTAAAGGTGTGATGGGTGTGACATCTCCATAACCGACAGTCGTCAATGTCACCACTGCCCACCACATCGATGCAGGAATTGAACTAAAAACATCGGGCTGTACTCGACTTTCCACCACATATATTCCAGCAGCAGCCATCACGATCATGATTAGTAAAATAAAAATAACAGCCTGAAACGAACCTTTTTCTCGCTCGATCACTCGCAATAAAATCTGTAATGAAACAAAATATCGAGTCAGTTTTAATAGCCGAAGTAAACGCAAGATTCGTAGGAAACGTAAATCAATATGTACAAAGAAGTTAATATATGCAGGTAAAATTGCAAGTAAATCAATGATGGCAGCACCACTGGTCACATAATGCCAACGCTGTTTCCATTCAGACTCAAAAGGTTTTTCTTCCACCACACTCCAAAAGCGTAAAACATACTCAAGTGTAAATACCAAAATGGAAATATTTTCAAATGCATCAAAATAGACTTTGTAGAGCTTATAAATATCATTGATAGATTCAAGTAAAACCGCAACGACATTGCCAATAATCAGAAAAATCAGTAAAAAATTGACTGCACGGCTAAACTTGGTTTCGTAGTCATCATTATGTAAGTTGTTATAGACAAATCTGCGAAATGTATACCACGCGGTTATTCTCATGCGTCATGCTTTTGAATGTATTTAAATTCTAGTTATGGTAATACGTCATTTTTCGCTTTACAAATGTTCATACACTCTCGAAATATATTTTATACACTTCAAAAAACAGCATACCCAATACTCATAAATAAAATTTTATTATTATATAAATATTTATTATAGTATCTAACAAATTTTTTCTGTGCTGCTGCGCACTCTCACCTACCACATAAATGGATCATTTATGTCATCGCAAAAGCAAAGCCAACTTAAACATGGCTTAAGTAACCGTCACATTCAACTCATTGCTTTGGGCGGCTCGATCGGGACTGGACTTTTTCTCGGTATTTCACAGACCATTAAACTTGCAGGCCCTTCGGTAATTCTAGGCTATGCTATTGCAGGTTTGATTGCCTTTTTTATGATGCGCCAACTTGGTGAAATGGTGGTTGAAGAACCTGTCAGTGGCTCTTTTAGTTATTTTGCCTATAAATACTGGAATCCCTTTGCAGGCTTTATGTCGGGCTGGAATTATTGGGTACTGAATATTTTGGTCTGTATGGCAGAACTCAGCGCCATCGGCTTGTATATACATTATTGGTGGCCTGAAATCCCAACATGGATGTCTGCACTGGCTTTCTTTGTATTGATCAATGCCATCAACTTAATGCATGTCAAAGTTTTTGGGGAAATGGAGTTTTTATTTTCCATCATCAAAATCGTGGCAATCATCGGTATGATTGGCTTTGGTGCTTGGTTACTGACCAGTGGTCATGCAGGTGAAACTGCTTCTATTTCCAATTTATGGGCTTTGGGTGGCTTTTTTCCAAATGGATTAAGCGGTCTAGTCATGGCAATGGCGATTATCATGTTCTCCTTTGGCGGTATTGAATTGGTCGGAATCGCTGCGGCTGAAACTAAAGATCCGACCAAAACCATTCCTAAAGCAGTGAATCAGATCGTTTATCGTGTCTTGTTATTCTATGTACTCACGATTGTCGTTTTACTGTCGTTATTCCCTTGGAATCAAATCGCTGAAGGTGGCAGTCCATTTGTATTGATTTTTGATTCATTAGGCAGTCAAAGTGTTGCAACCGTTTTAAACTTTGTTGTGCTTACCGCCGCAATCTCGGTCTATAACGGCACAAGTTATGGAACAAGTCGCATGTTGCTTGGACTCGCTGAACAAGGCAATGCACCAAAGTTTCTTCGCAAGATTAATCAACGTGGTATTCCTTATGCGGCGATTTTAACTTCTGCATTGGTGACTTTGATTTGCGTCGTTTTGAATTATGTATTCCCTGAAAAAGCCTTTAAATTATTGATGAGCTTGGTGGTGTCAGCTATTGTGATCAATTGGATGATGTTGGCATGTACGCATCTTAAATTTAAACAGAAAATGCAAAAACTCAGTAAAACGACGCTTTTCCCTGCGATTGCCTATCCACTGAGTAATTATATTTGTATCGCCTTTATGCTCAGTATTTTAGTGATCATGTGGTTAACACCTGATATGCGCATTGCGGTGATTTTAATTCCATTTTGGTTGCTTTGTTTAACTGTGGCTTACAGATTGAAGTCAAAACAAAGTGAAAGCACTTAGATGTATAGCTTAGATAAAACTTGATGAATAAAATTTGAGTTTAAAAATAGGTATACAGTGTGTATCGTTAAAGGCACCCTTCCCTTAAAGATACACACTGTAAAATCAAAACCAGTCTCCCAAATGGTTTTGATTGAATAAGTTTAGTGTAGTGAAATACCAACTGAAATGTTTCTCTTATTTTGACTTTATTTACCTTATTTTTGAAAAAATTTTCTTTAATTTAATTTTTAGTGAAAAATTTTTCTAAATTTAAATCGATCTACAGTAATTAACATAACTTAATCAGTATATTTTAAAAATATTGTCAAAAAATTTACATATCATTTTTAAATACTGAAATTCAGCATACTAGCGCTTATTCACTTTTTACAACTTTAACTAGTTTTCTTTCACGTTTATTTTCATACATCTTTAAATCTGCACATTCAATTAACTGATCTATACTTTCAGCATCTTTCGGAAAAACTGCCAAACCTAAACTTGCGCCAATTTTTAAATCAACATTTTCAAATATAAAAGGCAAACCACATGTTTCAGCAATACGGTTCATCGCAGTTTTTGCCAATTCCTGATTTTCAACCGAAGATAAAATCACGGCAAATTCATCCCCACCTAAGCGTGCAACCAAATCGCCATGGCGTGTAGATAGCTTGATCCGATCCGCAATTTCTTTTAACGCTGCATCGCCCAAGCGATGCCCATATTCATCATTGATTCGTTTTAAACCATCCATATCAATCATTAAGATACCTAGTTTTTTATTATTCTGTTTTGCGGTCATCAAACCTTGACGTAGACAATCTAAAAATAACGCTCGATTTGCCAAACCAGTCAGTTGGTCTTGGGTTGCCAATTTATACAACTCTTGTGCCCCAAAGCGAGTGGCGTGGTACATCGCGGCTGCAATCAGTTCTGACATTAATGTTAAAAGTTGTAGATCACCCTCTTTAAATGCCGACACTTGTTCTGCATAGATTTTGAGGACACCAATCGCATCACCACAATGGATCAACGGTACAACTGCCATTGAACGTAATCCAACTTTTTGACAAGCGATTTTATCCACACGTACATCAAGTTCACTGTCTTCGCAATATAAAATTTTATTTTCTGCAACACATAAACCAGATAAGCTATTTTCTTGGCTTAAACGTAAACCCAAGAGATGTGCTGCTCCACCTGACACCGCTCGATAAACCATATCACCATCTTCCGCCAACTCGACCACAGCCCCTTTTGCTTGGGTGATGAATTGAGCCTGTTCTGCAACAAGCGTCATTACAGCATTCAAATCAAGTCCCAATTTAGCAATTGCTGTTTGGGTTTGAATCACAGCCATCAGTTGTTTTTGTGTTGGTTTCTTAGTTTTAGGCATATTCTCAAATACAATATTTGCGGATGATTTTATTTTAGAAATAATTTGATTTTTTGTATAGTTGCTTTCAAGATGGTTATTTGCATTTTTTGACAAACTTCAAATTATCAATTGTTTAATGTTGTTTTTTACAGCACTTCGACATAGATTTGTAGTTTTGCATTTCATAATAACCAATAGTGTTATAAGCTTTTTAATTGAAATATCATTTGATTTTGTCATGACAGAGACTGCCTACCAACTTGATCGTATTGATCGAAAAATTTTATCTGAACTTCGTAAAGATGGTCGTTTGAGCGTGACTGAGCTTGCTGAGAAGGTCAATCTTTCAACTTCTCCGTGTTGGACACGTTTAAAACGTTTGGAAAATGCCAATATTATTGATGGCTATACTGCAAATATTAATCCAAAAGCTTTAGGGATTAATGAGCTATTTTTCATTGAAATCACGCTTGAACGGCATGATGATGAGATTTTAGATGAGTTTAGTCATGCGCTTGCTAACATGCCCGAAGTAGTTGAAGCACATTTGGTCACAGGTGATTATGATTATTTGGTGAAAGTTGCGGTGAAAAATGCAGAACATTATGAGCGTTTTTTACGGAAAAATTTGTACTCTATGAAAGGGATTCGTCATACACGTTCTATTTTTGCCTTAAGACCATTAAAGCTAGCAAATAGTGCGGATTTGTTAATGATTGAGTAAGTTAATTTTTGCTGAAATATTCATGTAAATGTGGTTTAATACTCACAGTATGAGATGAGCCTTATATGAGTATCACGCGAGTGATACGACTAGCCCCTTAACCATAGGGGCTTTTTAATGTCTAAAATTTGCTTTTACAATTCAGCATTTCGCTTTAATACACAATTATTCAATGTCAAAAACCCATTTTTTAGCATCTAAATCGCTAGTTGTTTCACAGACATAGTAATCATGATCCCAAGCATCTTGGTTGAAAATCTCTTTCTTGAAATACGTGATTTGTTTGCCATTTTCGGTACAGACAAAGCTTTCACCTTGCTCTTTGACTTGTGTTCCGTTGAGGAAGCCACCTATACAGAGGAAGCGGGATTGTTTGGGCATTGTATTAAACCTATTTTCTAAATTCCCATATGTAAAACATACAATTGACCATTTGAATCAATAACTCTTTTAAAACATTGTGCTAACTTTTCAAATTTCTCAATAAGTTTATCTCGCGGATATATAACTTTTTTCTGTTTTAAACTATCTCGAACTATACGGTACACATCGCTATCACTAAACGGATCTTCGTCATCTGCCAATTGATAAGAAAAACTACCATTCAATTTTAAGATATCTGGTGAAATTTTTAAGATATTGATTAAATTTGAAAATAAAGCATATGCTTGTATTGCCCCTTCTGTTTCAAAAACAGTTATCGCATAGTAGTCCAAACCAGTTCTTTTTGTATTAATAATAGGACTATAAGTGGGAATCCATTTTAAATAATCCATAAAATACAAAATAAAATCATCATGTATAGATACATCATAAGGTATATCTTTCATAACTATATCGCATTTTGAATACGGATAACTTACTTTATCTAAGACAACAAAATCATGTACTAAAGCCATTTATTCACCATTGTATTTAAAGAAAATTTTGGTTTTCTGTTTTAAAATCCTTAATCAACATTAAACTTTTCTACTTTACTTAAAATATATTTCACCCCATTATAATAATATGTTTTTTCAACAATAAATGGTTTTTCATCTATATTTAATTTCTGG
>NZ_LQXQ01000058.1 GCF_003268395.1 Acinetobacter sp. CFCC 10889 | reverse complement strand
TTTTTTTCTCGAAAGGTTGAAAAAAAAATTGCAATATTTAGGGTCTCTTGTGGAGTTGTTATATATGCCTTATTAGACAAGGGCATAGCATAGCAAACTCTGTAAAAGCTGCTTATAGATAACCTTGTGGATAACTAAAAACAGTACGATTAAAGAGACAGAATGTGAACAATGAAATAATTTGTATAAAAAATACGCTTTAGAATAAAGAGAAATAGAATGAGTTTGAAAAATTAAACTTAGATGAAAGAAAACTATCTACAATTCAATAGTTAATAAAATATAACAAAATGCTACTGTCATGTATCAGTTTGGTGAATAGGGTCTTGTTTACAATGTAAACGTGTGTATATTGCAAAATATAGCGTGTTGAATCTGCGAGATTTGTACGTAGATGTCAGATTAAATAAGGGGCAATGTATGAGCCAAGAAGAAAAGTTACCAAAAATTTTAATCGTTGAAGATGACGAGCGTTTAGCACGTTTAACTCAAGAATATTTAATCCGTAATGGACTCGAAGTTGGGGTGGAGCCAGACGGAAATCGTGCGATTCGTCGTATTATTGCTGAACAACCCGATATGGTTGTATTGGATGTGATGTTGCCAGGTGCAGATGGTTTAACCGTTTGTCGTGAAGTTCGCCCACATTATCACCAACCGATTTTGATGTTGACTGCACGTACCGAAGATATGGACCAAGTGCTTGGTTTAGAAATGGGGGCAGATGATTATGTTGCGAAACCTGTACAGCCACGTGTATTGCTTGCACGTATCCGTGCATTATTGCGCCGTACAGACAAAGCGCCTGAAGATGAGGTAGCACAGCGTATCGAGTTTGATGATCTGGTGATTGATAATGGTGGTCGTTCAGTCACTCTAAATGGTGAATTAGTGGACTTCACTAGTGCGGAATATGATCTTTTATGGTTGTTGGCATCAAATGCAGGACGAATTTTGTCACGTGAAGATATTTTTTGAACGTCTTCGTGGGATTGAATATGATGGTCAAGACCGTTCGATTGATGTACGTATTTCACGTATTCGTCCAAAAATTGGTGATGATCCTGAAAATCCAAAACGTATCAAAACTGTACGTAGTAAAGGGTACCTATTTGTCAAAGAAACAAATGGGATGTAATGCTATTTTCTGTTCAAGAACTTAGTTTTTGATAGGGTTGTTTTCGTGTCCAAACACAGCATATTCCTGCGTATTTACGCAGGATTAGTTATTCTTGTCGTCTTGGTGGCATTATTTGGTTATTTGCTGGTGCAAATTATCAACTATCAACGTGCGCAAGAATATCGAGAGTCTTTAACTGATGGTATTTCCTATGTCATCAGTGAGGGTGTGGCACGCCAACAAACTGAGCAGCAAAAAGTAGACTGGATTTCAGATGCATCAGATTTGTTAGAGTTACCAATTCATTATGTTGAAGCCAGTAAAGTGGAGTTGTCTCGTACTGAGAATAAACGTATAGAAAGCCAAAAGGCGGTTGTTCGTTATGATGCAGAACATGGCATTGCGTATTTGGTATTGGGAATTCGTAACGATCCAAAACATTATTTATATATCAAAGTTGATCAGTTCGCTGAACGGCAAATGAAAGCTTTACCTGTTTTTATCATGGATTATTTGGTTTACTATCCAGGGCAAGAACAGGAATATCTGAAAAAAATTCAAGAGCATTTTTACTATAATGTTGCAGTTGAAAAGGTATCAGAACTCAATCTTGATCCTGAGCAATTAGGGCGTTTGCGTTCAGATCAACCTGTGATTTTGTGGCGAGATAGTGCGACTGCACGTGGTACAACCATTTCTATTGTTTCACCCTTACCAAGCTCTCCAAATGATGCATTAGTCATTGGTCCTGTACCCATGTTTAATTGGATGCCAGTTAAACTTGCTGCGGGTATTACCCTACTCAGTATGTTCCTACTGTGTTTGGGGGTATATGGTTTGATCGTACCAATGCAACGCAAGCTCAAACAAGTGAATAATGCATTGGATGTGATGAAAACAGGGGATATGTCACAACGTGTACCTGTTGAGGGGCATGATGAAATGGCGGCATTAGCAACCAGTTATAACAGTATGTCAGATCATATTCAGCGTTTGATTGAAGCACAACGAGAATTAATGCGTGCGGTTTCTCATGAGTTGCGTACACCTGTTGCACGAATTCGTTTTGGTATGGAAATGCTTGCAGATGAAGACGATTACGACTACCGATTACAACAAGTTGAAATGATTGATAAAGATATCGAGGCTTTAAACACTTTGATTGATGAGATCATGACCTATGCCAAGCTTGAACAAGGCACACCATCACTTGATTTTGAAAAAATTATGTTGATTGATGTATTAGATCAGGTTGCTGTGGAAACAGAAGCACTCAAAACTCAAAAAGAAATTCATCTGGTTCCCTTGTCAAATGATGTTGTTGTAGAAGCGGAGCGCCGTTATCTACACCGTGTTGTACAAAATTTAGTGGGTAATGCGATTCGTTACTGTGATGACCGAATTAATATCAGTGGTGGTGTTGATACAGTAACAGGCATGGCGTATGTCTGTGTAGAAGATGATGGACCTGGTATTCCTGAAGAGGATCGTCAACGTATTTTTGAAGCCTTTGCACGTTTAGATGATAGTCGTACCCGTGCTTCAGGTGGTTATGGCTTGGGATTATCGATTGTTAGTCGAATCGCTTATTGGTTTGGCGGTACGATTGATGTTGATGAAAGCCCAACATTGGGTGGTGCACGTTTTAGAATGTCTTGGCCTGCAAAGCGAATGAAGCCTAAAACTAAACAATCGTTGGCGATTGAAACCAAGTCATAAAAAAAGCACCGATTTCGGTGCTTTTTTTGATAAAGATAAATTTAAGAAATTATTGATGCAAGGTTGCATCTGGCGGAATGATCGGCTTGCCATCACGTAAAGCGAGTAGAGCATCGCTATTAAAATCAATTAATAAGCTATTTTGTTCAGCATCAATTTTATATTGACGGATAATTTTCTGATCACCATTTAAAGTATCAACAGTATATTCATCTGCGATATTTAAAATACCATCCAAATTTGTGGTGGTTGAAGCTAAATCTTGACGAAAAAGCTCATAAATATCACGTAAATCAAAGATCGCATCATTGGCATCTGGATGTTTTTTGATATACCCCTCAATATGACGAACTAATAATTGAGCAAATAAAAAATAATTGGGTTTGTGTGCAAAGTTCATGCTCATATGTTGTACTCCTTATTATTATTTTCTAGCATACACAGAACAACTTGATGAATTGTATAAAGTTTATTACTGCTTGTTATTTAATTGAAAAATAAAAAATGAAAGTTTGATTAAATTTTAAAGTTTTAATTGTTGATGTGTGTGGAAGTTTTTTATCAAAGGTAGGTGAGAAGTAGGCAATATTCGTTGGTTTAAATAAGAGAGAGGTTTGAAAATCTTGATAATGAAAATTTTTTTGATAATATGAATTTGTTTTTTGTTAATTTATTTTTGTATTTTTTAATAATTCTCATTATTGGATATTTTGTAAGTAAATAAATAAATTTTCAATATGTTTTTTTGAAGAATGTAACAAAATATATAAATCATTTTTCTTGTGAATTTTCGTCATAATTTTTTCATGCCTTTGTGAAATCATGCAAAGTTAAATATATAAAAGTCTACTTAATCGGAATTAAGTAAATGATTTAAAGTGGAAAAATACAAACGCAAGGAGTGTGTTTGAAAAAACTTATTATTTTTTCATTTTTAATTTAATAATACGATTACTGAGTGCGCTATCGGTATGAAATCTATGTCAATACCCCAAAAGACTAAAAAATCATCCGAAAGACTTATAGTTATAAACTAGCAAGAGATGATACCAATCGGGTACAATTGCTCAGATTTATTTTGTGTTTGGTGTATTTTTAGGCCAATACATACATTCTTTGTTAATAATAGGCCTGCCAGGAGTTATCCCCGCATGAGTGCCATTACTCCATACGATTGGGCAATCATTGCCTTCGTGATCGGCGTTACATTTCTATGTGTCTTTATGCTCACAGTCCCTTTACTCCTTGGGGGTAAGTCATGGGGACGTGCGAAGCAAGAGCAATTTGAATCAGGTGTGGTAGGTGCTGGTGGTGCACGTATCCGCTTATCTGCAAAATTCTATTTGGTTGCAATCTTCTTTGTCGTATTCGATTTGGAAGCACTTTATCTATATGCATGGGCGAACTCTGTTCGTGAAGTTGGTTGGATAGGGTTTGCAGCGGCTGCTGTGTTTATTTTAGTTTTACTTGTTGGTTTGGTTTATGAGTTATCTACGGGGGCTTTAAATTGGTCACCTTCTGATAAACGTAAGGCAGCAGGAATTAAAGCTAAAATAGGTTCACCAAATATGGATATTGCTGAAATCACACGCTTCAATACGATTGAAGAGTTGGTGATTGACCCTACTGGTACAATTCCAGCGCAATCATCTGGTCGTGTTAAATCAAAAACACCGACTATGTCATTGAATAAGGAGTGAGTCGGGAATGAAATATACATTAACCCGTGCGAATCCAGAAGCTGATCAATATCCACTTCAAGATCGTCAGATTGTGACAGATCCGCTTGAAGAAGAAGTGAATAAAAATGTGTTCATGACTCGTTTAGAGGACGTGGCGCATACAGCTGTGAACTGGGGCCGTAAAAATTCATTATGGCCTTTTAACTTTGGTACATCATGTTGTTACGTTGAATATGCAACCACTTTAACAGGTGTGCATGATTTGTCACGTTTCGGTGCTGAAGTTATTCGTGCTTCACCACGTCAGGCGGACTTGATGATCGTTGCAGGGACATGCTTTGTAAAAATGGCACCTGTAATTCAGCGTTTGTACGAGCAAATGCTTGAACCTAAATGGGTGATCTCAATGGGTGCTTGTGCAAACTCTGGTGGTATGTACGACATTTATTCAGTGGTACAAGGGGTGGATAAAATCATTCCTGTGGATGTTTATGTACCAGGTTGTCCACCACGCCCTGAAGCATTAATCCAAGCATTAATGTTATTGCAAGAGCAAATTCAGTTAGAGCGCCGTCCGCTTTCTGCGGTTATTGGTGATGATCTTAAGCCTGTGTATAAGCCAAAGATGATGCCAGAACGTGATCGTAAGAATGCTGAACGTATTGCAGTGAAAAACTTACGCTCTATGGATGAAATTGAGTAATTTTTTCTGATGAATGTTTGACATAGCTGAAGGCTATGATCATCGGGAAATTTGACAGAATTTGTATTAAATAGGAAGCCAAGCCAATGGCTGAAACTGAAATTGCTATGCCAGAATCGACTCCAGTTGATTCACGCCCAGCATTTGCGATTGTAGAAGATCTCAAAACCAAATTTGGTGAGAACTTTTACGTGCAACCAACGTTTGAAGATTTTCCAACGGTCTGGGTTGAGCGCGCACGTGTACAAGAAGTTTTAATGTACTTGCGTACAGTATCACGTCCATACGTGATGCTATTTGACTTGTCTGCGGTAGATGAGCGTTTACGTACACACCGCGATGGATTACCTGCATCTGACTTTACAGTGTTTTATCATTTGTTATCGTTAGAGCGCAATAGTGATATTCGTATCAAAGTCGCGTTGAATGAAAATGATATTAACATTCCAACTGCAACGAATATTTGGCCGAATGCCAACTGGTACGAGCGTGAAGCTTACGATATGTTCGGGATCAATTTCGAAGGGCATCCGATGCTCCGTCGTATTTTGTTACCAACCTATTGGGAAGGTCACCCACTTCGTAAAGAATACTCTGCACGTGCGACTGAATACACGCCGTATATGCAAGACAAAGCTAAACAAGATTTCGAACAAGAACACCTTCGTTTCGTTCCAGAAGATTGGGGTCTAACCCGTGGCAATGACGACGAAGACTTCATGTTCTTGAACTTGGGTCCTAACCATCCATCTGCGCACGGTGCGTTCCGTGTGATCTTGCAGTTGGACGGTGAAGAAGTGAAAGACTGTGTGCCTGATATCGGTTATCACCACCGTGGTGTGGAAAAGATGGCTGAACGTCAAACTTGGCATTCATTCATTCCGTATACAGACCGTGTGGACTACCTCGGTGGTTGTGCGCAAAACATGCCTTATGTGATGGGTGTGGAACAAATGGCAGGAATCACTGTTCCTGATCGTGCACAATGTATCCGTGTGATGATGTCTGAATTGTTCCGTATCAATAACCACTTGTTGTATATCGGTACAGCGATTCAGGATGCGGGTGGTATGACTCCTGTATTCTATATGTTCGCAGACCGTCAAAAAATCTATGACGCGATTGAAGCGATCACAGGTTTCCGTATGCACCCAGCGTGGTTCCGTATCGGCGGTACAGCACACGACCTTCCAAATAACTGGCAAAAACTGATTCGTGACATTCTCGAATGGATGCCAAAACGTTTGAAGGAATACCATACTGCGGCGCTTAAAAACTCAGTATTTATTGGTCGTACACGTAATGTTGCGCAATACGATGCAAAATCTGCATTGGCTTGGGGTGTGACAGGTACAGGTCTACGTGCAACAGGTATTGATTTTGACGTTCGTAAATATCGTCCATACAGTGGCTACGAAAACTATGATTTCGAAGTGCCATTAGAGTATGAAGGCGATGCGTATGCACGTGTAATGGTTCACTATCGTGAAATCGAAGAATCATTAAAAATCGTCAAGCAGTGTTTGGATAATATGCCGTCTGGTCCATATAAAGCGGATCATCCTTTGGCAGTTCCACCACCAAAAGACAAGACTTTACAAGATATTGAAACTTTGATTACGCACTTCTTGAGCGTGTCATGGGGTCCTGTAATGCCAGCTGGTGAAGCATCAGTGATGGCAGAAGTTGTGAAAGGTGCATCTAACTATTACTTGACTTCTGATAAGTCAACGATGAGTTACCGTACCCGTATTCGTACACCAACTTTCACGCATTTACAGCAAATTCCTTCCGTGATTAACGGCAGTCTTGTATCTGACTTGATCATTTATTTAGCGACGATTGATGTCGTTATGGCTGACGTGGATCGCTAAGGGGTACGCATTATGATGATTTTGACTGATAAAAAGCCACGTGTGAATGTTGAAGGGATTTTAACTGCTGAAGAAATCCATGAAATTGAACATCACATTGGTCATTATCCATACCCACGCGCAGCATCTTTGGATGCGTTGAAGTGCGTACAACGCCGTAATGGTTGGGTGGATGATGCGCAGTTACATGCAATTGCTCAATTATTGACAATTACAACTGCGGACTTGGAAGGTGTTGCAACTTTCTATAACCGTATTTACCGTCAGCCTGTGGGTCGCCACGTAATTTTATTATGTGATTCGATTGCTTGTTTCTTGATGGGTGCGGAAACTTTAGCGGAAGCTTTCCAACGTGAATTGGGTATTCAATTTGGTCAAACGACAGCTGATGGTCGTTTTACTTTATTGCCGATCTGCTGTTTAGGGAATTGTGACAAAGGTCCAACCCTAATGATTGATGAAGATACTCACGGTTTAGTTGAAGTGACTTCTGTGAAACAGTTATTGGAGAAGTATGTATGAATACCGAACCAAAACCAATTTATGGCGAAGGAAATCCTGAAACTCACCCACTCACATGGCGTTTGAGTAAACAGGAATTCGTTCGCAGCGCGGACGATTACGAAGCACTTGAAGGTTATGCTGGCTTTAAAAAAGCATTGGGCATGAAACCTGCTGAAGTGTTAGATGTAATCAAAGCAGCGACTGTAAAAGGTCGTGGTGGTGCAGGTTTCCCAGCAGGGATTAAATGGTCATTGATGGCACCAAATGATGGTGGTCCTCGTTACCTGATCTGTAATGCCGATGAAATGGAACCAGGTACATTCAAAGACCGTTTGTTGATGGAAAAACTTCCACATCAATTAATCGAAGGGATGTTGATTGCAGGTTATACCCTTGAAGCTACACAAGGCTATATCTTCATTCGTGGTGAATACATCGAAGCTGCTGGCTACTTAAACGAAGCTTTAGAACAAATTCGTGCCAAAGGTTATTTGGGCGATAACATCCTTGATTCAGGATGGAGCTTTGATTTACACGTCCATACTGGCGCGGGTCGTTATATCTGTGGTGAAGAAACTGCATTGATTAACTCGCTTGAAGGTCGTCGTGCAAATCCACGTACTAAACCACCATTCCCGCAAGTTGCAGGTGCATGGGGTCGTCCTACGATTGTCAATAACGTAGAAACCTATAACAACTTACCCGCAATCATGTTACGTGGTGCTGAGTGGTATGTTGGTTTATCTCAAGGTAAATCAAAAGATCCAGGTACCAAAATTTTTGGTGCATCAGGTAAAGTTAAATTCCCTGGTCTTTGGGAATTACCATTCGGTACAACTGCGCGTGAAGTCATCGAAGACTACGCAGGCGGTATGCGTGATGGTTTAAAACTAAAAGCTTGGTTACCAGGTGGTGCATCTACAGACTTCCTTGCAGCTGAACATATTGATTTGCCGATGGATGCTGAAAGCATCATGAAAGCAGGTTCACGTTTAGGTACATGTTTGCTTATGGTTGTGGACGAAACCCAATGTATGGTTTCTGCTACCCGTAACTTAGAAGAATTCTTTGCACGTGAATCATGTGGATTCTGTACACCATGCCGTGATGGTTTACCTTGGGCTGTAAAAGCACTAAAAGCAATTGAGAATGGCGAAGGGAAGATGGAAGACATTCAACATCTTCAAGAGCTTACTCGTAAGTTGTGGATTGGTAAAACATTCTGTGCTCATGCACCGGGTGCGATGGAACCATTGATGGGTGCGCTCAAATATTTCCGTAGCGAGTTTGAAGCTAAAGTGACAGATCGTCCTGTAGCGCAAGCAAGCAACGTAGAACAAGTTTAAGGAATTCGACTATGGCTACAATTCATGTCGATGGAAAATCGTATGAAGTCAATGGCTCGGAAAACTTGCTACAAGCATGTTTGAGTCTCGGCATCGACATCCCATATTTTTGTTGGCATCCAGCTTTAGGTTCTGTCGGTTCTTGCCGTCAATGTGCTGTGACTCAATATGCGAACCCTGAGGATACTCGTGGTCGTTTAGTCATGTCATGTATGACGCCTGCATCTGACAATACCTATATCTCGATTGAAGATAAAGAAGCAAAGGATTTTCGTGAATCTATCGTGGAATTCTTAATGACCAACCACCCACATGACTGTCCAGTCTGTGAAGAAGGTGGTCATTGTCATTTACAAGATATGACGGTGATGACACAACACGATCGTCGCCGCTATCGTTTTACCAAGCGTACACATCATAACCAAGAGTTAGGTTCTTTCATTGCACATGAAATGAACCGTTGTATCGCGTGTTATCGTTGTGTTCGTTACTATAACGACTATGCGGGTGGTACAGATTTTGGTGTATATGCCAACGCATCACGTGTTTACTTCGGTCGTCCGGAATCAGGTACTTTAGAGTCTGAATTCTCGGGTAATTTAACTGAAGTATGTCCTACAGGTGTATTCACGGACAAAACTCACTCAGCACGTTATAACCGTAAATGGGACATGCAGTATGCGCCAAGCGTATGCCAAGGCTGTTCTTCAGGTTGTAACATTTCACCGGGTGAGCGTTATGGTGAATTACGTCGTGTAGAAAACCGTTTCAATGGTGAAGTGAACCAATACTTCCTTTGCGATAAAGGTCGTTTCGGTACTGGTTATGTGAACCGTGAAGATCGTCCACGTCAGCCACAATTCCGTAAAGGTGCTTCTGTAGAAATTGTTTCAGTTGATACAGCATTGGATACGGTGATTGCAAATGTTCAAGGCAAAAAAGTCTTGGGTATTGGTTCGCCGCGTGCATCACTTGAATCTAACTACGCACTACGTGAGTTAGTTGGTCAAGAGAACTACTCAACAGGTCTTTCTCAGAAAGAACAAAATCTTGTTGAATTGGCTGCTTCAATCATGCAAACCGAAGGTGTTTATAACCCTGGCATGCGTGAAATTGAAAGCTATGATGCTGTGTTGATCTTAGGTGAAGACTTAACGCAAACTGCACCACGTATGGCATTGTCTGTTCGCCAAGCTGCGAAAAACAAAGCAAAACAAATGGCTGCAGACCGTCGTACTCAAGATTGGTTAGCTGAACCAGTTAAACGTATTGGTCAAGATGAAAATTCTCCAATTTACATCTTAGCTGCAACTCAGACTCGTTTAGCCGATGTTGCTGCGGGTGAAGTTGTTGCATCTCCAAACGATATTGCACGTTTAGGTTTTGCAATTGCTGCGGGCGTGAAAGGCGAAGCGATTCTTGGTTTAGATGATGATGCGAAAGCATTTGCACAAACCATTGCCGATACTTTGAAAGCTGCGAAAAAACCATTGGTTATCTCTGGTACAAGTTTACAAGATCCTGCAATCATGGAAGCGGCTGCACAAGTTGCACAAAACCTTGGTGAAAATGCAGGCTTGACATTAACTGTGCCTGAAGTGAACTCAATGGGCTTGGCATTGTTTGGTGGTTTAAGCTTAGAACAAGCTTTTGCACAAGATTATGATTCAATCATTGTGGTTGAAAATGATTTGTTCCGCCGTTTACCTGCAACTCAAGTACAAGCTGCTTTTGCTAAAGCGCAAAGTGTGATTGTTCTTGATCATTCAGAAACTGAAACAGTAAAAGCTGCGAATGTTGTCTTATCTGCTGCAAGTTTTGCTGAAGGCGATGGTACGGTTGTTTCTCAAGAAGGTCGTGCGCAACGTTTCTACCAAGTTTATGACCCAAGTTACTACAAACCAGAACTTGCGATTAAAGAATCTTGGCGTTGGTTACATGCCATTGAAACTGGCGTGAAAGGCAAAGCGATTTCTTGGACATTGCTTGATGACGTAATCGAAAGCGTTGTGAAGAATGTACCTGTACTTGAAGCGATTCAAGATGTTGCACCAGATGCGGGCTACCGTGTTCATGGCTTAAAAATTGCGCGTGAACCACGTCGTTATTCAGGTCGTACCGCGATTCGTGCGCCATTAAACGTACATGAGCCAAAACAACCTGTCGATAAAGATTCTGCATTAACATTCTCTATGGAAGGTTATGTAGGGAATCAAACACCTGCAGCATTGGTACCATTTGCATGGGCACCTGGTTGGAACTCTCCACAATCTTGGAACAAATACCAAGACGAAGTGGGTGGTCACTTAAAAGGTGGTGATTCAGGCGTTCGTTTATTTGATCGTTTAGCAAAACGTCCTGCACGTAGCTATGTTGCACCAACAGCAGTTGTGGCAAACCCAGACAGCTTCCGCCTTGTACCAATGCATCACATTTTTGCTTCTGGTGAATTCACGGTGAAAACACCTGCAATGGAGTCTCGTATTCCAACTGCTGCTTTTGCAGTCGGTGAGCAAGATGCTGCACGTTTAAATGTTCAAGATGGTCAAAACATCACAATTAAAGCAGGCGAAACTTCAATTAGTTTGCCAGTGCAAGTGATTGAATATTTACCTACAGGCTATATCGGTTATCCAGTAGGTCAAGCGCCTACAGTTTCACTCGCTGAACCTGTATCTGTAGCGGTAGGAGTGTAATCATGAATGAATCTTTACGCGCCCTACCGACATGGGCACAAGATTGGCCAATTGCATATAGCGTGATTCAAGCCATTGTGATCTTGTTGGTTGTGGTTTTGCTTGCAGCATTGATGTCGTTCATTGAACGTCGTTTGCTGGGTTTATGGCAAGACCGTTACGGTCCGAACCGTGTAGGTCCGGGCGGTATGTTCCAGATCGTTGCCGACATGTTGAAAATCATGTTCAAAGAAGACTGGACACCGAAGTTTGTAGATAAATTGACTTTCCGTTTAGCACCAGCAGTTGCAATGGCAACTGCGGTACTTTCGTTCATGGTTATTCCTGTTTCACCTTACTTAGGTGTTGCAGACATGAGCATTGGCTTATTGTTCTTTATGGCAATGGCAGGGATCGCAGTGTATGCCGTGTTATTCGGTGGTTGGTCATCAAATAATAAATATGCATTACTCGGTGGTTTACGTTCTGCTGCACAAACCATTTCTTATGAAGTGTTCTTGGGTATTTCATTGATGGGTGTAGTCGCAATTGCAGGCTCATTCAACTTACGTGAAATCGTAGAAGCACAACGTGATGTATGGTTTGTTATTCCACAATTTATCGGTTTCATGATCTTCGTGGTGGCTGGTGTTGCAGTGACGCATCGTCATCCATTTGACCAACCAGAAGCTGAACAAGAATTGGCTGAAGGTTACCACGTAGAATACGGTGGTATGAAATGGGGGATGTTCTTCGTTGCTGAATACGTCAATATCATCTTAATTTCTGCATTGATCGTGACTTTATTCTTTGGTGGTTGGTTAGCGCCATTTAACTTAAACATTCCATTCATTCCAGATGCGTTCTGGTTCATTATCAAAACAGCATTCTTTGTGATGATGTTTGTCTTGGCGCGTGGTTCGTTAATGCGTCCTCGTTATGACCAAGTGATGAACTTTGGTTGGAAAGTATGTTTACCACTTGCATTGGTTAACCTTTTGGTGACTGGTGCTGTGATTCTGATGAGTCAAGCCTAGGACAGCAGGGAGTACAAAATGTATAAAATTCTAGCTGGAGTAGGATCAATCGTTCGTTCGTTGTGGATGGTGTTCAGCCATGCCACTCGTCCACGTGATACGATTTTATATCCTGAAGTTCCAGCCGAGCAGATCGTACCTCCACGCTACCGTGGTCGTATCGTATTAACACGTGACCCAGATGGCGAAGAGCGCTGTGTTGCGTGTAACTTGTGTGCTGTTGCATGTCCTGTTGGCTGTATCTCATTACAGAAAGCTGAAAAAGAAGATGGACGTTGGTATCCAGAATTTTTCCGCATCAACTTCTCACGTTGTATTTTCTGTGGGATGTGTGAAGAAGCGTGTCCAACAACTGCAATTCAGTTAACACCAGACTTTGAGTTGGGTGAATATGTGCGTCAAGACCTTGTTTATGAGAAAGAAAACTTACTCATTTCAGGTCCTGGTAAATACCCAGATTACAACTTCTATCGTGTAACGGGTATGGCAATTGACGGTAAAGAAAAAGGTCAAGCGCAACGTGAAAGCGCACCTGTTGACGTACGGAGCTTATTACCATGATGTGGCCATTTTATTTAATGGCTCTCGTGGCCATTGTTTCTACAGTTCGTGTTGTGACTAATGCGAATCCTGTACATGCACTTTTAAGCTTAATCGTGTCACTGCTTGCGGTTGCAGGTATTTTCTTAACCATTGGTGCACCATTTGCTGCCGCATTAGAAATTATTGTCTATGCAGGTGCGATCATGGTGTTGTTCGTCTTCGTGGTGATGATGCTCAATCTTGGTCAACATACCGTTGATCAAGAACGTAAATGGTTGACTTCTGATGCTTGGGCTTATCCAGCATTGATGAGTTTCTTGATGGGTTTGTGTTTGGTTTGGATGTTAGGTTCAGACTATACACAAACACAACATGTTTTAGGTGCGAAAATGGTCGGTCCTAAAGAAGTTGGTCAAGCACTCTTTACACACTACTTATTATTGGTTGAAGTAGCCGCAATGTTATTGCTTGCAGCATTGGTTGCAGCATTCCACTTAGGCAAACGTGAACCAAGTGCAGAAGAGGGTAAACAATAATGGGCAATATCCCTTTAGAGCATGGTTTAATCGTTGCATCTATCCTGTTTGCACTGGGTTTTTACGGTGTGATGGTACGACGCAATATTTTATTTATGTTAATGAGTCTTGAGATCATGATGAATGCTGCTGCATTGGCATTTGTTGTGGCTGGTAGTGCATGGGTACAACCAGACGGTCAAATTATGTTTATCTTAATTTTGACTCTTGCTGCGGCAGAGGCGTGTATCGGTCTTGCCATCGTCCTTCAGTTCTATCATCGCTTCCATCACTTGGATGTAGATGCTGCTAGTGAGATGCGCGGATGAGTACTTTATATTTAACGATTTTATTTCCGCTGATTGGTTTTATCCTTTTAGCAGCAGGACGTAATAAACTTCCTGAAAATGTCGCTGCGATTATTGGTGCAGGTTCAGTTGGTCTTTCAGCACTATTTGCGTTGATCAGCGGAATGGCATTTATTAACAGTGGTGAGACAGTTTTTGTTCAACACTTGTGGACATGGTTTAACGTTGGTGGCTTTGCACCAGGTGTTACACTAAGCTTAGATGGCTTGTCATTGCTCATGATGGGTATGATCACAGGTGTCGGTTTTCTGATTCACATTTTCGCAACATGGTATATGCGTGGTGAAGAAGATTTTGCACGTTTCTTCTCTTATTTCAACTTGTTCGTGGCAAGCATGCTCGTGCTTGTGTTGGGTGACAACTTAGCGTTGTTATTCTTAGGTTGGGAAGGTGTAGGTCTGTGTTCTTATCTACTCATTGGTTATTACTACCAAAATCCATCAAATGGTTTGGCTGCAATCAAAGCATTTACCGTAACACGTGTGGGTGATATTTTCTTACTCATTGCGATGTTCTTGCTGTATCAACAGTTCGGTACATTGCACATCGGTACAATCGTTGCCAATGCTTCACAAGTTTTAGCGCTTGACCATAATTTAGCACTGTGGACTTCACTGATGTTGTTCTTAGGTGCTGCGGGTAAATCTGCACAAATCCCATTACAAACATGGTTGGCAGATGCGATGGCTGGTCCTACACCAGTATCTGCATTGATCCACGCTGCAACAATGGTAACAGCGGGTGTTTATCTGTGCTGCCGTATGTTCACTGTGTTTGAAATGACACCTGAAATTATGCAATTTATTGCGATTACAGGTGCGGTAACTTTATTGGTTGCTGGTTTTGCAGCATTGGTTCAAACCGACATCAAACGTATTTTGGCTTACTCAACCATGAGTCAGCTCGGTTATATGTTTATGGCTGTGGGTGCAGAAGCATACCAAGCAGGTCTGTTCCACATGCTTTCTCACGCATTCTTCAAGGCATTATTATTCTTGTCTTCTGGTGCAGTGATCTTGGCTTATCATCACGAACAAAACATTTTCAAAATGGGTGGTTTGTTCTACAAAAACAAATTCTTGTTTGCATGTTTCGCCATCGGTGGTGGTGCGCTTGCTGCGATTCCATTTGTGACGATCGGCTTCTTCTCTAAAGATGCGATCTTGGGTGCAGTTTGGGTACAAGGTCAAGCAAATGCAGCATTCGGTTGGTTATACTGGGTGGGTGTAGCTGGTGCATTCTTAACTTCGATTTATACATTCCGTTTAATTTGGGTTGTATTCTTCGGCAAAGAAAACACGCCTTATCACGAAATCAAAGGTGCAACTTATTGGTTACCTTTAGGTATTCTTGCTGTACTTTCTACAGGTTTAGCTTATTTCCTTAAAGCACCAGTAGAAAAAGCGCTGACTGCTGCACAAATTCCTGTATTTGATGTGCCAACTGAAGAACTGATGCATGGTATGCATTCTGCTGAATATACAGCAGTGGGTATCGCTCTTGCAGGTTTAGCAGTAGGTGTGGTGTTGTTTGCATTCGCTTATCAAGCAGTGAAAGGCTTTGCTGCAACTTCATTTGGTACAGGTCTTGCGAATATTTGCCGTAACGCATTTGGTTTTGATTCGTTATACAACATTGTATTTGTTCAACCTTATTTATTGATTGCAAAAATCTTAGGTCGTGACCCAATTGATGGTTTATGGCTGATGTTACCTGCGATTGTGAAAGGTGGTAATAAGTTTACAAGTACCCGTCAAACAGGTTCATTACGTGAATATGCATCAAGTATGTCACTCGGTGTAGTGGTATTGCTGATGATCTTGATCGTGATTCAGGTAGTGGGGAAATAAGATGGAAGCAAATAACTGGATTTTACCCGCATTAATTCTTGTACCTTTCATTGCAGGTTTTATTTGCTGGTTAGTTGATAAGCTCGATGATCATTTGCCTCGTTATATCGCACTTGTGGGGATGCTCATTACTTTGGGCTTAACAGGTGTGCTTTGGAGTCAAGGTGGTTTTACATACGAGTTGGGACAACAAGTTCCAGCTTGGGCAGCACAATTTGAAGTTCAATGGATTAAATCTTTAGGGATTAATATCCATTTAGCGATAGATGGTCTTTCACTTTTGATGGTGGGCTTGACTGCATTACTGGGTGTACTTGCAGTAGGTTGTTCATGGGGTGAGATTCAAAAGAATGTTGGTTTCTTCCATTTAAACCTTTTATGGTCTTTGGGGGGAGTCATCGGTGTATTCCTTGCTATTGATTTATTCTTGTTCTTCTTCTTCTGGGAGATGATGCTTGTACCAATTTACTTCTTGATCGCACTTTGGGGTCATAAAGGTGCAGAGGGTAAATCACGTGTATATGCTGCAACCAAGTTCTTCATCTATACGCAAGTTGCGGGTTTGATCATGCTTGTCGGTATCCTAGGTCTGGTGATCTATGGCTACATGATGTCTGGTAATATCAGCTTCAACTATTATTACTTGATGGCTGTTGCTCGTACTTTAGATGCACAAGCACCACATATTGCTTATGCGTTGATGATCTGTTTCTTTATTGGTTTTGCGGTAAAACTTCCTGTTTTCCCATTACATGGTTGGTTACCAGATGCTCATGCACAAGCACCTACAGCAGGTTCTGTAGACTTAGCAGGTATCTTGATTAAAACTGCGGCTTACGGTTTATTACGTTTTGTGATTCCGTTCTTCCCAGCAGCGTCAGCACAATTTGCGGATATCGCAATCATTCTTGGTTTAATTGGTATCTTCTACGGTGCTTGGTGTGCATTCCAACAAACAGATATGAAACGCTTACTTGCGTACACATCTATTTCACACATGGGCTTCGTATTACTTGCACTTTATGCAGGTAATATTTTGACCTTCCAAGGTCTGATGATCATGATGTTGGCACATGGTTTATCTTCTGCTGCATTGTTTATTATGTGTGGTCAAGTGTATGAACGTTTACATACACGTGATTTACGTTTGATGGGTGGTATTCGTGGTCAACTTCCATATTTATCATTCTTCTTAATGTTCTTTATTGCTGCTTTGGTTGGTATTCCAGGTTTAGGTAACTTTATTGGTGAATTCTTGATTCTTATGGGATCATTCGCTAAGTTCCCTACATTTACCATCATTGCTGCGATCAGTTTAGTGTTTGCGGGTCTATATGGTTTAATCCTGATCCACAAAGCATTATTTGGTACACCAAATGAAGCACAAAAACAGCATTATACAACACCGTTAAAAGATCTTAGTGCACGTGAAATTGGTCTTTTAATGATCTGTGTAATCGGTTTGGTATGGTTAGGTATGCACCCACAAACATTCTTAGATGTTTCAAACTCTAGCATGGCGTGGATTGCAAATAGCTATATTCCTGTTCAAGAAGCCGTTGAAGCAATACCTCAAGTTGTTTCTCAACAAAATGCGGGGATCCAATAGTCATGAATTTTACAATGTCATTTTCGGATCTCATGCCTTTGGCACCTGTCATGATTGTCGCTTTGACGGCAATCGTGGTGATGATCTTGACTGCAATCAAACGTAATCATAATTTGATTGCAACAGCTTCGGTGGTTGGTTTAAACCTTGCGGCACTTTATTTGATTATCATGATGTTTGGTGGTGAGTTTGCACCATCAAATGTGATGAATATGTTTATGGTTGATCCATTTACATTGTTCTATCAATTGTTGGCAATCGTGGCTGCTTTGGCTTGCTGTACTTTGTCACATGCATATATCGAAACTTATAAAGACCATCGTGAAGAACTATATATCTTAATGTTGATCTCTGTTGCAGGGGCAATGTTAATGGTAGCAAGTTCACACTTTGCATCATTCTTTATCAGCTTAGAATTAATGTCGATTCCAATGTATGGTTTGGTGGCATATACACATCAACGTGCAAAATCGTTAGAAGCAGGGATTAAATATTTAGTTCTTTCTGCAACTGCGTCGGCAATGTTGTTGATGGGTATGGCATATATCTATGCATATACAGGTTCATTGTCATTCTATGATGCTGTGCCTGCATTGTTCCAAGCGATTCAACAGCCAATGGTGGTCTTAGGTTTAGGTCTAATCATCTTTGCAATCGGCTTTAAGCTTTCTCTTGCACCATTCCACAAATGGACACCTGATGTTTATCAAGGTGCACCTGCGCCAATCGCAACATTCTTGGCAACTGTGGCAAAAGTGGCAACGATTGGTTTATTGGTACGTTACATTTTGACTTCAGGTGCAATCTTAGTACCATCAATTGTAACGATCATTACTGTGATTGCTGTGCTTTCAATCTTGGTAGGTAACTTTCTTGCTGTACGTCAAGTCAACTTAAAACGTATTTTAGGTTATTCTTCGATTGCACATTTTGGTTATTTATTGATTGCTTTGGTAAGCACAACTTATGCAAGCTTAGGTAGTGTAACGGTTTATATTGCGACTTATACATTAACCACAATTGGTGCTTTTGGCGCTGTTGCGTTAATGTCTAGCCCATATAACAATGTTGATGAAGCTGAATCACTTGCGGACTATCGTGGTTTGTTCTGGCGCCGTCCAGTGTTGACTGCAACTTTAACTGTGATGATGTTGTCTCTTGCAGGTATTCCACTAACAGCGGGCTTCATTGGTAAGTTCCTTGTGGTGATGTCTGCTGTAACAGCACAACATTGGTTCTTAGCTGCTATGATTATTGTGGGTAGTGGTATTGGTTTGTATTACTATTTACGTGTGATGGTTGTGATGTATATGACACCACCTGAAAATCCTCGTATTGATGCAGTTGATCATTGGGGACAAAAAGTGGGTGGTCTCATGGTTTTAGGTGCAGCTGCTTTGGTCTTGATTATTGGTGTTTATCCAGACCCATTAATTGACTTAGCGCTTAAATCTGAAATTTTATCACCGATTCATATGATGTTGAGTCAACAGCAATAATCCATAAAAACGATTTGTTTTAACAAAAAAAGCCCTCAAACACTGAGGGCTTTTCTTATATCTTATATAAAAAACATTTATAATAGTGGAAATTTACTTTTATCCTTTTAGGTGTTCTCCCGTGCCCATTCAAGAAATTCGTCATCCGCTTATTCGTCATAAATTAGGTTTATTACGCCGTGCTGATATTAGTACCAAGAATTTTCGTGAATTAGCTCAAGAAGTAACCATGCTTTTGACATACGAAGCAACTAAAGACCTACCTGTATGTGACCATGAAATTGATGGTTGGAATGGTAAAGTGACTGTAGATCGTATTGTTGGTAAAAAGATTACTGTAGTACCGATTTTACGTGCAGGGATTGGCATGTTAGATGGTTTTCTGAATCTGATTCCAAGCGCAAAAGTTTCTGTACTAGGTTTGGAGCGTGATGAAGAAACGCTTGAAGCGCGTACATATTATAAAAAATTAGTACCTGACGTTCAAAACCGTTTAGCGATGATCATTGATCCAATGTTGGCAACAGGTTCATCATTAGTCGCAGCAATCGACGTGCTCAAAGCGAGTGGTTGTAAAGATATTCGTGTGATGGTATTGGTTGCTGCACCTGAAGGGATTAAACGAGTTGAAGAAGCACATCCTGATGTGACGATTTTTACTGCTTCAATAGATGAAGGTTTAAATGAAAATGGTTATATCGTGCCAGGTCTAGGTGATGCCGGTGATAAAATTTTTGGTAGTGTGCAAAAAGACTAAAATTTAGTACTATAAAGAGGAAGCTTACGAGCTTCCTTTTTTGTTGGAAATTATTATAAAAATTAGAGAATTGACTTATGTTTTATAAGGGGATAGTGGTTCAGTATGATGTCGCAAAGAAAATCGGTTGTATTGAACTGGTTCAGGATCAGCGTATCATTCATTTTTATTTATCTGACTTTCCAAACTCGGATATACAGCCTCAGTTAAATGAACGAATAAAATGTCTAGTTGTTGAAAATGCTGACCAATTAAAAGCAAACTGTATTGTACGCTTAGACATTAAAAATGCAGCGCAAAGAGTACAACGTGAAATAGATCCTTATACATCTCAACTGATGGAAGATAATAATGCTCAGTCTAAACGTTTGAGTCGAAAATCTGCTTTAGCTAGATTACGATTGTTAAATGAAAGTAATAGAACTGATACTACTGTTGAAGCTGTTGAAGCTGTTGAAGCTGTTGAAGCTGTTGAAGCTGTTGAAGCTGTTGAAGCTGTTGAAGCTGTTGAAGCTGTTGAAAGCCATGT
>NZ_LQXQ01000057.1 GCF_003268395.1 Acinetobacter sp. CFCC 10889 | reverse complement strand
TTCATTCACAGCAACTGGTTGATGCGCGCGGTCGAATTGATCAAGCCAAAATTGATTATGCAGAAAGCTTGAGTTTACTATTGCTGAATTCGCATCAGTTATGGCCTTTACATGAGGATCATCAGGCAGAGTAAAATAGTAGAGTGCTGATATATCAATGCTTTGTATGATTATTATTCGGTTGGTGTTTTATCTTCCTTGGGCCAGAGTACCTGCCGCTTTCACAGAAATAAATATAGGCTTGTAAGTAGCAGAATGAGAGGGTAGCTCAGACGTGAGAATATTGTTAGTTGAAGACGATGCCTTACTGGCTAAGGCGACAGCACGGGGCTTAGACCATGCAAATTTTGTGGTCGATATCGCCACCACAGCAGAGCAAGCCTATCATTTTTTGGCGAGTTATGATTATCAGTTTATTTTGCTTGATTTAGGTTTGCCGGACCGGAATGGGGTGGAAGTTTTAAAGTCACTGCGCCGTAAAAAGAATAAAGTAGGCGTTATTATTCTGACTGCTCAGGATAAAATTCAGGAGCGTATTTCAGGTTTGGATGCAGGAGCAGATGATTTTGTAGTTAAGCCATATGATTTGTATGAAGTCATTGCACGGATTCAAGCAGTATTGCGCCGTATTTCAGGTGAAGTGAGTGATTTGATTCAGATTGGCAATATTGCAGTTAATAAAGCGACCAAACAGGTACTGAGAGATCAAACTGAAGTTGAATTAACTCAGAAAGAATTTCACTTGCTGGAACTCTTTATCCTTAACCGTGGCCGGATTATTTCACGGGAGAGCATAGAAAACTCATTTTATGCCTATGATGCGGATGTAAGCAGTAATGTGATCCAGGTCTATATTCATAATTTACGGCGCAAGCTTGGGAAAAACATTGTCCGTACAGTGCAGGGTTTTGGCTATATTATGGATGAAAATTATTAATGGCCAATTTCATTCGCAGTTATTCACTGACCAGACGTCTATCATTTATTTTAATGGTCATCACCGCCAGTGTGTGGGTGGGTAGTTTAGGTTGTATTTACTGGGGAATGCAGCGTACCGCGAATAATATTTTTGATAAATCACTGGCTGAAACAGCCCATGCTTTACTTTCGACTACTTCAAGTTCACTGGCGGGGCGAATCCCGGATCATACGGTCATCGAGAAAGCTCAAGGGGAGCATTATAATCAGATTATATTCCAGATCTGGCATCGTAATGGCAAGTTGATTTATCGTTCGGTTGGCATTGGCACACATCCGTTTGTCCAGCAAGCCAACTTTGGCTGGATTCAGATTCGTAATAAAACCTATCGCAGTTATTCGGTTTGGGACAGCACCCACACTATACAAGTACAAATTGCACAGGTTTGGACGATCCGTCAGGATATTCAGAGAGATATGTTGTTATTTTTAATAGGGATTTCAGCATTTTTTTTACCATTACTGTCCTGGCTGATTTTACAGACCATACGCAGCCATCTTTCTACTGTGTTCAGCATCAGTCAAAACTTGGAAAAGCAGTCGATTGAGCATTTAAAACCTATTAATCTTGTCGTACCCAAAGAAATCGAACCTTTGGTGAATTCATTAAATACATTATTGAGTGAAATTGCAGAAAGTTTGCAACGTGAAAAACGTTTCACCTCAAATGCAGCTCATGAGTTACGTACACCTCTAGCTGCGATCCGCCTGCATGCACAAGTTTTGCAGAGCGCACGTTCTACCGAGGAGGCGCGAGAAGCAACTGAGGACATCATGATTGGCATTGATAAGGCCTCGCGAATGATTACGCAGTTACTAACCTTGGCACGGATTGAACCCAATGCTCATCAAGCTCAAGGCTCGGTTGATCTCGTTAATGTGATTCAAAGTACCCTTGCGATGATGGATTTTCAGCTTCGTCAGGCAAAGATTGACTTACAGTTACAACTGGAGTCGGCCCTGGTCATGGCACAAATGGATCAATTGGAAATTATGCTCCGTAATCTTTTAGAGAATGCCATCATCTATCGTAGTTATGAACGCCCGTGTGTCATAAAAATCAGTTGTGGCTGTGTTAAAAATTATAGCTTTGTGCAGATTGAGGATAATGGAATTGGTTTGGATGAAGCACAAATACCGCTGATTTTCCAAAGATTCTATAGGGTGAATCAGAACAGTGTCATTATTGGTAGTGGTCTCGGCTTATCGATTGTTAAGCAAATTGTCGATTTATATCACGGAAAAGTTGAGTTACGTCGGACAAATGCTATTGGTGGTCTTATGGTTAGGATTGAATTTAACCAGCAGAACTAAATAATGACGCTATTTAATGGGCTGAGAACTAGTTTTCAAAATTGAAGATTGGGGTGCCATAACTACTTATGGCTATATAGCGACAGAGGTAAAAAAGCCTACTGTCCTACACTCATATATTGCAGCATAAGTCTGATAAAAGCAGTAATATAACTTATGCCACTTAAAGTGAGGGTGATATTAGAGTCTGTAACTCATTTTGTGTAAGTCCGATTTTTTATAAATGATCATTTAATCAACCATCGAAATGAATAGTAAATCAATTCATTGCTTAAAGTCATGAGTAGTAATGCCACATAAGATTGGCAATGTCTATTTCTTAGCAGGATTTAATGTTACGAAGTAAATTACTTCTTTCTTCACAGAATCATCGGAAGAAAAGATTTTTCTTTTCTTGATTGACGGATCACACTATTCAATGACTCATTTGTATAAATTGTATGATGTACTTTAGCAGGATAGCTAATGTCTCCTCTGATACAATGGTTTTCCCTGAAGGTAGTATATGTCACAAATTCACCAATCTTTACATAATGTAAAAGTCTTTTGGAAGCACAATAAGGGTTCATCAGATACTTAAAATAGCGTCCAGTAATTATCCAGTCTTTAATAAAACTTTCTCTATCTCTAAAATCAAATTTTTTTCTAAAAGTGATTTATGTAAATCTTTTTCTGTGAGCAATTGAGAATGAATAAAGCGTAAATCATCTTGGGACAATGTATCCCATTGATTAGGCTTTAAGTATTCTGATTTTTGGGGTATTAATTTAACAATATCACTTGATGAATAGCTATCAGCAGATAATAAGTTAAAAATAATTGGAATAATCTGTTGGCGTGAAGCTGTCGGCTGCTCTTGATATGCAGTCTTGATACATTCGATCAGGTGTTGGGGCTTATATTCATCTTTGAACATAGTATAAATACGACGCTCATCCTCAGTAACCAATTGTCTAAAAAAATCTTCTGATGATTTATCAACAGGTATACTTTTGATTTTTTGTTGAAGATCAAAAATTTTACGATCCATATCAGGGATAACTAAATCAGAATAGCGTGAAATTTTCTCAATATTTCCTGATCGTAATGCATCTAGCATGGGGTGTACAGGTTTCAATTCTTCATTATAAATTTGTTGCAGCAGCTTAGATGTAATTCGTTCCTTATTTGTTGCAATAGCTCTTAATTGGGCAAGAACAAATAACTTAACTACAATATCAATAATGCCTTGGCTCAAGTCATACCAAATATGTCGAATATCATCTGATAGGAACTCATCTCTTTGGTTAAGTAATTGCTGTTTCCAAAGCTTATCTGTAAAAGCTATCCATTCAGGGTTAAGCTGATTATCAATGTATTCTTGTAATGGCTCCCAGAAAATAGCTCCAAAACCAGCTCCTCTACGTGCTGAGCGAAAGTCAGCCTCAAAAATTTCTCTGGCTTTAGGTGTACCAATTAACATGATAGGTACACCAATAGTATTTACCATTGTGACAAAGAAATTTAACATCTCTTGAGGGCCACCAGATTTTGAGCGACTTAAATGCTGGATCTCATCAATGACCAATAGCCCTAATGCATGAGCATTCGCTAGTTGTGACATTTTAGTGAGTAATGCCTGAATGTTGTAGCGTTTTAGCCCATATTGCTTCTCATATTGAGTATCAAGGACTTGATCTAATGCTCGGAAGAAATTTAAGCAAATTTCTTTTAAGGAACCATTATGTGAACAATCAATTTTTAGGTAAACGACTTGCTCAATATTTAGATCAGGGTGATAAATAACTTGAGGATAGGCTGAAAGAGTTCTAATTAATGACGTCGTTTTTCCGTATCCAGAACAGCCAATCAGAACCATACTTTGAGCTGTTGATTTCACACTTTCAAATCTAAAAGCTTGAAGATCACCTTTCTGTATGCGCTCGTATCCGTTTTGTAGGTGTTTTTGAAGATCACCTGTACGTGGATTCCTTCCGACATACCCTCCACGAATCATCAATGAGATTCTTTCTGTTAAAAGGATGTGGTTATTAAGTGGTTGGAAAAACTCATCACTAAGACGAGCAATTGAATGGGAGCGGACGACTCGTGGGGCATTGAGATCTTGAAGAGAAGGGTCTGAACTAGATCTTAAATGACGAGTCTGAGTATAAGCTTCCAGTAAAGGAGGTAAAGCTTCAATGAATGGGTTGCCCTTATAGGCAGGAACACCTGTATCTTGGTAAACAGCTTGAACTTTTAACGGATGCATGAAAATTTACTCCTCATCATCACTGAATAGTCCAGGAGAGAATGGGAGACTATAGTCATCATCTTCTACTGATTTATTAAACTTTATAATATTAGCCATTTGTTGACTTTCTGGTAAAGGTGTTAAATTAGTTTTTTGCCTTTGTTCCTTTTTATTGGCTCGAATTTGGCTAATTCTTTCACGGCTTGATTGAGTTGATTTAGGAGTTTGCTTTTTGGCGTTATCAATGATTGCCTGAACTGATCTTTTAAAGGCGATACTGTGTGGAGTTTCTGCATGTTTAGCATTCGCTTGCGCATATTTCTCAAGATATTGCTTATCCCAAACCTCCGAGAAACTCATATTTGCATAAGCACGACTCCGAATATTTAAGGAACAAGTCCAATAGGATTGGCTAGCAGAATTTGGGAAAAGATAGATTTTATTTGTGTTTTGAAGATCATATGCTGCTTTTAGGTTCTGAGGACGTTGTATTTCATCACTACGATGTAACCAGCCTTCTCGTAAGACTTCACTACTATTGTAATACAATCCCCATGCATTGATTCCTAGTGGAGAGATTGAAACTTTAGTCCGTGGCAATAATGAAACTCGAAACTGTTCAGCATCAACTGTACGGAGCTTGCCCATACGGTTCTGAATTCCCCAATTCCAAAGGTGAAGTGGAATAGATGGAATATCTTCAGGGATGTCCTCATCTCGATCATATTTTTCTAGAACATGATGATTGTTACGAAATAGAATCGCCTGAATAATAATTTGAGTGAATTCTTTTAGGGTAAGTGCTGCTTCAAGTCTATAATCAGATTCGCCATGTTTCTTAATCCGATGACCTTGAACAATACCTGGAGCATAGGGTTTAAATTCAGCTTGAATAGTACGAAAGCAGCTTTCTACAACTGCTTTGGTATCTCCTCTTCTTGGTGGAGCTGTTTCTAAACGCACATTATAGCCATTGGTCAGAGTTTCAGCTTGTTCACTCAACATTTCTGCTCGGTCAGCAAGAATTGCACTTGGTAAACCAACAGTCGGCCACTCATCTTCAGATATTTCGATATCAAACTCTTTGCAAAGAACAACTTTACTACTACATGCAACAGATACAGTTTGCATAGCGATTGCATATGAAGGGTTATCAACACCGACATAAAAACCAGCGATCATACGACTAAAGACATCACTTATGCTATAAAAGGTCGGTCTACCTATAATCTTGGTCCGATCATCATCTGCAACTAAATAAATATCAGCAATCGTTGCATCAATTTCATAACGACTACCAGGTCCAAGTACACTTGATGTGCTTGTTGCAGATAAGGGACGCTTATCCTTTTTAAAATCAGTAGGATTTGTTTGAGCTTCGATAAGTTGGGGTTTTGTGTATTCTCGATGATAAAAATACCGGAATTGCCTTAAAGTTGGATAATTCTTGCTATCTTCTTTGGGGTAGTACTGTTCATATAAGCTTTGGAACTTTTGATACGCTTCAGTTGTTTTGAGTGGACTATTTACGAGTAGATATTTAGAGATCGTCAATCTAAATAGTCTTTCTATTTCAAGGGTAATTTGACAACCTTCACCATCACCAAATTGACGTTTACGTCCATTTTTCTTGGTGTTAATTTCTGTCCGAGTTTTACCGGGGGCACCACTATTTTTATAATCTGGCAATAGCGCGTTGGGAATTTGTCCTCTTTGCCAATATTTTCGCAGATATTTATAAATCGTTGGTTTAGACACCAAACCAGAAGACTCAATTTTATGAATTAAAGTTGCCCGAATTGATGGTTCATAGTGGTTCGGTTCTTAGATAATTTCTCTTATAAGATTGAAAGCCTTGTCTCTTTTGATAAAGGCAATGGAGTCTAAAGCAGGTTCTTCTAAAATCAAATTGACAAAAGGGTCTTTAGCGCGTGTTAAGCGTTCATTATCTAAGTATTCAGAAAGAGCTTCTTCTCTCACTACTTCAGGTAAAGCATTCTTTTTATTGATCTGAATCCAGAATATATCTCCAAAATTAATAAAAAGAATACGGTAAAGTTGATCATCAAATTTAAGAACCTCATTGATTTGCCACATTGAGGAATCCTTCTACAAGTTGATGTTGATAGAATGTGATATCTTTTACTCTTAATTCTTTGAATTTCTGGGTAATATCAAATTTGATTAGGCGATGGGCCATAAGTTGTTTTAGGTCAGCCAAGGATTGACCAAGGTCTTGTTGATATTCTCGATCAATAGATTTACAGACATCAGATAGTTTCATTTGTAGGTGTTTTTGGCAGAAAAATTCAAAATTACTCAAAGCATTAAGCAGTTGGTCATAATCGTGCATATCTGTCTGAGATGAATAAAGCCATTTGATATTATCAAGTACAGTTGGATTCAGCTCTTTTTCAGTAATGATGTACCAAGGAATTTCCTTGCTCGCCCAATAACGCCTTTCGATTTCTAATTTCTCAATAGTTCTAGGATTTTTGAGTTCTGATAAAGGTTTGACCTGAATAACAAATTGTTTATGGGATGAGCTATCTACTAAAAAATCCGAAGTCATTACCTGATTGATGCCACGAATATTAGGATGTCTAATGCCATTATTAGAGGAAATCTCAATGGTTTCATCTCGTAGTAGAGGGTATTGCTCGCGTATATCTTGTACATGACCCATCCAGTCTAAAGTTAAAAAGACGCCAAGCTCCAAGTTGGATAGCAGATGATGGGTGCGTTTGGTTTTAAATGAGTAGATACGATGGGATAGACCTTGGGATGGCACTTCATGAATTCTTAGCCAAGGTTTATAGTTAGCACCTGAACCTTGTCCACGTCCTTCTTTGATTCGTTTAGCAATCTGTATCTCGGTTAAGCCATTCAGAGATTTAGCCATTAAAAAGCCCAGTATACTTTTTAATCAGTATACTTGGGCTTTTTATAGTTAACAACTATTTTGTGTAGTTAATAACTTTAATGTCATAGTTAGCAACTGTTTTGTATAGTTAATAACTATTTTGTCTGACCACAAGCCTTTTCAAGTATTTTGTGAATTATTCCACAGTCACTGATTTTGCTAAATTACGTGGTTGATCGACATCCGTACCACGTAAAACTGCGACATGGTAAGATAAAAGCTGTACAGGAATACTATACACAATCGGTGCTAACCAATTATTGGTCGTTGGAATATGTACCACATGTTGGCGATCTTTGCCCGTGATACCGCTATTTTCATCTGCAAAAACAAAAAGTTCACCGCCACGTGCTTGAACTTCTTCCATATTAGATTTTAATTTATCTAACATGTCATCATGCGGTGCAAGAATAACTACAGGCATATCATTATCCACTAAAGCAAGTGGGCCATGTTTCAGTTCACCTGCAGCATAACCCTCAGCATGAATATATGAAATTTCTTTTAATTTCAATGCACCTTCAAGCGCAATTGGATACTCTGTACCACGACCCAAGAATAAGCAATGTTGCTTCTCTTTAAACAATTCTGACAAGCGTAAAATGGCTTTATCACCCTGTAAAGTATCTAAAATAACTTTCGGAGTGTGCCATAAAGCTGCGGTAATTTCTGCCATATTTTCAGCAGAAATTGAATTTTTTACTTGACCAATTTTTAAAATGAGCAACATTAATGCAGCAAGTTGTGTAGTAAATGCTTTGGTTGAAGCAACACCAATCTCAGGTCCTGCAAGGGTCAAAAGGTGATGATTGGTTTCACGTACCATAGATGATGTTGCAACATTACAAATGGTCATGGTGCTGATATTGAGATTTTTGGCAGCAGCACGTTTTTGTGTGTCACGTAATGCGGCTAAAGTATCTGCCGTTTCGCCTGATTGTGAAATACATACATAAAGTGTTTTGTCGACGATCACAGGTGAACGATAACGGAATTCACTGGCAATTTCGACTTGACACGGTAAGTCAATCAGTTGTTCAAACCAATATTTGGCAATCATCCCAGCATGGTAACTGGTACCGCAGGCAATTATTTGAATTTGTTGAATATTGTTAAAATCAACTTCTGCCTTTTTAAGGAAATCATCACGTAATGCATTGCCATTCAGTGCTTGAGAAATGGTTTGTTGAATCGCTTCAGGTTGTTCATAAATTTCTTTGAGCATGTAGTGTTTATATTCGCCTTTTGATGCATTACTCACTGCGGCATCCAACTCTTTTACTGGGCGATTCACCAATTCACCATTTACAAATATTTCGATGCTATTACGTGTTAAACGTGCAATATCACCTTCTTCAAGGTAGATGAAACGGTTAGTGATGGGTAAAAGAGCCAATTGGTCAGAACTGATAAAATTTTCACCAATACCAACACCAATAACAAGAGGAGAACCTTCACGAACGGTGATGAGTTCATCAGGATGTGCGGTATGGACAATTCCAAGTGCATAAGCACCTTTGAGTTGAGGCACAATACTTTCAACAGCTTTTAATAAATCAGGAATCGTTTTGAGTGCTTCATGTACCAAATGTGCAACCACTTCTGTATCAGTTTGTGAAGTGAATACATAGCCCAAAGCTTCAAGATTATCTTTAAGCTCTTGATAATTTTCGATAATACCATTATGTACAACAGCAACATCACCTGAAATATGCGGATGTGCATTATTTTCAGTCGGTTTACCATGTGTTGCCCAACGCGTATGTGCAATCCCTAAAGAACCAATGAGATCTGATTCAGAAACCGCTTGTTCAAGGTTTGCAACTTTACCGACACGACGTTCACGTAAAATTTGACCTTGGTCAACCAATGCAACACCTGCAGAGTCATAACCACGGTATTCAAGGCGCTTTAGACCTTCGATTAAAATATTTGTAATGCTACGTTCAGCAACGCCACCAACAATTCCGCACATAGTTATATCCTCTTATTTCGTAGTCTTTTGGGGACGTTGATAATTTTCTTTAGAAATTTGTTTCGCACGTTCAAATGCAAGACTATTGTCCGCCACATCATGGGTAATCACTGAGCCTGCACCTGTTGTTGCACCATTGCCAATTTTTACAGGGGCAACCAATGAGTTATTGGTACCAACAAAGGCATTGTCACCAATAATGGTTTTATGTTTATTGGCACCATCATAGTTACAGGTAATCGTTCCTGCACCAATGTTTGATTCTGCTCCGATTTCTGCATCACCTAAGTAGGCAAAATGGTTGGCTTTTGATGCAAAACCGATAGCAGTATTTTTTACTTCTACAAAGTTACCGATATGTACTTCATTTGCTAGTTTCGCACCTGGACGTAAACGGGCAAATGGACCGATTTGGACATTTTCACCGACAACAGCATTGTCAAACACGCTATACGGTTGGACCTTGGTACCTGCAGCAATTTTGGTATTTTTAATTATACAGCCTGCGCCAATTTCAACATTGTCACCAAATTCACAAACACCTTCGATAATGACATTGATGTCAATCCGCACATCTTGTCCTGCAATGAGTTGACCACGTAGGTCAAAACGATGCGGGTCAATAATATGCACGCCTTGTTGCATGAGTAATTTTGCTTGGTGATTTTGATATTCACCTTCTAAAGCTGCCAATTGTACACGGTCATTGACGCCTTCAACTTCAAAAGCAAGTTCAGGTTGAATGGATGCAATTTCCATCCCATCTGCCAAAGCCATTGCCACGATATCCGTTAGATAATATTCACCTTGCGCATTATCATTGCTGAGTTTAGGCAACCATTCATGCAATTTGGCATTGCTGACACAGTAGATCCCTGTATTGATTTCTTTAATTTGACGTTGTTCTTCTGAAGCATCTTTATGTTCAACAATGGCTTGAATTTTACCATCTTTGCGTACAATACGACCGTAACCTGTCGAATCATCCAAGGTTAAAGTCACCAGACCAATACCTGTTGCAGTAGAGGCATCGACTAATTTTTGTAGGGTGCTTTGTTGTACACAAGGTACATCACCCGACAAAATCAGTGAAATTCCATCTTGAGGTAATACAGGTAGAGTGACTTTAACAGCATGCCCTGTACCGAGTTGCTCAGTTTGTTCAACCCATTCTACATTTTCATTGGCAAAGGCATTTTGAACTAAATCACCGCCGTGACCAAAGATTGTTATAATATTTTTTGCTTGTAATTGTTTTGCTGTTTCAATCACATGACCCAATAAAGGATGTCCTGCCAAAGGTTGAAGTACCTTAGGTAAGCGGGAACGCATACGTGTTCCTTTACCTGCCGCAAGAATGATCACAGTTGTCGACATATCACACCTAACAGATTGGCTTAAGCCATTTTAAAATATAAATAAATGAGTATACACAAGGCTGCCCAAAAGCCTGCGATGATGTCATCAAACATGATGCCAAAGCCGCCATCGACTTTTTGATCAATGACACGGATTGGCCAAGGTTTCCAGACATCAAATAAACGGAACAACGCAAAACCGATCAATACCCAAATCCAACTCATTTGTCCAAAATAAATGAGCGGAAGAAAGGTGATAGATTGTCCTGCAAATTCATCCCAAACAATACGCCCATCATCATGCACATGAATGATGTCAGCAGTTTTGCCACAAATCCAAATCCCGACCAATGACATGATCGTCATCACTACAACTGACGCATAAAAGCCAAGGGTGAGCCAAATTGGGATAAATAATAAGGCAAATGCTGAACCAAAGGTTCCAGGGGCTTTGGGTGCTAAACCTGAGCCAAAACCAACACCACAGAACACAATAAAGCGTTCAGACCATGTCATATTTTTAAAGACAATAGGAGGTTTATGCAAAGTGTTGATATCCATGAAAGTGAAGAGGATGATCTAAGCCATCTTTTTCAAAAGTGAGTCCATGCTGTGCCTTAATTTTCCCGATGATTGTAGTCTTAACATTGGGTTGTAATTGCAAAAGTTTTTGATAGTTTTGCTGGCTTATTGTAAAGCATAATTCGTAGTCATCGCCACCCGAAAGCGCATATTTCCATTGTTTTTCAGATGGTAAAGTGTGAATAGTCTCGCTTAACGGCAGTTGGTCAAGATATAAAGTCGCCCCAACGTTTGAAGCATCCAAGATATGTCCCAAATCCTGGGCTAAACCATCGGATATATCAAGCATACTATGGGCAAGGTTTTTCAGTAATATGCCAAGTTCACAACGCGGTGTTGGATAATCTAACCGTTGTTGTAAAGAATGTCCGATATGCTCCAATGCGAAAGCAGCATCGCCTACAGTACCACTGACGACAACTAGATCATCGACTTGCGCACCTGAGCGTAAAATGGCTTTGCCTGTGTCGATCCAACCAAGAGCAGTCACGGTAATGGTTAAATGAGGGCTTTGTGTGGTATCACCACCAATTAAGCGTACACCAAATTGATCGCAACAATCATATAAACCCTGACTAAAGCCTTTTAGCCAGTCATGATCAATTTGGGGTAGGCTCAATGCAAGAAGAATACTATGTGGTTTAGCACCCATTGCGGCAATATCTGAGAGATTGACAGCAACAGATTTCCAACCAATCGCATGGGCAGAAGTATTTAAAGGAAAATGTCGACCTGCAACCAATGTATCTGTACAGATGACTAATTGTTGCTGTGGGGGAGGAGAGAGCAGTGCTGAGTCATCACCGACACCTAGATCTACATCATAAGATTGACGGTTAAAATAAGTGTCGATAATTGAAAACTCAGCCATAGCCGCAAGTTATTTCGCTTGTTGCTTTTCTGCTGCACGTAGGCTGGTTGCTAAACGGTCTAATACACCATTAATGTATTTGTGACTGTCTGCACCACCGAAGTGTTTTGCCAGCTCAATTGCTTCATCTAAAACAACGCGATACGGAACTTCGAGATGATCTTTTAGCTCATATGCGCCTAAACGCAACGTTGCACGTTCAACACCATCCAGTGCTTCAATCTCACGATCAAGAACTGGAACGAGTAAAGCATCCAATGCTTCATGGTTGGCAATCACTTGTGTGAGCAACTCATGATAATAGCCGAGATCCACTTTATGCATCGCATTGTCAGCACGAGTACGTGCTTCAATTTCATGCACAGGGTTGTGGCTCATTTGCCATTCATAAATCCCTTGTACAGCAAAACGACGTGCTTTACGTTTTGCTGCATAAGTAGCTTGGAGTGTTTGCGACATGCTTTAAATTGCCTTTAACAGGTTAACCATTTCAATTGCAGTAAGGGCAGCTTCACCACCTTTATTACCTGCTTTTGTACCAGAGCGTTCAATCGCCTGTTCAATACTGTCCGTAGTCAATACACCGTTGATCACAGGTAGACCCGTATCTAAACCAACTACGCCTAAACCTTTAGCGCATTCACCTGCAACAAAGTCGAAATGTGGTGTACTACCACGAATCACTGCGCCAAGTGCGATCACAGCATCAAATTTACCAGAAGCAGCCAATTTTTTAGCCACGACTGGAAGTTCCCAAGCGCCAGGTGCATGAACGACAGTAATATTATCATCGCTAACACCATGACGATGCAATGTATCAATTGCACCTTCTAGTAAATGTTCAACAACAAAGCTGTTAAAACGACCAACTAAAATCGCGTAACGGTCTTCGCTCGCGAGATGTAACAAACCTTCAATTCGGCGAATCGCCATAGCAACCTCAATGATTTAACAGATGAATATCGAATAAAAGTAGAATGGTTTAGGCTTGATCAGCGGTAATGTATTCTACCACTTCTAAGTTAAAACCTGATAATGCATTAAAACGTAATGGTGAGCTGAGCAATTTCATTTTCTCAACACCAAGATCACGTAAAATTTGTGCTCCAACACCAATCGTTTGATATTGCTGAGAAAGTGCAGCATTCGATTTGGTTGGCTTTGGCTTAGTTAAGGCTTCTAACGCAGGACCTAAATCAGACAAATGACGTTGACCAATCCACACCAAAACACCACGTTCACTGTGTGCAATGGTTTTCAATGCTTTGTCCAAGTTCCATGCAGCTTCACCATCTTTTTTGTTGAGTTTCAACAAGTCTCGCGCAGGATTAAAGCCATGCACACGTACAGTGGTTACACCGTCTTTTGGTTCACCTTTCACTAATGCTAGGTGAATATCGGGATTACCAATTTCACGATAACGATGCAAATTAAATGTACCGTATTCAGTTTCAATTTCTTGTTGATCTAAATGCTCAACGGTTTGCTCATTGGTCATCCGATAATGAATCAGATCAGCAATGGTGCCCATTTTAATGCCATGCTTTTCGGCAAATACTTCTAGGTCAGGACGACGAGCCATCGTGCCATCTTCATTGATAATTTCACAAATTACAGATGCAGGTTCAAGTCCTGCTAAGCGTGCTAAGTCACAGCCTGCCTCAGTATGACCTGCACGGTGCAGTACACCACCTGGTTGCGCCATCAATGGGAAAATATGACCAGGTTGAACAATATCTGTTGGTTTAGCATGTGCTGCAACCGCAGTTTGAATGGTATGCGCACGTTCCGCAGCAGAAATACCTGTCGTAATGCCTTCAGCAGCTTCGATGGACAAAGTAAAGTTTGTACCGTGCTGTGCACCATTGCTATCAACCATTAAAGGGAGATCCAATTGTTTACAGCGGTCACGACTTAAAGTTAGACAGACCAGCCCACGTGCATGGGTGATCATAAAGTTGATGTCTTCAGGGCGTACATGGGTTGCAGCAATGACGAGATCACCTTCATTTTCACGATCTTCATCATCCATCAAGATAACCATTTTTCCTGCACGGATATCTGCTACAAGCTCTTCAACAGTATTGAGCGGCATCAAGCTTCACCTTTTTTATCTGTCTATGTGACATTTTCATTTAATTCATTGTGACATAGTCTACCGTGTTTTGTGGTGGTTTGCCTATGCTTATCACATTCCTTTGGGAAACATAGTTATACACAAGGCTATAGGGAAATGAAAAGCATGTGCTGTTATTTTTATGGCAATTTCGCTTAATCTTTCAACATTTGTTTAGCTAAATTTTATCTTTTATCTCTGAAAAAATGTATATGCGTAAAAAAAGCACCTTGTAAATCAAAGTGCTTTTATGGAATAACAATATTAAAGTTGCATCTGAAAGCATTTTAGGATGCTGAGATTGGGTTTACCTCATGAGGTGTAACACTTTTCTTTTTACCCTTTAAAATTTCAGTGCGAATGTTTTGTGCAAGTTCGGCTGACTCAGCATTCATTCCATTGATCATGAAGGCATGGCGTGTCAGGACATTGGTTGGATTTGGCATAGAAACCAATTGGTAATTTTCACCAATTTGTTTGAGTAGGTCATTACTTAAATACAATGCCATTTCTTTAGCAATCAAATGATGGGTTAAACGATCCGCTGCTTGCATCGCATCAAGTTGCATCGCCTCAACATCTGTAGTGACAGCACAACGTGTTTGTAATACAAAACGTTTGTCTTCACGGTAACGCTTATATAAAACATCAGATAAAAGTTGGAACACAGAACCAATCATTAAAATACAATGCGCTGCACTTGGTTTGTCCGCAGCCACAGTGACTAAAGAACCTTGTTGATTAAATTCTTGATGTATTACAAAGTCTTTAGAATTAAGTTTGAAATGCTGTGCTGATAATTCAATGCTTTTATTTAAGAAAATTTGGCATAAATTAAAATATGGTACAGATACAGATTGGTTGACCGTATTCATTAACTGTTTCGGGTCGTAATATTGGATATTTAAAGCAATCGCAGCTTGTTCTTTGTTAAATTCAACAGGTAACTCAACTTTTAATGGTTTTGGTTTCACTTGTTGTTTTGCTTGCGCAATGGCTAAGGTTTTATCCGCTTTTTCAGCTTCTAAAGCTTCCATGAGTTGTTGAATTTCATGTTTTAAGCGAGCTTCTTTATTTAAACGAGCTAAAAATTCACTGCGTGTTGGACGAGCAATCGCACGATAAGCCAGCCAAATCAACGCATGTAGAATGAATGAAAATAAAATCGCTAACCATTGTGTTCTTAAAATCTCACCAATACTGGGTTTGATCAGTGTAATTTCGATACTACCGACTTTTTTCTCATTTTGTAGTGCGTCACGGACAAAGACTTCACCTTGACGAGTTTTTGCCAAGCCACTGGTTGCAAGCACTTGTTTTTGTGAATCTAAAATACGAATCGATGCTACGCTTGGATTGGTCGCATAGCGATTTGCCAACAGCGCCAAAGAGACTGTATTGGCAGGTTCAAGCTCTGTAAGACTGTCTGCAACCAATTGACTGGTCATGAGTTGACCTTGGCTTGCACGGTTCTCATTGAGTTGATGAGTGGTTGCAACTACCAATAAAAAGGTATGTAAAGCAAAACTTATAATCAGTAGGCTAGCAAATAGCCCTTGTCTCGGCGCATTCAACTTAAACTTCCAAAGAAAAAATATTCGATTTCGATTATGATTCTAACAATAGTTGTAGCTCAGACCCGAGTCAATTCATGCGAGAAATCATTCTTATATCATTTTTAGGACCTGACCAACCCAATCAGTTTACTCGATTAATGCAAGTGTTGTCCGTACATTCTTTGCAAATATTGGATGTAGGGCAGGCAGTTATTCATAACCAGTTGACTTTAGGGATCGTGGTTTCGTCAGATGACCAAACCGCCACGGCTTTAGCCATGAAAGATATCCTTATTTTAGCACACGATATCGGATTAACCGTTCGTTTTAAACCGATTGCAGGTGCGGAATATGATCAATGGGTGAGTGAAGGTGGCAGAACCCGTTATATTGTAACGGCTCTAGCACCTGAACTGACTGCTGCACATTTACAAGCAGTAACAAATATTGTGTCTGGTCAAGGTTTCAACATCGAAACTGTTACTCGACTTTCAGGTCGACCAGAGCGAAATGGACAGGAAAGTGAACCCAAACGTTCATGTGTCCAGTTTGGTTTAAGTGGACAAATGCTTGATGCTGCCGCAATGCGTGCTGCATGTTTGCGTTTATCTGCGGAGTCGAGCATTGATGTTGCTGTACAAGAAGACAACGCTTACCGCCGTAATCGTCGTTTAGTGTGTTTTGACATGGACTCTACATTGATTGAGCAAGAAGTGATTGATGAACTTGCCATCGAAGCAGGAGTGGGGGATCAAGTTGCTGAAATTACTGAACGTGCAATGCAAGGTGAGCTTGATTTTCAACAAAGTTTCCGTGCCCGTGTTGCTTTACTTAAAGGCTTAGATGCTTCTGTTCTTCCTAAAATTGCAGAACGTTTAACAGTCACTGAAGGTGCTGAGCGTTTGATTAAAACGCTGAAATCACTCGGTTATAAAACTGCGATTTTGTCAGGTGGTTTCCAGTATTTTGCTGAATATTTACAAGCAAAATTAGGTATTGATGAAGTACATGCAAATATCTTGGATGTGCAAGACGGTGTAGTGACAGGTGAAGTCAAAGGTCATATTGTGGATGGTGCACGTAAAGCCTTGTTACTGACGGAATTGGCTGAAAAAATGGGCATTTCCCTTGAACAAGCGATTGCAGTAGGGGATGGTGCAAATGATCTTCCAATGCTTTCGATTGCAGGTTTAGGTGTGGCTTTTCGTGCGAAACCTTTGGTACGCCAAAATGCCAATCAAGCGATTTCAAGTGTTGGTTTAGATGGTGTTTTATATCTATTAGGTGTGCATGATAAAGATTTAAATCGTGCTTAATTTACCAATTTAAAATATGTCAATTTTATGAAAAAGAGCAGCACAAAGTTGCTCTTTTTTGATTGAAAAATAGTGTTTTTTGCTTTGAGTGTAAAAATGATTTCAGCATTTAGATTAGAGATTGAGCAGATAGAAAAAAGTTATTTTTATGGAAAAGTATCATTGTATTTTTTTGTAATGACACGTGAGGACAGGCAAGGATTAGCCCGCATGTAAAATTGAAAATAAAAAAATGTAATGACAAAATAATATCACGACAAAGTGTGTCGCTTTACCTAAAAACAGGTATTTTCTTCTGAAAAAAAATCGCCATAATGCACAATATAAGCTTTGGTAAGATCTCAAAGAATAAATATTGGCTTGAAAGAAATTGTAGTGCATTCCCTTTTTATTTGAATGGTGTGGCTTCATTTTGACGGAGGTTGTTATGGTAACAGCGACATGGGCGACATTGATTGGATTTGGTCTAATTGCCATTGCGTTAGCGACTGTGTTCTTTTCTCCATATCGTCATTGGTTGGGATTTATGCTGGCAGGAATGGTGTTCTGGGGCATATTAGAGACGATACGGTTTAATGTACAAAGTTTTTTTGATTTATCTGTTTCTTATAGTTATTTAACTGCAATTATTGTGGCGATGAGTGCATTAACAGTGTTGTTGTTGCGTGTAGATAAAATGGCACAAAAAGCGATTCAGAATCGACAATATATTGAACATACGCCTGTTTATGAAGATGAATAAAAATAATATTTCATAACAATAACTGACTTTAGCGTTCAACAAAATAATTCAAAAAGACATTTTCAAGGTATATCGAATGATATACCTTTTTTCTGCGTATACTTTTGTTTGAAGCTTTGTCTTGTAGATCGCAAGTTATGCTAGGATGATGAGTAGATTTTTTATATTAAAACAACAGGCTAAAATGTCATGAAACTTTCTTCAATACCCGTTGTAAAGTTACCTATTGTTGATGCAAGTACTGATCCTTTAGATCTTTTGGTACTTGGCTTAGCACTACGTATGAAGCAACTGGCACGCACCAGTCCTAAATTTGTTGAGCTGACCCACGACCGTCAATTCCGTATTGAGATTGGCACAGATACAGGCGTTGCTCGTCAAATCATTGTTAATAATGGTCAAATCGAATCAGTTGCAGGCAATGTTGAAAAAGCTGATTTTATTTTACAGTTTGCGGACAGCGAGCAAGGTGTAAAAACTTTGGTAAAAGGCGATCCAAGTGCATTTATGACAGGCATGCAAAATGGCAGCATTAAGATGGAAGGCGATTTCAGCTTATTGGTATGGTTTAACCAAGTGGCGAAATTGATTCCACCGAAAGTGCCAAAATCTGTCAAAGATAAAATCAAACAGGCTCGTGCTTTTCTGAAAGAAAAAACAGGTCGTTCATTCTAAGAAATTAAAACCCTCGATAAGAGGGTTTTTTTGTGGCTATATTTTGTAATGATTGATCAGAATAAACCTTCAAGTGCTTTATTGGCAGGTCCCTCAATACCCATATAAGCTAGACCGGCAAGTACAGGTATGCTTAGAATGTCATAGGTAACCGTGAGTGGGTAAAAGGGTGCTAAAGCAAGCTTTTTGAGATTATATTGATGGCTTGTGTCGAGTTGATAAAAATCAAAAGTTAATGGTGTTCTAAACTGCTGTGCCAATTGGTGCGTATTTTGAGCTTTTGTTGCTACTGTTAGTTCTACAGTGATGTTTTGTTTGCAGGTTAAATAGCTTTTTTGTTCAATCAATTTTACATGACATTGAAATTGAAATTGTTCCATTTTGGCTTGTTCATTGTCTTTTAAACTCGCCATAGGCTTGATAAAAATAAACATGAGTGTTTGTTTGATTTTATTTTTTTCTATATCAAAAGATAGCTGTTGAATGCTATTGGCTTTTGAAGGATCATCATTCATTTCTTTGGGTGTCGTAAATGCCAAATATTGAGTATCGAGCTGATTAAAAAAATCACGAAATAAGGTTTTTTTAAAGCTATCAGCAGGTTGAATAAGATAACTATATTCTTTGCCTGCCATGGCGATGGCGTATTCGTGGTTTTTGATCGGGGTTGCAGGTATACCATAACTGATAATTTGATCTGAAAAAATTTTCTGCCTTTTTTCTACTGTACTTTGTATAGGGGCTGGACCATGCAAATCATTGATTAATGTCGTCGCACAACCACTCATCAATATGCCCAATGATGCGATGAGGCTGATGTTATAGCATTTATTCTTGTTCATAATGCAATCCTTGTATTTATCGATCTATAACACAAAATATAGGTGAAAAAATACGATAGAGAAAGAACCTATTATTATTCCTGCACACATCACTATGACTGTGTAGAATGAGCAGAGTGCAATGGAAAGTTTAAAAACTCTCCATGATTAGATTTAATTATTCAACTTCCAAATTAAATGTCACGGGTCCATCATTGACCAAATGTACTTTCATATCTGCGGCAAATATACCTGTTTGTACATTGTTAAACTGTGATTGTGCATAGCCAACTAATTGTTCATACAAGGTTTTGGCATCATTTGGTGGCATAGCTGGTCCAAAATCAGGGCGTAAACCTTTTTGGGTTTGTGCCATCAGGGTAAATTGTGAAACCAATAAAATTCCACCATTTGCTTGGCTAACATTCCAGCCCATTTTGCCTTGTTCATCATCAAAAAAGCGATATTTTAAAATTTTATCAATCAGCTTTTTACCTTTTTCTAGATTATCTTCTTTGCCAATACCTAAAAAAACTAAAATGCCTTTTTCAATTTCCCCCGTTGTTTCACCATCAACAACGACTTTGGCTTCTAGAACTCGTTGTAATAACGCACGCATAACTTAACCATGATTGATTTTGAAAATGTGAATATTTTAGCAAACTTCATGATTTTTTGAGGGAAAAGGCGTTGATTTTTGGATGCTTTCAATTCAATATAATGCGATATAGCTTGTTTAAATTTTGTATTTTTAAAATTTTTGTCGTTATTTAAGTCATCGTAATGATGAACTATCAGATAAACTTAAATAATGATGTGATATTCATCATATTTTTAGTGAATTTTTATAATAATTAAATGATAATAAACTTAAAAAGGAATTGTCGTGGAAAATAAAACTGCTCGACTCACCATTTTGATTGATCCGATCAAGAAAAAAGCTTTTGAAGAACTCTGTAACCAACAAGATATTACACCTTCACAAGTTGTGCGCCAACTGATTCGTGAGTACTTACAAGAGCATGGTGTTGAATATGCAACAAAATTAAAAAATAGCCCTACAGATAAAAATGAATGAAATAAAAACTGCCATCACAGACACAGTGATGGCAGTCAAATTTTAAGAAAAATCGAGTTCTTTTTCAAAAGCACGTAATTCATGACGAGCCATTGCGAGATTAGATTTTTGACGATCTAAAACCAAATATAAAAATAATTCATCGTTACGATCTAAAGGGCGTAATAAATGATATTGCTTGCCTAAAGTAATTAAAATATCTTCAATTTTATCATTAAGTTGTAGTGCATTTGCAACTTTACGCTTTGCACGAATGACTTCTGTATTGCCTGCTGCTGCAAGTTCTAAATCTAAACTTGTACCAATCGTTGCAAGCGCTAAACCGCTTGAACTATCAACTAGGGCTGCTGCAATGACCCCATCAATTTCATTTAGTGCATCTAAATTAAGCTTTGACATATAAATTTCCTATTTTAATCCCATTTATTTGAAATATAAAAAGTATTTTTGGATTTTGACATTTTTAAATAC
>NZ_LQXQ01000056.1 GCF_003268395.1 Acinetobacter sp. CFCC 10889 | reverse complement strand
ACCGCTTTTCAAAATGAAGCCGCTTTTCGACAAATTATTGGCTTAAATGCAATTTTAATTCCGATCACATTTTTCTTAGATATTAATGCAGTTGAGCAAGCGATCATGATTGCAGTGTGTTTATTTGCTGTGATTGTTGAATTATTTAATTCCGCTTTAGAAGCTGTTGTTGATCGTATCTCTTTAGAACGACATGAGTTATCCAAAAATGCCAAAGATATGGGCAGTGCAGCACAATTTGTTGCATTGACAATTATTTTTACGACTTGGTGCATTATTTTATTTTTATAAACAGTGACTTTAACCAGTCAGTACTATTTTTAAAAACTAACATTTAAAAGCTAAATAAAAAATCCTCGCATAAAGCGAGATTTTTTATGTTTTATTCGATTAGAAAATATTATTTTCCACCAAACACATAAGAAACGCCTACACGACCACCAACTTCGCTACCACCAGCAACACCGATTGCACCACTTAGAGATGTACGACCATCACCAAATACTGTAGTTACACCTAAAGCACCTGCTGATTCACCTTCATAATGACCTACACCACCAAATACAGCAAACTGACCTGGTTGGATGTTTGGAACTGGTTGCTGAGCAGCCAATGCAATTGCGATACCACGATAAGCTGTTGTTTCAACATCATCTACACGACGATTCAAATCAGAAGCAAATGAACGAACCTGACCCATGTTTGCAGCATCTGAGTCTACAACACCATTTGCAACATTACCGATGACTTTATTACCAGCATTTAAGCCTTTATCAGCATTGATTGTAACATCACCAACTTTGATCTCGCCTGCTTTAATTGAAGTAGAACCTACAACTGTAGTTGTTGCTTTACCAGCAGCATCAGTTGTAATTTTTTCTTCTGTTAAAGTAATACCTTGAACATTGTCTACACGTGTTTCAGATTTTGCTGTAGATGTTTTGTCTGCTGCAACTTTAGTCTCAGTACGGTTAATGGTATCTGACTCAAAAGTATTAAACTTATCTGATACTGAAGTTTGTGTTTTAGCAACAACAGTTTTCACACCATCAGCTGCTGTATTGGTTTCAGAACCATAAGCTTTCGCTGTTACGCTCTCATCAGTACGTTGAGTTACATCATTACCACGTGTAATGCTTACATCAGTTGTTTTACCATCAGTACCTGTTTGTTTTAATGCTTCTGTACGTTCAGAAGTGTTTGTCTGCTTCACATCTTGTGATGCTAACAAGCCCATATCAGTGTTATTCACAACTTCATGTGATTTCGCTGCTTGAGTATATGTATAAGCAGACTTATCTTTGTTGCTTACAGCAGTTTCAAAAGTTGACTCAGCTTTTTTCTCTGTTTCAATTTTTTGATCTGCTTGGTAAACTAAATCTTCAGTCTTAGCTGAACCTTTAGAAGCTGTTGTACTCGCATCAGTGACAATTTTTTGAGTACCATTAGACTCTGTAACATTTGAACTTGTTAACGCATTTTTACCTTCTTGGTAATTTACAGCAGTTGTTTTTTCGTTATCTGTATATTCATACGTATCTTTAACAACTGCTTCACCTTTAGCATTTAGCTCATAAGTTTTTCCACTACCTGTTTCTGTAGTTGTTTTTACAGAATCACGATATTTATCACTTTGACCATGTGCGTAAAGTGTTACATCACTTGTCGTTTTACTATCAACATTTCCAATTTGATCATCATGAACAACATTTGTTCCTGTTAATGTTGTATTTTCAGACTTTTTATACGTTACTGCACCAGTTTGATATACTTTTTCATCAACATTTGAAGTTGCTTTCGCTTCAGATACTGTATCTACAATCGCAGATTTAACTTCTTCACGTGATTGAACATTTTGACCAAATTGGTCTTTCGCTAAAATACCACCAGTTGTATTTAAATCATTTCCATCTACATCAACACCATGTAGATTAGATTTAACTTCAAGCTGACTAGCACCTTTAACTGCTGCATTTCCGGTTGTTACAATCGTACGATCAAGATCATTCTTACCTTCAGCATATTGAGTTGCTGCAAGTGAGTTATCAGATTTATCGTATGCTACAACATTACCTTTCGCGTCAGTAAACTGATTATTTTCTGTTGTATTTGAAGTTGTACTCCAAACTTTCTCTTGACCCGCTTGATATTGCTGTAAAGCAGCATTTGCAGAACTTGACTCAGTAGAAATACCAACAACTACAGCTTTACCATTTGCATCAACTAATAAATTACCTTCTTCATCACGATCAAAATGAGTTTCTACTTTTTCATTAGATTCTGATTGAGTTGTTTCACGTGCTAAAGCATTTTTGCCTGTTGCATATAGCTTGACAGTTTCTGTTTTAGAATCTTTATTTGATTCATAAACAGTTTTACCATCTTTAGAAGTTGTTGCAGTTTCAGAGCTTTGCTTAGCATTTAAGTCATAAACAGTTGCTGCATTATGATCAACTTTTTCTTGGAAATCTTTGCTTGTTTTCTTAATTTCAGCAGTATCAACAGTAACTGCTGTAGAACTTCCAGCCGTACCACCTGTATAAGTTACTTCACTACGGATATCGTTACCATCTAAGTCTTGACCGATAACAACATAATGACGTATTTTACCATTTTCATCTTTCCAAGATTGAATTTGGTCAGCGGTAATTTCTTCGCCTTGATTTAAAATAATATTTCCATTTGCATCTTTATTGATGAAAATTGCATCATTTTTAATATGCGTTCCAGTACCATCAGCTTTATCAATGTTTGTCGGACGATCATTTAAAGAATCATTAATTGTTAAAGCAACAGTACCTGCCTTAAAGCTTGCATCAGTTCCTTGCTTAGTCACTACCGAACCAAGTGTTAACTTGCCTAATTGCTTGCTATCTGTAGTTGCTTGATCAACTAATACACGATTTACTTCAATGTTTTCTTGTTGGCTACGCGCATAGTCAGCAGAATCATTTTTTGTCGCTTTATCATGTGCAACAAAACCATCAGCATAGGTTTTTGTTTCACTAAAAGATGACTTATCTACAGATTTTTGCACTGCTGAATCTGTAGCACGAGTGCTAATACCATTGTTAAAGATTTCATAATCTTTACCTTGGTTTTTACCTGAAGCATATTGAGTTGGTTGATATGCTGAGTCAAATTCTTCATTTGATGTATCAGTTACTGTAGTAGAAGCAACAACCGGCTTGCCATTGGCTAATTCATATTCGCCTTTTTCATTCTTTTTAAACTCACGATCTGTTGAGTGCGTTGTAGAACTTGAAGAACTTTCATAAGCTAGATTACTCAAACCATCTTTATAAACTTTATCAGATTTAGTTTCGGTTGAGTTATTCACATAATTAAAGTTATCTAATAGTGAAGTCGCTGTTTCATCAGTTTTAGATGTTGAACTTGTATCTACGCTTAATGCAGCAACTTGATCATAAGTTGTATCTTTGCTTGTAGATGCTGTTTTCGTATTAACGACTTTAGACTCATCTAAATATTTTTTATCAGCAGTTAAGCTATAACCCGCAACTTCACCTTTTTCATTACGTGCGTAATCCGTTGAAACTCGTTCAGCCGTTGAACTAGTTTCAGAAGTTGATAAACGACCTGCGGCATCTTGACTAACAACCTTACCTGCTGCATTCGCTTTAGATTTGAACGTTTCATCTTTAGTATTATATTCAGATGCTACAGTACCTGTACTAATAAACTGTCCTGCAATTTCCTTACCATTTGCATCACGTTTAGCTTCAGAACGTAATTTGGTTTCTTTGCTTTGAGTTTCTTCAGTCGTTGCACGGCTATCAGCTGCAACATAAGCAGTGCTCACATTTTTGCTGTAATAGCTTTCTTTAATTGCATTATTCACTTTAGCCAAATCATCAGCATTGAATGCAAAAGAACTATCTTTTGTACGTTGCTCAGAGCCAGCAACTTCAGCACCCTTGTCATTTAATTCAACACGAGTATTGGCTGTACGTGTAACCAAACCACTTTGTTTTGTGCCTTGAGAAACAACTTCTGAACGGCTTAGCTGTGTATTTGCATCAGCTACTTTATCATTTGTTGTTGTAGTATCTGTTTCTAAATTACCTTTTCGTGTTTCTGTATAAGTATACTGTTGATAATTAACACCATTATCTTCAACTTTTTTACCTGCTACTTTTGCTGTAGCTGATTCAATTTTATCACTATTTGCTGTTTCAGTGGTAAGTGGATTACCTTTTGAATCTTCAGTACCACTTGTTTGTTGATATGACCCTAATTTTTCATCTACTGCTGGACGGTAGCTATCGATTGCCATTGTTGCGCTAGATAAAGTTGCAATCGCAAGTGCTAGTGAAGTTTTTTTCATTACTAATTTCATATATAAATCCTGCTGAATATTTTTCAACGTTGTTCAAGCATATTTAACTTCTAATAAGTATTTATTGTAGAAGTTAGACATTTTTATGTTTCCTTGAAGATTCTAATAGTGCTTTATTTTTTTATCAATCAAAACTTGATTTAATTTTAAAATATTATTGTATATGTTGTGCTATTTTTTTCATGTTTGGATAAATTAAACCACTAATAAATAATGACAATTTTCCAGTTTTTTATTGTTTGTATTTTTGTATATAAACACTTGCACTTATATCGTATCTCTTTATAATTAATAGAAATTTTCACCCCACTCCACCTTAAATATTAATCAACTTATTAAAGGAATTTTCATTTTATTATGAACAAAATTAGTGAAAAAAAAGCCTTCAGTAATCGGTTAAAATTAAGTCTGGAACAACTCAATTTTCCAATTAGTCCAACCTTTTTATCGAAAGAATTTAATCTTAGATACTCAAACTCACCTGTAAGCACCCAGACCACTCATAACTGGCTCAATGGCCATGCCATTCCAAGTCAAGAAAAATTACAAATATTAGCCATTTGGCTAAGAGTTAGTAGTGAATGGTTAAGATTTGGTGAACAACAAGTTCAGCCAACACTAGCAAACACTAGCAAACACCAACCATGTATCAATGATCGATGAAAAGTTTCAACGTCTAACCTTAAAACAACAACAACTTATCAATGATTTAATTGATGATCTTTTAAATTAGATACATGATGAATAGATTGTTCTAATTGTGATCTTAAAGATAAATTTTCTAATTGTAGCTTTTTAATCACATTGAAATTTTCAACTATAGTTGCGTATAGATGTTTTAACTCTTCTTTATGAATTGAAGCATAATGGTTTTCTATATCTTGTTCGAGCAAATCCAAAAGGGCACCTCATTTTTATTATATAATTTAATCTATTTCAAACTTATGAATATAATTTAAACTAAAATTTAATCCAATACAAGAAGATCCTTCTTGTAAGTATTTAAAAGGCTTCTTAAATTTAAATTTTCACTTGAATTTAACTCTATTTTTATAAAAAATTAACCTAAAAACAGTTACAACCTTAGCGATAAAACATAAAAATAAATAAAAGGTCGCAAATAATGCGACTTTTAAAATACGGAGTTGAATGAATTTACATCATGCCGCCCATACCACCCATGCCGCCCATATCAGGCATTGCTGGTTTGTCTTCAGGGATATCTGTGATCATACATTCTGTGGTTAACATCAAACCTGCCACAGATGCAGCATGTTCAAGTGCAGAACGAGTTACTTTCGCTGGATCAAGAATACCCATTTCAAGCATGTCGCCATATTGTGAAGTTGCAGCGTTATAACCGAAGTTACCTTCGCCATTTTTCACAGCATTGATCACAACAGAAGGCTCATCACCTGCGTTGGCAACGATTTGGCGTAATGGCGCTTCAATTGCACGGCGTAAAATATTTACACCTACATTTTGATCATCATTTGCACCGCTTACACCATCAAGTGCTTTCGCTGCACGTACAAGCGCAACACCACCACCTGCAACTACACCCTCTTCAACCGCAGCACGAGTCGCATGAAGCGCATCATCAACACGGTCTTTTTTCTCTTTCATTTCAACTTCAGTTGCAGCACCGATTTTGATCACTGCAACACCGCCTGCCAATTTAGCAACACGTTCTTGAAGTTTTTCTTTGTCGTATTCAGAAGTTGATTCTTCGATTTGCGCACGAATTTGAGTTACACGCTCAGCAATTTGTGCTGCATCACCTGCACCATCAACGATTACAGTATTTTCTTTAGAAACAGTGATTTTGTGCGCTGTACCCAAGTCTTGAAGTGTCGCTTGCTCTAAAGTCATGCCCACTTCTTCAGAAATCACAGTCGCACCCGTCAAGATCGCGATGTCTTGTAACATTGCTTTACGACGGTCACCAAAACCAGGCGCTTTCACTGCACATACTTTGATAATACCGCGCATGTTGTTCACGACAAGTGTAGCAAGCGCTTCACCTTCAACATCTTCAGCGATGATAAGAAGTGGTTTACCTGTTTTAGCAACTGCTTCCAATACTGCGATCAATTCACGAATGTTGCTGACTTTTTTATCAACAAGAAGAATGAATGGGTTTTCAAGTTCAGCTGTCAATGTATCTTGTTTGTTTGCAAAATATGGGCTGATATAACCACGGTCAAACTGCATACCTTCAACCACGTCAAGCGCATCTTCAAAGCCTGAACCTTCTTCAACTGTAATTACGCCTTCTTTGCCTACGCGTTCCATTGCTTGTGCAATGAGTTTACCCACAGTTTCATCAGAGTTTGCAGAAATCGAACCGACTTGTTCAATTGCTTTGGTATCAGAAGCAGGTTTTGCAGTTGCTTTAATTTCTGCAACCAATGCTTTAACTGCAAGGTCAATACCACGTTTCAAATCCATTGGGTTCATCCCTGCTGTTACAGATTTGATCCCTTCATTGAGGATTGCTTGTGCAAGTACAGTTGCAGTCGTTGTACCGTCACCCGCGATGTCATTGGTTTTGCTTGATACTTCACGTACCAGTTGCGCGCCCATGTTTTCAAATTTGTCTTTTAGAGAAATTTCTTTTGCAACAGTCACACCATCTTTAGTGATATGTGGTGCACCAAAAGAACGGTCGATCACAACGTTACGACCTTTAGGGCCTAAAGTTACTTTTACTGCATCTGCAAGGACATTTACACCTGCGATCATTTTTGAACGCGCTGAATCACCGAATTTTACGTCTTTAGCTGACATGCTAAACTCCAAATATTGTTAATTTTTACAATCAAGATAAGAGAACAAAAGTCTAAATTAGCCTTCAAGTACCGCTAAAATGTCAGATTCTTTCATCACAAGAAGTTCTTCACCATCAACTTTTACTTTTGTACCTGCATACGCACCGAACAATACGTTATCGCCTACTTTTACATCTAAAGCACGAACGCCATTGTCAGTAATTTTACCATTACCTACAGCAAGAATTTCACCTTGAGCTGGTTGTTCCGCTGCTGAAGTGCTTAGAATCAAACCACCTGCAGTTTTAGTTTCTTTTTCAACACGGCGAATAACGACATTGTCATGTAAAGGACGAATCTTGCTCATTTCTAACTCCATCGACATTGTAAAAAATGTCATTGATTGTGGGATGAAGATGACTTCTTATTCCTAGGTCATCAACAAAATTTTGATATGACACTTTTGTGGGGATGGAAAAAAACGCTTCAAGGGGAAATACAAAAAAAATTAATTAATTTGGTTGTTTTTTACTCAAATACAATAGAACTGATGACTAAGTCGCTTTTTTGACAAAGCTTTTTGAACTTTCATCAAAAATATAATGTTCAAAACAACCATCAATATGTAACACATTAAAACCATTTGGGTTTGCACCGTGTAAGCGGTCTGATGTAGCTGTTCCTGCGATCACATCATACAAAGGATGGGAAAGATGTAGCTTAAAAGTTTGATTGAGATCATTCACTGCTGCTTGATGTAAATGCCCATGTAAAATGGCATAAGCTCCATGCTCCCCCCATGATTTTGCTGCTAAAGTTGCCAAAGCAGGACGATCTTTAAAATGTTTACTTGTCACCTCAATATAAAATGGCTGATGTGTAGTGATTATTTTTAATTTATCTTTAGGCGCACTCTCTAATAATTTGGCAACTTTCCCAATCTGCATTAAAGAAATATGTCCACGTGTATGATAACGTCGACGAATACTATTCACCCCTACAATATAAAAATGCTCTGTTAACAACGTTTTTTCCAAACTCCCAAAAAATAGTTGATACAAAGTAAATGGATGAAAAACCCTTTTCCAAACTTGGTATAAAGGAATATCGTGATTACCAGGAATCACGATATAAGGCGTATGTAATGACTCTAAAAACTGTTTACAACGATAAAACTCACTTAATTTTGCACGTTGTGTTACATCTCCACTGACCACAATCACTTCTGGTCGATGTAATACACAAAACTTTTGGATTGCCTGAATACATTCGGATCTTTCGGTACCAAAATGCAAATCAGAAAGATGTAGTAACATTTGGCACCATCATATTTAACGCATTTTTTTCAACATGTAATTTCAAAGGTGTACTCATCTCAACAATTTCACCATCTAACGCCACTGTCAGTTTCGGTTTTTGTGAATTTACGATCACATTCTCTGCACTAAAACTATAAACATCATCAGCTTTTTCTAATTTTCCACGAATAGTTTGAAATAGCGTCTTAAATAAAGTCCGTTTATCTCCTTTAGCGATTACGACCCCTGCAACCAACCCTACTTCAGCACATTTGGCAATTTTTAATTTCATTTCTTCAAGCTGTAATTGGTTATTCCCGAAGAAAATCAAAGGTGTTTTTACAGGATATTTTTTCCCATCCACAGCCACCTCTAGTTTTAATTCTTTTCGATCTCGAATTAAAACATCCAATCCTGATGTATAAGCATTCAAGGGAAATCTCCCCCATTTTTTATTATAAATTTCTCGCTTTTTAATAAATAATGGATATAAGCCCAAACTGGCATTATTTAAATAAATCTGATCATTAATACATGCCACATGCACCGCACGTGTTTGCCCTGTCACAATCACTTTGGCTGCTTGCAAAAGATCTAGCGGTATTTTCAACACGCGTGCAACGTAGTTAAATGTACCTAAAGGTAAAATTCCCATCGGAATCGCTTGATGCATCATTTGTGAAGCCACAGCATTTAAAGTTCCATCCCCTCCCGCTGCAACAATTACACCTTTGTCATCATATTTTGCATGTCGCTCAAAAATCGTTTTCAACAAACTTTGCATATTCACGGCTGAACTAAGATCAAAAACTTGTATTTCATAACCATGACTTGTCCAAATCGTCATCATTTGTTCATAGATTTGCTCTTTGTCACGCGCATGAAAGCCTGAGTTTTCATTATAAATAAGTGACAATGGTTTTAACTGATCGTTCATAAATTATTTGTTTTTTGAGTAAGTACTTTATTTTTGTCGTTTTTTTAAACATTTAAAAGTACCTTTATGTAAAATTCGGATTAATACCATTTATTTAATCAATAATAGTTCTTAATCGTATTTCAAAGCCTAATCATTGATATTAAAAAACATTTTTATAAAAAATAACATACATCACTTATAATTATACGTCTATTTTTGAAGCAAAAATAACACTTTAAACTTAATAATCATAAACTTAATACAAATATTACATTTGGTATCTTTTACGCCTTTAGTCTTATTTTTTTTATGAATATATGGTTTAATACGCCCACTTTTTTTTCATACTTAAATCTAGATGGATCATCTTTCATTTAGATTTTATTTTGTACAGCACAATTGTACACTTTTGAGATAGGCCTCACCATGACCCAAGTGAACGCACCAGAATTCGTTCGTCATCCCAAGCTCATTGCATGGGTTGAAGAAATTGCTAAATTAACTAAACCTGCAAAAATTGAATGGTGTGACGGAAGCGACGAAGAAAATCAACGTTATATTGACTTGATGATCGCAAACGGCACTATGCAAGCACTAAACCAAGAAAAACATCCTGGTTCTTATTTAGCGAATTCTGATCCTTCTGACGTAGCACGTGTTGAAGGTCGTACTTTCATCTGCTCTGAAAATAAAGAAGATGCGGGTGCAACAAATAACTGGGAAGCGCCTGCTGAAATGCGTACTCGCTTGAACGGTTTATTTGATGGCGCAATGGAAGGTCGTACCATGTACGTTGTTCCTTTCTCTATGGGCCCTTTAGGTTCTCACATTGCGCACATCGGTATTGAATTGACTGATTCTCCGTATGTTGCTGTAAGCATGCGCAAAATGGCACGTATGGGCAAAGCTGTTTATGATGTCTTAGGCACAGATGGCGACTATATCCCGTGCGTACATACTGTAGGTGCACCACTTTCAGCTGGCCAAAAAGATGTTGCTTGGCCTTGTAACCCAGAAAAATATATCGTTCATTATCCAGAAACTCGTGAAATCTGGTCTTTCGGTTCAGGTTACGGCGGTAATGCACTATTAGGTAAAAAATGCCTGGCTTTACGTATTGCATCGTCTATGGGCCGCCAACAAGGTTGGTTAGCTGAACACATGTTGATCCTTGGCGTGACTAATCCACAAGGTGAAAAACATTATATCGCAGCAGCATTCCCTTCTGCATGTGGTAAAACTAACTTTGCAATGTTGATTCCACCAGCAGGTTATGAAGGTTGGAAAATTGAAACTGTAGGTGATGATATTGCTTGGATCAAACCAGGTGAAGACGGTCGCTTATATGCAATCAACCCTGAAGCTGGTTTCTTCGGTGTAGCACCTGGTACCAATACTAAGACTAATCCGAACTGCATGGCAACACTGCATAAAGACGTGATTTATACCAACGTTGCTGTGACTGACAACGGTGAAGTATGGTGGGAGGGTCTTTCTAAAGAAGCACCTGCAAATCTTACTAACTGGAAAGGTCAAGCACATACTGGCGAAGAAAAAGCTGCACATCCAAATGCACGTTTCACAGTATCTGCAGGTCAGTGCCCATCTATCGATGCTGACTGGGAAAATCCAGCAGGTGTTCCAATCTCTGCATTCATCTTCGGTGGTCGTCGTGCAGACACTGTACCTTTAATCTCAGAAGCTTTTGACTGGGTTGATGGCGTTTATAAAGCTGCAACTATGGGCTCTGAAACAACGGCTGCTGCTGTTGGTCAACAAGGTATTGTACGCCGCGATCCATTCGCAATGCTTCCATTTGCTGGCTATAACATGGCTGACTATTTCTCTCATTGGTTAGAGCTTGGTGAAGAAGTTGGTGCAAAAGCTGCAGCTGCAGGCAACAAACTTCCAGGGATCTACAATGTAAACTGGTTCCGTCGCGATGCTGAAGGCAACTTCGTATGGCCTGGTTTTGGTCAAAATATGCGTGTTCTTGAGTGGATCATTGACCGTTGTGAAGGTCGTGCAACTGCTGTTGATACACCTATTGGTCGTGTTCCAACTTTTGAACAATTAAATTGGACTGGTTCTGATTTCACAAAAGAGCAATTTGATCTTGTAACTGCACAAGACAAAGAGCAATGGATCAAAGAACTTGAGAGCCACACAGAGTTATTCAACAAACTTGGTGATCGTTTACCTAAAGCGCTCAAAACTCGTCAAGATGAGCTTTTAGAAGCTGTTAAAAAATCTGCTTAATTTCGTTCATTTTCCTCTTTGATAAAGAGGGATTGAGAGAGATTTTTAAAGACCGCTCAATTGCGGTCTTTTTTATTATAAGTGAAACACCTAAAAATTTAAAAAATATCACCAATGGGGATCATCATGAAGAAAATAATTTTAATTAGTGTCAGTTTAGTATTCTGCTCCAATCTCGCTTTTGCGGATGAAAACACCACACCAACCCAGTCATCACTCTGCTTATTCAGTGGCACACCCGCTGTAGAGTTTAAAACGATTAAACGCATTAAAGTTGGTAAAGGAACTTATGGGAGTTTTACAGATTTACATCCCCGTTTACACCAAATCGCAGATAAATATAAAGCCAATGCTGTAATTAATTATAATGTTAGCCAACGTTTTGGCTTTTGGCCTTGGCGCATTGTACGTCCTGTTGGCACAGGAACAATGGTACATATTAATACAGCTTTTGATTGTAAAACACTGGGTGGAACAGCAATTTAATCACGATTAAGGGTCGTCTAATAACGATCCTTCTTTTTAAAATGAATCATTCAAATATATCATCGACACAACCCTATTTACAAAACAATCATTGTGTCCATAACACCCTTCATTTATAACGATAAAACACTTAAATTATATTAATATTCAAAATGATAGAAAACATCACAATACCAGAACCTTATTTAACATTATTGCCTGAAAATGAAATAGTCTTCGCCCCAGAAAGTGCATTTTTAGCCAAACACTTACTTCCACTCGTTTCAATCGACCTTTCTGCCATAAATCCTCAATGGCAAGGGAACGTTCATTTAGTGAATCCCATAGAACCTTATGAATGCTACATTGGCAGCGAAACAATTGAGTTTGCAGATCAATATGCCAATGAAAATTGGTTCATTTTACAATTAAATGATAAAAATCAGTATGAATGGCTAGGCAATAAAAATTATTTCCAATTAGAAAACCCTGACTGTGATCAAGATTTAAAACAACACAGCCAAGAGATGCATCAAGATTATTTAGAAGTCAAAGCACGTTTTAAAGCAACAGGGAAAATCATTTCATCATCAGCTATGGAATACAAAAGTGACTCACCAACCACTCTTTTAGATCAACTAGGTGGAGAAGTTGATTATGGCAACTGGTGCAGTCCAATTGATCAACACTTTGACTTAAAATGCATCAATGAAGATACCGATGAGCAAGAAATTCATATTTTTGATCGAGATGGTCAACGTTATTATTTCATTGCAGGTGTTGCGGGTTGGGAATATTGTTCACATGGCGCAGATTGGATTTTAATGTTCTATCAACCTGATACCAAAAGAGTTTTATTTACCTTTGATTGGACTTAAACCATTCTTATTTATTAAAAAAGAGGTCAACAAAGTACTGACCTCTTAATGTTATGCGACATCTTTTTGTAGTCTCCGTGCATGTAATGCAATCAAATACTCATCCAAGACTTGTGTTTGCTCTATGGTAAAATCCAGATATAATTTTGTTCTGCGCTTTAAAATATCCTCACTACTGATCGCCCACTCATGTTCAACCAAATAATCCACTTCTTGTGCATACAAACCAGAACCAAAGTCTTGCCCTAACTCTTGAACATGGCTGATATTTTCCAATATTGTCCAAATACGTGTTCCATAGGCATGTGCCCAACGCCGCGCTGTTTCAGGTGATACTGCTTTAATTTTTAATAAAATCTGCTCCACCAACACATCGACTGAATGTAAATTTTCTGCACCAGGCAATATAGCTTTTTCAGTCCATGTTTTATCCATATTAGTAAAAAATGGTTGAATTTTCTCTAAAGCAGACTCAGCCAACTTACGGTATGTTGTGATTTTCCCACCAAAAATTGACAATAGTGGTGCTTGATCAACATCATGATTCAGCGTCAAAGTGTAGTCTCGTGTAACAGCAGACGCTTGGTCAGACTCATCATCACAAAGTGCACGCACACCAGAAAAGGTATATAAAATATCAGCTTGTGTCAGTTGTTTTTTAAAATGATCATTGCAAACATCAAGTAAATAGTCGATTTCCTGTTGAGTGATCTCAACACGATTTGGATCTGCATGATATTCCTGATCCGTTGTACCAATTAAGGTAAATTTTTCTAAATATGGAATTGCAAATACAATGCGTTGGTCATCATTTTGCATGATAAATGCTTTGTCTTCAGAATACATTTTTGGCACGATGATATGACTACCTTGAATCATACGAATCGCATATTCAGATGCAACATGTGCAGTATTTTCCAAAAATTGTGTCACCCAAGCCCCTGTTGCATTAACTAAAACTTTGGCTTGAATGTTATAGCGCCCTTTTGCATTTTCGATTTCTATTTTCCACAGTCCATTTTCTCGTTTTGCAGCCAAACAGCGTGAACGTGTTTCAATCTTTGCACCTTTTTCTTTGGCTTGCAATGCATTGAGCACGACTAAACGACTATCATCTACTGCGCAGTCCGAATATTCAAAACCTTGGGTAATTTCAGTTTTTAACGGGCTATTTTCTGCTTGAAATTTCACATGATTTGAGCCTGCCAATTGCTCTCTTTTGCCTAAATGGTCATAAAAGAATAAACCTGTACGAATCAACCAAGCGGGTCTTAAATGTGGCTGATGTGGCATAATAAAACGTAGTGGACGAATAATATGTGGTGCTTTTGCCAATAACACTTCACGCTCAAGCAAAGCCTCACGCACTAAGCGAAATTCTTTATGCTCTAAATAGCGCAATCCACCATGAATAAGTTTACTGCTCGCCGAAGAAGTATGGCTTGCCAAGTCATCTTTTTCACACAAAAATACTGAAAGTCCACGCCCCGCAGCATCAGTTGCAATCCCTACACCATTGATTCCACCACCGATCACACAGACATCATATGTTGTTAAATGTTCTTGCATCAGCTTCCCCTTTTTTATCTGTGGTCGTGAAATATCTTTATTCTTCATATTTGAATATTTGATTAAATTTAACACACTTTAAACAATTTTATTCCATCGCCTAGATATTTTAAAATATCTAGATTTTTTAGAAAAAACAAAAAGACAAGTCACTTATTTTTCTCATGTTTTACAAAAAATATAACCTTTTATCATTATATATGTAGGTAAAGTACTCAAAAATACATGAATAACTGATCATGTATAAATGTTTAATATGAACCAAGTTGATTTTTAATTGGAAATAGCATGTTTTCAGCCTTTCATGCTGAAATGGATATTTTTTGAATAGGCAAATCAGTCATCGTTAAATTTGTAGAGCTATGGCATACTTAAAAACAATAATAGTGTGGAACTGACTAAAGATGAAAAAAATTGGATTATTAGGTTTAGGATTCGTTATTTTAGGGTTAAGCGCTTGTCAAACAACCCCACGCCAATATAATGGTGTCACCGGTTATCAAATTGAAGATCAAACTGCCAATTCTGCAACAATTGCTTATACATTGGCAGGTCGCGCAAACCAACAATTGGATGCTGATAAATTACAACGTGCTTGTCAAAAAGTATTAGGTGCAAATAAAACCTATAAAATATCTGTACTTAGTGCCAATGAAATCGCCAATCCTGCTGCGATTCCTGAAGAACAATACGGCGTTCAATTGGGTCATTCACGTACTTCTGTAGGTTTATCCAATACTCAAAGTGTCAATAGCAGTGAAAATTATGCCACTCGTCAAGCACTTGAAACCCGTCCAAGCACATTGCATGTCGTCCGCTATACCTGTTCATAAATATATCCAATAAAAACAAAAAAAGCGCAAACTGATTTGCGCTTTTTCAAAACAATATTCAACGAATTTTATTAAAAAAGAGTCTTCATGATATCTCATTGACATCCACGATTGGTAAATGCTTTTTTCTTCCACCCAAATAGTAATGGTTCAATTTCTTTAAAAGCTTCTCAACCAAGTCGCTAGGATAGCAATTTCCTCATTAGAGAAATTTAATAGCTTATTTTTAAATTGCCAAAAAGAATGAAATTAATACTGAATAGGTTCTAAGCCCTCAGCAATGATATTTTGGTAGAATATACTGACGATTTGAATTGAAATAATGCTAAACTCTGCACAGCTCTATATTTTTTAATACTGACATTATGACTGCAAAAAACATGTACGCTTATACCCTACAACCCGTGCCGTATGAAGTTACTGAGACTGAACAACGCCATGCTCAATTGATGATTTGGCGCAGTACCAATAAAATTGGGACGAAAGCTTGGGCAATCATGGGCGTTATTGCAGCATTGTCGATACTTGGATTAATTTTTATCAAAAATTATTCTACTGTGATTTTTTGGGTAGCACTTGCCTGTGTTGCCATTTATCTTTTAGTGCGTAAATTTGGCTTAGAATGGTATGTCAAACGCAAGATGAATGAATTTCCAGTACAAGAAATTAAAGGCATCAAACTGGGTGTACAACCTCATGGTATTGTCATGCGTCAACAAATGGCTGCTCCATCTGGTATGGGTATGCAAGAAGGTGTAGGTACAATTGGCTGGAAAGATATCTATGAATGGTATAACACCCCTGACTTTTTATTGGTGAACTTTAAAGTTAAAGGTCAACAGGGTGCTTATATTTTACCGAGTCGCATGAATAGCAAAAACTTTCCGTTTGAAACTGTACGCAAACATTTAAAAGAAGCTGTAGGCGAAGCAAAAACCATTTAATTTCAATACAATAAAGAAACCTTCAATGTATGGAGGTTTTTTTAATGCCATAAAACTTAATGATAATGAGAATAAATATTATCTTTAAATCCATTTTCTCTACAATTTATTCAGTTATAATTGCTGCACTCAAATTTTGCCTTTAGCCTTAACGCGCATGTTTAAAAAAATACTTTTCCAACTCCATTGGTTTTTCGGGATTACTGCAGGTCTGATTCTCTCTCTCATGGGGGTCACTGGTGCGATTTATTCTTATGAACAACCTATTCAAAAACTACTCAACCCTGATAGCTATACAGTACAAGTAGAAAATCGAGCCAAACTCACACCCGCAGAAATTTATCAACATTTTCAGACGACGCAACCTGAAATGAAGATCAATAGTATCACCATAGAACAAGCCCCTGATGCCAGTTCAAGTATCAATATTGAGAAAGAAGGTGCACGTAGAGGCTTTAATATGATGATTAATCCCTATACAGCAGCAGTATTGCCTGATATCAAAGGACGGGATTTTTTCCAATTTATTCAACAATTACATCGTAATTTAACAGTTGGACCTGTGGGTAAACAGATCACAGGTGCTTGTACATTGATTTTGATTTATTTCATTCTCAGTGGCTTATATCTACGTTGGCCAAAAAAACATTCTTTTAAACAATGGTTCAGCATCAAACCTAAGCTTAAAGGACGTAATTTTCTTTGGGATTTACATGCAGTTGTAGGTACTTGGGTTGTTATTTTCTATTTATTATTAGCTGTCACAGGTTTGTATTGGTCGTATGATTGGTGGCGCAATGGCATGTTTAAAGTTTTAGGCGTAGATCGCCCGCAACCCGAGATGCAAGCAGGCGCAACTAAACCTAAGCAAGGTGAACATGCTGGTGCCGAAGCACACAACAAAGCTGAAAATCTAGGTCGAACAGATGCAAATAGGCAAGATAAAGGACGAGAAAAAACCAAAATTGATCCAAGTCAAATTACACTTGCTTATACACAAACTTGGACAGGTTTTAATGCACAACTTAAACAAGAATATTCTTCTATTACCTTGTCCACTCCAAAAAAAGCAGATGGTGCAATGGAAGTATCTTTTGTAGATGCCATTCCACAACATGAACGTGCACGCAACAAAGCAACTTTTAATTATCAAAATAACCAAATCGAAAAAATCGAACTTTATGCAGATAAAAAGCTCAATGAAAAAATCATGAGCAGCATGCTGCCTGTACATCGCGGTAGCTTCTTCGGTCCGATCTACCAGTTCTTAGTGGTTCTAGCATCATTATGTATGCCGTTGTTCTTTGTAACAGGTTGGATGCTCTACCTCAAACGTCGTAAACAAAAGAAATTGACTTTGGCTGCACGTAACCATGCCACACCTATTGAAGTTGATTCAAATGCTACACCATGGCTAATTAGTTATGCATCTCAAACAGGTGTGTCTGAACAATTGGCTTGGCGTACAGCAACCAATTTACAAGCTGCTCGTCAACCTGTTACTGTGAAAGCTTTGCAACAGTTAACGGCTGAAGATTTTAAAAACTCAACTCAAATTTTATTTGTGGTCAGCACCTATGGTACAGGTGAAGCACCAGATTTAGCCCTTACTTTTGTTAAAAAATTCATGTCACAATCATTAGATTTACAACATGTAAAATATGCAGTATTGGCTTTAGGCTCACAAGAATATCCTGAGACCTATTGCAGTTTTGGTCATCAACTTGATGCTTGGTTACAACGCAATCATGCTCAAGCCATGTTTAAAACCATTGAAGTTGACAATGCAAATGCAGCAGATATTGAGAAATGGACAGCTGCTCTTGCCCAAAACAGTCAACTTGAACTAGGTGATATGAGCATCGCAAAAGTCTTTGATCAATGGACATTGAAAAAACAAGAATTGCTTAATCCAAATAGTGTTGGTGCACCTGCCTACAATCTAGAGTTTCAAACTCAACATGAAGTGATTTGGCAAGCTGGTGATATTGCAGAAATCCAAACAGGAAATAGTGTTGAACGTATTTATGCCTTTTTACAAAAGCACCAAATTTCAGCAACAACACAAGTCAATGAGCAACAAAATATTCAACAAGCGCTGTGGAACCGTCAGTTAAATATTGATGTTAAAGCCTTTACCAACATGCAGCATTTACTTGAACAGTTGCCTGTACTTCCAACGCGTGAATATTCAATTGCAAGTATTCCATCACAACAAGTTTTACGCTTGGTTGTACGCCAACAAGCCAATACGCAAGGTGAACTTGGTTTAGGTTCAGGTTGGTTAACCCAACATTGTCAAGTTAATGACCAGATTGAAATGCGCATTCGTACCAATCCATCTTTCCATTTAATTGATGACAATCGTCCGATTATTTGTATTGGTAATGGTACTGGGATTGCAGGATTGATGAGCTTGATCCATAGCCGTGTACGAGCAAGTTATGCTGAAAACTGGCTCATCTTTGGTGAGCGTCAACAAGCTCATGACTTCTTCTTTAAAGAAACACTTGAAGCTTGGCAGACTACAGGTATGCTTAAACGCTTGGATTTGGCTTTTTCACGTGATCAAGCTGAGAAAATCTATGTACATCATAAGCTACGTGAACAACAAGAGATGCTAAAAACTTGGGTTACGCAAGGTGCTGTAATCTATGTATGTGGTAGCATTCAAGGTATGGCGAGTGATGTTGACCAAGCATTGATCGACATTTTAGGTGAAGAACACGTCAACCAATTACGTGAAAATGGTCGCTATAAACGTGATGTGTATTAAGTCATTTTAAGTTATCAAATAAAAAAACCGAGCCTCGTTGCTCGGTTTTTTATTTTGCAATCAATAATTCACCTTACAATTTCAACGCTAAAAAAGTGAAGGCTTTGCTAAAATAACAACCAATCTTATTCAAAATGATGATGATTACTCAAATGAAGTTTTCCATTTTACTGCGTATTTTCCTGTTTATTTTAGGTCTAATTTTATTTTTAGATGGCCTGATCCTTATTTTACAAAATAAAATCCATTTAGGTACAATTCTGCCTTTTGGCATTGGTCTATTTTTTCTAATCTATGTCATTTTTTATCAAAAAATTCAAAATGCTCTACAAAAAAATTTAAAACTCAAAAAATTCTGGCAAATTGGATGGGCACTTTTTAGCTTATGGACAGTAAGTTTATTGGCTTTCTTTGTTTATTTACATCAACAAACCCAATCAAACACAGAAATAACAAAAGTTGATGCCATCATTGTATTAGGTAGTGGCATTATTCAAGGTCGTCCCTCACCCACACTCGCATCACGCTTAGATACCGCAGCAGATGTCGCACAACAACAACCACAAGCATGGATCATTGTCAGTGGTGGTTTGGACTATGGCGAAAGCATCACCGAAGCTGAATCCATGTCAGGCTATTTACAAGAAAAATATCAGCTCAATGCTGCAAAAATTTTAAAAGAAGATCAAAGTACCAGTACTGCACTGAACCTAAAAAATAGCCAGAAAATTTTAACAGCACATCAACTCGACCTAAACGCTAAAATCGCTATTGTCACCAGTGATTTTCATACACTACGTGCAGCGGCTATTGCACGAAAACAAGGTTATCACAACTTTGTAACTCTTAGTGCTGAAACACCGCTTGCAACACGTTATAACGCATGGTTACGTGAATACTTTGCTTACTTCAGTGGATGGCTACTACAAGAATATTAGAATGCAATAAGGTCACTTCATCATCTTATTGCATCATCACAGAAACTTACTGACTATGAATTCTGATTTTACGTGGTAAAGGTAAACGATTATTTTGAAATAGTTCTGGTTTTTCTAAATATAAAGCATATAAATATTTTTTCATATCCACTAAAAATTTTGCACCTGATACTAGAATATTCTGCCCCTCAGGTGTTAAATTGATTGAAAGTAAAGTGTTATTTTCAATAATGAAAGGAATAACTTGCTCAATAAAAGCAACTAAATCAATCTCTTGAACCGAATAACGTGCCCAATTATCTTTGATTAATAACTGCGTTAAACTACGACTTTGCCAGACTGCAAATGCTTGCTGACCTGTAGGTGTTGAACACAGCGCCCACCCCTCATCATAAAGTGCGTATACTTTTGTTTGAGTGATAATTGTCTCAATAAAGTGTAGATATTGCTCATCAGCAGAAAGAGAGGATTTTTGGGTACTTGACGCAGACTTGCGCTGATAAGGATTTCGCATATTTTTCGTAATATAATTAAATTTGTTATATTGATATATTACAGGAATTTGAAAAGATTTGGAAAGAAAAACAACTAGAAATATATAACAGAAAATATATGGTGGGCGCTGACGGGATCGAACCGCCGACATTCTGCTTGTAAGGCAGACGCTCTACCAACTGAGCTAAGCGCCCTGAGTGAGGATAAACAAACTTAAAGCATTGCTTTAAGGATTTGTCCGAACCCTAGAGAAAAATTTATGATCTTTCTTCAGGTTCTCCTAATGATGCAAGATAAACACAATGTGTTGTACTTGCTTTAAGTAAAACATTATAAATATTTTACCTAACCCACCTATCTCAATCTCAGGATTTAATATAAATGGCGCAGCGGACGGGACTCGAACCCGCGACCCTCGGCGTGACAGGCCGATATTCTAACCAACTGAACTACCGCTGCAATGGTACTTTACTCAAGTAAAGATTTTGAGTTACAACATAAATTTGGTGGGCGCTGACGGGATCGAACCGCCGACATTCTGCTTGTAAGGCAGACGCTCTACCAACTGAGCTAAGCGCCCTGAGGAATAAAAATAGCAAACCTATTTTTATGATGCAAGATAAACACAATTTGTCGTACTTGCTTTAAGTAAAACTTTATAAATATTTTACCTAGCCCACCTATCTCAATCTCAGAATTTAAGA
>NZ_LQXQ01000055.1 GCF_003268395.1 Acinetobacter sp. CFCC 10889 | reverse complement strand
AACTTAATTGTTGGGGGTGTTTTTTATATGGAAGAAAATTAAATGGAAAAGATAAAACTATTTAGAATAGCTCAATAAAAACTTATATTTATTATGATAAAAATATCTAAACATAAATTACCAATAACAAAAATATAATCGTATGTTGAGAATGAAGTTGTATTGATTAAATATTACAAAACATATATTTATAATATTTATATCACTATAAATTTGTATTATCCATTTGTCTAATTGTTCATGGAATTCGATCTGCGTATATTTCCTATCCTTGAATTTTACTTAAAAATTCAATTGAAATATCGGACAAGTACTCATGGGAGATGAGAACGATGACAATGGAAAACATAGATATTAATTCTGTAGTCGATAAGGCGAAATTCACCCCGTTTCACTTCAATGTAGTGGCTTGGTGCTTATTGATTATTTTATTTGATGGTTATGATTTAGCAATTAATGGTGTGGTACTTCCACTGTTAATGCAGGATTGGGGCTTAACTGCGATGCAAGCGGGTATGCTTGCCAGTACTGCGCTCGCAGGGATGATGTTTGGTGCGATGTTCTTCGGCTCTTTGGCGGATAAGATTGGTCGTAAAAAAGTCATCATGATTTGTATTGTGCTATTCAGTGGTTTAACTTTTGCAGGTGGTTTTGCCTCAAATCCAACTGAATTTGCAATTTTACGCTTTTTAGCAGGCTTAGGCATCGGTGGGGTAATGCCAAATTTGGTGGCATTGACTTCTGAATATGCACCGCAAAAAATGCGTAGTACCTTAGTAACAACGATGTTCAGTGGTTATGCTGTTGGTGGTGTAATGGCTGCATTATTAGGTTCATGGTTTACCCCAAGTTTTGGTTGGCAGATCATGTTCTTTATTGCAGGGATTCCATTATTTTTATTGCCTGTAATTTGGAAGTTTTTACCTGAATCTTTAGCATTTATTGTCAAAGAAAATAAACAGGATAAAGCGCGTAGCATTGTACGTCGCTTGGCGCCAAATTTATCAGTAAATGACAATACCACATTCACATTGCCTAAAGTTGAAGTGCCAGAAGCTGCTAACGTGGTGAGTTTGTTCCGTCGTGGACGTGCAACCAATACGCTTTTATTTTGGTTGGCATTCTTCACATGTCTATTAACCATGTATGCATTGAGCAGTTGGTTGCCGAAGTTAATGATGGCAGCAGGTTATTCAATGGATAACAGCTTAATGTTCATGATGGTGATGAATGTGGGTGCTGTGGTTGGTATCGTGGGTGGTGGTATTCTTGCAGATCGTTTCCATTTAAAACCTGTACTTATGTGTTTAGGCATTGTAGGTGCGATTGTGATGAGCTTAATGGGCTTCCAATCGAATCAGTTCCTGTTATACATTTTAGTATTCTTAGCAGGTGCTGCATCAATCGGCTCACAAATGTTGTTGTATAGCTATGTAGCACAGTATTATCCGTTGGCAATTCGTTCGACAGGGATTGGTTGGTCGTCAGCGATTGGGCGTATGGGCGCGATTGTAGGTCCAATCTTAATCGGTGGCTTATTGGGTATGAATTTACCAGCTCATTTTAATTTCATGGCAGTCGGTCTGCCTGTGTTAATCACTGCAATCGCTGTTGCTTTGATTATGCATGATAATGACACTGATAAAATTGAGATTCGCGAAGCTTCGGCAGCTAAAGCTTAAGTTCAGATTTTTGAAAATCAAAGCCTCCGTAAGGGGGCTTTCTTTTATCTGCACTGCTTAATGTATAACAAAAGTTGAACGTTGCTTTACTCGAAATGAATCCATAATATAAAGATTCTGAACATTGAGTTGTTATGATGAAATTAAATTCATTTTCCCCAATCCCCGAAGATGATGAAGAGCTGCATCTTCCAGAGCTTGTGTATTGGTCATCTTTAGGTGATTTGGAACAAGTCGAAAGATGTCTTGCTGAGGGTACTGATGTAAATACTGCAGATGATGAAGGCTATAGTGCATTGCATGCTGCGGCAGAGAATGATCATTTAGACATTGTAAAACTGTTAGTCGCAAAAGGTGCTGATCTTAGTTTTAAATCTGAATATACTGTACTTGAGCTTGCTGAAATGGCTGGAAATAAAGAGGTTGTGGCATATTTAAAAAGTTTAGCATCCTAAGATATTCGGTAATAAAAAAAGAAACCCCATCGTCCTGATGGGGTTTCTTTCGTATTAGTGAGTTAGATCTGACTCCTGTCGAATCTCACGTTCCTGATGCTCAGACGCTTTATTGTTGTTTTATGTCTGGGAAACTTCCTGTTCCCTATAACAACTAGAATAAGCAATTTTAAAATGCTTCACCAGAGGATATTTTCTGTAATTTATGTACGTTATTTCTTACATTATGATTAAGTATTGAATTGATTTTAAATGTGTTTATAAAAAATTTATCATTGAAAAAGCCCCGATGTCCTATCGGGGCTTTTCTAATATCTGTTTATTGTAGTATCTACTTGTATATTTTCATTTATTACTGAATTTTTATTATTCATCCATAAACGTCATCTATCCCTGATGAGTCTTTGCCATGTTCCCTATAGGCATTTGTTATATGGAAACTTCCTGCTTCCTTATGTATCTAGAATATCCAAAGAGACAAAAAAGAGAAAGTGGTCAAAAACTTCAGATTTTGTACGAAACGGATTACAAAAATGGATGTTAATGCAATACATGTATTTTAGAACAATGTGTACAGGAAAATTGCAGAGGTATAATGAAAAATTTAATGTATTATCAAGTGGAAAATCTCCAAAATGACCATTAGCAAAGTTGTGCCTGTTGTTTTACGTCAGCAATATGGTGATGTACAGATTTTAGTTTTCCGTCATCCTTTGGCAGGTATTCAAATTGTTAAAGGTACTGTAGAGGAAAATGAAGCATTAGAGGTCGCAGCATTACGTGAATTATTTGAAGAATCAGGTATTCAGAAAGCGAGTATTAAGCAATATTTAGGTGTACATATTCCAAAGGAGGCAGGTCCGAATTGGTCAGTCTTTTTATGTAATGTATATGAAAATTTACCAGATGGATGGACACATTTTTGTTTAGACGATGGTGGTTTAGCCTTTCAATTTTTTTGGCATTCATTGTCTGAACAACCATCGGATGAATGGCATTCGTTGTTTCAAGATTTATTGAGTTTTATTCAAAAAACATTGAAAAATTTGACTTAATGCTTTCAGCAAAACTCGTTGAAATGGTCATTTTCGTTAAGCTGAATAAAAGCATTTATTGTGATTTGAAGTGACCATTTAGGTAGAAAAACTCTAGGCTAAAGTGAACATTATTTATTATAAAAATGGATTTTCAACCTCTCCTTCGGTTTCCGTACTTATTTTCTCAGGTAAATTAGCTTCTTGTTCCAATACTTTAACGATGTCATTGAAATAAGTTTGTAAAATTTTTGCAGCTTGTAAACCGTCTTGATCTTTAGCGATCTGTAAATTCCCATAGATATTGATGCGATCTTCGCCATTTTCTAAGGTTAAATCATGAATAGAATGAGATTCTGTACCATTTTCAAAAGCTTTAAACATATTTTTCTCTTATTTTTCGTGTGACTTAATGAGAAAAGTATAAGCACTTTTCTCATTTTAGCGAGTGAGATTATTTCAAAATTTGTAATAAATATTGCAATAATGCCTCAACCAATTGTTTCACCAAAGCATCTTGGGTTTGCTCATCAACTTTTGGTGATGTGTTAGTGGATGGTGCTGCACCACTTTGACTCTTTTCAGGCTGGAATTGTTTTTGTAAAGCTTTGAGCTGATCATTTGATACATTTGGTGCACATTGGCTTTCTGCATCCCAATGTGAATATTCAATTTTACTGGTGGCTTTGACTTGGGTTGCAGTCAGAGGTAACTTGTAAGTATTACGCTTTTGCTCTTCAGTCAATTGCGGAAATAGGTTAATGCCCAATTGTTCTTCTAAAGCACAAACACTGACGATTTGTACTTTTAAACTATTATCATTCGGTGCGTAATATGCACCAATAATGCCATGTTTAGGAATATAAATCGCTTTAAATACCGCAGTCGGTACAATCACACCCTGACCAATCGTTTTTAGTTTCTTGCCTGAAAATACAGGTCCAGTTACGACATAAACATCATTTTTTTGTTTGGTCACGATGGCACGTGTCGCTTCTTCTAACTCACGCCAAACTTGTTGATTATTTTTTGGTGCTTGCGGTACCATATTTGCCAATGAAAAGCTGTCATATTGTGAGGCTTTATCAGGCATATCGGCATTTGGTGACATATGCCCTCGATCATAACCTGAAGCTTTATAATCAGACAATAATGCACGATGGCTTTGACTCACACGCGTTTCTTCATGAAAGCTATCTTCACGTTTAATTTTTTGGCTTAAACGTGCGGGTGATAAATATTCAGCTGTCCATAAAGGTGTTTTGGATACCCCTGAATACATGACATTAAAGCCATTAAAACATAAGGGATAACTATTTTTTTGTAAGCTGTCTTTGACTAAAAAAGGTGGTTCATCTCGATAAAATTGTTGTAAACATGTTGATGAATTTGAACCAACAAAAGGGATAAATTGGGCTATTTTTTCTTGACCAAATGCGATTGCAAAACTACCTGTCGCAACCAAACCTAAAACAACTTTCACCACTGAATTATTCAACAAATCATTCCCTAAATTAGTACTTCGATTACGACGTTTTTTACGAGCCATAGACCATCACTTGAGTATAAATTAGCTTATCAGGCTAACTTTGAGAAAGAAATGTACTGAGTTTTCAATTGAATAAATCTTCTACAATTTTCAAATGATGAAACTGTATTGATATATTTTTATGATCTTTTAAATGCATTGCTTAATTAAATTGATCTGTGCAGTTATTGGATTTGAAACGAGTTTCGAAATTATGGCAGTTTACCTGCAACGAATCTATGTCTTAGCGACACAAAATGTCGCATTAATTTATATAAGATAAATAAAATGTGATTTATAGCTTTTGATTTGATTCATCATATTTTCGAGCTTTAATTTAGATAGCAAAAATACATAAAAAAGCCAAAGTACATCGACTTTGGCTTTTCTTGAAAATAATGACAGGATGAATCAGTTAAATTTCAATTTGACTGCCCATTTCCACTACACGGTTTGGAGGAATTTGATAAAAATCACTCACTGGACTGGTATTTCTTTGCATCGAAATAAATAATTTTTCACGCCACGGTGCCATACCATCACCAATGGTATGAATCAATCGGTCACGGGAAATAAAGAATGAAATCTGCATCATGTCATACGGAATTTTAAGTTGACCATAAGCCTGTTCCAAAGCTACAGGAATATTCGGTTGATCTTTAAAACCATAATAAACAAATATCTGCTGAAAGCGTTCATCTAACACCTCAACCCGAATCCGCTCTTGATTAGTCACATAAGGTACATCACGAGTAATGACTGTAACCATGATATTACGTTCATGTAAGACTTTATTATGCTTAATATTATGCAACATCGCATGGGGCACAATATTGGTATTGCCTGTGAGGAAAATGGCTTCTCCTGGCACATAAATCGTTTCATTACTTAGGCTTACACTTTTAATAAAGAGGCTTAGCGGCAAAGCTTCTTTTTCTAATTTGCCATACACGATTTCACGCCCATCTTTCCATGTCATTAAAATCGTATAGACAATCGCACCAATCAAAATCGGCACCCAACCACCCGCAACGATTTTTAAAGAAGTTGATGCAACAAAAACAAAGTCAATCAATAAGAAGGGTACAGCAAAGAGTAGAACTTTCCACAATGGCCAACGCCATAGTCCATATGCCAATACAGAAATTAAAATTGTGCCACACAGCATCGTCATGGTTACAGCAACACCATAAGCACTGGCGAGATTGGCACTATTTTCAAACAATAAAATCAGAATCAAAACTGAAATAAATAATACCCAATTAATAAATGGTAAATAAATCTGTCCTTGTTCTACATCTGAAGTATGGTGCACAGTTAAACGGGGTAAATAGCGCAGTTGAATGGCTTGATTCACCATAGAAAATACCCCTGTAATGACTGCTTGAGAAGCAATCACCGCCGCTGCAGTGGCTAAGCCAATCATTGGGTACAGTGCCCATTCAGGAATTAATAAATAAAATGGGTTTTCAATCGCAGTAGGATCACGTAATAACAATGCACCCTGACCCGCATAATTGAGTAGTAAAGAAGGAAGGACAACTGTAAACCAAGCCAACTTAATTGGTAAACGCCCAAAATGCCCCATGTCAGCATACAGTGCCTCACCACCTGTCATGGTTAGAATCACAGCACCCATCGTTAAAAAAGCCACATAAGGTTGATGGAAAATAAAATTCAAAGCCCAATGTGGACTCATCATGGTTAAAACAAATGGAGTTTGGCTAATGCTCCAAATACCAATAATACCAATCGAGAGAAACCACGCCAAAGTAATTGGACCAAAAAATTTTCCCATCGTACCAGTACCATGCCTTTGTACAAGAAATAACCCAGTCAAAATCCCGATAGCTAGTGGCATAAGCCATTTATTAAATACAGGTGTGGCAATACTTAAACCCTCAATTGCTGAGAGTACCGAAATGGCAGGGGTAATAATGCCATCACCAAAGAATAGTGAGGCACCGATAAAGCCTAGAGCGATGAGATAGATTTTTTTATTGTCTGCAATACGGTTAGAACGTAAGTTCAATGCCAGTAGTGACATGATCCCACCTTCACCGTTGTTGTCTGCACGCATGATAATGGTGACATATTTGAAACTGATGGTCAGCATCATGCACCAAAAGATCAGGGACAAAATTCCTAGCACTGATGCTTCTGAAATCGCTAGATGTGCGGTTAAAAAGCATTGTCTTAAAGCATATAAGGGGCTGGTTCCGATATCCCCAAATACAACACCAAGTGCAGCTAGGGTGATGGCAGGTAATGCCGTTTTTTTCGCAGTGCTTTGCATAAAACGTCTTCTATAAAGTAGACACGATTTTTTCGCAATCATATCACTGCCAAAAAACTTTTGCTCTAAATCAATTGTTTCAACTTGGCAGAATGGTTTTTTTTAGTTATTATCGCTCGCCTTGGTGAAGTGTCCGAGTGGCTGAAGGAGCACGCCTGGAAAGTGTGTAAACGTTTATAGCGTTTCGAGGGTTCGAATCCCTCTTTCACCGCCACATTGCAAAGAACTGCACACCAAAGCAGTGTCGAAAGGCTTGAATCTATAAGGATTCAAGCCTTTTTTGTTGTCTTATGCAATGATATGGTCTATTTGTTATATTTCAGACGACTTTCATAGGTCTCTAAATGAATAAAAAATGGATGTTCCAGCAAGTCAGAGTTGTATAAAAGAAAAAACCTGCACAAAGCAGGTTTGATCGTATCAATAGAGAAATTATTTCTGTTCTTCACCACCAACAACTTTATAAATAATCGCACCAATGATCGCACCAACAATTGGTGCAACCCAGAACAACCAAACTTGGCTTAATGCACCTGTTTCAGCAAAGAAAGCAACGGCTGTACTACGCGCAGGGTTTACAGAAGTATTGGTTACAGGAATACTGATTAAATGGATTAGTGTTAATGCCAAACCAATCGCAATGGGTGCAAAGCCCGCAGGTGCACGTTTATCAGTAGAACCCATGATGACAATCAGGAAGAAAGCAGTTAAGACGATCTCAATGATTAACGCTGAAACCATTGAATATTTACCAGGTGATAAGTCACCAAAACCATTTGTTGCAAAACCACCAACACCTGTAAAGCCCGCTTGACCTTGTACAATCATATATAAAATGAACGCAGCTAAAGTACCACCAACGACTTGAGAAATAATATATGGCACTAAATCTTTCGCATTAAAACGCCCACCAACACATAAACCTACGCTGACCGCAGGGTTAAAATGTCCACCTGAAATATGACCAAAAGCATATGCACCTGTGAGGACTGTTAGACCGAAAGCCAATGCTACCCCTGCAAATCCGATACCTAGTTCTGGATAGGCTGCAGCCAATACCGCACTACCACAACCACCAAAAACGAGCCAAAATGTTCCCAAAAATTCTGCTAAGTATTTATTCATTTCATTTACCTATTGTTTTTTGAAACTGAATTAAGATATTTAAACTGTGATTTATATCACACTTTAATAAAAATATACGTATATTATTTACTTTTCCAGATGAAGCTTTCGCCATTGATGCGGAGTTAAACCTGACCAAAGCTTAAATGCACGTTGAAAAGCACTTTGTTCTGAATAGCTCAAAAGTATTGCAATTTCATGTAAACTCAAATGAGGGTCTTGCAAATACTGAGCTGCAAGTAGTTGACGAATTTCTTGGACACGTTCCTGATAGGTTGTATTTTGTTGTTGCAAATGGCGTTGTAACTGACGTACAGACATATGTAAGTTGGCTGCAATTGTTTCAATTTGATAATTATTTTTTTGTAGTCCTGTTAAAATACTTTGTTGTAGACGTTCATCGATCTGCGTGGTATTAGGTAAATTTTCCAGTAAATTTTGTGCTTGTTGGAGCATGATTTGTTGTAATGTTGAATCAGGGTTTTTACAGGGTGCAGATAAAAGCTGTAAGGGAAATAATAACTCGACCCGAGGTTGAGAAAATTTGATAGGGGCATTAAAAAAATCTTGATAAACACGTAGATGCTTTGTTGCAGGATGAATGAAATTAACGCATTCAAGTTGAATATATTCGATCTGAATGTAAATTCTTAAAAACTTTACTAAGATCGCTAAAGCAATTTCATCAGTAATTTGGGTGGTTAGCTGTACGGGCAGGACTTCCCAACGTACAGAAAAAAAATCACCTTTCATTTCAACTTTTAATGGGCCACCATCATAAATTAAACGATGAAAATCATAATAACGTGTTAGTGCTTCACCTAAAGTATCACAGGACTGGGTAATATAAGCGATGACACCAAGATGTTTTGGCTGCACATATTCTGCAATCTCTAAACCCAGAGCAGGGCTATGTACTTGAGCATTAATTTCATCTAAAAGTTCACGCCAAACTTGAAATTCAAAGCGTTCAAGATTTTGGACACTTTGTAGCTTTTCGGAGATTTCTAAGTTTTTTGCCTGAGCATAGACGTAGAGGAGCTGACCTAAACCGCCATAAACTGTCCCAGAATAGTCTTTAAGCTGTAACATCATTTTTATTTTCAAAAAAGGTTTTAATATGTATAAGGCTGCTTTATACAACTTGTTTATGGATTGAACAAGAGAGGGCGTGTTAAGTACAACAAAAAGTAAAAATATGTCGTAATTTGTCAATAATGCCATATAAAAGGTCAATATCTTTTGTAATAACTGCCCTAGTATGTGAATAAAATTTGAGGAGAACTCACATGATTAAGGGGTTTATTGCTGGAATTATATTTGCCAATGGTTTCGAATGGGTCGCACATAAATATATTTTGCATGGTACACACAGAACAGGACAAGCACGCTTTAGCCCTGTACCACGCAGTATGAAATCACATTGGGAACATCATCGTGAAGTGCGCAAAACGACATTTCATGATCATGGTTATGTGGAGGGGTTGAGTAATTGGCGTACACGCAATGAAATCATTTCATTGGCAGTGGTTGCGGGTGCTGCGAGTTTAATTTTTTATCCTATTTCAAAAGGTATGGTGGCTGCATCGTTGTATAGTGCATGTAATTATTATTATATTCATCGTCGTGCACACTTAGAGCCTGAATGGGCAAAACGCAAAATTCCTTGGCATTATGATCATCATATGAACTCTAATCAGGATGCCAACTGGTGTGTAACTAAACCGTGGTTTGACTATATTTTAGGTACACGTGTGGTGTCATCAGCTGATTTGAAAGAGCAAAATCCTTTAGGCGTAATATTGCCGCAAAGTGCTGCACAATGGTTGTCTAAAACGGTAGAGACATTTTTCCCTGTAAAATGGGTACAACAAAAACAGCTGAAAGTGGAAAATGAGGTTGTGAAATTGTCATAAGATGAAAAAATGAGATGGTTTTTAGTGGGAAATAAGTATTTTGTCGCAAATTGTCATAAAAAAAGTTTTCTACTGTCAATATTGTCAATGCAATTCAGCGTAAATTTAACTTACCGAATGATCTTCGATGAATCTATGCGCTGTAGTTTCTTTTTTCGGTTTATAGGGAGTCTTCATGACTCCTTTTTTTTGTTCATTGAATATAGAAATCAGTCAAAATATAACGGTTTCGTTCATCTTTATAACGCGTGGTAAATTGAAAACAAATCGCTTGCATTGGCTTTAGGTTAGCAATTGTAGGAAATTTTTCTAAAGTACGTGTATCTTTGGAAAATAGAAATGTTTGATCACTACGATATTGAAATAAAACAGCTGTTTCTTTGAGGATCGAGTGGCGACTTTGATATTCAAGTTCGACATATTGGGTGAAATAACCACAGTATTTAATTTGCTCAGGACTTTTAAATGCATCTTGGTAATATTGTTTAAGTTTGTATTCTGAAAAAGTCACATAAGCAAAGAACAGCAAGCCTATAAATGGAAAAGTGACAAAGATGATTAAAGGATTTTTTATATATCTTTTTAAAAGCTGTAGGATGCTAAAAAGTAAAACTATGCCGAAAATCAGAAGAAAATAATACAGTTCATTCATGCGGTGATCTCAGTTTTAATGTGCATAGTAATATTGATGTATTTAATGTGATTCATTATTTTCTAATTGAGTCAGCAAAGGATGATTGTCATCATCGGTAAATCTAGGTGAATAACTAAAGCAAACTTTTTGCTTGGGTTGAAGTTGAGCAATTAAAGGATTATTTTTACATAATAGTATCGAATCAGAAAATATAAATTTTTCTTGATGATCATTTTGAAATTCATAGCTAATCATTGGGTAACTGCTGCCTCTCGATGACGGGGAACGCTCTTGAGAATGTTGTTGTATAAAGTGTCCGCATTGTTTGACTTGTTGTGGTGAGTTCAATGCTCTTTCATAATAATTTGCATTGTGTTGTATTAAAAAATAGATAAATATTGTGACTAAAAGCCCATTGATGAGAAAAGAACACAATGCATAGGGCAAACTATGAGCACATTTAAAATACTGATTTGTTTGATGATTGATGAAAAGCAAAGCAATAGCAAAAATAAAACTGGCAATCCACATATTGGTTATTATTCAACATAAGAATAAAAAAAGAGCATTCATTGAACACTCTTTTGTGACATCATGCGACTGATTACAGATCAAAGGCGCATTTCAATGCCTTGTTCTGCTAAATATTTTTTCGCTTCGGGAATAGTATATTGACCAAAGTGGAAAATAGAAGCAGCCAATACTGCATCCGCACCACCTTGTAAAATACCATCTGCTAAATGTTGTAAATTGCCGACACCACCTGATGCAATCGTTGGGATGGTCACACGGTCATTGATTTGACGCATTAAACCGATGTCATAACCTGCTTTGGTGCCATCGGCATCCATAGAAGTCACAAGTAATTCACCAGCACCGAAGTCAGCCATTTTCACAGCCCATTCAATCGCATCAATGCCTGTTGGTTTACGACCGCCGTGGGTGAAAATTTCCCACTTATTTTCACCTGTTTTTTTCGCATCAATTGCGACCACGATACATTGCGCACCAAAGCGTTGTGAAGCTTCTTGAACAAATTCAGGATTAAATACGGCTGCTGAGTTGATGCTGACTTTATCTGCGCCTGCATTAAGTAATAAGCGAATATCTTCAACTTTACGTACACCGCCACCCACAGTTAATGGGACGAATACGCTTTCAGCCATACGCTCTACAGTACGATAAGTGGTATCACGACCATTTGAGGTGGCTGTAATGTCTAAGAAGGTAATTTCATCTGCACCTTGTTCATTATAACGGCGCGCTACTTCGACAGGATCGCCTGCATCACGGATATCAAGGAATTGAACACCTTTTACCACACGCCCATTATCTACATCGAGGCAAGGAATAATACGTTTAGCAAGCATAATTTTTTCCAAAAATAACAGCCGATTATGAAACTGAAGGGTGTAGGTGCTACACCTAAAACCTGAGAGAGGGTATTCTATCAAACTTATGTAAGTTTTTTCGCAGGTTTTGTATGTCGGTTTATACCACTTTGAGTTTACAGGAAGTTCAAGCTTTCGCAGCACCTTATGGATTGGAGGTGATTGAGCTGAATCCGATTCAAGGCGGTATTCAAAATACCAATTATTTTATCGTCTGTGCGGATGGTTCGCAGTTCGTTTTGACTTTGTTTGAAAATATGGATGCGCAAGGGGCAGGGGAAATTATTCCGATTTTGGAGCGTTTGGCTGAACAAGGGCTACCTGTGCCTGTTCCTTTAAAATGTGATGGGCAATATATTCAAATTTTAAAAGACAAGCCTGCTCAGATTGCACCACGCATGATGGGCAAACATCCGATGCCTGCGAGTTTGGCACAAGCTGAAGCGATAGCCATTGCCCAAGCGAAAATGCATGTGGCATTACAAGATTTTGAATTGACCCGTAGCAGTGTGCGTGATCATGATTATTGGTATCAGGTTGCCCGTCAGATTCGCCCAACCTTGGACATGGCAGATCAAACCTTGCTGAATAATTTGTTGGGACTGTATGAAGCTTTAACGATGATGTATCCAAATCGTCCCAAAGGTTTTATTCATTCGGATTTGTTCCGTGACAATACTTTATTTGATGGCGATCAGCTCAAAGGAATCTTAGATTTTTATGAGTTGAATCGTGATGAGTTGTTGTTTGATATTGCGATTACCTTAAATGATTTTTGTACTGAATATCCTGATGTGGCGTTGAATGAAGACAAAGCGATTGCCTTTTTAAATGCTTATGAAACGGTACGCCCTTTAACCGCAGATGAAAAAGCGTGTTTGGAATTGTATTTGGCAATGGCGGCAGGGCGTTTTTGGATGATGCGTTTACAAGTGGCGCAGATGAATGCTGAGGAAGGGCGGACAGGCGATGATATTTTGCAGAAAAATCCTGCCGAGATGCGTAATATGTTAATTGAACGCTTAAAATTTGTAACAGCTTAAATTAATATTCAAGTTGCAATCACCCAAAATCAGGAAAGTTAAAATGCGTGATCAAGGACGTTTAGTCGAATGGTTTGATGATAAAGGTTATGGATTCATCCAACCTAATGATGAAGCCAAAGGTCGAGTATTTTTACATATCAAAGACTTTGCACAAAAAGGTCCACGACCGATTTTGGGTTGTGCGCTTGAATATAATGTTCAGGTCGATGCGAATGGGCGCTATAAAGCGACACAAGTCAGCTATTTGAAAGCCTCACAGACGCAAAAAAGTGGTAGATCAACACCACAAAATCAATCCAAATCAGCACAAAAGCTACAACCGATGCAGATTTTATCTATTGCTTATATTATTGTTTTAGCAGGATTAACTGTATTTGGATTGCTCAATGGTATGGTCTTATTATTGATCAGTCTGATGAATGTCATGAGCTATTGGTTTTATGCACAAGACAAAGAAGCAGCGCAATTGGGCAATCGCCGTGTGCCTGAAAATACATTGCATATTTTGTCATTTTTGGGTGGTTGGCCTGCGGCATGGTTGGCACAGCAACGCTTACGACATAAAACACAAAAACAACCCTTTAGAAAGATATATTTCTGTACTATATTTTTGAATATTTTATTGATTTTATGGCTTATTTCACCGCTAAATGTATTTAAGTTTTAAAGTGAGCTGCTGCCTGTATTGAGGAGATTGCAATGAATAATTATGTTGACACAAATAACAGTAAATCTCTGACTTTGATTTTATATGTGCTTTATATTATTGGGATTTTTTCAGCAGGGATTTTGGCGCTGATCGCTTTGATTATTAACTATGTCAAATTGAATGATGTGCGTGGCACGATGTATGAAAGTCATTTTAGATGGCAAATTCGTACCTTTTGGTGGTATTTGATTTGGACAGTTGTGGCATTTGTACCGTTTATTTTTCTATTTTTTACCACGGATAATGTCAATGCTTTTGCAGGTGTGGCAGTAGGCGCAACCATTTTCTGTGGCGCTGTATTGTTTTTCTCTTGGGTGTGGATCGTGTATCGGGCGATTCGAGGTATTATTGCTTTAAATGATGACCGTGCTTTGCCGATTTAAATATTAGAGCATTGATTATGATTATCGAACACGTTCATTTACAGATTAAGCCTGAGCAAAGTCAGGCTTTTGAAGTTGCATTTCAACAGGCAAAGGAATTTATTTATCCAATGACAGGTTTAAATGCGGTGCAATTGATCAAAAATATTCAGGATGAACATCGTTATATTTTATTGGTGTTTTGGGACAAACTTGAAGATCATACCGAAGGTTTTCGCAAATCGGCTGAGTATCAACAGTGGAAAGCCTTATTGCATCCATTTTATGATCCGATGCCAACAGTGGAATATTATCAGCCCTGTATGATGTTGAAGAAGAAAGAACCACTACAATGATTTATCGTGATGGTGAATTTTGCTGTTTAGATTTTTTCAAAAACTTGGGTCGCCATTCACTGATGATGACACCAATGACCACCAATAAACCACCGAATAAAGCCAATGCAGACAAACGCTCACCTACCATACGACCAAACAGAGCTGCCCATACAGGTTCGCCTGCATAAATAATCGCAGCTTGAGATGGATCGACTCTGCGCTGTGCCCAATTCATCACCAATTGAATCACTGCACTTGCGCAACCCAAAGCAGCCAACACCGCTAATAATTGCCAATGAAATTGTGGAAGTTGTGTTTCACCGACAAAAGGCGCAATGATAAAACACAACAGCGAAGCGAAAATCAGTTGTAGCACCGTCACACGATGCACATTGACCTGACCTGCAAAATGACTGATGAGAATAATTTCAAAGGCAATGGCAATTGAACCGAGTAGGGTAATGATCTGTCCAAAATGCAGTTGAATCGCACCAAAGCCATTGCCTGTTAAAAATACCAAACCAAAAAATGCCAAAACGACACCAAGCCAAGTCATCACATGGGGCACTTTTTTAAAAATAAACCACATTAAAATCGGAACTAAGGGTACATAAAGCGCAGTTAAAAATGCAGACTCACTGCTGCTGATGGTTTTTAAACCAATGGTTTGTAAGCCATAACCAAGGGCGATGACCAAGCCTATACAAAAGCCTGCAAAAACTTCCTTGCGGTTGAAATCCTTTAAATATTTCCATGATAAGGCGGTGACTGCGATCGCAGCCGCAGCAAAACGCAAAGCGACAAACAGAATCGGGCTACTGAAATTTAAGCCATATTGCACAGTAATAAAACTGCCACCCCAAATGATAGTGATTAGAATCAGGGCAATTTGTGGGGCTTTATGGGAGAGGATTGGATTAAACATAACACAGTGAAGAACTGAATAAGCTAATAGTTTAACATGCTACTTTTCATCATTAGATTAACTTTACATTGAAAAGAGTAATGGAAGTCTCAAAAAACAAGTATAATCTCACACACATAATATGACGTATTAAAAAAATAAATTGAGGTATAAATGGAAGCATTTGCTTGGTATTTTCAATATTTTTCTATTTTTGGGATCGGAATACATGTTCTGATCGCAGTGTTTTTTGCGATTCATGCACTACGTAGTGGGCAACCTTTTTTGTGGTTATGGATTTTATTTATTTTTCCATTTTTAGGGAGTGTCGTGTATTTCATTGCTGTTTATTTACCACAATCACGTATGCCGTACCAAGCTAATGCGATGGGTAAAAAGGCGATCCATATTTTACAGCCGAATCGTGAGCTGAATAAAGCAAAGGAACGCTATGAAAATATTCCAAGTGTTGAAAATGCAGTTCGCTATGCAGAATATCTGATCAGTATGGATCAACCCGATCAAGCCATTGTAATTTTAAAACAGAAATATAATGCATTGGTTGAAAATGACTGTGTATTTTTGGAGCAGTTGGCAACAGCCTATTTGCAGGATTTTAAAGTGGAACAATCACTTGAGCTCACCAGCAAAATCAGAACACTTGATCCAAAGCACAATGTCGAAAAGATTGCTTTATTACGTGCTTTGAGTTTTCATCAGTTGAAACAAGAAGACGAAGCAAAACAAGAATTTTTGATTGCGACACGTTCACAGGATATTGAATATTTGGCTGAATATGTACTTTGGGCGATTCAAACCAATCAAGCTGATTTGGCACAGCAAATCCGTGCAGATATGCAAAAAAAATGGACTATTGGTACAAAATATTCTCGTCAGTTACAAAAACCGATTTTCAAACAAGTGGATAAAGCATTGAAAGAAATGGGTAAAAAGGCAGCTTAATCGTGCAAAAAAGAGGTCATGACGACCTCTTTTTTATCATGTGTAATGCCAATAAACCATTACAAAGCTTGCTCATCCAAATACAATTGTGCTTCACGAAGACTTAATGTACCTTCATAAATCGCACGACCTGTAATCGCACCTAAAATACCAGCTTGACCTTTTAAGTTACGCACATCGTCCAGATTGGTCACGCCACCTGATGCAATCACAGGCAGACCTGAATAAGTTGCAAGATTAACCGTTTGTTCAACGTTGACGCCTTGCATCATGCCATCACGTGCGATGTCGGTATACACGATGCTTGACACGCCTGCATCAGCAAAACGTTTTGCCAAATCAGTCGCTTTAACATCAGTGACATTTGCCCAACCATCTGTTGCCACCATGCCATTCATGGCATCAATTCCAACAATGATATGACCTGCAAATTTCTGACATGCTTCTTCAACAAACTCAGGATTTTGCACCGCTTTTGTACCAATGATGACAAAAGACACACCCGCATCCAAATAATGTTCAATGGTTTCAAGCGAACGAATACCGCCACCGATTTGAATTGGCAAATCAGGTTGTGCTTTGGCAATCGCTTCAACCACAGGCTTATGGATTGGCGTACCTGCGAAAGCACCATTTAAATCAACCAAATGCAAACGACGAGCGCCTTCATTTACCCAATGTTGTGCAGTTGCCACAGGATCGTCAGAAAATACGGTATCGTCTTCCATACGACCTTGTTTTAAACGAACACATTTACCATCTTTCAGGTCAATTGCAGGGATGATCAGCATGCTTTCGCTCCTTGCCCAATCTCATCAAAATTTATTGTGGCTCATCTTAGCAAAAACTTGATCATTTTCTAAGTGATACTTTTAGCTTTTATTCGGGCGAATTCTTAATTTCAGCGAAGTATTGGGAATGGTTTTCGGCAATAAGCCCAAACGCAGCAATTCTTCAAAAATCAGTACAGGGGCGTAAGCATCTGCTGCGGCATATTCGATCTGTGGAATGGTTAAGTTTTTTCGTGCCCAATTGGAGGTGCTGATACTTTTGCTTTTAGGAAAATTGACTTTAAATAACAAAGCCATGGCATTTTTAATCCCTACAGGATTATTCAGTCCAAAACTGCCAAAACATTTGGAGAGTTCAATCACGCTGTTGAGTTCAATGCCTTTTTTACGAAATAAATGCGCATCATTTTTAAGTCCAAAACCGACTTTGATTTGATCTTTATTTTCAAAAATGGGTTTTAAAAAATTTAAAATCTCATCCGAAACCTGAAATAAGTAGGCTTTTTCAAACGTTGCCAGTTGGATTAAGTGTGGACCTGTTTGTACCTCACCTTTGTTAAATGTGGGTTTAGATTCACTGTCAAAACCCAAAATTGTGGCGATTTTCAGTTCAGCTTCTATGCTTTGGCATTGTTGTAATGTATTGATCACCAATATTTTTTCAGAAGCCAAGTTTTGGAAACGGGGCAAGCTTTGGATGTATTCTTTACTTGGTAAAGCAGAAGTAGGTTGTTCCACACACATTCAGCACATTAAAAAATCATCGTATTGTTATAACAAACTTGATGAAAAGGTGATAGCTTTGTCAGGTGAATGATTTGGAGAAAAACAATGGCTGAAAAAGATGATGATCTTTTAATAGAAGGCGCAAAACGCTTAAAACAATTGATTCAGGATAAAAATATTAAAGCCAGTGACATTGTCAGTGTATTGGAAACTTCTAAGGGTACGATGAGTAAATGGCTGCAAAACTCAACGCCATCGAGTGCACAAAGCTTAATTGAATTGGCACGATTGGTGGGCATGACGGAGCGTTGGAATAGCGAAACTAAACAGCAAAATCAACAAGATCAAGCGGATCTCGTTAATAAAGCGTATGTGGCATCTGAGGTGGATTTAAGCCAAGTTACGATGGAACAGTTGATGGGTGAAATCAAAGACCGTTATGCCGCTTTGAACTTAAAGGCAGAAATAAAAATCAGTGTAGAACCGATTGATGGTGGATTTGTCACACAAAATGATCAGCAAAAATAAGCCCAAATTAAGGGCTTATCATGTCTATTTAACATGATTTATGAAGATAAAGTGAGTAGGCTTAAAATAGCACCACCAAAAGCGAGAAGTATAATGATGAATAATAAAATTAAAATTGCAGCTAAAATGGATTCCCACGTTTGAGTGTCTCGTGGTTCACCATAGTTATTGTAAGTTGTACTTCCTGGAATGAAAATAAGAAAGATCACAAAGAAAAAATTTACAAAGGGTATTAGAAGTAAAAGTGACATCCAACCTGTGAAATTAAAATCATGTAAACGTTTGATACTAAATAAAATAGTAAATGCAAAAAATACAATATTTGGTAGGATAAATACGGCTTGGACTACCAAAGAATTTGGATTTTTGAATATTGCTTCAATGGTATTGGGCATAAAACTGATAAAAATAAGCCCAATCAATAGATTTGCGATTAAAAGTAGGCAATTCCAGCCTAAAAAAGTTAAGCGATTGAAACGTCCTTTTAAACTGAGAATAGGAGGTTGTTGGGTATCTTGTGACATGTTTTGACCTATTATAAGAATAAAATGAGAAAATATGTGTTGCAGAAGAATGATTAAAATCAAGACACTAGTTTGTGAATATATAAATTAAAAAATCAAGCCAAGTGTATTGGCTTGATCTTGTATTGTGCTAAAGGAAATGGAAAACTTGCTTTAATTATTCTGAATATTCAGAAGCTTGCTCCATTTGCATTTGTTCGATTTGCATTTGCATCGCTTCTGCATTTTTGACATAACTTTGATAAGCAGGAAGACCAACAGCAAGCATGAGAATAAGGCTTAGTGGGATCATAATCAAATAAATCCAACCCAAAACCTTTTCCCAACCACGTGTTAGACGAGGTGCTCCATAATTGTTATAGCCCTCATCTCCTTTGGCACAGGAAATATAAATCCAAAAAAACAGTCCGATTAATGGAATTAATAAGACTAAAGACAGCCAACCTGTTTTATTGAGATCATGCAAACGGCGTATAGCAAAGATATAAGTACAATAAATCAAGATGATATAAATTAAGATTATTGGTACAAACAAACCAAGAGATGGACTTGTACCAGATGAAAGGCTTGTCATCATACTGGGTACGATGAATGCGGCGAGGACACCACACAACATCACAAAGAAACCAAGTAACATATTCCAAGCAAGATAGGATAAACGCCCAAAGCGTCCGTTTGCGCTCAGACCAGAGTCGCTAGATTGAATATTATTATTCATTTTATTTACTCAATTGAGATGGAAAGAAAATCTATTTATTAAAATTTAAACGCATATTTTGTTTTAAATTTGATTGAATAGTAAACAAAAAATAAAATAAATCAAATTAAGATTTTAATTTTTAGATGGAACAGTCATTTAAACTGAGCCAAACAGCATTGGCTCAGTTTAAACCGGTAAGACTTTAAATATCCCATTCCACAAAGTTTTTCAGCAATTGTAAACCTGCTGTATGACTTTTCTCAGGGTGGAACTGCGTTGCAAATAAGTTTTCTTTATGGATCGCCGTACAGAACTCTAAGCCATAATCACAAGTTGCTGCCACTAAGTTTGTATCTTTCGGTTCTACATAATAGCTATGAACGAAATAAAAACGAGCATCTTGATCAATGTCTTTCCACATTGGATGGCTTGGATCAGCTTGATGAACTTGATTCCAACCCATATGCGGTACTTTTAAATTTTCGATTTCAGGAAAATGCTTTACTGAACCTTCAAAAATTCCCAGTGCTTCCGTACCACCATTTTCTTCCGAAGATTCAAGCAAAGCTTGCATACCTACACAGATCGCAAGTACAGGTTTGTTGAATGCCGCATTGCGAATGACTTCATCAATGCCAGCTTCACGCATGCCTTGCATACAGTCACGCATAGCACCCACGCCTGGAAATACGATTTTATCTGCTTGAGCAATCAGCTTTGGATCATTGGTCACATCAACCGTTGCACCAACATGTTCTAGTGCTTTGGCTGCTGAGTGAAGATTTCCCATGCCATAGTCAAGAAGGGCAATACGGGTCATTACAAAGTTCCTTTGGTAGATGCAACAGTATTCTCAGCACGAGGGTCGATTTCGCATGCCATACGAAGCGCACGTGCAAATGCTTTAAACACACTTTCAATTTGGTGGTGGCTGTTTTTACCTTTTAAATTGTCAATGTGTAAGGTCATGAGTGCATGATTAACAAAGCCTTGGAAAAATTCTGAGAATAAATCTACGTCAAAACGACCAATCATGGCACGGGTAAATGGAATATCCATAAATAATCCCGGACGACCTGACAAATCCACCACGACACGGCTTAAAGATTCATCAAGTGGTGCATAGAAATGACCATAGCGTTTTAAGCCTTTTTTATCACCTAAAGCTTGTGCAAAAGCTTGTCCTAAAGTGATCCCGCAGTCTTCTACTGTGTGATGATCGTCAATTTCTAAGTCACCATCACAGTGAATATCAATGTCAAATAGACCGTGACGCTTGATTTGATCAATCATATGGTCTAAAAATGGAACACCTGTATTGAGCGTGCCTTGACCTGTACCATCAAGATTCACTCGAACTCGAATTTTGGTTTCGTTGGTGTTTCTTACCACTTCACTGATACGTTGTGCCATAGACACGTTCCTCAAAAAACGTCAAAAATTAAAAGTTTGATGTAAAGATTTTCGCTGTGACGAAAGTGACAGCATATTAGATTGCTCAGGAGGGTTAATCAATGCCTATAACCGTACATGCTAAAACTTCACTTGAAAATGAAGAAGTTCGTAATCAACTTGAGCGCCTCTACGATACCAGTCCAGAATTTTCCGATGGTAAAGATGCCATTGAACAACTTGAGCAAAACTTAGCTCAGTATACCCTACTTTACGTCGCAGAATTTAATACCAAAATTATTGGTGCGATTTGGTGTACAGGTCAAGGTGAAAGCAAAACTTTAGAAAATATTGTGGTACATCCTGCAAATCGTGGGCGCGGTGTTGCAGAACGTTTAGTCGAAGAAGCATGCCGCCTTGAAGAAGAAAAGGGCGTCAAGAAATTTGAACCGGGCTGTGGTGCCATTCACCGTTGTCTGGCGCATATTGATAAAATTTGATTTTATCTTGGTAAAGCAGTCATTTCGGCTGCTTTTTTATTGTTGCAAAATAAAAATGGTCATATTGCTGTAAAAATAGGCTATTGAACGAATTTCTTCATTCAAGACTTGACGGCAAAAGCATTAGACTGTTTAATACGCT
>NZ_LQXQ01000054.1 GCF_003268395.1 Acinetobacter sp. CFCC 10889 | reverse complement strand
ATACACCACCATTATTGTTAAAATTTATAATATTTTTCCCGTATTGAAATGTTACAAATATTAATAACCAAGCTCTACCATCAGATTAAATATTGCTTTTTTAGCGATAAAAGCTAAAATTTTACAGCATTATTTTTTATGTAGAATGCATTAAAAGAAAACCAAATAAAGAGTAAACTAATGAAATTAAATGAAAAACAACAAATCCAAACCAGCAAATTTCTCAGTCTTGTTCTACGCCATAAACCCGAAAGTATCGGCATACAACTTGATGCAGAGGGTTGGACAGACGTGAATATTTTACTTCAACAAATGATCAAACATAAAAATCCACTTAAATTGAATGAATTAGTCGAATTGGTATTGAGTAATAATAAACAACGTTTTCAATTGTCTGAAGATCACAGCAAAATTCGTGCTGTACAGGGACACTCTAGTTCGCAAGTACAACGTGAATATCCAGCCATCACTCCACCTGATCTGCTTTATCATGGTACAGCCTCACGTTTTATTGACAGTATTTTAGACCAAGGCTTGATTGCAGGTGATCGACATCATGTACATCTATCAGCAGATCTCACCACTGCCAAAAAAGTTGGACAACGACATGGCAAAGTTATGATCTTATTGGTTAATACCAAACAAATGCATACAGATGGTCAGCTATTTTATCAAGCTGAAAATGGGGTGTGGTTAACAGAACATGTGCCTGTGCAATACTTAACATTATTAGAGTAATCGACTTTAAATGCACCCAATATACAGCCTAAAAATCACATTCACTCGACAATATTAAACCAATCATTTATAAGTAAAATAATATTTAAAGCTTAAATTCCATCTAAAAAATTGATGAATAATATCCACATGCCCATTCAAAAAAGTTCTTTTTTCACCCTACCCTTTGTGCGTTTTGTTTTCGGCTACTGCACACTTGCGATCATATTGGTATGGTCTATTGATATTCTACAAAGTTTTAAAATTGAAACGACTATTTCCCTGTGTGTATGCTGTTTTGCATCAAGTTTGATTCATTATTTTGATTATCAACATGTCAATAATACTGAAAGTGATATTCGCTTTCAAAATCTAAAATTGCACTTTTGGATTGCGGTGATTTTTCTCGCTATTTTACCTTTGGTTGTGAATAAAAAAGTTGAAGCGATTTGGTATAATGTTGACAGTCAAGCGCAGTATAGCCAAACTTTAAGCAAGGGCTTTTTAGATTTAGACGAAGCTCGTCTACCCAACCATAAGCAACCCATACAAACCGTTGTTTTCACTCAGCAGCAATCCACGCCTGTCATTTGTGATTTAATTAGCCGCAAAAAATGTCCTTATACCGAACAATTTGGGCAAATCGTAAATATCAGTTTAAGTACACGACGAATTTTACCCTACCAGCATGAACCTATTATTTTTGAACTAAAAACACCAAATTTTCATTATACAAAACAACAGCATATTAATTTTTATAAAAAACAACAGTGGGCGGTATATGCTTATTTTTTACTGATCTATTTTCCAAGTTTATTTTTATTTTTCCGAATGCGAAAAGTACTGCTTGCCCATTATTTTACACAAGTAAAATCTCATTCATCCCTTACATCGCAACATCAGGTATAAATTGAAGTTTAAAAAAATCACTTAGGCTATTTATCCCAATGGTAAAGCTGTGGTGAATTTAATTTTCTGCAATGGTATTTCAGTTTTGACATTTTGAATGCCCGAAATTTTATTTAAACGTTGAATTTGAAATTTACGATATGCATCTAGATCTGCAACCACAATGCGTAAAAAGAAATCACAATCCCCTGCCATGAGTTGACATTCAATAATTTCAGGAATATCCATCACAGCATCAATAAAATGGTTAACCGTTTTTTCATCCTGACCTTTGAGCCAGATTCGTGCAAAAACTGTTAAACCCAAATCGACTTTTTGTGGGTCGATCAACGCTGCATAGTGATGAATTACACCCGCATCTTCAAGCTGTTTCACACGGCGTAAACACGGTGATGCAGATAATCCAATCCGTTCAGCCAACTCATTATTTTGTAATTTTCCATCTTGTTGCAAAGCTTGCAAAATTCTTCGATCAATCGCATCCAGTTTCATTAAATTTCACTTTTTAGAATATTATTGTCAATATTTTATTTTTCTCAGTTAATTATTTCAATATTTAAAAATATTTTAGACAATTTAGCGAAAAATTCTACATTTATCAGCATAAAATAGCATATTCAGAATTTTCTCTGTTTAGTCTTATTTGAGTCATTGTCATGTTCACGTTCAAAAATACATCGAAAACATTGAGTTATTCACCTGATTTTCAGGAGTTTTTACGTGGTCTCAAAGTCTCAATTCCACTCTTACTTGGTATTATTCCATTTGCCTTAGTATTAGGTGCGCAAGCAACACAAAAAGGGTTTTCTGTTCTCGAAGTGCCTTTACTCACAGGTTTAAATTTCGCAGGCGGCTCTGAATTTGCCATTTTGGAGGTTTGGACCAATCCACCTAATATTATCATGTTGATGTTCATTACTTTTTTGATTAATAGTCGACATTTGTTAATGGGCGCAAGCTTAGTTCCTTATTTACGCCATTTACCCAATAAAACAGCATTTTCAGCACTATTTTTTATGTGTGATGAAAGTTGGGCTTTGGGCTTGGCTGATGCACAAAAAAAGCAAACGAGTGTGGCAATACAACATGCTTTTAGTTTGATGTTTTATGCAGGTCTTTGTTTTGCCTTATATGTGATGTGGATTGGGTTTACGGCTTTAGGAGCATGGATCGGTCCAATGCTGGGTGATATTAGCCGTTTTGGTTTCGATATGGCATTTCCTGCGGTGTTTTTAGTCTTGTTACGAGGAATGTGGAAAGGAATGCGTGCGGCTCGTCCATGGTTAGTCAGTTTAGTTGCAGCAGCATTGGCGTATCACTTTTTGCCTTCTAGTTGGTATATTCCTGTTGGCGCAATCAGCGGCATCACTTCCGCTTTCTTTTTGGTAGGAGATGATGAATGATTCATTCAGCAACATTGATTGCCATTTTATTTATTGCTGCAACAACCTATTTGACCCGTATTTTAGGGTATATATTATTGAAAAATAAAACATTGAGCAATAAACAACGTAAAATTATGGAAGTTGTACCTGGTTGCGTACTGATCTCTGTGATTGCACCTTATTTTGTACGCGACAATCCTTCTGATCTGATCGCAATTGTCATTACTTTACTTGCTGCATCTCGCTTTTCATTATTGCCTACAGTTATCATCAGTATGTTTTCAGCCGCACTTTTGCGACTGATTTTGGTCTAATCACTGACATATTATAGTTCTGTAAATGGGTAGATTTAAATCAGGCTACCCAACTCTCATTATTTTAATATATAAATTAAATTTCATTTGCTACAAAATAAAATTATGTGTCATAATGACACTATATAAATGGTTTGAAAAACTAACCCCTTATATCTAAAACTCATCATTTTAAAATATTAGATATGAAAATTAAATCACATTAAAATAATGTTATTAATAAATAACTTAAAAATGTTTTTATTTTCAAATAAGCATATAAATGAAGTGAGTCTTTGATCACTAATACCTTTTTAATACTACTTAAAAGAGAGTAAAAAAAATGCAAACTATTTTTATTTTTGGTAATGGAAATTTATCTTTTGAAGATTTTTCCAAATATTATCAACCTGTACTTGAGCAGTACATAGATCAAAATGATACAAACTTCATCTTAGGCGATTTTCGAGGTGTTGATACCTTAGCGATGGAATGGCTCAAATGTAGATCATCAAATGTGAGTATTTACCATTTAGGAAATCGCCCCCGTTATAGCCCTGACCTATTTAAAACCTATGTGTCTGATTGGAACTTTAATGGCTTTTATTCAACAAATCTAGAACGAGATTTAGCAATGGTCAAAGATTGTACTCACTTTTTAGGCTTCGACTTTAATACAGATCGAAATCGAATTAGCGGTACACATAAAAGCATACAGAGTTGTTTTAAACAAAAGAAGATTCGCCTAATACCTGAAAATACATTTTAAATCAAAAATTTAAAAATAATTAAAGGCTATTTCTAAATACACAATAGCCTTTAAAAATTTACTTGAGATATATTATCTGCTTAAAAAATTTTGCTTTAATAATTGTACTAATTCACTACTTTGCCCTTCCAAATTTTTCACTTTACTGGTGGTTTGCTCGAGCAACTCACTTTGACCATGCACATTATTGGCTAAATCATGCATAATTTTCAAAGTTTTAGCTAAATGCTCCTCATGATGAATCAAACGCTTTTCTTGTTCAGCCAATACTTGTTCAGTTTGAATCGCTTGTTTCTTTAAACTAATCACTTGCCATAACAATACAAGGATCGCTAAAAATGCCAACCCCATACTAATTAAAAAAATACTCATACATTCCCCCTTAATTTTTTAGTTATTTTAAAAAGCTCGAAATCTTTATTTAAAAATAAAAAGACTCACATAAATCCAACAAACGGTTCGCATAACCCCATTCATTGTCATACCAAGCAAAAACTTTTGCCTGATGACCGACCACCATAGTTTGGGTTAAATCCACCACCAAAGAATAAGGTGAATGATTAAAATCACTCGACACCAAAGGCTCATCCGTAACAGACATGATTTCAGCATAATCATACTTTGCAGCTTTAATCAGTGTCTGATTGATCAGATGTGCTGTAACGGGTGATTTTGAAATAAAAGTTAAATCAATCGCAGCAACATTAATGGTGGGAACACGAATCGAAAAACCATCAATCCGCCCATCCATTTTTGGCATCACTTGTTTTAAAGCGCCTAAAGCCGAAGATGTGGTCGGAATAATATTTTGACCAGAAGCTCGAGCACGACGCAAATCCCGATGTGCATGATCTAAAACAGATTGATCGGCGGTCACCGCATGAATTTCGGTCATTAAAGCCGTATCAATCCCAAAGGTATCATCAATAATTTTTACTAAAGGTACTAAAGCTTGTGTGGTACATGACACACTGGAAATAATTTGATCCGTTGCTTTCACATCATGGTGATTGACACCATAAACAATCGCAGCATCCACTGTGTCAAATGGTGCAGCACCGATAATGACACGTTTAGCGCCAGCTAGAATATGTTGAGTTGCAGCTTCACGAGAACGGAAAAGACCTGTACATTCAAGCACGATGTCTACACTTAAATCTTGCCACGGCAATAATTCAGGTTTCGGCTGTCTTAAAATTTGAACACGAAGTTTGGTTTGACGTGCGTCGATACATAAATAAATCTTGTTATTTTCTTCTTCAATATTTACAGCACCATCAAAACGACCATGGGTTGTATCGTATTTAAATAGATGGACTAAGGTTTCAACATCTGCAACATCATTGATCGCTACGATTTCAAAATGGAATGGTTTTGGATTTTCAAACCAAGCTCGGAGTACGTTTCGTCCAATTCGCCCAAATCCGTTAATCGCCACACGTTGCATCGTTGATCCTTAAAGTTGAAACAAGGGATTTCATGCTTATGTTATCGGATTTCTTGGCTTTAGGGAGGATATTTGTCAAAATGAATTAGAAATATTCAACTTAAAAACAATACAGCAACTTTTGATAAAATTGAGAATTTTAAAATGGTGAATTTAAAACAAGTCTTATATCTTTTCTTAGCTTCTATCATTTTCTCAAGCCCTACACTTCATGCAAAACCAATTTATATTTCTTGCGATATGCAACAAAGCTTAAAGCTTATTCAAAAATTCCATCTCTTATCCGATCTAACGATAAAACATGAGGAAATTGAAAATCGCGCTGATTGCATTCAACTCAATGATTCACACATACTCATTGCAACAGCCAATATAATTGAAACAAAACAAGATGTTTATCAAATGAATCTTGATTTAATTGACATGAACAAGCAAAGACTATTGATGCACTATCAACATCCTCAGTTTATTTCGGAAGCGAATGGTAAATTTTCATCAATCAAATTTGATCGTACACCTTATTCAAACATCAATAATGAAAAGATCATTGGATTAAAAACTCATCTCTACAATATCGGTGAGCACAGCTATGACTTAGATAAATTCAATTTATTCCGTATTATTTACAATCAATCTTCTGTCAAAAACAATAAAATTCAATGGGTTTTAAAAAATTTAAATACTCAAATCCAATCGAGCTGGCGACCTACGCATGGTTGTGATGAAAGTACTAGTGATGAAATAAAAAGTATTTTTATTCTGCAAAATACTCAGAATCATCAATTACAAAATATTTTACTCAAACAAACTAAAAAGTCTGTCGATACCGACGAAAAATGTAAAACCAAACGAGTCAATCAAACACAGCAACAATTGTTAAAATTTAATGGTGAGTCTTATCAAATCGACAGAACACAATTGTTGTATTCGGATGATTTGAAAGATGAATAAAATAATAAAGTGAAAATTTCTGATTTAAATTTTTTCTATTACGACAACAGAACGGATTAGCATCCGTTCTATTATCAACAATCTGCGTAAATTCAATTTGAAGTGTTAATCGACTTCCAACACCATCGCAGCACCGATACCACCCGCAGCACATGCCGTAGTTAAAGCCACACCACCGCCACGACGTTTCAACTCATGCACAGTCTGACCAATCACACGCCCGCCCGTTGCCCCAAATGGATGACCATAAGCGACTGAGCCACCATTGACATTGAGAAGATCGAAATTCACCTCACCCACCGCATGCGAACGGTTTAATACTGTCTTGGCATAACTGTCTGAAGCTAAACCTTTAATATTACACAAGACCTGACCTGCAAAAGCCTCATGCATATCAATCAGTGTCATTTCAGCAAGTGGAATCCCTGCTCGTTCCAATGCAATTGGCGCTGCCAATACAGGTCCCATCAACAAATCTTCTTTAGGTGTTTTCGCAGCAAAGGCATAAGAACGAATATAACCAATCGGTTCAAAACCTAAAGCTTTGGCTTTGTCTTCACTCATCAACAAAACAGCCGAAGCACCATCCGTCAACGGGCTTGCATTACCTGCTGTCACTGTACCTTTGCCCGAAAGATCAAAGACAGGTTTTAATTTGTCATAAGCTTCACGTTTCGGATTTTGGCGGACAAGGTTATCTTCTTTTAGGGTTTTTCCTGAACTCAATGTTGCTGTCAGCACTTGCTGATCTAAGTAGCCTTGTTTCCACGCATTGTCCGCATTAAAGTGTGATTTAAATGCAAGATCATCTTGCTCACTACGGCTGATGCCCCATTTTTTCACCATTTGTTCACAACTTTGCCCCATGGTTTCATGGGTGGAATATTCTGTAATCGACGGTTGTTGTGGCAAAATATCACTCGGACGTAATGCGGACAGTAATTTCAAACGATCTTTCAGCGTTTTGGCAAAATTGACATCACGCAATGTTGAAGAAAATTTTGCAGACATGGGTAAACGCACACTACTGGTCGAATCTGTTCCACCTGCAATAATAATGTCCGCATTGCCCGCCAAGATCGTTTCAGCCGCACTGGTGATGGTTTGAAAACTGGTCGCACATGCCCGAGTAATACTATAAGCATCAACATTTTCCAAGCCTGCCTGTAAAGCAATCTCACGGGCAATAAATGGCGCTTCTGGAATCATCACGGTCATGCCAAAAACCAATTGGTCGATGTCATCTTTATTTAAATTATTGCGTTTGATCAGCTCATTGACCACCATTACGCCTAAATCAATCGCATTCAAATCTTTATAGTGTGTTGCAATACGGGCAAATGGAGTACGCACCGCATCCACAATGGCAATGCGTCCATGCTTATTAGATAACTCTACTTTACTGTTCACTTTTGTTCCTTAAAATTATTTTAATCAAAATGACGATAACCGAGAGTAAAGTGCAGTGTGTTTATTCAACAATGGCTGAACTGACAATTCTGGCTGATATTTATGTGCATCGTAATAAGGAATAAAAATTAAACTCTCCAAATATACTCAAGGTGATCGTGAGTTCATCCTTAAATAGGATACTCAATAATATCAACTTGATGCATCACGATTTCAACAAATCAAGAGGATTTTAAAAATTCAACTTCATGTAGATAAAAACCATCAATTCACCTGAAAGCCATTGGTACAATGGTGTTTTTCCGTTATACTTTGGCGTTTTAAAAATTTAAGCCCGTGTGTTAACTGAGCATTTCAATCAGACTGAGTTACACACTTTTAGCCAATAGAAAATTATGGAGTGACTTGGTTGTGAGTACTCGTTTTATGACAACTGCTGAAATACGTGAAGCATTTTTGCGTTACTTTGAATCGCAAGGACATACACGTGTCGCGTCGAGTTCACTTGTACCCGCCAACGACCCTACTCTGCTGTTCACCAATGCAGGGATGAACCAATTCAAAGACTGTTTCTTAGGTCTTGAAAAACGTGACTATGTACGCGCAACCACTTCACAGAAATGTGTTCGTGCTGGTGGTAAACACAACGACTTAGACAATGTCGGTTATACCGCACGTCACCATACCTTCTTTGAAATGTTGGGTAACTTCTCTTTTGGTGATTACTTCAAACATGATGCAATCCGTTTCGCTTGGGACTTTTTGACTGGCGAAGAATGGTTAGCATTACCAAAAGATAAACTCTATGCCACTGTTTATCATACCGATGATGAAGCATTTGACATTTGGAACAAAGAAATTGGTTTAGATGCAAGCCGTATCATCCGTATTGGTGATAACAAAGGTGAAAAATACGCATCAGACAACTTCTGGGCAATGGGTGACACAGGTCCTTGTGGCCCATGTTCAGAAATTTTCTTTGACCACGGTGATCACATCTGGGGTGGCTTACCTGGCTCACCTGAAGAAGATGGCGACCGTTTCATTGAAATCTGGAACAACGTATTCATGCAGTTCAACCGTACTGCGGATGGTGTATTGCATAATCTTCCTGCCCCTTCTGTCGATACAGGTATGGGCTTAGAGCGTATTTCTGCGGTTTTACAACATGTAAACTCAAACTACGAAACAGATCTATTCCAACACTTATTGAAATCTGCTGCTGAAATTATCGGTGTAGATACGTCTGAAGTAGAAGCTGCTGCAAAAGAATCAGGCAAACCTGTTGAATACCCTGCTTCACTTAAAGTGGTCGCGGACCATGCACGTTCTTGCTGCTTCCTGATTGCGGATGGTGTGAATCCTTCAAATGAAGGTCGTGGTTATGTACTGCGTCGTATTATCCGTCGTGCTGTACGTCATGGTAATAAAATGGGCGCAACTGGTACATTCTTCTACAAAATGTTGCAACCTTTGATCGACGTGATGGGCGAAGCCTATCCTGAGCTTGCTGAACGCCGTCAAGTGATTGAAACTGCATTGATCCGTGAAGAAGAACAGTTTGCAAAAACCTTAGAGCAAGGTTTGAAATTGCTTGAAGGTGAATTGGCGAACTTAAAAGGTAATGTGATTGCGGGTGAAACAGTATTTAAACTTTATGATACCTATGGTTTCCCAACAGATTTAACCGCTGATATTGCACGTGAACGTGATTTAACCATTGATGAAGCTGGTTTTGAAATTGAAATGGCTGCTCAACGTCAACGTGCCCGTGATGCAGGTAAATTCGCTGTTGATTACAACTCTATTGTCAAAGTAGATGGCGAAACTCAGTTTGATGGCTACGATGCAACTCAAGGTCAAGGTCAGATTGTTGCAATCTACAAAGATGGCGAACAGGTTGATGAAGTTGTTGAAGGTGACGAAGCCCTCATCGTATTGAACCAAACACCTTTCTATGCAGAAAGCGGTGGTCAGATCGGTGATACAGGTATTTTCAAAAACGATACAGGTATTTTCGAAGTTCAAGATACTAAAAAATCGGGTGGTGCATTTGTCCATCAAGGTATCGTAACCATGGGTAGCTTAAAAGCAACTCAAGCAGTTGAAGCGATTGTCAAAGCAGATATCCGTGAAGCAACTGCACGCAACCACTCTGCGACTCACCTTCTACATGCAGCGTTACGTCAAGTGCTTGGCGAACATGTACAACAAAAAGGTTCTTTGGTTGCATCTGACATTTTACGTTTTGACTTTGCCAATGACCAACCTGTGACATTTGCTCAAATTCAACAAATTGAACGTATTGTCAATGCTGAAGTGATTGCCAATACTGCGGTTTCTACTGAACTTTTAGACATCGATGCTGCCAAAGAAAAAGGCGCAATGATGCTGTTCGGTGAAAAGTATGGCGATGAAGTACGTGTACTTTCTATGGGTACAACAAAAGATGAGAAAAACTTCTCGATCGAATTGTGTGGTGGTATCCATGTAAAACGTACAGGTGATATCGGTCTATTCAAAATCACTTCTGAAGGTGGTGTTGCTGCGGGTGTACGTCGTATCGAAGCGGTTACAGGCACGAAAGCACTTGAAACTGTACAAAAAGTGGATGCAGACATTGTTCACATCAATGATTTGTTAAAAGCGCAAAAAGACCAAACTGTAGAAAAAGTTGAACATTTAGCTGCCAATGCATCAAGCTTACAAAAGCAAATTGAGCAACTGAATCAAAAACTTGCAAACTTCCAAGCTGGTGAACTTCTAAGTCAGGTACAAGAACTTGCAGGTCGTAAAACTTTAATTACCACTGTAGAAAATACAGATGCCAAAGCATTACGTAATTTACATGATGGTGTGAAGTCTAAACTTGACAATGCGATTATTGTGATTGCTGGTGTGGATGCTGATAAAGTCAGTTTGATTGCTTCTGTAGCAAAAGAATTCACTGCAAATCTAAAAGCGGGTGACATCATCAAACACTTAGCGACAGAGCTGGGTGGTAAAGGTGGTGGTAAACCTGACATGGCTCAAGGTGGCGCACCGTATAGTGATCAATTAGCAACTGTAATGACCAATTTAACAACTTGGATTGCAGAAAAATAATCGATTTAATATTTCATTATTCATCAAGGCTTTGTGTCTGCTCTTGCAATGCAAAGCCGAACAAAAGGCTGAAAATGCTTTTTAAAGATATTTGAAATATAAATTTGACCTTTTTACTATGTCGATCAAAAGATTGTAATCAAATTTGTTTATAATCAAATCAACATAAAAACAACCTGTAAAACTCGGATTCTTTTTTGAATTCATAGCCATTCGCAGGATGAAAATAATGGCGTTAAAAAGGTGAAGTGACATTTCACCCACCTTTTCAACACTCTGTATCCGTAGAAACTTCAGCTTTTATTTTCACTGAAGTTTGCGTACGACGTGGTATTTTGAAGTTTGTTTATTTTCGGCTTCAAATATGTGTAAGTGTTAAGTCATTTGACTTATTTACTTGGTAAGGATAGTTATGGCACTAATCGTTCAAAAATATGGCGGTACTTCAATGGGTACTCCTGAGCGCATTTTAAATGTTGCTCGTCGTGTAAAGCGTTGGCATGATCATGGTCACAAAGTGGTTGTGGTTGTATCAGCAATGAGTGGCGAAACCAATCGCCTGCTTGCTTTAGCGAAAGCCATTACCGAAACCCCTGATCCACGTGAACTGGACCAAATGGTGTCTACAGGTGAACAGGTAACGATTGCAATGTTGTCTATGGCACTCAACTCGATTGGTGTTGAAGCAAAATCACTTACAGGTCGTCAGGTCGGCATTAAAACGGACAGCGCTTTCACCAAAGCACGTATCGAATCTATTGATACAGATGTTATGACCAATCATCTTGATGCAGGTCGTGTGATTGTCGTTGCAGGTTTCCAAGGCTTTGATGCTGAAGGAAATACCACAACACTTGGTCGTGGTGGCTCAGATACATCAGGTGTTGCGCTTGCTGCTGCACTCAAAGCAGACGAATGTCAAATTTATACAGATGTGGATGGTGTATATACCACTGACCCACGTGTCGCTCCAAAAGCGAAAAAAGTTGATCGCATTTCTTTCGAAGAAATGCTTGAAATGGCATCACTTGGTTCTAAAGTTCTTCAAATTCGTTCTGTTGAATTTGCAGGAAAATACCAAGTGCCTTTACGCGTATTATCAAGTTTTGATAATGACGATGATGGCGCATTCGACGAAGAATTTAAGAAAAACGTCGGAACACTAATCACCACTGAAGCGGAAGACAACATGGAAAATCCTATTATTTCAGGTATCGCATTTAACCGTGACGAAGCAAAATTAACAATTCTTGGTGTTCCTGATGAACCAGGAATCGCTTCTAAAATTTTGTCACCGATTGGTGCTGCAAATGTTGAAGTGGATATGATTATCCAAAACGTTGAAGAAGATGGTACAACCGACTTTACATTTACGGTCAACCGTGGCGAATTGAAAAAAGCTAAAGCCATTTTAGAAGATACTGCTAAAGCGATTAATGCACGTGAAGTTGCAACACGTGATGACATCGTCAAAGTATCAATCGTAGGTGTAGGCATGCGTTCACACGCAGGCGTTGCAAGCAAAATGTTTACTGCACTTGCTGATGAAGGTATCAATATCTTGATGATTTCAACTTCTGAAATCAAAATTTCAGTGATCATTGAAGAAAATTATTTAGAACTTGCTGTTCGTACATTACATACAGCATTTGGCTTAGATCGTGAACATGGCGAATCTAGCACACGTGCTTAAAATTTGATCAAAATTAACCAATTATTGGCAATTTTGACCTAGAAAATGATAGAGCCACTATAGTTTTTTATAGTGGCTCTGTTATATTAAGTGCTGAGGTTGTAAAAAAATTTCGCCAGAGTGATTTAAAGTGAAAACTTGATCACATTATTCTGTTAAAATGCTCTCTGTTTTCGAGGTTGCTTTCTAAAGAAATTCATTGCAGGTTTAGCGTTTTGCAAGGAGATAAACATGCTGATTCTGACCCGTCGTGTCGGAGAAACTTTAATGATTGGGGATCAAGTCAGTGTAACTGTGCTTGGTGTCAAAGGTAATCAAGTGCGTATTGGTGTAAATGCACCAAAAGAGGTTTCTGTCCATCGTGAAGAAATTTATCAGCGTATTCAACATGAACGCGCTATGCACGAACATCTGCAACATATTGATCAAGATTATCAACCTTCATTTGAAGAAGATAATTATGCCCAACAAAATAATGACAACTTTAATCGTTAAGTTATTATAGATTGGGAAAGTATAAAGCGGCTCTCGAAGCCGCTTTAAATTTTTTAAAACAAAGAAAAATACATCTCTTTTTACATGATTATTCAATTAATTTTAATGCTTTTTTGACAGGTGCATAGCTTCTGCGATGCTGATCAATCACACCATGTTCTTCAATCGCTGCAAAATGTGCTTTGGTCGGATAGCCCTTATGTTTAGCAAATCCATATTGTGGATATTGTTCATCAAGCTCAATCATTTCACGATCGCGTGTTACTTTTGCAAGAATACTCGCCGCACTGATTTCAGCATGCAATGCATCCCCACCCACTACTGCGTCACAACTCATGAGCAAACCTTGTGGTACTTTATTACCATCAACACGCACATGCTCAGGTACAAGTTTTAAGGCTTCTACAGCACGGCGCATTGCAAGTAAAGAAGCCTGTAAGATATTCAGCTCATCAATCTCGGTATGCGATGCTTCTGCAATCGCCCAAGCCAAGGCTTTTTCTTGAATTTCTTTAAATAACTTTTCACGTTTTTTTTCAGTGAGTTTTTTAGAGTCATTTAAACCTTCAATCGGATTATTTGGATCTAAAATCACAGCTGCAGCTACGACTGATCCAACCAAAGGTCCTCTACCTGCTTCATCTACACCAGCAATTAACATTTTGTTTTCACCCAATAAAAAAAGAGGCTGAACCAGTCAGCCTCTGTATATTGTAACACAAATTATTTTACAGCTTCTGTTACACAAGCATTGATGGTTTTAGTCACAGCATTAGATACAATCGTTGCACGTGCATTTGGATCAATGGCAGCTGTTGCCAAGTCTACAGCTGTTACGCTTTGTGGTGCTTTTTCACTGACACAGCCACAAATTTCACCTTGAACATTGGTTTTTTGCTCAGCCGTCATTAACTTAGTCGCAGTCTGCCATGCTGGTAAATTATTCAATTCCGTTGTACATTTTGCATTAATTGCAATTTTCATTGCTGCTGTACCTAATTGTTGTGCTGTCGGTGCAGTTGATGTGCCACCTGTTGTGCCCGATGGTGATGCACAAGCGGTCAAAACCAAAGCCAATGGTGCAAGAACTGCAATCAATTTTTTCACAATATTTTCCTTGTTATGAAAATTTAGTGTGCGTATTGTGCCGAAAGTCACATTTAGTTTAAACCTCTAATTTTCGGTAAAAATGTAATTTTAAGCAATTTAGGCTATTTTCAAACCATTTCAACTTTATTTTCATTGAGCGTTGCAAATACAAAACAATTCGTTGAATTTTTAACGCTGATCTTTACTTAAAAAATGAATATGATGTTTTTAAACAAATGTATGGAACATCATCCAATGTCACAAAAATCAAAATATTACACGAGAACAGCTCAGTGGCTACATTGGCTGATGGCGATTATTTTTATTGTTGCCTATATCATTGGTTTTTACAGTGGTAATTTTTTAAGCTATGAGGTCGATGGTAGCTTTAAAGGCAATGTGATTACCCTACATAAGAATATTGCTTCTGTTTTAATCTTTTTAGTTATCATCCGTATTTTTTGGCGTTATACCCACCCTGCACCTGAACTACCAGATAGCATGTCGCCAAGCATGAAAAAAATGGCGCATTTAGGTCATCTAGGTTTGTACTTTATGCTGTTGGCACTGCCAATTACAGGCTGTTTGTTTAGTTGGAGTGCTGGACATCCTGTACCTGTATTATATCTCTTTGAAATTCCAAAACTTGTACAAGATAATCCTGACTTGACTGCAATTGTAAAACCTTTACATATTTATATTTCTTGGGCAGCAGGTTTATTGCTCATCGGTCATATTGGTGCAGCGTTAAAGCATCACTTCATTGACAAAGATAATGTGTTAAAAAGTATGACTCGTCAGCATGACTAACTATATGCAAATGAAAACAATATGGTTTTAGGGAATACTAAAACCCACTATTTTTAAAAATAGCCCTACAATCAAAATCACAGGTGCAAAAATAAAATCAATCAAGAAGGCTTTCACTAAGCCTTCTTTTTGCATGGGGATTTTCTGTTCTTGTGTTAAAGTTAAATTAAAATATTCAATTTGATGGCTTTGTGCAGCTAAATTTTTAGGGAAATGTGCCAGAGTTTCCACACATACAGGATGTTTCAATTTAAAATTTTGCAAGTTTTGATTTAAAATATCTGCATAATATTGTGCTTTTGCACGGGTATAATTTTCATCATCACCAATTTCCCGAATCTCAACATCCATCACAGTTTGTTGATCTGTATGAAAAACCGAAGACTTCTCAGGAAGAATAGCGAATATATTTGAAGCTGTTGCAACAATTAAGGCTTTTTGATCTGATTGACATTGTGTCGTTTTAAAATGCTCTGCCAGTGCAATTTGAGTTATACGTTGATGCAGCAACTCTGTATATTCTTTTTGATTTAATTGTGATAAATACGGCTGTAGAAAAGCGCCATGCGTCGCCAATAATATGCCAAAACATAACAGATGAATCACGAGATAAATATAGAGAAATTTCATTGTTTAAATTTTGATATTATCAGATTTAATTTAAAAGCTTTTATTTTATCCATCAAATCAGTTTGAGCATCAAATGGATAAAGCAATAACAGCATATTGCTTTATCCTATTCTACAATTTCTACAATCAATTTAATGCAACAATTTGCTCAGACCATTTTTGCTTTTCAGCAGCTGAAATAAAAGACGCTTCAAATGAGTTTTGTGCAAGCTGTTTCAATTCTGCATGACTTAAATCCAAAGCCTCTGCAATCGCAAAGAAATTATCATTCATATAACCCCCAAAATATGATGGATCATCTGAATTTACGGTCACATGCACACCCTGCTGTAACAAACGCTGAATGTTATGTTGAGCCATATCATCAACAACACATAATTTTAAATTACTCAGCGGACACACCGTTAAAGGCATTTTTTCAGCAATTAAACGTTCAAGTAGTTTCGGATCTTCTTCAGAACGTACCCCATGATCGATACGATTTACTTTTAAGAGATCCAAAGCTTGCCATACATACTCCGCAGGACCTTCTTCACCCGCATGTGCCACGATCAAAAAGCCTGCTTCACGAGCTTTGGTAAAAACACGCTCAAATTTTTCAGGTGGATGCCCCACTTCACTTGAGTCCAATCCCACGCCAATAATTTGATCTTTATAAGGCAACGCCTGTGCTAAAGTTTCAAATGCCGCTTCTTCAGTCAAATGCCGTAAGAAACACATGATTAAATGTGAACTAATGTTTAATTTTTCACGAGCATCATCACAAGCTCGTTGCAAACCATTGATCACTGTTGCAAATGCTACACCACGATCTGTATGAGTTTGAGGGTCAAAGAACATTTCAGTATGTACCACATGATCCTCTGCACATTTTTCAAAATATGCCCAAGCCAAATCATAAAAATCTTGCTCATGAATCAGTACAGCCGCACCTGCATAATAAATATCTAAAAATGATTGTAAATTATGAAAGTTATAAGCTTGTTTAACTTCTTCAACAGATTTATAAGGAATATCAATCTGGTTACGTTGAGCAATTGCAAACATGAGTTCAGGCTCAAACGTTCCTTCAATATGCACATGCAATTCTGCCTTTGGCAAAGCACGTATGAGTTCATTTCTATTCATGTTGTATCCTCAAATTTCCAAATAATATTTACATTCATTTCAAAATAAAAAAGGGTGCAAACTGAGTTTACACCCTTTTCCTAATACAGAAAATTAACCACCAAAGGCAACAAATTTAATCACCCAAAGTACTGCAATAATCCATACCATATACGGTACAGTTGCAGCTTTACCTGTGAATAATTTCACCAATGCATAGCTAATAAAGCCCATCGCAATACCATCTGCAATTGAATACGTAAACGGCATAAATACGATAGTTAAAAATGCAGGAACAGCCTCTGTAATGTCATCCCATTCAATATTAGTAATACCTTGAATCATCAAAACACCAACAAATAACAAGGCTGGTGCTGTTGCAAAACCAGGAACTGACTGTGCTAAAGGTGCAAGGAATAAACATGCAATGAATAACAAACCCACCACAACCGCTGTCAAACCTGTACGCCCGCCTGCTGCAACACCTGCCGAAGATTCGATATAAGGTGTTGTTGATGAAGTACCTAATGCAGCACCTGCTACAATCGCAGTAGAGTCAGCAAATAACGCCTTTTTCAAACGTGGTAATTTACCATCTTTCAGTAAGCCCGCACGATGTGACACACCAACCAATGTCCCTGTTGAGTCAAACAAATCGACAAGGAAAAATACGAAAATGACACCAATTAAACTAGCAGTAAATAGACCTTCAAAATCCATTTGCATGAATGTTGGTGCAATAGATGGAATCGAACCGACTACACCTTTAAATTCGTTATAACCTAATACTGTAGATAATGCAGTAATCACTAAAATACTAATGATGATCGCACCACGCACTTTAAAATGATGCATGACAACTACAAGGAAAAAGCCGAATAAAGCCAACAATACAGTTGGTTGTTTTAAATCACCCAAACCAACCAAAGTTGCCTGATTATCCACAATAATTCCCGCATTTTTTAATGCAACCAAGGCAAGGAATAAACCGATCCCACCACCAATCGCAAACTTTAATGACATCGGGATCGCATTCACAATTGCTTCACGGATTTTAAACATACTGATCGCAATGAAGATCAGACCTGACATAAATACTGCTGCTAAAGCTGTTTGCCAAGGTACCCCCATACCAATACACACCGAATAAGTAAAATAAGCATTTAAGCCCATACCTGGTGCAAGTGCGATTGGATAATTTGCAACGATACCCATCACAAGACAGCCTATCGCCGCAGCTAAACAAGTTGCCACAAATACAGCCCCATGATCCATCCCTGTTTCAGAGAGAATTAATGGGTTCACAATGATGATGTAACACATCGTTAAAAATGTGGTTACACCTGCAAGAATTTCAGTTCTGAACGTAGTTTTGTTCTCACTGAGTTTAAATAAGCGTTCAAGCAAACCCGCAGAAGGATTTGGAGTCGTCATTATTGAGCCCCTAAGAAAATTGAGCTATGTGTTGATAACTTTTGCGTATAAATTAAATCAGCATTATCAAAAAAACTTGCATAACACTGTTCATTTACAACGAAAATGACAGAGATGAGTAAGATTTTGAACTAAAAAAGCTGCAAAAATGCAGCTTTTTATACATTTTCAGGATTACTTGAAGAGCAACCTGTTCTTGATCTCAATACGATTGGCAAATTATATCATATTGTTTATTTATTTTTTAAAAATCCCCAATCCCATCCGATAATTTGAAGATTACTTTGTTAATGCCATATTATTATGAGGATTATTTTCTACAGTTAAAATGGTTTTATTGGCTTCTTGAATCAGCTGCAACATATTCTGTTCTTTACGCTTATTACTATCAATATACGCCCAATATCCAACAAGAAGGATTGCAGTAATCGAAAATAGTGTGATGATCTTAACCATAAGGTTCTTATTTATCGAGAATTTCATCTATTTTAACACCAAAACTGTGACATATTTTGCATTTATTTAAATTTACTAAAGAATATTTTATTATATGCTCAAATAATATTCTTTCTATATATTAGCCAAATGTATTTAAAGTAAAAACTTAATAAAATAATAGCATTAAAACAACAATTTAATCCACACAAAACACAACATATTAAAATAATATTTTTAAATACATAAAGATAAATTAAACTAAATTATTATTGTTTAATTATGATTAAAAATAGCAATAGAACAAACTTAAAAAATTTAAATAGAAAGAAATTAGTTTAAATAATGCATTTGTGGAAATGTGTGTGCAGGATGAACAAACATGTCATACTGCCAAAGATCAAACATTGGGATTTTCACATCTAAAGCCAAAGGTAATTTCTTAGGATTAAAATGCATGTGCTTTAAATCCTGTCCCCACGCAATCAAATCAATATCCAAAGAAATATGATGTGATGGGCGTACTCGCCCAGAATCAGTTTCCATTTTTTTAAGCAATGCAGTCATCTGTGCAACAGACAAATGGCTACGCAATAAACATGCTGCATTCCAATAATCCTCACCGATCTGATCTCGGCAAGGAATCAAATAAATATTGGAAAAAGTCACTTCACCCAAATCTGCAATCTGTGCAAAAGCATCTTTAAAATGTTGTTGTGGCTGATGATTACTCGCCAGTGCGAGGGCAAAAATCGTTGCGGTGTCGTTCAAGACGAATTCCTACAGAATTTGCTTGCGGGATGATTGCAGGCTTACGGATGCTAATCATAATAGATTCAATTGCGGGAAAGGTAGTAAAAAGTGCATTCAACACCAGTTTCGCAGCGTGTTCGATTAATTTTGGGGCAGCATCCTGAATCACTTTGGCTGAAATTTCACAGATTTCTGCGTAATTAAGCGTATCTACTAATTCATCCGAATTTGAGGCTTTTTCCAAATTGGTCTGTATGGTCAAATCCAACATCAGTGGTTGAATGATTTGACGCTCCCAATTAAAGCATCCGACCACAGTATCGACTTTTAAACCTTCAATGATAATTGCGTCCATGAATGTTTCCTTAGAATCCCCCTAAATCCTCCTTTATAAAGGAGGTCTTTCCAACTCTCTAATTTATAATATAAAAAAGCCCCTTCCTGAATCAAATTTTAAGCACTGCTTTAAAATGTGATGCAAGAAAGAAATTTAAGTTGGAAAGGATGGCTTAATCTATAAATTTAACTAGAAAATCACTGTTTTAACAATGTTGCAGGATCAAGATTTTGTACCATTTGCAAACGTTGATCTGCATAAATATCAGTATATGGTGCTAAAATTCGCATGAAGCGATCAAAATACAACATTTGTTTAAAGAGCAAAGCAAAATCACGTGGGAAACGGATACCATGACGCTCACCGACTGCCACCATATCAAGCATAATGTCATTGAGATCAGAAGGATTCGAGGTCATGATTTGCTGTGGATCTGCCAAAAGCACACCACTAAATAGTCGCTCTAAATCATTGGCTAATGTCTTCGTATCTATTTGCTTATCGGTCATCCCCATATTTAGCATGTTTTCCGCCATGGCAGTGTAGTCAGTACGTTGTAATGCATCCATAAATGCCATACATGCTGTCCACACAGTTGGATTTAATTGACCCACGATACCAAAGTCAATAAAACCCACACGACCATCTTCAAGTAGCATCAGATTACCAGCGTGTAAGTCTGCATGAAAACTTTCACACAACATTAAACTACCAAACCATGTGTTCATGGCAGTGATCAAGACTTGTGATGGATCTTTAGCAACTTTTTTCACCACATCAAAATCAGTCAATGGCACGCCATATAAACGCTGCATCGTCAGTACACGGCGAGTTGAGTATTGATGATAAACTTTGGGTGCAGTTGCAGCTTGGTTTTGTGAGACATTTAAATAATTCACAAAATCATCTAAATTTTTTGCTTCTTCAATAAAATCAACTTCACGTACCATACGGGTTTTGATCTCATCGACAATATCTGCCAGTGAAGCAAATTTTACTTTTGGCACAGCTTTTTCAAGCAATTTCGTTGCCCAATGCAGTACATTTAAATCGGTATATAAAATAGTTTCTACACCCGGTTTTTGTACTTTAATAACAACATCTTCACCTGAAACCAGTTTTGCTGCGTGGACTTGGGCAATCGAAGCCGAAGCTAATGGAGTTTCTTCAATTGATGCAAAAATCTCTGACAAATCTCGCCCTGCAAATTCTTGCTCTAAAACACCTTGTACATAACTAAATGGTAAATATGGTGTTTGGTCTAAGCAACCTTGAAATTCCTCAACGTATTCACGTGGAAAAAGCGAAGGTGTACTGGCAATAAATTGACCGAGCTTGATATAAGTTGAACCTAAAGACTCAAAAGTTTCACGCATCAATTTGGCATTACTTGGTTTTTCAGTGGCATATTTAATGCCTGCCTTTGCTGCAATCACTGCCGTTTCACCCACACGGGCAACGGAGCGCAGTCCATCTAAAAAAATATTGTTTTTCATAAGGTCTAAATACGAGCAAATCGTAGAAATAAATTAAGCTCAGTTTAGCAAATTAAATTGGATTTGTAGTATGGCTTGCCTGACAGTTTGCACAATCTTGATCTTTTTCAAAGGCTAAAATTCGTTGTTTCATTGTTAAACCATCCCAAAGTAACAACTTTTGTTTTAAAGCCATCGTATTTAAACCCAAATATAATAATGCATGATGTGCTTGTAAGCTCGCCATTACATTCGGTGTTGTTGCGAGTACGCCTGAGTCAGCACAGCGTAAGCTTTCATTATTATGTTGCTCTTTGGGAAATAGACATTCATAACATGCAGACTGCCCTGCTACCATAAACAATTGCCCTTGAAAACCTATTGCTGAAGCGCTGATGAGCGCAACATTATTTTGTGTACAGACTTGATTAACCAAATAGCGTGTTGTGAAATTATCACAACCATCCAAAACCAAATCTTGTTGGGCAATTAAATATTGTGCATTTTTTTCATCTAATTTCTCAACCAAACTCTCGACATGAATCAATGGGTTAATGTTTCTTAATCGTTTAGCGAGTATGTCTGCCTTATAAAAACCAATATCTTGTTCTGTATAGGCAATTTGTCGTTGTAAATTGCTGATCTCGATAGTATCCGCATCAATCAGCGTGATTTTTCCTACACCTGCCCGTGCAAGTAATTCTGCTGTGGTACAACCGATTCCACCACAGCCTACAATCAAAACATTTGCCAGTTTTAGTTTTTCTTGGGCTTCTAAGTCCCAACCATCAAGTAAAATCTGACGTGAATAGAGCTGCATTTCGGACTCATTTAGCTCTAAATCTGTTGTTAAGTCGTCATTTTGCATCATGAATCTATCCGAAATTGCGCGATCTTTGATTATAGGTAAATTTTTTAAAATATGTGCAGAAGTGTTTTGACAATTGTTGTTTTTTACCCCAAAATTTTCACACTCTTTAACAGCCTAATAAAATCAATAAGTTATAAAACAGTAAAAAACTTTGGGTATTTTATGGTTTTTCAGCCTATCCCTCTGTTATTTTGAAGTTTTATTGCTTAAAATTACTGTTCACTGCCATATAGGCAGCTTAGAAAAAAAATCTCTTAAATTCGGATTAAGACTCGGCGTTCACTGCCATATAGGCAGCTTAGAAAGTATATTGCTATTGGCTTAACTGGCTATAAAGGTTCACTGCCATATAGGCAGCTTAGAAAATCACAGATTCCTATTCTCAAGATTCTAGGCAGTTCACTGCCATATAGGCAGCTTAGAAATGTTAAACTAAACATCTTGATAACTTCCGCTAGTTCACTGCCATATAGGCAGCTTAGAAATGGCGAAACATGGTTTACAAAAAAAGAAATGGGTTCACTGCCATATAGGCAGCTTAGAAAATAACCTAGATTAAGTGACTCGAAATAAGCCTGTTCACTGCCATATAGGCAGCTTAGAAAACCTTAACTGCTGCCTTAACACGATTAAACGCGTTCACTGCCATATAGG
>NZ_LQXQ01000053.1 GCF_003268395.1 Acinetobacter sp. CFCC 10889 | reverse complement strand
CAACCTCAAACTTCATCTAGAACGCTTACAATAAGTGATATTTAATAAAAACTTATCCCAATCTTCCAAATTTTAAGATTTTTGGCTTAATAAAACTTCAATAGAATTTCTTCCTTGCTCTCAAATATCCAATAACAAATAAAACTAATGTCCCTAATATCAAATACCGATTCACCAGTTTTCCACGAATTTTATCGTAAAAACTCACAATGAACTGATCCATAATAGGCGTCATCTGTGTCATGCTTCGTGTCTCAAAATAATGACCGAGTTGATAATTGAGCCACGCAATAACACTAATACAAAATAGGAAAAAGATACAAGGAAATATCCAAATTCTTGGATGACGCTCCAAAACCATCAGAAATGTATAAAACTCCCCTTGTATCCAATTCCACATATATCTTGTCCTTATCGCATCACACCCTGTTGCAGGCTATATTTCCATGACATTCTAAAAGCCGTATCTTTTGAATAGTGCTTATACATATCCATATCGATTTTTCTTTGACGTAACATCACTTCATTCATGATTTTATCAAAAGCTAAATCTTTGGTATGTGGATCGGGATTATTTAAGTACTTACTTTCGAAATCAGCATGTTCTTTTATCTGTTTTAAGATATTCACAAATTTTACTTTTTGCTCTTCAGGCGTTGCAGCCCAACCTCCAAACCAGCGCTCATTAAACGTTTTAATGATTTCATCTAATGGATCTTCTTCAGTTTCACCGCCATGAGCACCACGAGGATTCGAATTTGTCGGATCTAAAACTGTCTCTTCAGCATCCAACTCAATTTGCTCATTTAGTTTTTTACGCTGTAATCCATATGAGTTTAAATCAACTGAATTTAACAACTCATCCAAGGCATCTGCTTCTGGATCTTCAATTTTGAGTTTCGGAATCAAGAACTTTAAGAACCAATACAACTTTTCCCAAGCTGGAACTTCATATGGCAAAATTGAAGCCATCTGTCCATAAATCTTCACGAATTGCTTTGCCTTGATCTTGAAATCAGCTTTATCTTCAGGAGTGAGTTCTAATTCAGCATCAAAACGTGCCACGGCGATATCAATCATCGGGCTTAATTTTTCTGCATCGACTGAATCGAAATACTTCGTAGCGAAATCTTCCACTTCAGTAGATTCATATACTCCAACAGTATCCAACTCATCTTTTAGTTCGTTGAGTACATTAATATCAGTCGCTTGTGACAACGTAGTCGACGTGTAGAAACGATCAAATGATTGTTTGATATCTTCTATCTCATTGAAGAAATCGAGCACAAAGAGATCTTCAGTTCTCTTACCTAATTTAGGTGCAGAACGATTTAAGCGAGACAGCGCTTGTACGCAGAGTACATCGGCCAACTTTTTATCAACGTACATCGTACATAACTTAGGCTGATCAAAACCAGTCAGGTATTTGTTCGCAACAATAAGCAATCGATACTGATCTTCATTCACGCCTACAGGCTTCTTTTCCCCCACATAACTTCGATCAAACATATCTTTGGTATCGTTGTCAGAGAATCCATTGAGAATCGCTTCTGAATATTCAATACCATCTACTTTCTTCTCACCAGAGAAAGCAATAATGGCTTTAAATGGATACCCTGCTTGCTCAAGCAAACGGTCAATCGCTTTGTAATAACGGATTGCAGACTCAATATTTTGAGTCACTATCATCCCTTTGGCCTTGCCTTTTAATTTCTTGGTATTTACCACATGCTGAATAAAATGATCCAGCATCACTTCAGCTTTGATATCAATGGTCTGTTGGGTTTTCTCTACATAACTTCTTAAGGTTTTCTGCGCTTTTTTAGTATCAAATAACGGATTGTCTAGAATCGACTTCTCAATTTCATAGAAGCTCTTATATGTCGTGTAATTTGACAAGACATCTAAAATAAACCCTTCTTCGATTGCCTGTTTCATCGAATACAGATCAAAAGGTTTAAAAGAACCATCTACTTGCTTTTCACCAAACTTTTCTAAAGTCGTGTTTTTTGGCGTTGCAGTAAAAGCAAAATAGGATGCATTGCCTTTCATCTTACGTGCCAACATCGCACTTAAGATTTTGTCTTGAGGATCTACATTATCACTGTCTTCATTGGCTTTACCCATGACTTCATTCATTTTGTCATGTGCAACACCCGATTGAGAGCTATGCGCCTCATCAATGATCACAGCAAAACGCTTTTCACTTAAGTCTGCAATTCCATCAATAATAAAAGGGAATTTTTGAATCGTAGTAATAATAATCTTTTTGCCATTTTCTAAAGCAGATTTCAGCTCTGAAGACTTATGGGCATGTGCCATAATATTCTTAACTTCTGAGAATTCCTTGATGTTCTCTTTAAGCTGTTTATCCAGAATACGGCGATCCGTCACCACAATCACTGAATCAAATAAGGGATGTTCTAGCCCTCGGCTTCCTGCAATGTCTTTTTCTACTGGGTAGGCTTCAATCAACTGAAATGCTGCCCATGTAATCGAGTTTGACTTACCTGAACCTGCGGAATGTTGAATAAGATATGTCTGCCCTACGCCACGTGTTGAAACATCATGAATGAGACGGCGTACTACACTGAGTTGATGATAACGCGGGAAATAGAGATTCCTTTTATCTAATAAGGTTTTCTCATCACCATCTAGTCGTACGAAGTGCTGAACGATATTTGCCAAACTTTCTTTTGAAAGTAGCTCCTTCCAAAGATATGCTGTTTTATGCCCCTCTGCATTTGGCGGATTTCCTGCACCTGCATTATGTCCCTTGTTAAACGGTAAGAAGAAGGTGTTCGCCCCAGCCAATTTCGTGGTCATATAGACTTCATCGGTATCGACAGCCATATGTACAATACAACGAGCAAAGCTCAATAAGGGCTGTGTGATATCACGATCTTGTTTATATTGCTTCTGCCCATGATAACGAGCATTTTGCCCTGTCCAATCATTCTTTAATTCAAAAGTAATAATTGGAATACCATTTACAAATACCACCATGTCAATTTCTTGTAGTGGATTGGCTTTTGAGTAACGTAATTGGCGAGTTACACTAAAAATGTTCTGCTTGAATCGGTCTTTAATCTTCTGAGAACTACTTGCCAACGGCGCTGGGTACATCAAATGAAAATGTGCTTGATCTACGGCGAGACCTTTTTTAAGTAGATGAACTACCCCATGCTTACGGATCATTCGATCAAAGCGTTCGTAGATTTTTCTTTGCCAATCGTGAGGGTTAAATTTCTGAATTTTAGCCAGTTCTTCTGCTTGTGTTTGCTCTAAAAATTGCCAGAAATATTGGGTATCTAGGGCATAAAGCATGTCAAAATTTGAGGGTGAACCTGATACAAAGCCATGATGAGGTTGAGTAATGTCGGTTAAACCTGCTTTAACATTTTCAAGGCATGTTCCAGTTAGGGCTTTTTCAATTGCCATTTCTAAAGCACGTTCATTGGTTAAACTGACCATTTTATTTATTACCCTCAACCCCACAATAATGCATTTTTAGCAACTCAATCATTCGATCTTGATGCATCTGAATAACTGACTTAGTTAAATTTTTACTTTCTGATTTCTTAAAAGTATCAAATAAATATTTAAGCTTTAACGAATCATATGATGGCTTTCTCTCAAATTCTGCCAATTTAACCGTCACAGGCTTATTACTATATTCTGAGTTTTGTCCTGGACTGAGTAAAACCAAATTGCCAAAAGCATGCAAATATGACTCCGTCAATACAGCCCCAAATCTCTCATTTTGTGGATGTACATGCTCTACTGAGTTTTTTGCAGTGATACGATAGTTTCTAAATTTTTTCTCCGTACGACGACCATAGTTTTTCCATAAAACATATTCTAATTTTTGGAACCAGTAATGTTCAAAAGAAGTCCCTTTTTGACTTTCTAGATAGTCTTGGAGCTCTTGCCAGTCTTTTGTTCCTATTTCATCCTCAAGACAAAGTTGATAACTCGCTACTTTTTGAGTGATGTCATCTACTGCCAAAGATAAATCATTATCAATTTTCTCTAACCACTCAACGACATCATCTTGGTCTAAAGAAGAATCAGCATTTATTAAACCAATTAAAAATGGCGTTAACCAATACTGAGCACTACGTTCACCAGTAAAAATTCGCACACTTTGTAAAAGCTCTAAAGCAGAATGTTCTTTCTTTGTCCTATTAAAATATGCTTTTTTAGCTTCTTTCTTTTTCTGTCGATTTATCGAAGTTAAACGTAATTCCTCACCACCACTATCTTCATTCTCTAGCCACTTCACACACCACGTATCAAATTGATATCGCACTTGCCATAATACATCTAAAAAATCTTTTACCTCTTTCTCAATGGCTTGATTTACAAAGTGTTTAAAAATTTTTTGTAAATTTGAAGCAATCAAACGCTCTTCAATATCATCCTCATCGTTTAACACTTTGTAGATACGCAATGCATGAATTAATAACAACTCGAAGCTAATAAAGGATCTACAATGATTTTTACCTTCCTCAGGAATATCTGCTTCTATCTGATCTTCATGTTCTGTTTCTTTTTCACTATCATTTTCATAATTTGAAATATTACGTTTACTATCTATCTCTTGAATAGATAAACCTTTCAAAAATGACTTTTTAGAACTTTCAGATTCAACCTCAAACACCATGCTTTCTGCATCATAGTGCTCAAGATCCTCATAACTCAATTTATTCCATGATGAAGCTTCAATCTTTTTACGTAACACCCGTTCAAAATATGTATTCATATTTTGACAAGCATCCCAAATTGCCTCATAAAGCTTCTTATTCTTCGTAATTTTTTTAAAAATTTTGGATTTCAGAATATCCACTGGCTCTAACTGTATTCCCGAAGTATTCATACTCGAGAACAGTTTATTCAAATCAGTCTTTTCCGGGATAATGTTATTAATCCATCTTACATTTTCAAAAATGTAGTCTATAAATTCCCTAAGATCCAACTTACTTTGACTTATTTTGTGAAGTCTTTGTTTTATGTACTCAAGACCTGCATGTATATGTTTTAAATAAGCGTCTTCAGCCAATTGATCTTGCGATGGCTGACCAAATCCATCAAGCCCTGCTTGAGAACCTAAATAGGATTCAATTCTTTCCCGAATCTCAAAATGCAATCTTGGCTTTTTAGCGTAAGTTGAGACTATGAGTATCGGATGCCCTTTTAAAACTGAATCTTTGTAATCATGGCAAGCCAAGGCAAATAACATCAATGTTGTTGTACGCTGTTGCCCATCTATTAATTCATAAGTTGAAAGATCTTTTTTGGATGACAATGTTGTACCAATAAAATAATGAGGTTCATCATTTTTGAATGCTTCCTCAATATCATTGAGCAGATCTTCGATATGAATTGAACTCCATACATACGGACGTTGATAGCTAGGGATAACGAATTGATAGTTCTCATCTACAACGTGCTTTAAACATAAAAGCTCTGTATTTACTGCTTGATTCATTCTTATTACCCCAAATTCCGTATCTTTTGGCTCAACTGTTTTGCAAATTGTTCAGCATACTGTGTTGGGCGTATTCCTAATTCAAAGTGTGCATTTGTTTCCTCAACAAAATGTCTTTTGACAGTGTTTTCATTGAGTCCATCTTCATCTACTTTTAGTTCAAAGCAATCTAAACTTTCAAAAACCTGTTCTGCTGTAAAGCTATAAGCGATCTGATCTAACACTTTATGGCCTTTCAAAAACTCCGGTATTGAATCTGCCCTTACTGCTTTTTTATTACTGACACGTTTTGAATAGGCCACCCTAAACAATTTCTTAGCGAAGGCATCAAGCTTATATTCACCAAATTGACTGAGGTATAACATCAACCCAGTGACGAAAAGTTCTTCTAAAAAACGACAGCCTTCTAGATCTTTTAACCAATCAATAAATTTAGCATACTCTGGTAAATAGCTGACTTTTAAATCTTTATAATATTTACTGTATAAATTTTGAAAGTATTCCATATAGGAAATACTATTAATACCTTCATTTAACGGCTGTCTAAGCTGGTAACTATTTTGTACATCTTGCTTTGCTTGTTTGGTCATGGGTTTATATGTCAAGCGCATAAGACCATAAGCAACATCGTCTTGATGTTTTAGGGTTCGGTTGGCAAACTCTTCAACTACTTCATCTCGATTTTTTTGTTTTTCTTGATAAAACGGAACTGTTCGCCCTTTCAGACTATTCCAATAACGCCCTCTTAAGAGCGTCATGACTATGCCTTGTAACTCACCTAAATCTTCCCACTCTTTCGCATAATGATTTCTATAATCGACAGGTACAGCTCTCAAATGATGCGCTTTAATAATATCTGGTCCTGTGAGCCTTACCCCACCTGTGTTTTGTGTTTCAAAAAACTTATAAGCATCATCTTCAGATTCAGTGACTACAAGTGATACAACAATACTTTCAAAGTTTATGTAGTCTTCCCATTTACTCCGATTTTTTTCAAGGTACTGTAAATTTTGCTTTATATGCTGAATACTCAAACTTGCTTGATAAGTGAGTGATACATCATCAAGCTCAGCATTTAGATAGCCCAGTAAAGCAAGTGTAGTTAAGCGCTGTTGCCCATCAATAATATTTAAATATCCATCTTGTTCATGTAAGATCACACTTCCAAGATAATAAGGGCTGTCAGTAAATTGTTCTTGATGATCTTTAAGGTCTTCAATCAGTTTATCAATTTGCTTTTCACCCCACACATAGGGGCGCTGATACTCAGGAATGCTCAATTGCCCCTGAATATATCTTTGATTTTCTGTTTTAATGCGTTTACCACTGAGCAACTGTGCCACATTGCACACAGCCACTTTAATCAACCCTTGTTTTTCTGACACAACCTACCCTCAATTTTCAATTCTTAGATCTATGCTTTCTTACTTAATCACTTGATACGCATCTTTCATATACGGCTTAAACACCTGCTCAAACTTTTGCACGTGTTCAAAATGCCATTGAATATATTCAGGCCAAAATGCTTTGTTATAACCCTCTACGGCGTTAACAACCACAATCTTTGATAATTTTTGATCTTCTGATCTACGCCAATCTAACTGTAGACCACAGCTTTGCTCAATTTCTGCTTTACGTGCATAGAAGAAATCAAAAAGCTTTTTATTATGTTCAGTACTACTTGTTGCAAACTCAAGTTCTACACGGAGTTCTTTTTGGGCAAAGATCAGGTTGTAGTTACACTTTGCAATTGTTGATCCTGCACTGCGCCATCCTGCACCAACAGGATTGACGTTGCGGAAAAGATCAAAACTTCTATTTTGAAAATCCTCTAGTAACTGTGTCCAATAGGCTATTCTCAATTGACCCAGTGAATTTTCTCTTTCTTTAATGACTTTGATTTCTGCATCTTTACGGCTTAAACGCACCATATATTCCGATGCTTCAGGCACAGGGATAATTTGCTGTATATCGACCAATAACTGGTTATTCAATATATATGGCGATACCTTCACGCATTTAACGTCAATCTCGCGCTCAATCAGCCAAAGGGCTGTATTAGTTACTTCTTTCCTAAATTCACCTGCAACTAAAATGATTCGTTGAGTTGCTTTAGGATTGAGCTTACTCATCCAATCTATATCAGAGTTTTCACCTAAGAATTTTTCAATCAATAGACGTGCTGTATGATGAACATGTTCAGTCTCATAAGCATCGGCATCTAAATCAGGATCAATGGGTCGATACTTACTTAGGTAATTTGCATAAACACTAATAATATCTTTTGCGGTAAACGGCGCAACATAAGAGGCATATTTAAGTGCCTGCCACACGGCGTCCCGTCCGCTGTCATCACGTTTGTTTTCAATCAGTACCAATTGTCCTTTGGTGTCTAAGGCCAACAGGTCTAAGCGTTCACCTGTGCCATCAAAGCCATCAAATTCTTTTTGGATAATCAGCAGTTCTTCGCCTAATGCTTCAGGATGGCTTACCAACCATTCTTGTAAGTCGTAACGCTCTGTCAGGTTGTGTTGTTTCAGTTGTGTGATGTCTAGTGGTTTTAGTTTTTTATTGGCTGTGTCTACTGTATATAAGCTCATATTCTCCCCTGAAATATTAAAAAACCTAGCCAACCGAAGTTCGCTAGGTTTAAATTTTTATGCCACTTTAATTTTGCCTGTGACAGCATCATTAATGAGTGTGGTTTTATATTCTTTTAGCTTTTCAATTTGCTGATTGATTAATTCAATTCCTGCATTAATTTTCTGCTCTTCCACTTCAATATATTTAATGATTACATTTTGTTCATCAATTGGAGCATAGGGCACTAATACGTCACCAAATTTATCAAAGTACAGGCGTAGTCTCATATCCATAATGCCCCGAGAATGCTTTTTCAATTCCGCACTACAAGTTGGAGACCTGAATAACAAATGATAAATATATGGGTTTAATGGCTTTACTGCTCTCAATATGTCATATGCTGGGCTTGTAACCCCATCGTAATTAGATAAGCCAATTGCCCCCATCCATGCCAACAATTTATTTACAATGATGTCGCCTTTTCTGACTTTCCAATATCCATCTGTAGTAGATGCCTTATTTCCTCGTTCCTCCAATTCTTTACGAGGTTTAACACCTATATCTGTATAAACAGATAAAAGTTCTAGGTCATTGTTTTTAGGTGCAGGTTCAATTATTAACTTAAACAAGTTTTTTACTTTTATGACTTCCCAATGTTCAGGAATTTCACCAATCCATTCCACACCCGAATCTTTCATCGCTACATTTGGATCTAAACCTTGCGTCACTGCTTTTTGAATGACAATTTGCTTACGTTCATTGAGTAAAACAATTTGCTGTTCTTTAATGGCAATGGCTTGGTCGATTTCAGTTGTTTTCTGGTCTAAAAAACTTGCTATTTCAAGTTGCTTATCTGAATTCGGCAACCAAACATTTGTATTTTTTAAGATCGCTTTTGTAATACTGTAAACTTTAACGCCTTTAACTGCTTTACGAATTTGATTTCTAAAACTTCTTGAATCAAATACATATGCTAAGAATCGAACATTGATCTTATCTTTAGGACGTACAATAACTGTGTGATAACCAGCAAAGGTTATTCGATGGCTATTTAAGTATGTGAAGTTTCCCGATCCATCAATATCTTCTGATGTATCAGCGAATACGAAGTCACCATATCGAAGTAGAGATTTTGGTGAGCTTTTCAAGTAGTTTTCCGATACACATTTTAATTGGTGAATTTCAGGATTTACTTCAAAACCATATTTAGAATGGACTTCACCATAATTTACACAGGGTATTCCGACTTCTTCTAAGTTTTCTTTAGTAATGTTTAAGCCTTTACCAAAGTCACAAATATCTCGGAATCTTAAAACGTCCCAATCGTTAGGTATCTTACCTAAGGTTTCCACACCCGAATCTTTATAAGCATCATATTTTTCAAACATCATGCTTCCCCTTAAAGACCCAAAATCTGGGCAATCAAACCATCCGCTTGCTTCTCAAGACTTAAAATATCTTGAGCCACATCTTCTAAAGAACGCAACGGCTTATGCTGGTAGAAATACTTATTAAAGCTCACCTCATAACCAATCTTCACAGAATCCAGATTAATCCACGCTTCAGCCACATGCGGTTTTACTTCATCTAAGAAATACTGATGAATCTGCTGTTTTAACGGTACAGATTCACTATCACGCAAATCACTATTGCTTTCATAGGTGGTGAACTCGCCTTTTTTCGATGTTGCATAATAACCAAAGTCAGCCAAATCAGCTTCTGTACAACCTAAATGTGCAACTAAGTCAGCAAGCTCAGCTTCATTCAGCTTCACGACTTTTTTCACCACTTTTTCTGCGCTTTCGTCATACCAACTCACCGCATTTAAAATGTTGTTCTTTTCAGAATTCGACAGCTTAATCTTTAAAGATTTGATCGCTTCATCAATTTTCTTCTTAAAAAGGTTAAAGTCTGAAAACTCATCGGTGCCTACCTGTTGCATGATACTTAATGCATTGCCCAATGCTGTTTTTAAAGCATTCCAATGCTTCACATCAAATAGCTTGGCTTGGGCTTTATTGTTCAGTGTAATCTCTTGATCTTCACACCACGCCAAGACCTCTTTTTTCACAGCATCAAGCTTGGCTTGGGTATAAATGTCATCGCCATAAGCGCTATACATATATTCCATCGGCTCAGACAAAGACTTATCAAAACGTAAGCCTTGTAAACGCTCTGCACTAAACTGCGCTCTACGGCGGTCTGGACGCTCAATATTGACTTTGTAATAACCAAAATCTTGGTTATCAAACACCTTACTTGCAATACCAATAGGATCATTTTGCATATCAAGCTGACGCTCTACGTCTTGACCTGCAAGGTAAGTCTGCATAATTTCCGCAATGTGCTCAGGGGAAAACTCACAGTTTTTATTCCCTAAGTTTTTACGCAACTTGCGGAACATCAAACTTGCATCAATCAGTTGTACTTTGCCTTTACGCTGTTCAGGTTTGTTGTTGGATAACAACCAAATATAAGTGGTGATACCTGTGTTATAGAACAAGTTGTTTGGCAACTGCACAATCGCATTCAGTAAGTCATTTTCAATGATATAGCGACGAATATTGCTTTCACCGCCACCTGCATCACCGGTAAATAAGCTTGAACCGTTATGAACTGAAGCAATACGGCTACCGATGCCATTATGCTCAGGCGATTTCATCTTATTGACCATTTCCATCAGGAACAGAAGCTGACCATCACTTGAACGTGGTGTGGCATCACAGCTTTCTTCATTGCCCCAATAGTCTTTCAATTTCACAATGAAACGTGGATCAACCACATCTGAACCATCTTTGATGTACTTTTGCTCAGATGCCCAGCTCTTACCATACGGAGGGTTTGACAGCATAAAGTCAAACTTGGTGCCGACAAACTCATCTGTGGTGAGTGTTGAACCAACACGAATATTTTCAGGGTTATTGCCCTTAATCATCATGTCTGACTTACAGATCGCATACGTCTCGTCATTGATCTCTTTACCGTACAGAATCACATCACGGTTGCCATCTTCAACGCTATAACGTTCTTCAATAAAGTTTTGAGCTTCGGTCAGCATCCCACCCGACCCACATGCAGGATCATATACGGTAATGGTTAAAGGTAATTTTTCTTCGATGGGGTCAAAGACAAAATGCGTCATTAGCTCAATCACTTCACGCGGGGTAAAGTGCTCACCAGCCTCTTCGTTATTTTCTTCGTTAAATTTACGAATTAACTCTTCAAAGACATAGCCCATGCCTAAGTTGGTCAATGCAGGCAAGCGGTAGCCATCTGGGTCGACTGCATCTTCAGGGGTTAAGTTAATGTATGGTGATAAAAACTTTTCAACTACATCTAACAGCACATTTTTATGCGACATATGGCGGATTTGAGCGTACAGGTTAAAGCATTGAATGATTTCTTTAACGTTGTCACTAAATCCTTCTAAATATTCTTCAAAGTTCGCCAGTAAAATTTCAGGGTTATTTGATGCTTTGGTATACAGCGAACGTAATGTCCATTTAGAGGTGTTATAGAACACATAGCCTGATGCTTCTTTGAGTGGCTCATCATCAAACTCACTGAGTTCCATTTCGACTTGTTGGTAACGAACTTCTTCGAGTATGGCATCTTTAGTCGGCTCCAATAGCGTATCCAAACGACGTAATACCACCATTGGCAAAATCACATCACGATATTTACCACGTACATAGACATCTCGAAGACAGTCATCAGCGATAGACCAGATAAATGAAACCAATTTGTTATGTACTGAATGATCCATAAGAACCTAAATAAAGCATTAAATTTTAATGCCCGTATTTAACACTATTTTAAAGTCTTGTGGCAGTGTATATATGGATAACTTAAGGATAGTACGCCAAAGCTTGTCGCTGAGATCACCACTTAATTCAAAGGTATTTCATGGATTTAACACAATTTAATTTTTCAATACTAAAAAAGTTTGATCGAACGCTTGAAAGCAATATAGAACGATTGGTTAAAAATGCAGATTCCATCGAAGAAGATCTTTCACCTATTGAATTAAAGGGCATGCTTTGTGAAGCTCTTGGGTTAGATATTTTAGATAGCAACTCCAGTCAAGTGGTTGATCAGGGTGAAAATATCCAGATCACATTTGCGTATATTTTGAAATGCCTATCGCTCTACCCTTTGCAAAATGAGATGTATCAAAATTGGAATAAGCATGTTGCGCTATTCGACCAAGCTGAACTGACTGGTTTTTCAGAGCAAAGTATTGCTGAGTTGCATCAATTTATTCAGAGCATTGTTGTCACAGGACATAACCAAGTACATCTATCCCTTGAGCAAATGAAACAGCCCTCCTGTCTCGTTATCCAGCTCTTAATTCATCTTGATGCAATCCTAACCTTAGACAGTAATATGGAGCCATTGTGCTTTACGCAGTTGTTTAAGTTTCGTTTTAATAAAAATAAACCCTATGGTCCATCCAGTAGTTTTTCCGATTTCATCATCTACTCACTAGCCTCACACGCAAATAAAAAACCATTAGAGAAACTCCCGACGATCAGCTCATTTGACAAATATCTGAATACAGAACTCGTTGATGATGACAGTGACAATGATGGTACAGAGCACCCAAGTATTAAAACGATGCGTCAATTACTAAAAAAAATGAGAGCTGAATATCGCTTCTGCTACTTAACCGATATAGACCAGTTTTTTACGACACCATTTGATCAAGTTAAGCTAATATTTGATGATCTATATGAAAAAATCACAGAGTCTAATTCTCGTTTTCTACTTTCACGAACCATCAACGATGAGGATTTCGTAGCCTTCAACGATATGAACGCACTGTGGCTCATCTACTACTTCCAATTCCTAGTCTACGAAGCACAGAAAACAAATTCTCCTGAGGTTTTACAGGGACTCAGCGCTACTCGTGAGTTTATGGATTTATGGAAAATGTTCTATGTGCCCAATGGTAAAAAGGCCACTTTTCAGTGGCCTACCCAGTTTAATGATGTAGCTAAAGTCACTTAGACATTATTGTAGCGACCTGAGCCAGAGGGGTTGCCTGTTTTACTTGGCCACCCCGCCTCATTTGTCAACTCAGTAAAAAATTTTACTGTATCGTCATAATCCTCTTTAGACCATAACGGATAATCCGTATACGACCTTCTAATCTGCCATAAAGCTTCTCGCTCAAATGACTTAAGTCCGTTTACACGTAGCGTTTCATCTGGAATTATTAAGAATCCCCACGTGTCATCTTTATCACCTATATCTAAATGTATATTAAGCAGTTTTGCTGTTCTAAAAACATTCACTATTCCACCAAGCCCTAACTGAGGCTTTGGTTCTTTCAAAAGAACAACTTTGCCTCCTATTAGCGTTTCCATTTCATTAATTGAGTTCGGGCTATACAGTCCTTGACCATTTAATCCTGAAATCTGGATATGAAGACTCATCTAAAAAACTCCTTACTTCCGTGGTGGATTATTATCACGACCACCGCCTGAAGGATTCCCTGTTGTACTTGGCCAGCCAGCTTTACTCATTATGTTTCTCCTGCATTCATGTAAATTCAGCTTCACTTCGAGCTGATAGATTCATTATGGAAGAAGTATTTTTTTGATTTTGCCGGAAACCCAACAATTCAGGATAAAAATTAAACAAATATCACTTTACCTATTTTTATATCAAGCCAAACGATACCAATCACATTCCGCAGCCTGATTTGAATTACATGCTTTCTTTTTTGCTTTGCAATAGATAGGTAAACCTTCTGTATAGTTATAATTATCCCCACTATATTTACACAAGAAACAACTTTTCACAGGTACTTTCTTTTCAACCGCAAGCTTCAACTGCGAAATAAACATATCCCCGTGTGCATAACCCATCAGCACATTTGAGTTCTCAAAGTCCAAATCAGTTTCAATGATATTGCTATATTCAATTTTATCCTGATACTTCGCTAACTTGGCTTTGATATCTGCCAGATATTCTAAACCCAACCAAGCCTTGCCTGAATCCCAAACTAGAAATAAGAAATACCGCTTATGCATACACTTGCAATCAGCATCTACGATTGGAGCACTTTCTTGATTGAATCCCAAAAAGAGAGCATCGCTTGGCTTTAAATCTGCCCTATATATTTTTTCGACATCCTCTTCGCAATCTAATGGTATTTCAATAATTCGTTTGCCTGAGCTTTCTTTTTTCTCACTCAAAAAATGAGTCACAGCAATTTCAATATAAATACAATCTTCGGCATTATTTTGACGGGTTAACAATAGGTCTGGAATAAACTGGTCATGCCTCTTCTCAACTTGTATTTGTGAAAAATAATTTGTGAGATCAAAGCATTTCTCTGTATAACCAAGATCACAATGTTTTCGAATGGTTCTTTTAAATTTTTGGCATTTCTTAGGCACATGAAAAGTAATGTAAAATGGTTCATTTTCAGCTAAACATTTTTGATATGTTTCAAAAAAAGCACGTTTACCCAAACGGTGTAAGTAAGTTTCACCATTGCACTCTAGTACAGTCTTATGGGCAAAATGAGGTTTCTTGATTTTGCCATTCACCTTAGCAATTAAAGGATTGTCACAGCCCAGGCAAATGTATTCAGATTTTTCTTCTTGTCCGACTAAATCAACTGCTTTGACAATTTCACCATGTTCATTTTTTGCATATTGATAACGTGCCATTTCACTTCCTTATAAATTTAACCCGTCCACATCAAATAATTATTTTCTTTCCCCTGTGCATAAGCCCACTCAGCCACCTTATGCGACCGCTCTTTATCCGTCAAAAAACCGAGCACTGATATCCGATCCACAATAATCAAATCCTGCTCTTCATTCCGCTCGTACCACTTATGCAAAAATTCATATGATGCCAGTAAATTACTTTTCTTAGAATTACAGCTTGAATCTGCTAATACAAAATTATGCCCTGTATCTGATGGATACATTGACCAAGGAATAAAATGATCGACTGCATAATTGCCTTTTCGCATCGGCTTATTGCAATAGAAGCATTTACAATCTTGCAGCTCTACCAACACGCTTGCTACTGCATTTAACTGGTTCCGACTTGGCTCAAACATGAATTGTTCAAGATCCGGCAACTGATTCAAAATAGGTGCATTGCTGCTGTTCTTACGGATATAGTCAATCCAACTTTTCTGGCAAAGCTCTTCGATGATTTCACTGAACTGTCGTAAGCAAAACATGACTTGAGGCAAAAGGATGAGCTGCTTTCCACACCGATCAAGCTGATATAAAAACTCAAAATTTTGACCATTGATGTTTTGCAAGTAGCGGACTGGCATGTCTTTTACAGTGCGAGCGACATCTTTAACTAGCTTCAACCACACCAATGAATCTCGTCTTAATAACCCCAAAGAAGAGTAGCTTTGCCGAAGCTGTATAATGCGATTCACAATGGCAGCTTGTTTACCATTGTTCTGATTTAAAATCAGCTGCCCTTCATCATTAAAGGTATAGGGTACCGCTTGCTTCCAATACAGCTCGATAAACTTCTCAGCGATATCCGTATATTCGAGTGATAGACTCTCACCTGAATCTTCACCTTTTTCAATAGCTAATCGGCTTAGGCTAATCAGCAATGCAAATTTATAGGTGCTACTAAAACTACCCGACTGTAAAATCAGCTGAATATTTTTTAGAAATTTAAGTTGTTCTTGTGCAGTAGGAATAAAGTCAGGCATGTTTTTTCCAAAGTACATTCAGCCACTTTTCATCACGATCAGGTCGCTGATCTACTGTAATCCACTGTTTTAACAACCTAACTCCATTCAACTGATCTAATAATTCATGAGCCTGCTCTTCATTTAAGTCAGTAAACGCCCTACCGCCTTTTACTCTATCTGCTGTTCCATATTTAAAAGACATATAACAAACACCACCACGGCGTAACGCAGCATGAATACGTTTTAAAACATCAGGGAGACTGTTACGAGCACAATGTAGTAAAGAGGCACATGCCCATACCCCATCATAAACATCGTGCATATCAAGCTCATAAAAACTTTGCTGCTTAACAGGTACTCCTGTCAATTGGGTCGCTCGTTCGACCAATACTTCAGAATAGTCCGTCGCATCCACTTGATAGCCTTTATTTTTAAAAGCCAAAGTGTCACGCCCTGAGCCACAGCCTAAATCCAGGATGCGTGCAGAATCTGGCAACTCAGCTAAAAATGGTTGGTATAGGCTTTCCATATCCACATACAACGTGGCTTGTAAAAATTGATCTGCGTATTGGTTGTAATAGTCTATTGTTTTCATATTGGTTGCTTAGGCTAAACACTGACCCCAGTCTACTAAAAAACAAAAAGATAAGGGAGCATTTGCTCCCTTATCTTTTTAGTCAAATAAATCTGCTCTTACTTCTTCCAAAGCACGATCTGACTTAAAACGATTACATATCGGATGAATAATTGCTCCATTTTCTAAAACACCGTAACCACCTTCTGCTTTCGATTCACGATGATCTACTTCAGTCGATTCAAGGTATAAAGCGCTATCACATACTTCGCAATAGCTCCAAGTTTTCCTTTCCTCACGTTGATAGAGGTTTCTTTTGGCTGCGAGTGAAAAATTTAGAGGTTTTTTCTTCTTTGATGGTCTTACTGATTTCACAAAGCTCACAACATCATCAACAATGCTCTCATCATAATCACCATCAAAACGTTCAAGGTAAAAATCATTAAAATTAATATAATCAAATGATTGACTCATCGAAAGAATGACGGTGTTCAAACAAACTTCATCTTCAAAATCTAAATCCATATTGAGTCCAATACAGATAAAGGCTTGATACACGTTCTTCAATCGCTCATGTGATCTGATCCCGCTACCAAACTTACCGACAGTTTCTTTGATGGCCACAGGAATTTTTTCAATTAAACTTTCAACACCACGGCGTGCTCGAGTAAATCCAATAAAATCTAACTTCTTATTCTGTATTTCAAAACAGTCTTGTTCAATTTCACAGACGATAGAGAACCAGGCCAAAAAGGATGTCACTTGAAAACGATTATCTTTATAAAAATATAGTTTTGGGTGTAAGCCCAAACTTGGAATCCGAATACTAATTGGTGGTGTAGCGATACGACACAGCACAACTCTAAGTTTTAGCATTAAATTTTCTACACGCTGACCTTGGTCTATATTCACAGTATTCTGACTAGTATCACCAAACATGATATTCAAGAGTTCATTGACCAAGCCGATTTTTTTACCGTGTGTTAAATCCGGCTCTAAAAGTATTATCTTAAAAAGATGATCATGAATTTGCTCACCCAAAGTGATCACTTCATTTATCCGCTCGTAATTCAGTTCAGCCAAGTTGGATTTATTATCGTTTATATAACAACACGCATAAATCACATAAAAAGCATCACTCCCCCTATTCTGTAAATGATATTCTTCATCTGGATCTAATCGTTTCGTATCCGAATTGATTGAACAAAAGGCTTTTCGAGCTTCCTCAGGTGTCCCAATGACTTCAATAAAATTAATTTTGGTTGATTTTAATTTTTGCTGAAACTCAGAATCGCTACATAACTCTTGAAAATCAGCTAATCCACCTAATCGATTACGAATCTGACGAATATCTCGTTTTTGTGGTGCCGTGAATTTTGGGGCTCCTATTACTTGCTCATCAATAAAGTATCTTTTGATCCAAGCATAGATAATTGAAATCCTGTGCCCACCATCGATGATATAAATATTACCAGCAGCATCTTTCCAATAGCGAACGCATAAATTGACATTACGATCATTCAAACAGTTTAGAATAAACTCCTGAATTTCAGCAGGGCTCCAACACTCTGTGGAGCGTTGATTGTCTGCTTTATATAGTTTTTCTAGAATCTCATGGTTGGCGAAGTCATAAAGTGATATTTCAAAGTTATGGTGCAGATTTGAGTGCGACATTTCGTCAGGCACCATCATTTTTCTTTGAATAATATTGGTTAAAAGCTTAGTACGGGCCATTTTATTTTCTCTAGGCAATACTTCTCTATATCTCGTAAAATTACGAAATTAGAAGTAATTAAAATTAAAGTTAGTGATTAATGAATTAAATATTCATTAATTCAGAAGTATCTTTTTGCTAGAGAAAAAACAGATAGAAATAGTATAAAGACGCATTTTAAACCTCGTTGATAGATTGTCGTTTGCCAACATCCTTTCCACGAGATGGAGGCAAACCAAATAGGGTGTGGAAATACCGCTCAACGAAACGGCCAGTCAAAGACTGCCCTACCTGGCTTACCATAAAAGCGCCATGTAGACACAAAAGAGCCACTAAAAGCGACTCTCTAGTTCGTTGAGTAACAGGTTTCCACGCCTGGTCACAGAATTTGCTGTAACATCTTTATCTTATGTGCATAAATTCAATTGGTCAAATTTTATGATTAATATTTAATCAATTGATTCAAAAATAATTACCTATATTTTTAGAGGCTTAAGAATACAGATAAGTATTTTATAATTTCTACAATATCTAGTTGCTGTAAACTGATCGCAATGAAACTCTATATATTTAAGCAGCGTGATTTAATAAAGGAAGTAGATTGAAACTGCAAATTTTATCGGATACTCACAATTCGAAATATTCATTATCAGATGAAGCTGACGTCATTATCCACGCTGGGGATTTTTCTAATCGTTTAAGTGGTGCAATTGAGTTTGCCGAAAAATGTAAAACGCTGAATAAAAAATTTATCTTTGTTTTGGGCAATCATGATTACTACAGCTCTAACTACAGTTCAGTCGTAGATTTTTTGAAAGAAAATTACCCTGAAAATACACTACTTGATGATAACCATATCAAAATACAAGATAAAATATTTGTAGGTGGCACATTATTTACGAACTTCCGCTCCAATTCTCCACTTACAGCTCCTGAGGTACTTTTACAGTCCCAAAAAGATGCTGAACAATCGATTTATGATTTTGATCAAATCATGATTGGCAGTGATCATCGAACGGTAACTACTAATGACTACATAGAATTATTTAAAAAATATCATGAAAATATTATGAAATTTAAGGATCAAGATAATGTGATTGTCATTACTCACTTCCCGCCTCATTTAGCTTGTCTTGATCCATATTGGGGTACGCATCCTGTTGCATCAGCACTCAATCCCTATTTTATTAATGACTTAGATATAAAAGGCTTTAAATTATGGATTGCAGGACATACGCATACATCAGTGGATACTGTAGTCGATGGATGTAGATTAGTGATCAATCCTTTGGGTTATCCACCAGAGCAAGGTAAAAATGGGTTTAGAGAAAATTTGATCATCGAAGTTTAAGTAGTCATACTCGTATTGAAGCAATTTAAACCAACTCTAATATCATACATCCTATAGTACTGTTGATTTAGCTTCTACACCATGAACTAGGAGAAACTCATGTCGAATCCTTTAGACCCAGAAAATGATTGGAAAAATAAAATTGCAGATCAAATACTTGACGATTTAATCGAGATTGCCAAGCTTGAAGGTATGACTATTAAAAAAATGAAAGCAGATCAAAATGGTATTTTCTATGTGGAAGAGGAAATATCAATTGACGACGTACTCAAGCAATTTTGAACTCTGCTCATTGAAACGATATAAAGCGCTTGAATTTTATATTTAAAAGCTTAACCAAATTGTATCAGTGGGGAAATGATGCGTTCATGCCACTGCGGATTCTGCATCGAGGCATAAATCATTTTTAAAGTGTTTTGGTTGCGGCAGGCACGCAAAACTTCCCGAATCACTTCAGGACGTACACTGCGATCAGGTAATTGAACTGCTGCAAGATTCGGTTCTGGTGTCGCAATCAGGGTATGCGATTCACTAACCAAACCTGACAGCATATTGAGATATTCATTGATATGTACGGTAGTCAGCACCGGTTGAAACGTGGCTTTAGGCACATAGCCTTTTACGGAGGGATCATGGACCAAGGCATCTGGGTTATACAGCGTATTGTAACGCTTGATATCCGCAGAAGCCTGCTGTCGACTGAGCCCAAACCAGCTCATTAAACGATTGGTAACCAAACGACCTTCCCAGTAAGCAAGTAGCTCGATCGCTCGCATTCGTAGCAGGACTTCATGCTTATCTGTCGTCATATACCAATCAGTCAATAAATAGCAGCTTTAAGATTACCCTACAGCAAATATACAGTAAACATTTTTGACGGTATTTAAAGGTAGTATTGCAATCACCAGATAAAAAATATACTAATATCGTGATGATAGCTGTCAAAGTAAGATCTCTAGCAGATCATGGATCCTGGTGTAGAGCGTAAATTGAGCTAAATTTTAGAATGAGAGCAATATGGGTTTTAGATTTCGTAAAAGTATTAAATTATTCCCGGGTTTTAAAATTAATCTGACCCATAAAGGCATCAGCAGTGCCAGCATTGGCAAACCTGGTGCTTCTCTAAATATTGGGAAAAAAGGTACGCGAACCAGTGTCGGTATTCCAGGTACGGGACTATCTTACTCTAAACACCAGCCTTACTCTAAAAAGACCCGTGTTCCACAACCGACATCGCTAGAACACACGGAATATAATCCTCAGAATTTAGAACAACCGAAGGCAAAGATATGGCCTTGGATTATTTTTGGAATATTGTGTTTTATTGTGGGTGCCGTCATTTTTTTAGCAAAAACAACATTGTATTTTGATCAAAAAAAAATGCCCACATGGGTGAGTGGGCAAACTAAGGATATTAAGATCCTTCAGAAACTACAGCGCGATTCTCGCTACTACTCTATATTTAAATCAGCGACTGTGGCTCACAGTATATTGATTATCGCACAGCTTAAAAGTAAGTTTTGTGTAGTTTTAATGAATTTCAGTTTTTTAAAGGAGCTTTTTTATAGCTTCATTATTTTGTATGTTTTTTAAATTCTTCAGACTATTCTAAATAGTCAGTACGCAATAGTATCACCTGTTGATCTTGGTATTGGCGATGAATGGTTACATCCATTTTAGCAATTGTTTGTGAGGTTAAATCTGACGGCTCACGTACTAATAAGCCTTGTAATGTTGTTAGTAAACTTTTCATTTTGCAATCCCCTATTTGATTTAAATCAATCACATGAATAGTGCTATTTTGTAACATCAATATTTCAATACGATGAATCAAGGTGATATTAAAAGGACTGCCCCTTGTATATAGAAATCAGTCCTTAAAAACGGCTTAATCAACGATCCAACTTTATAGAATCGGATCGTTTAGGCATTATGTTCAGGTTAAAAACAAGAGTATTGACTAACTATGAGTTGCAAGGCTGGTTAGGGTAAATCAGCCAGACCCAAGCCATATCTTGCTGATAGATGAGTACAAAAGCTTGTCAAACAAATCCGCTCTAATCTCTTCTAAGCTGAGATCTGATTTTATTCTATTACCGAACGGATAAACCAGCAGGCCATTTTCTAGCACACCTTGTCCACCTGCGGCTTTGGCAATCCGATTCAGTAGAATCGAGATAGATTAATCCATCACAAATGGGGCAAAAGTTATGATTACCCACTAGAAAATTATGCTTAAGCAAATTTTTGGTTAATGCTGAAAAGTCCTTGGGCTTTGATCGAGAAATTAGATTGTCGATGCCTACACTCCACTTTACTTATTTTCAGACAGCAACCAATCGAGAGCGTTCATTTTTACAATACCATTATAATTGGCTTCAGTCCCTATCGTGTCTAAGGTAAGTAAATACTTAGGATATGAATCAGAAATTTTCTGTAATGGACGTAACTCTCGGGTGAGTGTCTCCTCACTGAGCGTTTCTAATGCCACCTGATAATAAGTTAAATTTTGTAAAGTATCGACAGCAACAAAATCAATTTCATATTCATCAACCCGCCCTACATAGACCGTATAGCCTCGTCTGACAAGCTCAAGATAAATCACATTTTCTAAGATATGACCTTGATCAGCATTAGCATCAGGCAACATAATGCGGCGCAATCCAACATCAACTAAATAGTATTTTTCAGAGGATTGTAATAACTCACGCCCACGTACTTTAAATTGTGCGGCGCTATAAAATAGCAAACTGTCCTGTAAGCCCTGAATATAGCGTTTTACTGTTTCAAATGAGATTTTAACCCCACTTGAAACAAAGGTATTTTTAATTTTATTGATGGAAATGGGTGAGCCTGTCACGCTTGCCAAATATCTTGCGACACGCTCGAGAGAGTTAATATCGGCCGTATTCAAACGGGGAATAACATCTTTAAACATTACACTGGCATAGACCGCTTGCAAGTAATCATAGGTTTCCTGCTGGCTGGTCATGGCAAGCGTATAGGGGAAACTACTGCGCGTGTACATGGCATACAAATCACGATTGGATAATTGTTGGATGATCGGATTATTTTCAATATGCCACTGTTTAAACTCTTGGAATGACAAGGGTAAAACATGTTGCTCGATATAGCGTCCTGTGAGTAACGTCGCAAGTTCTCCACTCAGAAAGAATGCATTAGAACCTGTAATATATAAATCGATATAATCCCGAACATATAAAGAGTCGACTACTTTTTCAAAATTGGTAACATGTTGTATTTCATCTAAAAAAACATAGTTTTTCTTGCTTTCATCAACTTTTGACAGTACATAATCATGTAGTTTACGGTAATCGGTGAGTTCTTCAAATTCCATAAATTCAAAGTTGATGGCAATGATGTTTTCGGCTTGTACACCCTGTGCTTTTAGGTCTTGTTGAAACATCGCCAGCAAGGTGGATTTTCCAGAGCGACGTACACCCGAAAGCACTTTAATGACATCACGGTTTTGCCATGTATTCAGAAATTTTAAGTAGCTATCACGTCGAATATTAGTTTTTCTCATTGTTTGTACTTAAACTCTAAAGTTTTAATTAATTCTATCAAAGTTTAGATACCAAGTGGAAATATATTTAATTTTTAAAAGAGTTTCTAGTTCATGTGAGCTATTTAAAATTCTAAACTGCTGTTATAGCCGTTTAGAGACGCTAATCACGACAAGCTCCAAGATGCCAGGTCTACTCTTTAGACGAAATTTGGTAGGTTTTTTTATCGACGACATCAATCCGAATTCTGTATTTTTGATTATTGATGCTCCCTTTTATCTGCTATACAAATTGAGTGAATAGTAAATTG
>NZ_LQXQ01000052.1 GCF_003268395.1 Acinetobacter sp. CFCC 10889 | reverse complement strand
CCAAATATTCTTTTTATTAAATGCCGATTAAATAAACACTTAAACATTTTTTTGAATAACAATCTTTGACAAGAAGCATCATTATCCCTATTATAGCGACTCCTCACAACGACCCTATCGTCTAGAGGCCTAGGACATCGCCCTTTCACGGCGGTAACCGGGGTTCGAATCCCCGTAGGGTCGCCATATATTCTGATCAGAATTTTACAATTACTTTTCAATTTTATTTTCACACATTCATATTTCTGAGTATGGTCTGTCGTATTTTCACATTTAAATTTCAATAAATTGCTGCTTTGACTAATGAATTTACATTTTAGGACTTGAAAAATAGCAATCACCCTCGATTTAATACAATAAGACAAGCTTTTTGCATAACTGATATGAACAATCAAAACAGACCTGAAATAATTACCATTGATGATCAAAACTTCGGTAGTCATGTTGAACATTGGAGTTTACTGACAGACAACCCTACAACTGAAGTGCCAAAATGGTTAGGTCTTGCTTTAGATGCACCTGTGATGCCAATGGGTTTATGCCAAAAAGAATGTGACATGGATGCAAGTGCTTGGTTGATCCAAGGTCCAAATGGCGCAAAAATTCAAGTCAGCCAAATTATTGCTGTAGAAAATAATAAACCTAAAGCGGTTAAAACTGCATTTCCAAGTTTTGAAAGCCCATATTCGGTTCAAGCTAAAATTGATCGAATTATTACCTGTAAAACCAATACACAAGCGGTGTTAAGGCTTCAGTTGGGGCAAAGTACAGTATACGCTTTTGATAGTTTATATAGTGTCAACCATGCACATTATCAAAAATCTCAAAGTTATCAAGTTCAACTCAATGCGTGGGCATATGAGCTAGAAAAAGTCTCTGATCATGAGCAAATCATTGTCGATGACCCTGCTTCGATTAAACATCATCGTGCTTTAAACGATATTCTATCTCAAAATAATGGTATAGCCCCTGACAACTTACAAGAATTACTTGATGCTTGGGAACCGAAAACTAATGCTGACAAAGCACCTGTCACTGTCGATTTTTCAAAAATGGTGGCTTATCTTTACGGAGAAACTTTAGGTCAAGAAGATGAAGCTTGGTTTCAAGGTAAAGTGGTTGGTAAAACTGATATGCAGTTTATGCAGCAAGACTACACTCTTTATGATGTCACCTTAATTTTAGAAGAAAATCAGCCAGCAATATTAGTACGTATCGCCACCCAAAACCCTGAGTTTAAAAACTTTGAGATTGGACAATATATTCGTGGCAATATTTGGATTCAAGCCAACATTTATACTGAAACTAAAAATACATAATCTGCTTTTGCTTTGATTTAAAAGTTCAGAATATATCTTCTGGACTTTTTTATTTGCCTATTTGCTGAAATATCGTTTTCTGAGCATTTATTTTTTGTTTAATTGATGTAAATACAATCTAGCTTAAAATATGTTTAAATTACACACCACCTCATATTTTATGGCATACATATTTACCAAATATTCAAATAAATCAATAAAACCCTCAAATACTCTACTCATTTATTCAAATATGAATGACACATTTAAGTTTAAAATGATCCATGATTCAGCACTTCAATATTCAATATAATTTATTTTCTAAATTATATTGTCATAAAGAATTCATAATTTTGACATTCAGTTCAATCAGCTCTTTATTTGCACATTTTTTTATGTTACAAATAGCCCGAACCGATAGATTTAACAATAATTTAAAATCCAGGCTCAGCGATGAAAATTATACCTGAACAATCGACACATCTCATTCAACACCATAGCGGATTTCGTTTACCTTGGGATAAAGGTGCATGTTGCTTTTTTATTTTAGGGATATTTTTAGCTGCTATCATTTTTCATCTTTTGGGAATATTCCCAATCGCTTAAAAATTTATATCGAGTAATAAAAAATCCCGCAAATCAAATGCGGGATTTTTTATTACTTTTGAACTATAGCTTTAAAATCAATTAACCATGACGTTTTGCAAAGTCATCCATGAAGTTAACTAGTGCTTGTACGCCTTCTAATGGAACAGCATTGTAAATACTTGCACGCATACCACCAACAGAACGGTGACCCGCAAGATTCAACAAATGATTTTCTTCCGCTTCTTGCAAGAATAATTTATCTAAAGCTTCATCAGCCAAAGTAAATGGTACATTCATGATTGAACGGTTTTGCACTGCGATTGGGTTATTATAAAAATCGCTAGAATCAATATAACCATAAAGCAATTTAGATTTTTCTAGGTTGGTTTTGTGCATTGCATCCACACCGCCATTTTCCAACAACCATTCAAATACTAAACCAGATAAATACCATGCATAAGTTGCTGGCGTATTGACCATAGAATCATTTTTAGCTTGCGAACCATATTTCAATAAGCTTGGAATTTCAGGTTTTGCTTGATCTAATAAGTCATCACGGACAATCACTAAAGTTAAGCCAGCAGGACCAATATTCTTTTGCGCACCTGCATAAATCAAACCAAATTTAGATACATCTAATGGTGCAGATAAAATGCTTGATGAAAAATCAGAAACCAATGGTTTATCTGTTTCAGGGATATTGGCAAATTGAATACCGCCAATCGTTTCGTTATCTGCATAATGCACATAAGCTGCATCATTCGATAAATTCCATTGGCTTTGCTCGGTAATGGCTAATTTACCATCAATCTTTGTACCTGCTTCGATGATATTAATATCGCCATAGCGTTGTGCTTCTTTGGTCGCTTTTTCTGACCAAATCCCTGTATGGATATAATCCGCTTTCGGATTTTTACCCAACAGGTTTAAAGGAATCGCAGAAAACTGTAGTGAAGCACCGCCTTGTAAGAACAATACTTTGTAGTTCTCAGGAATGTTCATGAGTTTACGTAAGTCTGCTTCTGCTTTTTCAGCGACAGCCACATAATCTTTGCTACGATGGCTCATTTCCATGATGGATAAGCCTTTACCACGCCAATCCAACAACTCAGCTTGAGCTTTTTCTAAAACGGCAGTAGGTAATGCAGCAGGACCAGCACAGAAATTGTACGCGCGCATGAGTTTTCCCTTTTTAAAGTGAAACGAATGAAATAGGCGCATTTAACCACAATTTGCCTGTTCTTGCAGTAGCTTTGTCAGTCAATCTTTCAATGTCTTTAAAGGTTTAGAATTGATATTTCAATAAGAAATTTTTAATCCTGCTTATTTTTTGCAATGAAATAGGTGACTGCTTTGTATTTTTGTTTTTGTGTGCAATACATTGCTATACCATTTAGTGATTCTGCAATACGACAGCTCGCATGATTTTCAATCGCAACAGGATAAATAAAATGTTCAAAATCAAAGTTCGAGGATGCCCAATTTGCAATTGCTGTCACAGCGTCTTTGCCATAGCCTACACCATGTCGATCTTCTCGAATCCAAATCCCTAGCTCAGGTGTTTGGGATTGAACATCATGAAAACCACCCAACCCTAAAAACTCCCCACTTTCAGCATGGCGAATCACAAATACATACTCACTTCTTAGAAAAATACAGGATACAAAATAGCATTTAAAACCTTTTTTAAGCTCATAACTTCAGTGACTTAATATCAACTCTAATCATTGAGTCACATTATATAGCCTGAATTAAACTTATAAAAAATAAGAATACATACACCAAATATAATTTATAAAATTAATTAACCTTAAAAATAGGATTGAATTATTAAATAAAACTGAATTATTTTTATTCGATTGATCATAACCTTACAGAAAAAAATTAGGTTCAGTATTTAAATAAGCGCAGAATAAAGCATTTTCGAAATACTCTGAACATTCAGAATCTCCCAAATACAACTCCCACAGTGCTTGTCGGGGGATTTTTTGCGTGTTTGTTATAGAGTTTTCCTTTTCGCCAAAATCTGAATTTTAAGGGCTCAGTATGAAGAAAATGAAAATTAGCCTTGCATGGCAAATTGTTATTGCGCTCTTCCTCGGCATTCTTGTCGGTGCATTCCTACACAACTCTCCTGAAATCCGTGATGATATTGTTAGCAATTTTTTGCAACCATTGGGTAAGATTTTTATTAATCTGATCAAAATGATTGTAATTCCACTTGTGCTTTCCATGCTGATTTTAGGGATTGCCAATGCGGGTGATAGTAAAAGTGTTGGTAAACTGGGTTTTAAAACCATTGTATATTTTGAAGTCATTACCACTGTTGCGATCATCGTTGGCTTAGTTGCTGCCAATGTATTCCAACCTGGCGCTGGCATTGATATGTCCAAGTTAACCACTTCGGATATTTCACAGTATCAACAAACTACACAAGAAGTGAGTCATCAAGCACATGGCTTGGTGAACACAGTTCTATCACTGATTCCATCAAATATTTTTACTGCAATGAATGATGGGCACATGTTGCCAATTATTTTCTTTGCTGTGATTTTCGGGATCGGTTTAGGTTCTCTTGCCAAAGAAACCAAACAACCTTTAATCGATGTGTTAAAAGCTGTTTCTGAAACCATGTTCAAAGTCACTCACATGATCATGATGTTTGCGCCTTTTGGTGTATTCGGTTTGATTGCTGCGACTGTTGCGAACTTTGGTTTTAGCTCTCTATTACCACTGATTAAACTTGCGGCACTGGTTTATGGTGCGATTTTATTCTTTATCTTTATTGTGCTTGGTTTTGTAGCTAAATTCTGTGGATTCAGCATTTTTACCATTATCAAAATCTTAAAAGATGAATTAATTCTCGCTTATTCAACCGCAAGCTCTGAAACCGTTTTACCACGTATGATGGAAAAAATGGAAACTTACGGCGCACCAAAGTCGATCACCAGTTTTGTCGTACCAATCGGTTATTCGTTTAACTTAGATGGTTCCACCTTGTATCAAAGTATTGCTGCGATTTTCATTGCGCAGCTTTATGGTATTGACCTTTCGTTAACTCAACAAGTTGTACTTGTGCTAACCTTAATGATTACCTCTAAAGGCATCGCAGGTGTTCCTGGCGTATCTTTCGTGGTGTTATTGGCAACTTTAGGTAGTGTCGGTATTCCGCTTGAAGGACTTGCATTTATCGCAGGGATCGACCGTATTTTAGATATGGCACGTACTGTGTTGAATGTAATCGGAAATGCACTTGCTGTTCTTGTGATCAGTAAATGGGAAGGTCAGTTCGATACTGAAAAGCAAAAATCTTATAACTTCGATGCAACACATTAATTTTAAAATTTGAAATAAAAACCGCCTTCGGGTGGTTTTTATTTTACAGAACAGAACATTTCGATCGTATCTTGTAAAACTTTTTCAGTCTCATTCAAAGCTATGTTTGCTTTCTTGGGCTGTAAAATCACCTTTATTTTATCTTGATCTACATCAATCATTCCTTGGGTCACATAGCCTGCTTTAGCCACACAAATAGTCCAATTATAATGCTGTACACCATGAATCATTAAAAATTCAACCTTCCACTCTGCTTGTTTAGCAAAGTTTACTTTCCCCAAAGAATTGGTCAGTTTTTTATCAAACTGCGCATCTATTTTTGCAGGATGAACCTCAGTCATTAAGATAACTTCTGCCTTTTCAATGGGCTGACCTTGCTCATCAACCACCGTCACCTCAAATTCTGGTTTCTGAGTTTTATAAATAGGATAACAGCCACTTATAAATAATACAGCAACCCAGCTTATTGTTGTTTTATACATGACTTACCCTGCATAAACACATACTAATTTGGAGTTGCCTTGCGGGGTTTCTTCTAAAGTATTTTCAATATTCCAGTCATTCCCCATCGCTTTCCTTAAATGATACGTCACAGTTACAGGTTTACCTTGAAAAACCAGATAATAAATTCCTGATTCACCCTCTTCCGATTTGAAACCTTGTAATGCGATTTTTATGACTTTGCTTCCTAAATAATTAAAATTGACTGCAAAATCATGTTGTTCGATGTGTTTTGTTTTGTAGTATTGATAGCCTTGAATACCTAAATATTTATTTTTACCCAATTGAACAGTATGTTCCTTTTTATTCACCTTAATGCCTTTTTCATGCTGATCATGGACAGCATTCACCAAAGCAATCATCGGATTTGGCATTTCACAGTTGATCGCTTGACGATTAATGAGGCTGCTTATTTGAATGTCTTTGGCATAGCTAACATTCGCACATAGCAGTACACTCAATAAAATCCAATTTTTCATTATCTTACCTTTTTTATTGATCATCATATTTTTAAATCTAATGAGTGCAAAATAATACTATATTGTTTAAACTCTAAACGAAAATAAACATTTATTGAATTATAATGGTACAAGAAAATCAACATCTGCCCTTTTGGAAAACTGCTGACCATTTGTTTGGCTGCTATGGTGCGATTATTTTTTGTCTATTGGCTTTAGTCAAGGCTATACCATTGGGTTGGTTTGGTTGTTCTGTTTTAGGCTACGCACTGGGTCGCTTGATCTATTTTGTATTACTGCAATTACACACACAACCCATTTATAACCCCATTACCCCATCTCAAAATATCACACCACAGCCCACACGTTTGGCGAAACCGACAGTAAAAGAAAGCATTTCACCCGAACAAAAACTGCTTAATGATTTTTTAAAATTGCAATTTCAAGTACATGACTTGCTACCCGCTACAGCCAATGCAAAATTTCAAGATATTCATGCACTAATTATTGTACTTGTACAAAAATTTAAACGCACACAAGATTTTAATACACAAAATGAAATATTGAAAATTCAAGCAATTATTAACAATTATCTCGCACCTACCATCAAAAATTATCAAGAACTACCTGTACTTTTTTTGGATCGAAAAATGGATAATGAACATAGTCCAAATGATTTAATAGAACAACAATTAGACCTCATTCACCATGAACTGCTGGAAATCACCCAATATATTTTTCAAAATGATTTTGATCAATTGGCGATGCATGGTGAGTTTTTACAACAAAAATTAAAACCGCCTGTCTTTTTTAAAGTTGGACAAGAGCTTGCTGTCCACCAAGACACTTAAAAATGAAATATATAACTGAGAAAATTTATGTTTAAAAATTGGATTTTTGTTCACCTGTGTTGGATTGTTTTAATTTTTGCTATGATCCAAACTGAACAGAAGCCCCCTGCCAATGAAATTAACGTCTTACCTGAAAATACAGCGCCTAAACAAATTAATGTTCGTACACCCACATCTGAACAGCGTCACGATACTAATCATAATGTCACACATGCTATGTCTGATGCACTCTCAAATATAAATCAAAATCAAGCGATTGAGAAAAAACCTCTTGTCAATTTTAAGGATATTATTGCAGGTTCAGAATTGCATTATGTTGGAGTATATGAATCCAATGCACGTGAATACACCCAAACTGAACAACGAAAACGTCTTACAGAATGTGAGAGTCGAACGAATAATATTCATTCAAGTAAAGTTGCTAGTGACTGTTGGGATTATGCCTATCGAGCGGAAAAAACAGATGTTGAAAATACAGTGACGGTAAATATCAACACTCATCGAAAAGTTTCACTGATTCTTACTGCGTATGATCCTGTAAAATGGGTGATCAAGGGCAATACCCAAAACTTAAATCTGGTTTATATTTCGGGTTATCATGCTGCTGAAGTTTCTCCTCGACTTTCGGGTTCAACCAAAATCTATTCAAATTTTCATGAGGGAACAACGTGCTCATTTTGTTTAGGTAGTGACATTCCTTATTTTTATGGTTATGAAAATTCAAGTGATTTGCAAAGTAAAATTCAGCAATATTTCCAGACACCTTTAACCAGTTTCCAAGGTGCTTATAAAGCCAAAAATGTGCATATTAATTAATTTGCACCGATATTTCTTTATTTCTCTCTGTAAAAAACCACCTTACGATGGTTTAATCACTTAAATTTTCACTAAATTTTTACAAGATAATTTAAAACCAAAAATACAATTTGTAATGCAACAATGATTCCGAACCACATCCACCCTTTTTGACGTAATGCGACCCGATCTATACTTTGATAATTGACTGTTTTTATCATTTTATCACCTCATTTTTACATATAATTTGCTACATGGTGGAGCACCTTTGGGCTAAAACTTCGTTCTTTATAGAACCAATGTAAATGAAGCAAAAAATAAACCAAGTTTTCAAATGTAACTAAAAATTATTTGTTATTCATTGCAAAATATACCCAATAAAAAAGTCCAATTCGGGGTTTCTTCTATTCGAAAATTGAAAGATCAATCAGCCAATAAATAAACTGACGTGCATTACGGAACATATAACCACGTACCATCTTTAGTCAACTCTTCAAGTTTCCAAGAATGCTGAATCTCACGGAAGCCACGCTCAGGATGTGGTTTCTTCACCCAAAGTAGGCAAAACAGCATCTATGGAAAATGGAACAATCGACATAAGCAATGCAAATTCTCGGAATTGGATTTTAGATATTATTTTTATTTTCCAACGATTTTGATAGATTGCTATACTAATTCTAGTATGAATAAATAGTATGGCTATGACTAAAACATTTGAACAATTATGGGCTGAAGCCTTCCCTCAAAAAAACCCTATTCCTCATTTATTTAAACATTACTTTGCAAAACATTGGTTTCGAATACATAGCCTACCCGAATCAAAACGCTATGCTGAAACTAAAGCAGAAAGTGAACTGATACTAAAAAGGCATAATCAAATTATTTCTGAGTGTTTTCCAAATAAAATACCCATTTTTATAGTGACTGGGAGTTATTTATTTGGTGATGAAGATAATTCGATATATGATTTTAAAAATATTCTTTCCTATAACTTTAATTATCTACCTAAAATAAAACTATCTGAAACAGATCCTACTGTTTTTGATGATAGTGATACATATTACCGTTCACAATATTACAAAACAAATTGGGAACCGCATCTTTTTAATGATTTGTTATCAAAAATAGCAAATGATGAAGTCAAAGCTTTTTTTATTTCGTTTGAAAAAAGTATTATTGTTGCGCCATATGATGGTGGAATTGATTTTATTATTTGGGATGACACCATGAGAGCACGACTCCAAGAAAAATATCGTGACTGGTTATCACCAAGAGCAGATAGATTATAAATATATTTCAACTAATTTCAGCCGAAAAGAATAATAAAAAAAGCCCCTTTCGGGGCTTCTTCAAATCAATTGATATTTAAAAATATCAACCAATAAACTTACGTGCATTACGGAACATACGTAACCAAGCACCATCTTCAGTCCATTCTTCAGGTTTCCACGAATGCTGAATCGCACGGAAGTTACGCTCAGGATGTGGCATCATAATCGTTGCACGACCATCTTTCGACGTCACACCAGAAATCGCTTCAGGCGAACCATTCGGGTTCATTGGATAATGTTGGGTTGCATTACCTTGACTGTCAACATAACGCAAGATCACTTGATTGCCTGCATTTAACGCAGCCAAGTTTTCTGCGCTTGCAACAACACGACCTTCACCATGTGCCACAGCAATCGGTAAAATTGCGCCTTCCATATCTTGCAACAACACAGAATTTGATTTTTCGACACGAACGTTGACTGCACGTGCTTCAAACATTTCTGAAGTATTACGATGGAAACGTGGCCAAGCTTCAGCACCCGGAATCAATGGTGCAAGTTGTGACAACATTTGACAACCGTTACAAATACCCAACGAGAATGTTTCATCACGATGGAAAAATTTCTCGAATTGGTCACGTAGTTTTGGATTAAACAAAACTGATTTCGCCCAACCACCGCCTGCGCCCAATACGTCACCGTAAGAGAAACCACCACATGCCACCAAGCCTTCAAAGTCATCAAGGTCGATGCGTCCTGCAAGCAAGTCGCTCATGTGAACATCAACGGTGTTAAAGCCAACTTTGTCGAATGCCGCAGCCATTTCCACATGACCGTTTACGCCTTGTTCACGTAAAATTACCATGTTTGGACGACGTTCATTGATATAAGGCGCTTCAATTGGTTCATTCAAATCAAAGGTTGCTTTTGCGATTAAACCTGCATGAGATTTGTCGCTAATTAATGCAAATTCTTGATCCGCTGTTTCCACGTTGTCACGTAAGCGTTGGATTTGATGAGAAACTTCAGTCCAAGCTTGTTGTAATTCAGCACGATCTAAACTTAAACCATTGACTGTTAAAGTATCAGTATCATTTACAGTACCGACAACCGCAATTGCATCTTTCAAGCTTGAAGCAGCAACTTCATCTGCCAATGTCGCCCAGTCTGCTTTAGAAATTTGCAATACTGCACCGATTTCTTCGGCAAATAAGCTTTCAGTCGATTGATTTTCAAGTGCCATACCTAAGCGTGAAGCAAACATCATTTCAGCAACTGTTGCAAGCACACCACCATCACCGATGTCATGATACGCTTTGATCAAGCCACGGTTGTTCCAATCTTGTACCAAGGCAAAGAATGCTTTGAAATCGTCAAAGCTATCTACGTCAGGAGTAACCGAACCAATCGCTTTGTAGACCTGAGCCAAGATCGAACCACCTAAACGGAACTGACCTTTAGATAAATCAATACGCACAAGCACTGAATCTTCATTTTTCAATTCAGGTGTCAATGTTTTACGTACATCGGTCACAGGTGCAAATGCTGTGATTACGCCTGACATTGGAGAAGTCACAGACTTGTCTTCGCCTTCGTCATTCCACGTGGTACGCATTGACAATGAGTCTTTACCCACAGGAATTGCGATACCCAAAGCAGGACACATTTCCATACCAATGGCTTTTACACCTTCAAATAATGCTTGGTCTTCGCCTTTTTGTCCTGCAGCCGCCATCCAGTTTGCAGACAATTTAATGTCACTGATTTGGTCGATTTTTGCAGACATAATATTTGAAATGGATTCAGCAACCGATAAACGTGCAGATGCCGCAGGATTTAACAATGCCACAGGTGGACGTTCACCCATTGCCATTGCTTCACCTGTATAGCCTTGTAAGCTTGTTGTAGTCACTGCTGCATCCGCAACAGGTACTTGCCAACGCCCTACAAACTGATCACGTGCCACCATCCCTGTGATTGAACGGTCACCAATGGTGATGAGGAATGATTTTGATGCAACTGTAGGATTTTTCAAAACACGGTAAATCGCATCTTTTAAATCAGTCACTTGAGCTGCAGTAAAATCATCGCCTTTACGTTCAATTGTTTCGTATGAACGGCTCATGCGTGGTGTACCGCCAAGCATCACTTGCATTGGCATATCCACTGCTTTGTTGTCAAACAATGGATCGTTCACCGTCAACTGACGTGCTTCAGTCGCTTCACCCAAAACAGCAAATGGGCAGCGTTCACGTGCACACAGTGATTCAAACAATTCTAAAGAAGATGGACGAATCGCCAATACATAACGCTCTTGCGCTTCGTTTGACCAAATTTCCATTGGTGACATACCCGGCTCTAAAGACGGAATCTTACGAAGATCAAGGATTGCACCTAACTCATGATCATTGACAAGTTCAGGCATTGCATTGGAAATACCGCCTGCACCTACGTCATGCACAGATACGATTGGGTTATGGTCTTCCATTCTCCAACAAGCATCAATCACTTCCTGACAACGGCGTTCCATTTCAGGGTTTTCACGCTGTACAGAAGCGAAATCAAGGTTTTCACCGAGTTTACCGCTATCTACAGAAGATGCTGCGCCACCGCCTAAGCCGATCAGCATTGCAGGACCGCCCAAAACGATCAGTAAATCGCCCGGTTGAATCGCATCTTTTTCGACATGGTCAGGACGGATGTTACCGTAACCACCTGCGATCATGATCGGTTTATGGAAACCTTTCACATCACCATTGACATTCTGTTCAAATGTACGGAAATAACCATTCAACGCAGGACGACCAAATTCGTTATTAAACGCTGCACCACCTAAAGGACCATCAATCATGATCTGTAAAGGTGAAGCCATACGTGATGGTTTGCCGTAGTTATCTTCCCAAGGCTGTTCAAAGCCCGGAATGTTCAAGTTAGAAACGGTAAAACCTGTTAAACCTGCTTTTGGTTTACCACCACGACCTGTTGCGCCTTCATCACGGATTTCACCGCCTGAACCTGTCGCAGCCCCTGCAAATGGTGCAATCGCTGTAGGATGGTTGTGGGTTTCCACTTTCATGAGAATGTGAGCGGCTTGGCTCTTGTATTTATAAACGTGGTGACCTGTCGCTTCGTCTTTTTTCGGATAGAAACGTTGAGTGTCAAAGCCCACGATTACAGATGCGTTGTCTTTATAGGCTGACAGTACATCTGTTGGAGATTCTTTGTAGGTATTCTTAATCATTTGGAACAAAGACAATGGCTGAACTTCGCCATCAATTGTCCATTCTGAACCAAAGATTTTATGACGGCAATGTTCAGAGTTTGCCTGAGCAAACATCATCAGTTCGATGTCGTGCGGGTTACGACCCAACTTGTTAAATGCAGCAACTAAATAGTCAATTTCTTCGTCAGACAATGCAAAACCAAACTCAGAGTTTGCTTTCACCAATGCATCTTTGCCCTGACCTAAAATATCAATGGCATTTAATGGTTTTGGTGCAGTTTCAGAGAACAATGCCGCAGCATCATCCATCTGATTGAAAACACTTTCCGTCATACGGTCATGTAAAACCTGTTTAACTTCATCAGATACCTCAGAAATACCCTTTAAAGTAAACAAAACACCGCGTTCAAGGCGGTGTACAGGTGTATTACAGTTGGCAAAAATATCAGTTGCCTTAGATGACCACGGCGAAATTGTACCGACACGAGGTGTCACTAAAATTTGCACTTCATCACTTGCAGCTTTGCGAACTTCAAACGAAGCGCCATCATTTAAAAGCTGTAAGGCAGATTGCTGTTGGTGCTCGCTGAGCGCTTGGTCAAACAGATAGACCCATTGGCTTTCTATTGATTGAACAGAACTGATCGACGATAAACGTGTTAATAGTTGTGTTTGCTTAAAAGAAGAATGTGCGGGTGCACCGGCAATGATAAACATGCTGTTTTTGGCTCCACGGGCAGGCTTAGACAACCCACCACAATGTGACTTGAAGAGAGCGCATATTCTACTGTGAAAGCGCATTTTCAGCTAGTCATCTCCAGCTTAAAAAATTAAGTTTTCTTAATTTAAAATGCGCTATTTACTTTGACTTTCAAGCTCAAACATGATTAGTAACAATTGATTGGCTTGATCACAAAGCTAGATTCACCTGTACGAATAGTTTATTCAGTGATATTTGCAAAGCTTTACTTATTTAAATTTAGTGGCATAATAACACTTATTATTTAACAACAAAAATTCCTTTATGAACGAAATTAAATTTTATAGTACACAAGATGAATTTGGCGAATTTTCAAACTTTGCTCATTTCCCAATTAAACTTGATGGCAAAATATGGCACACCACGGAACATTATTTTCAGGCACAAAAATTTGCAGATGTGCAATATCAAGAAAAGATTAGAGCCGAAAAATCACCGATGATCGCAGCTCGATTAGGGCGTGATCGTAAACAAAAATTGCGTAAAGATTGGGAGTCGGTAAAGAACAATGTTATGAAAAAAGCTCTTTTAGCAAAATTTAGCCAGCATGAGGATTTAAAAATACTTTTACTTTCTACAGGTGATGCGAAACTGGTTGAACATACTGAAAATGATGCTTATTGGGGTGATGGCGGAGATGGGCAAGGCAAAAATTATTTAGGCATATTGCTCATGCAAGTTCGTGAGGAAATAAGCCAATAAAGGGAATAAACCTTGTAATATCAATAAATATAAGTGCTTGATATTCACTCTTGATATTTAAATATGCCTGAATTTTCCACCATATAAATTTTCCAATGTGTTGGATTATTTTCGTTATGTATAGGGCGAGTAATAAAAGCTCGATGACCTGAAGCATCCACAAAAGTATAATCTGCCACGATATTTCTTGGATAATATTCATTTGGATTATTCGCAATTTTCGACCAACCTTGTGCTATAAATCGAGGTTGGTAAATGTCATCAAACTGTTGCTCTGACATAACATCTTCAGAAATTTCAAACTCATACAACTTATAAGACATTTTTTGATAATTCCAAATAAAATTCCAATATTTCATGGCTGGCAATTTTTCACGGAAAATATCTTGTGATCTTTGATAAAAATCATTGAAAATATCAGGTAAATTGGCTAATCGTGTTTCAACTGGTACATCATCATACTTAGCACGTGTTTTGGGTTCAAAAGAAGCAAGAAACTGGACAAAAGCATAGAAAAATACCGCCAAAACAATCCAAATACCATAAGCTAAGAAATGTGCCTTAATTTCCAATTTAAGATCGAAATCTTCTTGTTGATTGTCTTCACTCAATGTTCTCTCCTATTTAGTTTTTAAATATAATTTTGCTCACATTATTATATATTTCACATAATACTTATTCATTTTATGTTGATTTTTAAGAAATTTAAAGTAACTATTATAATATTCATTAAAGCCAATTGATTAATTAATAAACACTATTTCTTAAAAAAATAATTTTTCTGTCATTTTCTTGTCATTTAGGCATATAATAAACCCTTAATATATTTATGTGTTTTAATTAACCTTAAAGAGCCTTGTTTATGTCAAACACTATTCCATCAACTTTGGACGAAACATCAACATTTGTACTTGAACGTTGCAGTACCTGCAAAGAACTTGTAAAGGCAAATCAGCTTGATCCAAATTATGATGGACCTTTAGCCACTTATGCCAATCAAACTTATTGTACTTTAAAATGTATGCTTGAACCTGAAGTCATACAAAGCACGACAAAAGAATCATAAAGCATTGTTTATTTTAAATAAGCAAAATTTAAACTTATAATCGTTTAGGTTTTGCTTATGATGCAATCTATTCTTTCATTTTTTCTAATTTCAGCTTTTTTTTGCAAACTCCTCATTTAATTCGTCAACTTATGTCGCCCTGCCCTAGTACATTTTCAATTAATTTGGCATGATGCAAATAAGTAATAACTGAATAACGATAAATGACTCAAATGCGTTGGTTAGAACTGCTCTCCACAGTTCGTTTAGGCAGTAAAAAGCAAAGTACAGAACAAGCACGTAGCCCATTTCATAAAGATTATGACCGTATTATATTTTCACAAAGTTTTCGTCAACTGAATCGAAAAACCCAAGTTCATCCGCTGACACAACATGATGGTATTCACACCCGTTTAACCCATTCATTGGAAGTATCTTGTATTGGGCGTTCACTCGGGATGCTTGCAGCCGAAAAAATCAAAGATGAACTCCCGATGTGGATTTCCCCTGCCGATGTCGGGGCAATTATTCAAGCCGCATGTTTAGCGCATGATATTGGCAATCCACCCTTTGGACATGCAGGTGAATATGCGATTCGAGAATGGTTTGACGATGCCTCACATACCGATTTTTTAAAAGATTTAAGTGCAGAACAACAAGCCGATGTACGCCAATTTGAAGGTAATGCACAAGGTCTAAGACTACTCACCAAGATTGATTATCATCCTAATGATGGTGGTATGCGCTTGACTTACGCGACCTTAGGCGCTTACTTAAAGTACCCTTGGTTATCAAAAACCATCGAATCGCAAGGTGATACCCCTGCAAGTAAGCGTGCCAAGTTTGGCTGTTACCAAGCGGAAAAAGATATTCTTCGACAAATTGCCACTCAATTAGGATTAATTCAGTTAGGCGAAGATCATTGGTGTCGTCATCCTTTGACTTATTTACTCGAAGCAGCAGATGATATTTGCTATGCGTTGATTGACCTTGAAGATGGCATTATTTTAAATATGCTGACTTATGAAGAAGTTGAACCAATTTTCCTAGATTTATTGGGCGATTTTGGTATTCCCGCTGAGCTGAATATGCCTTATACCACGTGGCAACAAAAAATTGCCGCTTTACGTGGGCGTGTAATGAAACGCTTAGTCGATGAAGTCACCACAGCATTTGCCAAACAGCATTTTCAAATTTTATCAGGGCAACTCAAAGGTTCATTACTACAATATTGCTCAGAAGATATTGAGATTGGTATCGATCGTGCGAAAAACCTAGCACGTGAAAAAATCTTTGAGCATCCGCAAAAGTCAGGCTTGGAAATTATTGCCCATCAAAGTTTGCAACATATTTTAGATGCCTTTATCCCACTCACCACACCGAATAAAACCCTAAGCTTTAAAGATGGTCGTTTAATGTCGATTTTAGCGCGTTTTGGCGCACGTTTTAGTGATGATCATTATGACAATATTATGCAAGTCTTGGATATTGTCAGTAAGTTTTCAGATCATCAGGCGTATAACTTGGCGCAAGAATTACAGGGTAATAAGGTTGGTTTTTTCTGATGAAGCGCTTTGTCGATCAAGGAATTTTATCGTATCACTTTATCCAATTTCCAATTTGGGTGACGTGTTCATTTTGTCAAAAAGCGGCTCAAATTACCCAAATCATAGATACAGATTCTAATAATACTAAAAGTATTTTCAGTTGCTTACACTGTTATAAACAATATGATTATGAAGAAAATCATTATAAAACGACCAATGAACATGTAGAAGCACGTATTGATCAAAGATGTCCATGTAAACATGGTTATTATCGCTATTTTAAAACGTTCAATCACAAAAGCCATGTGCCTAAATTCGTTCACTTAAGCTGTTCCATTTGTGAAACCACTCAAAAGTTTGATGTACCAATTTATAGAACTTATTCTAATTATCAACGGAATAGTTTTTTTGATCATACTTTATGGCTCACTGAAGAAACGCGACTTGGCAAAATCTACGCGTATAACAAAATTCATTTACAATATTTAAAAGCTTATATCGAAGCAGATTTAAGAGAACGAACCTATTTAAATGTCAATAAAACTTACTTCAATCGTCTGCCTGCTTGGATCAAATCAGCACGACATCGTAAAGAAGTTTTAAAGGCGATTTCACGACTTGAAGAAAAATTAAAACAGGTGGAGTCAACATGAATCTCAGACATATCGACGATGGTGTGGGTAAACTTCAATTTTATTATGCAGATCAATGGGTTTTTTGCCCTGAATGCAATACAAAAGGTATTGTTCATTATCAAACAAAATCTTCAGATTCGAAAGAAACACAGTGTAAAAAACATTTTATTTTTACTTGCTCACATTGCAATCGACATTTAGATAGTTCTTCTCAGCAATATAATCTTGAATATTATGCTTATTTTCAAATCACAGCACATGAAGCTTGCCATTTTTGTGGTGGGAGCAGGTTAGTTGTAAATCAAAAAATTTTAAATACTAAAAACCCTCAAGCTTTTGCTGAAGCAGAATGTTCTGTGTGTAATAGAACCTCTAAATTAGCCTTAAATCCAAAAAATATTTATATACGTAAAGCGGATCGACTTGCACATACAGTATTTGGACTTCAGCTGTGTTTAGTTGCCAATACAAGATCAGGGAATATCTATTTACATAATCTTGAACACTTACAAGAGCTAAAATCTTACATTCAAGCAGGTCTACGTGAAAGAACCCCAAATACTGGTAATTCAAGTTATTACTCTCGCCTCCCTGCTTGGATAAAATCCGCTCGAAATCGTAAAGAAATCCTCAAAGCACTTTTGCGTTTAGAGCAAATGGCAACTACTATTCAACCATGAACAAAATAAGTGAATACATGCAATGATCGGATGTCTAATTGGTGAAGTCTTAGCTTTGGAAGCACCGACTGTACTTTTAAATGTAAATGGCGTGGGCTATGAAATTGACACCCCACTTTCTACCTTTTGCCAACTGCAAAAAGGTCAAAAAGTTACACTTTGGACGCATTTAGCTGTCCGTGAAGATGCTCAACTGCTGTATGGTTTTTTAAATCAACAAGAAAAAATCATTTTCCGCACTTTGCTTAAAGTGAATGGCGTTGGTCCTAAAATGGCTTTAGGCATTCTTTCAACCTTAAGTGTGGAAATGTTGGTACATACTGTTGAAAATGGTGATGTAAAAACACTGGTTAAAGTACCGGGTGTAGGTGCAAAAACTGCGGAACGCCTGATGATTGAATTACGTGATCGTTTTAAAGCCTTCACAGTGGGTGGAACATCTTCAACTTCAACCACAACACAAATTCAATTTGCTGGGAATTCTGCGGTTGCAGAAGCAGAAGCTGCTTTACAATCACTTGGATATAAACCTTTAGAAGCACAGAAACTTGTCAATGTAGCCAAAGGAGATTTCACTGAAGCAAGTGACATTATCCGTGCAGCACTTAAATCGATGAATAAGTAGTTTTAATTACAAACTTCCAGCAAATATTTGATACGCGTAAAAGTCATCCGCAACTGTCTGAGGCAGGACTACTTTTGAAATAATATGTTTCTGCGATATAGTTGAAATAGTCTAGTAGTTGACGAGTTTTGCGGATGACAATGCTTTTGCTTACTTTTGGCGAAACAAAAGTAAGGCGAACAGCAGGTTTAACCTAAAATTTAAACTTGATCGATAAGACTCCGCAGTAATGACCATTATCAAAATCCATAATGGCATTATTATCAAAACAATTTCGGAAATTAGATTTATAAACGCTATGCAAGACCGTTTAATCAGTGGTTCTGAAAAACCCGAAGATCATTTTGATCGTGCCATTCGCCCAACTTCACTGGATGACTATATTGGTCAGCCTGTGGTACGTGAACAAATGGAAATCTTTATTGGTGCGGCACGTGGTCGTGGTGAAGCACTCGACCATACATTAATCTTTGGTCCACCGGGGCTAGGTAAAACCACACTTGCCAATATTATCGCACGTGAAATGGGTGGCAATCTCAAATCGACTTCAGGTCCTGTACTGGAACGTGCAGGTGATTTGGCGGCAATGCTGACCAACCTTGAAGAAGGTGATGTTTTATTTATTGATGAAATTCATCGCCTTTCTCCTGTGATTGAAGAGATTCTCTACCCTGCAATGGAAGATTATCAACTCGATATTATGATTGGTGAAGGTCCTGCCGCTCGCTCAATCAAACTTGATTTACCGCCATTTACACTGGTTGCAGCTACTACACGAGCAGGCCTACTCACCTCACCTTTGCGTGATCGTTTTGGGATTGTGCAACGTCTTGAATTTTATTCTGTAGAAGATTTGACCCATATTGTGACTCGTTCAGCCAATCTGATGGATGTACCAATTACCCATGAAGGTTCAGTTGAAGTTGCACGGCGTTCTCGTGGTACACCACGTATTGCCAATCGTTTATTACGACGTGTCCGTGACTATGCTCAAGTCAAAGGTACTGGTGAAGTGACCCAAGAAATGGCGCAACGTGCTTTGGATATGTTGAATGTCGATAAAGATGGTCTAGACACACTGGATCGTCGTTATTTATCCATGCTGTTGGAACGCTTCGATGGCGGTCCTGCGGGCGTAGAAGCTCTCGCTGCGGCAATGGCAGAAGATTCAGGCACTTTGGAAGATGTGATTGAACCGTATTTAATTCAGCAAGGTTATGCGATGCGTACTGCACGTGGTCGTATTGCCACCAATCAGGCTTATTTACAATTTGGGATGACACCGCCTGAACCGAAGAATTAATCATGTAAAATGTAATAAGCTTGCGAACAGGCTTATTACATTTTTAATATAATTAAATCATTTTTTAAGATAAAGACTTTGTGATATTTTCTACCTTATATAGGCTCACTCACTCTCACATAAAAACCTACAATCACAAAATTATATTTTATTTATTTTCAAATAGTTATAATATAAACTATATTAGTAGATATTTTAAGTTATTCTCCTCTAAATAGAAAGTCACCTATCTAACTTATACATCACAATTTTGCTAAAAATTACGTTTTTGCAATACAAGCCAAGAGAAATACCATCTTTTTCATTTAACTACTCACACTATATTTACATAAAAACAACACTAGCTTCATTTATCAATCTATAATTAACAATTATGTTATTTAAATTAAAATACTACTTTCGCTAAAAATATAACGAAAAGGAGCATAAAATGCTAAGTTTTCCAATAATTATCGCCATTTTCACCGCTTTTATTATTTTTGCATTTCTAGTTTATCGTTTTTATAGTGCAAAGCAAACTCATTTAGAACCTATAGCTAGCTCCCCTCAACAATCATATTCAGATGATTTGCTTGAATTTGATCTTGAAATCAATAAAATTTTAAATAATCCTCATCTTTCAGATGCGGACAAAGAGCGTTTAACCAATGAATATGCTGAACAATATTTATTAACAAAATCTATAGGCTAGCAAAAGAGTTTTGGCTTCTGATCAAATAAAATTAAGTGTAAAGTAGTTAGCTCCAAACCTTATATTAATTCTGACTAAGTTCAAAAGCATTCGAAAGTAAATTTCTTATGCATAAATACATATTTCTTCATGAATGCACAACTAAAAACTGTGCATCCAACTGTTTTTCTTATATATTTTTATCACGATTATCATTAATAATAAATAAACCTAAACTGTTGTTTTATGTAAGAACTATGACTGCTAGGCTTTTTACATTTTAAAACGATAAAATCAGTTTTTTTAAGTTAAATATTTAACACAGTGTAATCGCTTTATTCAGCAAAATTAAAAATTTAAGGAAGAATTTATGAATATAATAAAACCCATCAGCATCATTTCTTTCTCAACCCTCATCAGCGCCTGTGCTACCCATGCTCTTTTTGGCAATAGCACAACCGAAACAAATACTAAAACCTCTATCGCACTTCAAGACCAAATTGTTGCTATTGGTCATACGAGTAAGCCTGTCAAAGGTTTTGAAAATGCTTTAGTGCTTGTGGGTAAACAACATAGTTTTTTCGTACAACCCAACAATGATGCCAATAATCCAAGCTATTTATTCCAGCGTATTTTTACTGAGATTGATTTAAAATCTGTCTATCTTGCGCCATCTTTAGGTCACAATACCACGACTCAAATCAATACTCATCAAAATAATCACATCATCCTTGAATTGAATGAGAAAATCCAAAATAATCGCTCAGTGCCTTATGATGCGAGCTTATATTTTATTAAAGCAAGCAAAGATGTTTCTAAAAACGAGAAAAATCAACTGCTGTCTTTGGGCTTTCAATGCCAAACAGCTTTAGAAGACTATCCACAACAAACAGTTTGCAGTAGAGAAATTAATACAGAAATCACCCTTGCATCCAAAGTCCAAAATGCGAACAGCCTCCCCTACAAACTTAAACAACCTATTGATATACAATATAAAGTCACCAGCACATCCAAAGACTATAGCAGACAATTTTTTAAAGTACTCACTCCTGTAACAGTTGCTTTTGATATCGTAACCTTTCCCATTCAAGGCGGAATTTTCTTGATTGGTGCAATGTTGGGATCGCCTGGTGGTTTATAAGCCAATCTCAATTTCATATTTTTTATACATTTAAGATAGACAGAAAAGCTCTTGGTACATACGTACACTAGTCTTTGCGTAAATATAATGTCTTGAATATTTTTTTAAGCATTGAAACCTTGTGCCATTGGACAATCAACTCAGAATGCTAAACTGCAAAGCATTGTAGGGCTTGGTTTTATGTACTTTTATTTATGTAAATGTGTCATAAAACACGCTAGCCAATCTTATTGTAAATGTAAAAACTGGACATGATCATGGCAAACAAATTTGAGTTTCAAATCCGTGTATATATTGAAGACACCGATGCTGGTGGGATCGTTTATCATGCCAATCATATCCGCTTTATGGAACGTACACGTACTGAATGGTTACGTGCATCAGGTATTGATCATTATTGGCATCAAAAAGATTATAATTTTGTTGTACATAAAATAAATGTAAAATATTCTCGTCCAATTCTCATGGATGACCTGATTACTGTTACAGCTCGTGTAGTTTCGTGTAAAGCAACGTCATTTGTGTTGCAACAGAATATTTATCGTGGTGAAATCATGCTTGCTTCTGGCGAGGTTGAGTTGGCATGTTTAAGTACAGAAATGAAACCTTGTCGTATTCCTGATGAAATCCGTGAGTTGATTCTAAAAGAATTAGCCCACGAATAAAAAAAATTTACTTGGCACATTGTAACTATGGCAACTCAACTCGAATCTTCTCTGCACGTTTCTGATTTAATTTTACAAGCAAGTCCTGTGGTACAACTGGTCATGCTTGTTCTGGTACTCGCTTCAATCTTTAGCTGGTATCTGATTGCCAAGTTACATATGGGCTATAAAAAAGCCCGTCAAGGCGATGAGCATTTTCAAAAAATCTTTTGGTCTGGTGCAGAGTTAAATACGTTATTTAACAATGCGCAACTCAACTCTAAACGTGATGGTTTAGAGGATATTTTTTATCAAGGTTTAAGTGAGTTTTTAAAACTTAAAAAACGTCACGCAGATACAGCACCGATGATCGAAGGCACGGAACGAATATTACGTGTAGGTTTAAGCCGTGATCAAAGTCGTTTGGAGCAAGGCTTGAGTGCTTTGGCGAGTATTGGTTCTGTTGCGCCTTATGTTGGTTTATTTGGTACTGTGTGGGGCATCATGAATGCCTTTATTGGTCTAGCACAAGTTGATCAAGTGACTTTAGCCACTGTTGCTCCTGGTATTGCTGAAGCTTTGATTGCGACTGCAATTGGTCTTTTTGCTGCGATCCCTGCGGTTTTGGCATTTAACCATTACACAGCCAAAGGTGAAGAAATTTATTCTGATCGTGCATTATTTGCTGAAGAAATGGTGGCGCTATTACAACGTCAATCTGTGGGTTCAACACAGGAAAATGACTAATGGCGATCCAACGTTCAGGACGCTTTGAACGCGTCAAAAAACCCTTAAAGAGCGATATGAATGTCGTTCCTTATATTGATGTCATGTTGGTGCTTTTAGTGATCTTTATGGTCACTGCACCGATGATTACTACTGGTATTGATGTCGATTTACCACAAGCCAACAGCACACCAATCGAATCAAAAGAGACTTTAGCGATTGTCACTTTAGATAAAGAAGGACAATATTTACTTAAAGACAGTGAACATAAAAATACAGCATTAACACTGGATCAACTTAAAGAGGTTTTAAACCAAGCACAAACTGATGCAGAAACAAAAAATCAGAAATTTAGTGTTCTAGTAAATGGTGATAAATCTCGTCCTTATGGCGATGTAATGAGTTTAATGTCTGCCCTGCAAGACGCAGGACTTAATCAAGTTGGACTACTAACTGAGCCTTTAAAGTAAGCTATGAAAGATTTTAATAAGCCACAATCGAAAGAAAATACGATTGCACTTGGATTCACCATCGGTGTCCATGTGGTGGCGATTGTTGGCTTACTTTTTCTTGGTATGAGTAAGCCACTTGAGCCACCAAAGCAAATCAAAACTATATTGGTGAAACCTGAGGATATCCCACCCCTTGAAGCAGAACCTTTGGAAATCTCGGACTCAACTGAAACAGCAGATACTCATGTTGCTGAAAATGTACAGCAAACGGCTGAGCCTGTAGCAGATGCAGCAAACATTCCAATCACTTCCCCTCCTCTGCCAACACCAACACCTAAAATTGACATGCAAAAGGCAGCAGCTGAAGCAAAAGCCGCTGAAGCTGAACAAAAAGCGGCAGCAGATGCAGCAAAAGCTCAAACCAAAGCAGCTGAAATAGCACGTTTAAAAGCTGCCGAAGCTGAAAAAGCACGTCAAGAAGCCAATGAAAAAATTCGCCAAGCAAAAAATGAAGCAGAACGTGCCAAAGCAAATGCTAAAGCCAAAGCAGAAGCTGCGGCGGCTGCTAAACGTGAAGCTACTGAAAAAGCACGTCAAGAAGCCAATGAAAAGGCACGTCAAGCAAAAGCTGAGGCTGCTGCTAAAGCAAAACAAGAAGCTAAAGCTGATGCAGCTGAAAAAGCACGTCAAGATCGTGCTGCAAAATTAGCACAAGAAAAAGCAGCTCAGGCTGCAAAAGCTAAGCAAGAGGCGAATGCAAAAGCGAAAGCCGATGCGGCTGCAAAAGCTAAGCAAGAAGCAAATGCAAAGGCGAAAGCTGATGCGGCTGCAAAAGCTAAGCAAGAGGCAAATGCAAAGGCGAAAGCTGATGCGGCTGCAAAAGCT
>NZ_LQXQ01000051.1 GCF_003268395.1 Acinetobacter sp. CFCC 10889 | reverse complement strand
GTCTGTGTTGCTACCTAAGCCTTGGATCTGATCACGAATGGTTTGTTGAGCATTTAGAGCATCAAATACTTTTTGCTGTTCAGCTTTCTTGAATTCAGAAACATCTTTTTCATAAGCAATTTTTTGCAATGCAAGATACTTATCACGAGTTGTTTCATCTGAAATAAATGCAGTCTGAATATCAGCAATTGCTAAAAGATGCTCACCCTCTATTGCTTCAAGCTCTGTTTGATACTTGATATGCACTTGCTTTTGTAGATCTCTAAGCTTTTCATCTAAAGCTAAAACAGCATCATTGTAATTTTGACGAGCCCTGAGATTTTCAATGTTACTATTTCTAATAAATCCTGAATTAGCATCATCAGAACCATTAAAAGCAACAAACCATTTATCAACAGATGGCGCAAAGTTGGCAACTTCTTTATTTCTTGCTGCTGATCCCGTAACTCGACCTGTATTTTCAAACTGACGAGACCCTCCAACACCTGCATTATGAGATCGAATCGCAGCCTCCCAACTGCCTAATTTCTCATAAGCAATCGCAAGATTCTTAGCAACAACTTCAGCAATTACAGGTAGGTTTTTAGAGTCAGCAATACTGATTTTATTGTCTTTACGATAATCACTTGTTGTCTGAAAATAACCAATCGCACCTGTTGGGCTTACGGCATTTCTATCCCCTCCCGACTCTTGCGCCATCAATGCAGCAAGCATATTGTTTGGGACGCCATATCTCGCACCAATGCCATTCAAGTTATTTTTTGCAGCTAAATCAGATACACGCTGAAGCATCTTTAATTCTTCTTGTGTATATTTATATTTAGCTTCAGCATTGGCTTTGGCTGCCGCTGCAGCTTTATTTTCTGCTGCCGCCTCTTCTTCTTTTTTCTTTACAAGTTCATCCAAGCCTGTGGTTACACCGCTGTTTAATGTACGCACTTCAGCAAGTTTCTTAGCTGATCCCGATGCTGTTGAATCCCATAGTTTATTTAATCTTTCAGCAGACCCTATAACTGTAGAATGTAGATCAGTTTTAAGTTCTTGGCTTAGATTTGCAATCTCCGTGCGAGCCTCATAAGCTGCTTTAGCCAAGCCAAGTGGATTCATTTCATACCAATCCAATTTATCGTAAATAGCGCCACCGATTGCAGCCATTCCACCAAGAGTTTTACCAACCAATTGAAATGCAGTTACAGCACCAATAGCTACAGCAGCCAAACCTTTTAATGTTTTTGCAACACCATCAGCAACACCTGTGAATTGCTGTCCTTGCTCACTACCACTAAAGAATGCTTCTGAAATGTCCACAAATGCAGGAATAACAGCTTGCATGAGTTGGTTTTTAGCGCCTTGCATTTGCAAATCAAGCAAATAAACTTGCTCTTTTAAAATCTTGGTTTGCTGAATTGTATTGTCAGACATAATAATGCCTGCACGTTCAGCAGCATCACCATAGATTTTTGCTGCTTCACCGCCATTCGCAAACAATGGGATTAAGTTGGTTAAATCTGAGCCCATGCTTTCTAGATAGAAAGACATTTGCTGATGAGTAACACCAGCCTCTTCAAGTTTATCTATATATAGTTGTAAGGCTTGTGGTCCTGAAAGTTTTTGCATTTGCAGAATAAGATTTTTAGCACCTTTTGCACCACCTTCGGTTTTCATCGCAATTTGCTCAAAAAAGTCGATGCCTGCACCACTGCCAAGCGTGGTTAACTCACCAAGTTTTTCATTAAAATCTTTTAATTGGTCTGCCAATTGCTCCTGCTCAATTCCGTAAGCTGCTGCACCTGCTGCCAGCTTTTGAAATTCTTGTGTTGTAGTGTTTGAGCGAAATGCCATGCGTTCAAGTTCTGTCGCTTGATCCACATATTCAGAAGTTAATGCAGCCAATCCTAATGCAGCTGCGCCTGCTGCTGCGACAACAGCAGTACCATAGGTGTTAATATGGTTTCGCATATTGCCAAAGCTTGTATTAGATTGATTTTCAGCTTGTTGTATTGGACCAACAAAGTCACCAACTCTTGCGATTAAATCAAGCGTTAAACTACCAAGTTTTGATGCCATTTGCTTTTCCTCAGGCAATAAAAAACACCAATTAAGGTGGCTTTAATTAATTAAGTTAACTATTCAAATCTCACACCCTCACAGTGTTCTTTCCAAAGTTTTAAAAAATCTTTATTCGAAATTGTTTGAGATTCAATATTAACCTTATCTGTTAACACTATACGTTTATAACCAGTGTATCCATTGAAGCTATTTTTACCATTTACACGCCCACAAGGTTTTCCTTTATAAAAATTAATTTGAGCGCTCTCAGGATCTTTCATTGATGATTTAATCACAGAGTATGCTTCCATTTGGCGAAGAGTCATCAAATCTTCTGCTGTTGGTACTTTGTTATTATTGGGTTCTTCACTATGTGAAGAACCTCTATTGCTAGCAAATATAGAAATAATAACAGATAGTGCTAAAATACCTGCGCAAATCCACGTAAAAACACTTGTTTTCTTCGGTTGTGGTGAACCGCATTGCGGGCAACTTGTTGCTTTATCACTAATTTGTGCGTTACATTCCTTGCAATTTTTTAAAGCCATACCCCACCCCAAACATTAAATTTAGAACAAGATACTAATTTACGAACAAAAAAACCACCAGAAGGTGGTTTGTTTATAGAGAGATTATTTCAACATTCGCTTCATTGCTGCCTGCACAATATCAGGCAAGACTTCTTTTTTAGGACCATCTGGGTCGCCAATGATCTTAGAAATATTTTGATCATCAAGTATCCAACTATTGTTAGGGATAAATTGAATTCTTGGTTTATTTGTCAAAGAATCAATTGTGAGCAACATTCTACTCATACTCACTATGCGACTAACAACTGCACGAGTTATTTCATCTCGATCAAAATTTGGATAATCAGGAATATTTCCTTTTAGTCTTTTGATTTCCGCTTGCAAACTCCATAACCAATCATGGATTTTGTTAGTTGTATCAGAGGCAAGCAATTCAAAGGCTTTTAATTCAGGGTCTATATACTCAACCTTTTGCATATACTCACCCATTAATTGGTAAACATACTCAACCGCAACGGGCAATTGATCATAAGCAATCTGCTCAACATGATCCACATTAAAGCGCTGATGAATTAGCTTGTAGGCATCCGAGTAGTTTAAAAATTTAGATTTAGCAACCAACATATTTACCGCATCTTTTAATGGCACTCGCTCTTGCTTGGTTGTATGTGATTCAGCTTGATTAAACATATTCGACACTAGAGCATCATAAGCACGAATAACCATTAAATGAAATTTTGCAGAAATCCACATTGCGTATGCGTAAACAAGTTCTTTAACAACATAAGTACCTTGTTGCACGCCATCGCTACGATTTCCACGAATCACATTCACAGGACTTTCGATTGGTTGAAATTGTGAGTTGCAATTTTGCAACTCACTAATTAAATCCTTTGTTTGCTCATTGCGAAGCCAAAACGGTGGCTTATGTTTTTCCAATTCACCACTCGCTTTATGTAAATCATTCAAACAATAACGCCCATCTTCATCTTGACGAATTGAAAAATTACCAATTACCAAAGGCTTATTGTTTGGGTTTAAAAGATTTTGCTGTATACTCATAGCTGTCATAACTATTTTCCTTTTGGTTGATAGACACCTAAACCTTGTGATCTTGGCGGAGAGCAAGGTTTTTTTGTGCCTGTTGGTTTCATGCTTTCGCACTCTCTTGGTTTAAAAACTGCTTGATTGCTTGATTAATAAGCCAATTCATAGAGCGTTCCTCTTTCAAGCCTTTTTGCTTTAGTTTTTCATGATCCTTATCATCCAAAAACCGTAGTTTGTATTGCGTGTTTCGTTGATGTGTCATATCCACTCCATAACATCATTTAGGTACGTTTTTATAATGTACCTCTTTTATGTCATTGTCAACATCATAGAGGTACATTACTATTAATTTTTTTCAGCCAATGTTTAACAATGAGTGACAACCAAAAAGAGCCACAATATAAATTGCGGTGGTCTGAGGAATTGAGAGATAAGGTTGTTGAGTCTGCAAAACAACATAATCGCTCAATTAACGCTGAAATATGCACTCGCCTTGAAAACAGCTTTAAGCCTGAAACAAACCCAAGAGAAACATTTGAGTTTGAGGCGATGGAACGCATTTATAAAGAACAAGCTAAAGAGCTGAAGCTACTTAGAGAAATGGTTGAGAAACTAATAGAGAAACCAACCTAAGCCGATTTCTTTCGAATTGCTTTCATGCGCTCTTCTTCAAATGAAGTTTCAGGCGCATCTTCATGCGGCATAAACTCATACACATCAACTTCTTTTTGAATTTTTAGAGCTATATAGTCAGCGTGATAACGACCAAAAACTTGCTCTAATCTTCGCCCAAAAAAAAGAGAGCCACGTTTTGCACGATAAGCTCTCCAAATCATTAATTCAGGCTGCAAAATATTGGCTTTCGCTTCAGCTATGGTTTTTCCGCCGATTCCGTTGATGACAAGCTCGCACCAGAATTCTTCTTCAGGTTCGAGATCCAATGCTTTCCCGAAATATTCATCGCATCATCAACAGCATCATACATTGCTGTCAAAATTTCAGAAGACACCTCACCAGTGCTTTCTAAATTTGGGAAAAATGGTTTTTTATCATCTTCATAAACACATTTTAGAAGAATCGACTTTCGCAATTGATCAACTGTGATTTTATTATCTTTGGCTAGACCAAGCACATCGGCAGCTTTGGTGACTTCATCATGAGAAAGAATTTTAACAAAAATCTCCCCTTCAAATTCTTCACCATTTTTATCACGAAACTTAATTGTTTTTTCAACAAAAGTGCCGATGCCAAGCTGTTTTTTTGTGTCTTTTAATGTGAGTTTAGCCATTATTGCACCTTCCATTCGTCAGTTACTTTTGATTGACGTTTGAATGGCACTGTATGGTTGTTTAGCGCATCAAGACCAATCACCACACTGTTTTTACGCAAGATTGCTGTGCACCAAGACCAAGATCGAGTATCAGGCAAATCAACTACACTTCCTGTTAATGTTGGCGGTTCTGTACCATCCGCCCAACCCACATAAATACCCGCAAGTTCTTTTTTATCAGCGAGATCAAGTAGGGTGATATGTGTTGCATTTTTTGGATCGGTGTTGATTTTTACACTGCCATCACCTGGGGTTGCCAGACCATAATCACTTGTTCGAACTTCTGTTTCTTCAAGACAAGTGTTGTCCACTTCTGCTTGTGAATCATCACCGAAAACTAATTCGCTAATGCAGTTCATTTTAGTTAATGTTGGGACTGTGCCATGCAAAATCCATACTTCTGTACCGTTTCCGAGTACACCTTTTTTTAGTCGCCATGAGTAGCTACTCCTCAATTTTTTGGCATAAAAAATCCGTTAAGGAGGTTGTTGGGTAAATTTCAGACATAAAAAAACACCCAATTGGTGCTATTTATTTACTATTAATCATTTAATCTCTGCAAAACTTTTTGCTCTACAAGTCTTATTGCTTCACTTGGGGTTTTAGCCCACATATAAAATTCTGCATTATTCTCAATAAACTCCAAAGCATTAGAAGCCTCGGTATCATCACTATCTAAATTATTAAATGATTCAGCCATATTTTCTGCATCAGCACCCCCTTCTGAATAGATAGCGCAAGCAATCCAAGGTAAGTTATTATTCCCTGAGTATCGATACCAACCAACATAAAATCGGTATAAATCCAAATTATTAATCATAATTAAACCTGTGTCTTTTACATCAGTATATCACCGATCAAACCACCAATTCGCATCAAATCCACGACCAAAAATATCGTTATCACCAATGCGTTCATGATAATTCGGATGAATATTAGTAATTGTGCAAAGTGGATCCAAAACAGCACTAATCGCTTTTCGTGTTGTTGATGCTCTTGTTGCTTGTGAGTCATACACAACGAGTTGAAAAGTTAAATGATCAATTTGAGGTGGACAATCAATATTATGCTCAGGTACACCACCAATAAGCTGCCAAACCACATAGGGAAATTTTGTGCCTTTCGGTGCAATGTCTTCATATACACGGTTTTGAAGCAGATCATTAGCGCTTGAATTTTTAAGTGTCTGGACGATTGGTAAAATGTTCATGTTGCACTCGCTAAAGCCTTATCAATTTCATCATTTAGAATCTGAACAACTTTATTTGTCACAGGTTGGATATTGTTTGATAAAGCGGGACGCATGAATGGGACAGCAGGATTATTCACCGATCCAAACTCGATCCAACGCCAGTAAGTAGTGTTACCACCTGACATTGAAGCTAATGTAGATGCGTTAGAGTGCTGATTCATTGACGCACCACCTTTGACACCAATACGCATCACCAAGACATCTTTATTTTTTGACTTGCCACCTTGAACCGCAATATTCCGCCAAATTTTTTCCTTAGTTTCAGGGTCATCTATCGCTTTCGCATTCGAACGTGCTGCGTCTCGGACAACATTCGCACCTTGGCGCAAAGCTTTTCTGATGGCAGATTTAACTTTACGTGGATTGTTGAGCTGTTCAAGTTTGGATTGCAGGTTTTCAAGTCCGTGGATTTGGAATTGGATTGACATATTTGCTCCAAAATTCTTTTCATTCGATCAGCAACTTTTCGACTAATTTCCATAAATTACTCCAATAATTTCAGCTCAAATGTCACATAAATTTCGCCATTTTCATTGTCAGGCTTTGGCGGTGAAACGATTTGGAAAACTTGACCTTTCCAAAGCACACGCATTTCAGTCGTAATATCAGTGCGCTTGCGAATCTTTAAGCGAGCTGTTGTTTCTGAGCCTGCTACTTTGGCAGTTAAAGTATCTTTTACAGATAGAAATTCCACTTTTGCCCAAAGTTTTTTGTATTCAACCCAAGATTTGTCGAGCAGGTTGTTGTATTCATCACGTTGTTCAATGAAGTGTTGGATTGTGACACGGTGGCGGAGTTCGCCTGCAGGAATACCCATAAATCACCCTATATTCACAAATCGGTGTCTACGCCAAAGCCACTCTGTAGCAAATGGCAAGTTTTGCAAATTACCAGTGGTTTCCCTGTTTCGATACCAATGCCCAATTAATAATTTAGCACCTTGAATAATTGCATCACTGATATGAATACCATTTTTAATATCTTCTGGAATTGCTACATTTTCAGGGTAAAGCTTACGATTGGTTGACTCTTCAAATGCGATAAACGAGGCGTCAATTAATGCCTCAATATCAGAATCTTCATCATCATGATCAACTTTCAGGTGTAGTTTTGCCTGTTCCAGCGTTAGAAACTGATTCATTCTGTTTTCCTTTCGCCTTAAGTGTTGCAACTTTAAGTTGGTTTACAGCGACTTCCGCAATGCGATCAGAAACATCTTGATCACCTTTTTCAATTTCAATAACCTTATTTCCATTTTCAATGGCAATTTTAAAGGTCTGTTTCACCGTAATAATTGGCATGTTTCCTCCAAAAAAATATGCCTTACTCAGCGTAAGGCATATTTTGATAGTTAAATTTAAGCAGATAGCGCAAGTGCTTTAATTGCATTGCTGTCTAAAAGCATGCCACCAGTACGTTTGGTTGTATAGAAACCAACATAAGGTTTATTGGTGTATAGATCACGCAATACACGAGTTCCCATGCGATCAACAATCAAATAACCACGTTTGAAGTTACCAAACAGAATGGAGTTAGCATCTGCTTCTGCTTCTGGCATATCTTCATTTTCTTCAATGCCATAACCAAGTAATGTTGACGGTTGACCCAACTGCAAGCCCGGTTGCCACAAGTAATTCCCTTCAGAATCCTTAAACTTACGCACTTTTGCTTGAGTGAGATTTGTCATCATGAATAAAGCACCATTGCGATAGCCTTTTTTCAATGAGTAAATCAAATCAATAAGATTATCACCGTTGAAGTTACCAGCTTGACCTGACAAGATTTTTTGAAGTGAACCAAATGCACGATCTTTATCTGCTTCAGTGGTCAATGTATTGGCTAAAATACCTTTTGGTTTTTTAGAACCATCACCAAGTAAGAATGCATGACCTTCTTTTTCTGCAAATTCACGTGCAACTTCTGTTGAAATCCAGTCTTCAACATTAAAGAACACATCATCCAATGATGTTTGTGTTGCTTGTGGATTAGCGTAGATTTCGCCCATTGTTGCCTGAAGCTGCGCAAGCGTAGGAGTTCCAGTTGTAGGGCGTGGATCTGTTTCACCAACCCAGCCAGAACCAGCACCACCAAGATTGACCAATTTTTTATAATCTGGTGATCCAACAGTGATTTGTGAACAAACATTACGCATTGGGCTTTCATCTTTCAAAAGTTCCAATAATGTGCGATCAAGTTCTTCTGGTACCGCAAAGCCACCATCAGGATTAGTGGTGGTTTGAACAGCTTTACGCTCTAAATCCGCAAGACCATCATCAACACCTTTACGAAGGAATTGATAAAATGCAGTTTTATGTTCGTCAACACCTTCACCGCCAGTCACACCTGGGCGTTTTGCTGCTTTAAGCTCTTTTTCAAGTTCAGTTTTAAGCTTGTCGATATCACCTAATTTTTCATTAAGTTTTTCAACTTGCTCACCCAATTTACCCTTTTCAGACTTGATTGCTTCAAGTTCTTGGTCGTTTTTCTTTTTGAAGTCTTCAAACGTACCTTTCAGGTCTGCTGCAACTTCTTCAATATCTTTCTTTTCAATAGCCATGATTTATTTACCTGCTGTAAAAATGGATTTTAAGTCTTTGAGTGATTGAAGCGCGTCATCAGTTTGCTCAGTATTTCTCTGTGCACTAATCGCTCCATAACCTTTAGCCATGAAGGCTTTGGCTTGTTGAAGAGTAAAACCAGCATCTCGCAATGCTCGCTCTACTTCCATTTCAGATGGGGTTTCCCCTCGATCCAACGCTGATTTCACATCTGAAACTCGCGCTTCATCATTTGCAGGAAAAGTCACAAGTGACACTTCCCACAAATCAATGTCTGTTAGCTTGTAAACTCCAAGCTGTTTGTCGTATTCGTAATCCCGAAGAATAAAACCAATGGATAAGCCACCTATTGATTTTGCTTTCAAATGACCATGTGCACGTTTTGCCAGTGGATCATCGTCAATAAGCAAACGGCCTTTTACATAAAGACCGTTTTCATCTTCTTTCATTTCCAGATATGGTCCCAAAGGTTCATCTGACTTGTGCTGCCATAACATGGCGGGCAAACGTCCTTTTTGAGACCATTCACTTAGTGTTCGCTTGAATGCACCCGGCATAACCACATCATCGTAACTATCCTTAACACCAAATACCGAACCATAGCCCTCAAACTCACCTGTGGCTGATACAGATTTGATTTCAAAAGGCATATTAAGATGCTTTTTTTGCATCACTATCATCCTCAGGTTTAGTTGTCATATTCATTGGGGTTAAGTAAATATCCCCACCCTCACGTGGATTCATATCTTCAAGCTCTCGGCAATCATTAGGACTTAACCATCCCCACTGAATACCCTTGCCGTAAGACTCATAACGTGTTTTCAAGTCACCACGTAAAAGCGCACCAGCATTGAATTTTGCATAATGATTTCTACGATCTTTTTCACTCAGCAATCCAACTCTGATTCTTGATTCAATACGGGTCATATATGGAACTAGCGAGTAATTCACAAAGCTCATCCCCATATGCTCGATATTGTTTAAAGTCATCTTGTCCATTGCAGCCACTAAATGAGGTGGTACCCGGAACAATCCACAGATTTCGCTTTTTTGATATTCACGCGTTTCTAAGAATTGAGAATCCTCAAGATTTAAAGCGGTTGGTTTCCATTTCAAACCTTGTTCGAGAATCATGGGCTTATATGTATTTGCCAGTCCTGTGTAATTCTCGTCAAATTCGGTTTTAAGGCGATTGAAAGCAACATCAGTGAGTGATTCTTCAGTTTCTAAAACACCTGAAGTAACAGCACCATTTTTAAATAATGTTGCACCGTGCTCTTCTGTATCTAAACCAAGTCCAATACATTTACGCGCATATGCCACTGGATTAAGACCAGTCAAGCCATCTAATGTGAATAAACGCACATGCCAAATTTCATCTTGGCTTAATGTTTTGATACCACCATTCTTAAAATTAACTTGATACTCAACAGTCCAATCATCTTTTAACTTTGGTGTTACAGAGCTTGGATCAAGAGGAAGTAATTCAGCGACTTCATCGTATAAATGAACCTTATAGGCGTAGAAATTACCTCTCAAGCACAAGCAGACCATAAGCAACTCCCAAAATTCTTGAGCCGTCATATAGTCATTAGGTGCAAGACTTAGAAGCTCATAAAGCTTATGATTAATCGCTGGTTGCTTATATTTACCATCCTGTTTATATAACCTGCATGGCAACATCCCCATTGATTCTGAAAGCACTCGAACACACGAAAATACAATCGCAAGTTGCATGGCTCTCAATGGCGTAACAGGCTGTCCTGAGCCACTGACAAATTCAGCTCCAAAAATTCGTGCTAATTCATCAGGTCCAGAAATAACAAGGGGAGTAGACTTGAATCCAAGCCACCCCCCTATTTTTGATTTTATGCTCATTAGAGTCTTCTAACCCCGTGTTTCTCGATATGACTCGATAGATCATCCTCTGAAGGATTGGTTGTCAAAGTAAGTATTCGATTAATCCCCATCAGTAAACAAACAGCTCCATCAATCTTCATGGAGTTTTTCTGTTTGCGAGGAAAATCATTGCCATTTGCATCTGGTTTACTCATCACATTCCCAACCATCCACGACAAAATAGGATTTCCATCATGATGAAAGCGCCCTGATGCAATTGCCGCCACAAGCTCTTTCATTGCGGGATCAAAATTCTTTGTGTTTTTAGCAATCTCAACCATTTCAACACCACAATTAGTCAGGTGTTTTGATAACAAACTTGCTCGATAATTGTCATGTGGAACCTCTCTTAGATTTAATTTTGAGGCATCAGTAATCAAATCAGATCCAACTAACTCTAAATCTGTTTCCTCTCCCTCATGAACATCTAAAAGACCGAGCTTGTCCCATTTTTGATATCTATCAACAACCATTTTTTCACCACCATCAAACAATAATGCTGCTGAAGGCAGGTAGAACTGAGGCGCTATGCTGTAATAGTGAACCTTCCCATCTATAACTCGATAGAAAAGATTTGTGCGAGCGCATATATCAATTTTTGAAGCTAAATCTAAAGACATGAAACACTCATCAAGAGTGAAATCCTCAAGCCCTAAACCTTTATCAGCGCACTTATTCCACTTCTCCATGTTGAAGTAAGCGGTACGTGCAGATACCCACACATTTAAATGCTTTGTCTTGAAAGTGTTTTGACGCGCAGGATTGTTGATTGCTTTGCGTTGCTGTGACTCTAGATAATCGCCATAGACAGAAACATCAAAATTAGGATTAGCTTTGGCTAGAACTTTTGGATCTGTCCAATCATCGCCTTCATCAATAGTCCAAATAAAACCAAACAACTCATCATCTGGAACATTCCCAATCAACATTTCTTGAATGCGCAACCTTAAATCATAACAAGGTCCATCAATGTTGAAACCTGCTGTTGTAATCGTAAACATTAATGGTTGACGACGTGCACCCATACCAGTTTGCATGGTGTCGTACTGCGCATTGGTTTGATGTTCATGGTATTCGTCAATAATTGCACAGTGTGGCGACTGACCATCAGGTGGATCACCAACAATCGTTTCAAACAATGAACCATCTTCAGGTATTTCTAAACTACCTGCATTAATTTGAATGCCTGCCGTTTCAACAAAATCAGGAGAGCGCACTGTCATTAATCGCGCAGGTTTAAATACTTCCCAAGCTTGTTTTTCTGTTGTCGCACCCGCGTAGACTTCCGATCCTGATTCGCCATCATTGGCAAACATATTAAGAGCAACACCTGCAGCAATTGCAGACTTGCCATTTTTACGCGGTATCTCCCAATAAGATTCTCGAAATCTACGAAAACCATCTTTTTTACGCACCCAACCAAAGGTACAAGCAATACCAAACTTTTGCCAAGGCTCTAGAGTAAGCTTCATTCGCTTCATTGCCCACTCACCCTTGGTGTGAGGCAAAAGCTCAATGAATTTAATCTTTTTTTCAGCTAATTTAGGGTCAAATTTATATAAAAAATCTTTATTTTTACTGTTTTTTAAGTCATTTAAGTGTCTTTCACAGGCTAATTTCACCCATTTACACGCAGGGATTTTGTTTAAAACGACTTGCTTAGCCCACTTATTTGCAATATCGACATTTGGGTAAGCTGTCATTTCGACCTCACTACATGTTCAACACCTCTGCAAATGCATTACCTTTTTTCTTTCCATCACCACCCATTAATCGGGCGCGAGACACAGGGTCAAGCCCCAACATTGAGCCAAATTGAGCAATTTGTTTTGATGCTTCATTTACAACTGTTAATGCAGGATTTTTAATTCTTCCTGATTCCGTTTCGATCGTAACCCCATAATTTACAACCTCAAATTGCGCTTCACGCAGATTGTGATACGCCATGCAAAACATTTCCACATTATGCAAATCTGTAATTTTTAGAATTTTTCTTTTTAGTAATTCAGGGATAATTAACTTCCACATTGTGACCGCTTGATCCATGTGTTCAAGATGAATTGGTACATCAATATCAAATACTTTATCGAAGTCCGTATCACCTGTTGAGATAACCTTAGGTTTACGCCCTGCACCTGCTACCGCATTTCGACCACCCATGTCAAGACCCTCAATTTTTAATTTCGCCCACGTAAAAATGTGTCTAAGGGGGCGGTCATTTCGTTGAAAAGCTTGAACTTTCCACCTCCCCCCTACCTACCAACGACGACGTTGGGCATCTTGATTGATTTCTTTTTGCCTTTGTGCTGATTGCCCTTTTACTTCACATGCAATATCAGTGAATTCTTTAATATCGCATCTGGTTACACCAATGCCTGAACTCAACTGAGCAACAACATAGTCATGCACCATCTCTTCAATAGTTTTATCAGCCATTACTTACCTTCCTTCGCTGTCTTCTCTTTATGACAAGCACTACAAATTGACTGCAAATTATCATGATCATCTGTACCACCTTTCGCTTTATTAAGCTTATGATCGACCTCAGTGGCTTCAGTCAATCGACCTTGCTCAGCACACACAAGACAAAGATAATTATCACGCTTTAAAATAAACTCACGCAGCTTGCGCCATGTATGACCATAACCACGCTCAGTCGTCGAACCTGTACGATCTACACGCTTATTCCAACCCGAACGCTTTGATGCATGATCATCACAAAAACCTTTCTGACTGCGTGACTTAACAAGATTAGGGCAACCCCATTCACGGCACGGGCGAGACATCATCATCACCAACTATTTTATTTACTCCACACAATCCAATCTTAACGATCGCATGTAGTGGTTCATCTGGTTTATTCACAATTTCACATGACATTTGATCAGCTAAGATCTCACCAGTTTCAGCATCATGAATAGCAATACACTTCGTATTGTTAGTTACTCGTTTCAATATTAAAGCTCTACGCATATCACCCACCATCCAAACTTCGATTTGTATTCACCACTTCTTCACCATCTTCAAGATGTTCTAGCAAGTGATTAATCTGTGCGTTCTGTTCGTTGTTGATTTGAATTAGTTGATTGTTCTGCTCTGTTAGTTTGATCATCAATTCCAAGACTTTTGAACACTCGCAGCATTCTTTCTTTTGATTTGTCATATTGCTTCTTCATCCACTGTCTACGTTGCTCACAACTTTGGCATGTCATCTTTATCAACCAACCCGATATGAATCTCATTAAGTAAGTGCTTGTGTGGCTCATCAACTGTGCCAATTGGAAGAAATACCAACTCAATATCATTGATTGTCTGACCTGTTTCAGCTTCAAACAAATGAATATGTTTAGAGATTGATGAATAAAGATCACGCTTTAATTGCTCAACCTTGCTGTCTATATCTTCCATTTAACTTCACCTCAATATTCCCAATCTGCTCATTCACTTTTCTTAAAGCAATCAAACACTCTTGCTTAAACGCATGACTGCTAAACAGATGATTGTATTCTTCAAGACGTTTGCGATTTTGTTTGAGTAGTTTGAGGTTTTTATGCGCTTCGATTTTGTCCATGACTTTCTCCAAGACAAAATAAAACCCCTTTCGGGGCTAAGTGAAATCAGTGATGGTTAAAACGTTGTTGGTTGAGCTACTGCACGAACCAGGTACATCAAACCTGTTTGAAAATCCGTTTTAGCCAAGGCTGCAAAGCGCTCAGGTGTTGCGTCATCAAGACGGTCATAGGTTGCCTGATCTGTAACTTCTACAAATTGCTCAATGATGCAACAACTATCACGCTGTTGTTTTACATGGTTTTGAACCTTAATGATGACCTCTTCAATTTTAGGACCAAGCTCTTTGATTTCATTCATTAATGCAATTTCTTCCGCACTAAGTTCACGATAACCTGTAATTTTACGGTGTTGATTTTCCACTTCACTTTCCTCTAGGCATTAAAAAACCCCACCAAAGGCAGGGTTAAAGGTTTCGAATTCGATAGGTTTAAATATGGCACGCCATACAGGATTCGAACCTGTGACCATCCGCTTAGAAGGTGGATGCTCTATCCACTGAGCTAATGGTGCATAAAAAACCCACTATACAAATTTGGTATAGTGGGTATGACAACAATTACACTTTACTTAATTGCTCTTTTAGTAAGTAACCTTCCAATAACCAAATTTTATTGTAGGCATTTTCATAAGCAATTTTACGACCAATTTCAGGATCAAAGTTTTCAGGACTTGCACAAGCTGATTCACCAGTAACAGTGAAACCATTTTTAAGAATAATCACACAAAATGTTAATAGATCCAATTGCTCTGGCGGTTGAACAATACGCTGATCTTCAGGTAGTGCGTTAAATTCTTCTGAAACCGTTAATGCACCAACATAACCATCACCAGCAGTGAAGTAATTTGCACTGACAATAAGTGAGTCAATGTGAGCTTTAGTCACACGAGGCGCAACCGCTTTATCTTGGAGTTCTTGTTCCGTTACTTTAGTCATTTTTCATTTACTCAAGTTCATTATGATGAGAATTAAAAAAGGGCTTCGTACGAAACGAAACCCTTAGTAGTGTGTTTTAAGGCAGACTTACGTGTTAAGAGGTCGCCACGCCTCAAGTTGTACTCACCTTTTGAAACTATGAATTGTTGTTGATCAGACAACAAAAAAGCCCACATTTCTGTGAGCTTTCAAGACTTGGTCTCGGGTAAACCGTAATACGACCAGTATAGTGAAACTATAGCTTGGTTTCCGAAATAATGGAATCCCTAGGCTTTAAATTCTTTGTAAGTATTTTTACGATAGTTTTCAATTGTTTTTGATGCGCTGTCAATCGCTGACTCCAAAGCCAAAACCATCAAGTTTTCGTATTGCTTCCAAGTCTTGCGATATTGCTCATCATCCATTTGCCAAGACCGAATGCCTGCATAATATAACCGTCCTTTTGCTGTGAAGTTTTTCTCTAGTTCAGGATTCATTGAGAAATCAATAACAATACGAGCAATAAGCATTGAAAGTTCCTGAATAGAAATTTTTTGAGGTTCTTTTCGCTTATCTAGTTTTGAGTTTGTTGCCATAATTAACGCTAAATGCGACCGAATATATTGATAATCCATTTCTGATACATTGCCAAAAACAATCACACTCGTCACCGACTTTTCCAACTGAGTATCCATGCTTGCAATAGCACCCAAGCGATCTTGATAATCCAATGGCTTTTCCCCCGTACCTTTACCTTCATCCCCAAATTGCGGTGACTTAGCAGTGATGCCGTGAGTCAACCACTCGAATTGTTCAAACTTGTCTGCTACTGCGTTCATATCCCACCTAAACCGTTTCTAAATCCAAAATTGTTAAAGTTGCCCAATGCACCGCACCTGTGTCGATGTAGTAGCAGTTATCTCGCCTAAAAGGCTTTTGAGTGACTGTGTGCCCCATGATTACCGCATCAACGCCTTGAACGTGCGTATATTGCAAATTATCAGTATCAATTCGATCACGACCCCACATTGCTAATTCAGCAGGGTCACGCAATGCAGAAACTCCTATATTTTTTGCAAAATCATTCCAGTTGTTCTGCTCAATATGCCCATGCACAAAGCCGTATTTTTTACCCTTGTGATTTACCTCAAGAGCAATTGGAAGTGTTTTTAATTTATTAATAATTTCTTGTTGAACCTGACAATCCAAGTCATAAAACCACTCACCACCATTTTGAATATGGCATTTGAAATAGGATTGATTTGTGCTACCCATGATTACCAAATCTTCATGATTACCCTTTACAGAAGTAAACCAAGGCTCATCAATGAGACTTACGCATTCTTCATTTTGAATACCACGATCCACTAAGTCACCAACAGCAACCAATAGATCTTTTTCAAAATCAAAACCGATTTCATTTAAGCGATTCATGAGCAAGTTATAGCAGCCGTGAATATCACCAACCGCATAGAGTTTGCCTTTGATTTCTTTATCCCAAACTTTGACTAGACTCATACCTCAACCACCTCAATTCCATGCACACTCATCATCAAGTGCTTTTTCAATCTGAAATACTTATCTTTCCGAGTAGCAACACTCTTCACATCTTCGACAACCTGACGACCATCTTTGATATAAACAAAATCAGCTACATACTTCACAGCAGGTTTTCTACGTGGCTCACTCTTAAACTTGACCGACTCAGCAAGTACAAACGCAAACTGCGTCTGTAGCTCACTGATTTCGCCTGTGCGCTCTAATAGCTGCAACTCTCGATAACGCCTTGCTTCTTTACGAGAATCGAAAGTAGCGCCCTCTAGCACTACTTTGCGGTTGTTGAATTTTGGCTTCTTGCGGGGTTTAAGCATCGTTGCCTCGCTCCAAAACAGCCAATGTTTGCCTAATTGCAAATAAACGTTCACTTTTCCCATTATTGAGCGCTAAATCTTTTGCATGCTTAAGGCGAGCAATAACATTCAAATGCATGGATTCGAGTTGATGATTTTTAACTCTTGTTTCATCAAGTTCTTTTTTAAGATGTTCAATCTCAAGTAATGCTTGTTCTAAAGTTAATTCCTTGACCTCAAAACAAGCACCATCAGCATGGCAATAACCATCTGCACCACAATACGGATTGTTTGTCTTGCAGCACATAACCGCTTCTGCCCAAGTTTTAGGAATAGTACTTTTTAAGTCAGCTTCACACAGGATGCGTTTATTCATGCTCACCTCGCAAAGCCTGTTCAGCTAATTCATAATGACCATCAATCATCAGATCTAACGCTGTTTCAATCCGCTTATCTTTCTCATCAATCTCAGCCTGTCTTGATTGCTGACCTGCCTCAAAAGCTCGTCTAGGGCATAGACTGTCTGTGTTCTGGTGCCATTCATCAAAAGTCATTTGTTTATCCATGACATTCCGCCTCCATTTCAGGGCGACCCACAACACATGATCCTGTGAAGCCAAACGTAGGCGCTGTACATAACGGCTGACCATGCGCTGCAATCCAAATAGCAACATTGTTTACTGTTTTCCATGTGGTTGCTTCAGGCGGTGCTAAATCCCAATCCACCTCAAACTCAACATCATCAAAATGCTGACCCTCTTTTTCAACAAAAGTGTTTGAGTGATTGAGCAATTCACGTAACTCAGCTCGTTTTTGTGATGTTCGTTTGTCTGCTTCGGCTTGCATTGCATCCGCATAACGCCACCCAAGACCAGCGCAAATATCAACACTCACACCGCTTTCCGCTATCTTTAAAGCCATTTCATGCGCCATCGTTAATTTATCCATGGTTGATCACCTTCGTATTTAGCGAGATGTGATTGCGGATGTCTTTGATACTATCTGTGTAAATGTCATCTTTCTGACAATTTCCACAGTTATTACAATGATTTATTGCTTGATAATTGTTTGATTCGTGCTGAGCAATTGCGGTGCGGAGGTCTTGAACACTCACACAATCAGGGCACTTCTCGACATCATCATAACCATCCGTGTAATCTGATATGCCTGTGCAGTAGTAGGAATCAGGCGCACCCTCAACAATCGCCTTCGCCTTTTCAATACCGCCTACCTGCTCAATTAAGTCATGTTTGATCATGCTTTCACTCCCAATACCGCATTGCTTGGAATATTCTCAAGAAGCGCTACTTGCTTTAAACACCACTCCTTACGCTCCTTCCGTACACGCTCACTCACTAGATTCACATCAAGCTCAGATCTATACGCAGTCACATGTGCCAAAGCTTTGCGTTTAAAATAATTCGGATGAATTAAGTGCGGAGTAAGCACCGCATTTGATTGCTCTTTCACACCCCACCCCCATGCACCACGTTTTCACACTGACCACTCACCCAAACCAAGACGCACACTGCGATTAAAATTAGGAGTTGTTTCATGCTATTTCTCCGAATAAGTCAGGCTGCCTTTCTTTCTCAACAGCAGCTAAAGCAATACGCTCTTTAGCTATCTCGAAATACTTTTCTTTTTTCTCGATTCCGATAAAGTGACGACTAGTGTTTACACAAGCTACGCCAGTGGTACCGCTCCCCATTGTGTTGTCTAAAACGGTCTCACCCTCATTCGTGTATGTGCGAATTAAAAACTCACAAAGGGCAACCGGTTTTTGTGTTGGATGATGATTTGATTTCTGCTTATCGCTGCTAAAAATTTGTACTGAGCGTGGGTAACGTTCAGTTGAGTCATAAGCCTTGATATTTAATTGTTTGCCATAATGTTCAGAACCAATATCTTTACGTTTTGCAGTTTTACGCTCATGACCATAGGTTTTCTGAGGGTTGTACGTTGGCTGTGATTTATAAAAAACCAATGCATTTTCATGAGCTCTGAGCGGTTGTAAATTTGCATTCATAAAGCCTGTAGCGCTCGGCTTTTCCCAAATCCACTCATAACGAAATAATTTTAAATTTGAACAAGCGAGTACTGCAGCAAATGGCTGAGCGCCAAATAAAACAATTGCCCCATTTTCTTTAATTACTCGTTCATATTCAGCCCACAGTGGTTCAAATGGAATTACAGCGTCCCAACTGCAGCAAGTTGTCCCATAAGGCAAATCACAAAGAATCATATCCACGCTACCGCATTCAATTTCTTTCATTTGCTCGAGACAATCACCAAGCATTAGATTTAAGTTGTTCACGCTGCATCTCCTTGCATCATCGCTCTACGCTTCTCAACCGCTTGAGCTAAAGTCATTTCCCAAGATTTCACCGCAGGCGGGACAGGTTTTCCATCTTGTTTAAGATTTGCTTTGTACTGTTCCAAGTCATCAAATGGGTCTATGTGCACCTGCTCTGCCGCTTCCCACGCTTGAACTTCCTTGTGCTCAGGCTGCATCTTGTTCACATTGCGCTTAATCTTGTCTGCGATTGAAGCCAATGCCTTTTGTGCTGTAGTTTTATAACGATCTGCTTCAGCTTTGATTTCAGCTTTGGTTTGTTTGTGTTCAAGTTGAGCTGCTGCCACTGGTGCAGGTAAAAACCCATCCAATTCAGCTTGCTGAATCGCTACGATACGTTGGTCTGTATCGGTGCCTAGACTTGTGATGTATTCAGGTTTTAAACCCTGATCTTTCGCTTGATCAACAAGGCGATCATAAGCATCACAAAATATTTTCTTCGCTTCAGCTCGTTGAAATTTATCGCCAGTTTTCACAAGTGATTCACAACGACTAAACGCTTGAGCCATTTGCTCAGTCCAAATCACTGTCAATTCTTCACCATCGAAACCAATCGACTTTTCAGCAATCGCCCATGCTTCGTGTGCGCCAAGCCATTCGCTTGTTTGTGGTTCACACCATGAGCGGAATTCAGGGATTGTTGGGCAGAACGTAGATTTCTGCATTCTCAAATAACCTCGCTTAAAATCCTCTGCTGACAAACCTTGTAGGCACTCAACCATTGCATTGGCGATTTCTGAAGCAGGAATATCACCCCACTGCTCAGCATATTTTTTGCCGTAGAACGCTTTCATTTTGTTCATCAAGCGTGCTGCATCTTGAGTTGAAAACTGTGTCATTGGTTGTTACCTCCGATCGTTTTGATTTCAGTTGCATGAACATCGATAAAATCTGACTCGAAATTTGAGCCAATGCCATGTTGAGCAAAGAATTCATCATGCGCTTTCATCGTTTGTGAATTTTTCGATGAAGCGGGTTGATATTTCTTGCTTTCAGAACTACGCTTTTCTTGAGCACTCGGCTCACGCTTCATGAAGTCAAGCCAAATGTTCATCCATTTTTGTGGCGTGTGGTTACTTGCGGATAGTGACCATTGAGCAAGATCAGATAAAACTTTCTGAATTTGTTGTTCAGTGTGGTTAGGAAAACTCACTTTTGCTTGAGCAATAAAATCTTGCTCAACTGAATATTTTTGGCAAAGGTTTTTGAAAGAGATCAATACACGATCTTGTGTGTGATACTCGATGAAGTTCAAAGTGCGGTTTTGCGCTTGAAAATTCGTGCGTACTTCCTCCTCCTCTCTTTCTTTAATAAATATATTTAAATCTTTCTTTTGTGTGTCTACTACGTGTACTACTTGCGGTCTACTACGTGTACTAGTGCGGTCTACTACGTGTACTAGTTCACTAGGTGTACTAGTCTTTTTTGTGTACTGCTTACCAAGCAATGACACTTCATTAATTTGGTATTTGTTCCCTAGCTTTCGGTGCGTTGCAAGAATGGTTATTACGCCATGATCAGCTAGCTCTTTAACACCTTTTGCAACTGTCATTCTAGACATGGTTCTCGCACCTTCGAGATCGGAATTGCCCTGCAATTGGCTGTAACTCACAAAGTCAGAATCTTTATGAAAACCATTAATTTTGCTTTCAAGTTCAAAATAAACATGGCGAGCAGCATCACTAAGAAACGGATACACCTCTTTTCTGTACAGTTGGCTTGATTGAACAAAGCCTTGAGAGAATTTCTCCGCCATAGCTTGTCGCTCTTTCTTCGGAAACCGAACCACCTCACCTTGCGGCTCGGTGGGTTCATGTGCTAAATTTGATTTCATATTCATTGGTTCCAAATTGATGAATTACTAAAAGCCTGATCTAGTACATCAGGCTTTTTCTTTGCTTAAATCCCCGTGAATCCCTTCCAATCCCTCGTTGATTTCAACTTCCGTACTTAACTCCCTTAATAACCCTGCTATTCCCAAGCGCTCTAAATTTCTTTGCTCTATATTGAGAATATGCCATTCGCCAGCGATTTCTTTTTCAAGAAGCCACGCGAGGTATTGAGCGAGGTTTTTACCTTTGATGTTTGATAAAACCTGCGCTCTTTTGTGATTCTCAGGAGATAAACGGACGTGTGTAGAATTCTTTTCAAGACTCATGTAGTCACCCTTAAATTGTTTGTTTTATTGGGTTTGCATTCTCAAGTAGCCAAGCCGCTGTGAATGCGCCATTACTGTGGTCAGCCAATGTTTGAGCATATTGCGTCTCATTGGTGTATTCAGTGCGTGGTAGAACGCCTTTATCTTCCATTTTCTTCACGGCTTGATAAGAGCGGTTGATAATCTCAGCAGCTTTGGTTCGACCACCAACTGCCTTGAATGCAATTTTTACTGGATTCTCCATAAATAATTAAACCTTATTTAAACTTTATGAATCAAATTAAACCATGAGTTTAAACTCATTGCAACCGTTGGTTCATTCCTTTTTACTCGTTTTTATAAGAAAATTTAAACCATTGGTTAAAGGAAATTGAAATGAATGATTTAGTCTCTCGAATCGACTCATCACTAAAAGAAAAAAAGATGTCTTGGTCTGCTGCTGCTATTGCGATTGGTTTATCAGCGCAAGCCCCGACCAAATGGAAAAAAGGTCAAATTGGAAAAGAAACCCTTGAGGATTTAGCAAACCTTCTTGAAAAAGACATAGGTTGGCTGTTGACTGGCGATGAATCTAAGCGAAATGCGGAAATTACAAACAAACAAGTTTCACTTTGGTCTGATGGTGATGACGTTCCACTTGGTTATGTAGCTATTGATTTCTATAATGAAGTATCAGTAAGCGCTGGCTATGGATATATGAATCAAGAGCAACAAAGTCCATTAAAATTATGGTTTAGGGAAGATACTTTAAAGGATTGCAATGTAAACCCTGCAACTGCAAAAGTTATAAATGTTCGCGGTGATAGCATGTTTCCTGAATTGGTGGACGGCCAGGCTATATCGGTAGATACCTCTGCCACTCGTATATATGATGGTGAGATATATGCATTCCTTGTTGGCGATGACATGAAGGTAAAATTTCTGTTTAACTGGAATAATGAGGGTATGGGTGGGTTTAAGGCGGTTTCAAGAAATGATGATAAAGTGCGCTATCCTGATGAGTATTACTCGCCTGAACGCATTAAAAATGAAAATGTTTCGATTTATGGTCAATATTGGTGGAAATCAGAAACAAGAAAAATAAGAAGATAATCAATATATTATAAAAATTAGCCCACAAACAACGTGGGCTTTTTTATGCCTAAAAATTACTAGGTTTAAAAATATTTAAACCAAAGGCTTAAAAATACTTGAACCTAATTTAAACTCATGGTTTAATAATTCTCGTACCCAACAAAAAGCCCGCAGGACTGGAAATCGGCGGGCTAGATGAAGCGAGATTATTATGAATCTATCAAATGGAAATTTCAAGAAGCCGATTGCTATCGCTTCTTTATTTGCTGCAATAGCCATCACAGCATTTGCAGCTCAACCTGCCAAAGAGCAATTTTCTCTAAACCCAAGCCATTACGAGCTTGTAACAGCACTCCCGAATTGCGCTGACTTCTGCCCCGCAACGCTTAAAGCTGATGACCTTACAGTTGATCTCGATTACATCATGAAAGATGGCGATATCGAGCAGATTGACAATGTGATTGTCAGTAAATCGGGTTTGGCGATTGATGATATTTACATTGATCGTTCTGAGTATGAGCGAATCAGCAGTGCGATTGTGGAGGTGTCTGAATGAACTCAATCTCATTCGTTCGTGACGAAATCATCGACACGATTCAAAGCAATCATGGCAACGCATTTGAAGTTGCTGTTTCTCAAGTTGAAAAAGCGGTGATCGAAGAAGTCCTTATTTTATGTCGAGGAAATATAACTGAAGCTTCAAAAAAGCTCGGAATTCATCGCTCTACTTTAAGAAAAAAGATGGAGGTGCGATGTTAGAAAAATCTTTACTCCAAAAACCTGTCTACTTCTGTCAATTCGACAGTGATGTAGAGAAAGGTGCACGCTACCGTGTGGGTATTGAAAAGCCCACATTTTATATTCTAAAGCGGAAAGACAGAGAAGATCGTACGCTAAGTGGCTTCTTGAGAAATTATGATTTGTATCGCGAATATCCAAATACACTTTATAAAATCCAAGATAACCAAGTTTCGGAAAAGCTGAATAAGATGCTGACCAAAGCAGTTACAGCGAAATCTAGTTCTGATTATTACGATGCATTAGCTGCATCAGGTCACTTCTCATCACCTGAATATAAAAAGTGGAAGCGTGCAAGACGTGGAATGCATTAGCACACTGTCTATAATCCTATTCTAATAAAAGAATAGGCTTAAAAATCGGTGTAATTATTTATTTTAATAGAAGATTGGGTGGAGTGATGGAAATTAATCAATTAAAACCTGCGGAAATTGTTCGTGATGAAATAGGTGCTTGGTCACACCCTGCATACATTGCTTACTTAGATACACATCATGCAAATGAGGAATCAATATCAAAGGAAGCATGGAATGCGATGCTTACTCATTTCAATGTTGAGACGGTTATTTTCTTTTTAGAAAGCTCTGTTTCTAGTGATGATTGGGAAATCATGATGGATAGCCGCGACATCACCAAATAGAACCCAATTGCACCAAATGGATTTTTCTTAATTGATATTCACTTTGGTGAAGATGATGCTTATGCAATTTTTGCACGTGAAATTCGTGAAGTTGAGGTGGCGTGATGGATATTCAAAAAAAGCCAACATTGGCAGAAAAGCAAGCATTTTGGGCTGAACAGTTACCAAACTTTGAAGCCAACTATTGGTTGTCTGATCGTTCTGAGTTTCTTGTTTTTGATATGGAGCAAGGTAATTACGTTGTAAAAGATGACCTCGATCCGATTTATGAAGATGATGCCAATGATACTTTTCATCGTGTGAATACAGGTTGGGCAATGTGGAAAAAGGCTATTGTATTTTGTCATGATGCTCAAAAAGTGGCTGTGCCAGAGTGGATCTCAATTACTGAGCGTATGCCAAATGAGGGTGATGAAGTATTGGTGCATCATTATGGGCATGTAGTCCAAGCAACTAAGGATAAAAAATACTCTGGCGGATTCAAGCAAAGAAATTGCTATGGGTGGGAAGCTGTTAGTTCATACATATCTCACTGGATGCCTAAAAATATCGAACTACCCGAAAGCTTTCATTTTTATTATGAGAATGATGCAAAGCAAAAAGCCATTGAAGCACAGGAGCAAAACAATGCTTAAAGTTGAATTAGTTCTCGATGCTGATGATGTTTGGGTTCCTGCTACCACGGGTTCTCATTTAATTTCAAAATTCAATGACAATTGGATTGTTGCGACAAATGATGATGGTGAAGAATATCCAACTTTGGAGCAGGCTGTGGCGGCTTGTTTGGGCGAGGAGTAAGGGCATGACTAGAACCGCAAGACAAATAGTTGATCAAACCCATGATCTTGCCGAAGCTTTCTATCTTCACTTGGGTTATGAGCACGTTAGAGAGCGTCATGGAAATTTATATGAATCAACTCACCCCACTGAACAAAGCATGTGGCATTTAGCATGTTTAGCTCAAATTGAATTGACATCGACAGATCCAAACGATGCATTAAGTGAGTTGGATGAAGAAGAGGAGGAAGGTTGATGAAATGGTACTCTATGACCAAAGTTGCTCAAGAATTAGGAATGGCAGTAAACACTTTTAAAAAGTATTACTTAGACCAGTACCCACCTGATCGCGAATTCACAAATCGTAAAGACTGGACAGCTTCGTCAGTCCAAAAAATGCGAAGAGAAATTTTAAAAGAAGAAGGCGCAATTTGAGCGCCTTTTCTAATTCTGAAAATATGCTATATTGGTTCTGAGTTCAAATCCAAAATAATCAACTAAACTCAACTTAAATCGGTTGTTCATCACGATTCATCATAATCAATCACAATTAATCATGATGCATCAAATCAACTTGTTACACAGATGTTACACAGTGCAACTCCAAAATAAAAAACACACTAATAAATCAAATATTTATAATAATAATTGCACTCCCGCCATCTCCACCAAATACCTTCCAAAACATGGCAAAATATGCCAAGTTTTAAAGACAAAAGGCTTGATTCTAAAGGGATTAAGCCTTTTTTCTTGCCTAAACATAACCAAACATAACTAGCTATAGTGTTGCTTTCTATGTATCCCCTTGTGTATCCTTTTAGAAATATTGAACTCAAGGGATACACGGATAAATGAAAAGATCAGAAATAAAACGCCGTCCACTGTCTGATACTGTCATTGCCAATCTTGAACCTGAATTAAAAG
>NZ_LQXQ01000050.1 GCF_003268395.1 Acinetobacter sp. CFCC 10889 | reverse complement strand
TCCCGAATTCACGTTACTTAAAAAATTATTTTTTATATCCTTCCGGATTTTGCTTTTGCCAATTCCAACTATCAGCAAGCATATCTTCAAGTTTATATTGCGGTTTCCAACCTAACTCTGCAACAGCACGTGCATTGTCTGCAAATGAAGTTGCAACATCTCCTTCACGACGTGGAGCAAATTCAAATGCAATAGCCACACCATTTACTTGTTCAAATGTGTTTTTGACTTCAAGTACAGATGAACCATTACCTGTACCAATATTCCATGCACGGCAGCCTTCTGCATCTAGGCGATTATTTAATGCACATAAATGTGCATTCGCTAAATCTACGACATGGATATAGTCACGTACACCCGTACCATCGACCGTATCATAATCTTGACCAAAAATAGACAGCTTTTCACGGCGACCTACAGCAACTTGCGTTACATAAGGCATTAGATTATTAGGAATCCCTTGCGGATCTTCACCCATACGACCACTTTTATGCGCACCCACGGGATTGAAATAACGCAATAATGCAATTGACCAACGTGCATCGGCAATCGCTAATTTTTGCAGCATTTGCTCAACAATGAGTTTAGTATACCCATAATTATTGCTTGGCATACCTGTAGGCATATTTTCATTCAGCGGTGAAATATTGGCTTCATCATACACCGTTGCAGATGAACTAAAGACTAAATGAAAGACTTCAGCACGTTGCATGGCTTGAACCAAGCTAATCGAACCCGCAATATTATTATCAAAATAAGTCAATGGAATTTGCTGACTTTCACCAACAGCTTTCAAGCCCGCAAAATGAATCACAGCATCAATTTGATGTGCTGCAAACACTTGATCTAAAGTAGAGGCATCTCGAATATCCCCCTCAACAAAAGTCAAACTTTTTGCTGTGAGCTCTTGCACACGGAGTAGCGCTTCTTCAGAACTGTTAGATAAATTATCGAGTACAACAACAGAATGACCCGCATTCAGTAGCTCTACACAAGTATGTGAACCGATGTATCCTGCACCACCTGTCACTAAAATGTTTGCCATAATAAAACTCTGTTATTTTTGAAGAAGGATTTTGATTAAACCTTGTGTTGATGCATCCAAGGCAGATAAGTCATGTTGCTGCTGATTTAAAATAGGCAATAATTGATTGGCAATTTCCTTACCTTTCTCAACCCCCCACTGATCAAAAGGATTAATATTCCATATCACAGATTGTACAAACACTTTATGTTCATATAAAGCAATTAACATCCCCAAACTGTAAGGACTTAATTCTTTCATGAGAAGTGTGGTACTCGGTTGATTCCCTGTATATTGTTTATATTTAGGTAAATCGGTCAGCTCTTTTTGATCCAGTGCTTGATTACCGAAGGCCAATAAACGTGACTGTGCTAAACAATTCGATAATGCTAAATGATGTTGTTCAATCAATGCTTCTGCATTTTGAGCATAAGTAAATTGATTGGCATTGTAACGATGAACAGGGGCAATAAAATCACAGCTCACTGAATGCGTGCCTTGATGCAATAATTGATAAAAGGCATGCTGTGCGTTTGGTCCCACTTCGCCCCATAAAATCGGACAAGTATCATATTCTACCTGTTCATTATTACGCTGAATGGATTTTCCATTCGATTCCATTTCTAATTGTTGTAAATAAGCTGCAAAGTATTTTAAACGCCCATCATAGGGCAACACAGCATGGGTCTGGATGTTTAAAAAGTTATTATTCCAAACACCGAGCATACCCATTAGCACAGGTAAATTTTTTGAAAATTCAGCATTTTGGAAATGCTCGTCGATCGCATACGCACCCGCAAGGAGTTGTTTAAAACCATCTACACCAATCGTCAATGCAATCGGTAAACCAATGCATGACCACAGCGAATAACGACCACCGACCCAATCCCACAGCAGCAACTGATTCTCAGGCGCGATTCCCCATGCCGTCATTTTTTCAGGTTTGGTCGAAACACCAATAAAGTGATTTTTTAAAACTCCTTCACACTGCCCTAAAGACTTTTCTAACCATTGGCGTACCGTTTGTGCATTCGATAATGTATCGATCGTACCAAAAGACTTGGAAGAAATAATAAATAACGTCGTTTCAGGACGTAACTGATGCAACAGTTCTGAAAGCTGACTGCCATCCATGGTTGAAACAAAATGAACATGCAGAGGCTTGGTCGTATGTACCTGATAATCAGATAGCGCATGTGTAACCATTAAAGGTCCTAAATCTGAGCCACCTACACCAATATTCACCACATCTTGGATTACTTCACCGGTTACCCCACGATATTGTCCCGCATGAATTTTTTCAACAATGCGATACATGCGCTCTAACTGTTCATGTACAGCCTGTACAATTTTACTATTTTTTTTATTTTCAGATGGTTGTCGCAAAACCCAATGCATTGCAGCACGCTGCTCTGTATAGTTAATCGGCTCTTCCGAAAATAAACGCTGAATCCATTGCGCTAATTTTTTTGATTCAGCAAATTGTATTAAATTTTTAAAAATCGCCTGATCAATGCGATGCTTACTGAAATCAAAAGTTAAATCTTGATACTGTACAGAATACTGTTCGAAACGCTGTGTTTCTTTTTCAAACAATTCATTTAAATTGATATTTTTTTGTGCTTCAGCCAATTGGCTCAGTTGTTCTCTAAGCTCTGTCACTATAGAAAATTGTTCGATATGACTCATGAGCGCCCTACTCCTTGGTATGCAAAGCCTTGTGATTTCACATAAGCGGGATCATAAATATTACGACCATCTAAAATCAAAGGATGCTGCATTTTCTGCTTGAGTTGCAGGTAATCTGGACTCCAATATTGCGCCCAAGCGGTCATTAAACACAGAGCATCTGCATGCTCAACGGCTTGGTATTGATCTTCACATAAAATCAGATCAGCACGCGTGCCATACATATTTTCAATTTCTTTCAATGCTTGCGGGTCATGTAATTTTACGATTACACCTTGTGCCCATAAAGCTTGTAGCATCGCATGAATCGGTGCATTTTGAATACTTGAGGTATTTTCTTTAAAAGAAGCGCCCCAAATGGCAACCGTTTTCCCTTTTAAATGGCTATGGTAATAATTCCATAACTTTCTGAATAAAACTTCTTTTTGTTGCTCGTTAATCGCCCAGACTTGTTCCAATAAATGACTATGAACCCCCATATCCGCCACAGTATTCGACAAGGTTAAGATATCATGCGAAAAATTCTCACCACCAAAACCTGCACCTGGGGATAAATACGTTGCACCGATGCGCGTATCAGCGGCTAAGCCTTGACGTACATTACTAATATCAATTCCTAACTTTTCAGAGACGACAGCCAAATCATTCATATAACTAATACGGGTCGCCAACATGCCCGAAATGCTGAGTTTGGTAAATTCAGCATCTAAAATCGGCATAAATAAAAATTGATGTTGCAGCTGAAAAATAGGACGGAGTAATTCAGACATCAGATTTTGAGTTTCTTCTTGCTCCACACCCACAATCACTTGTTTCAACTGCGTAAAACTCTGAATTGCATTACCTTCTTGAATGACATCAGGTAAATATGCCCAATAATCCTGAGATAAAATACTTTTTAATTTTTCAGTGCCCTGCAACCCAAAGGTTGAACCATTAATCATTAATTTAGGATGAATAAATGGTGATAAGCTAATCTTTTGAGCAATCTCAATTGCTATATGAAGTTCTGTCACTCCCAACGAAAATAAATAAACATCTTGATCCAAATTTAATTGATCCAGATCAACAATATTTAAAAAGCCAAGCTGAGCTTGGCGTTCAATCAATTGGTTGACTTGCTCATCCTGATAATTCAGTGTTTTTTGTGAATTTAAACACCACGAGACTTGATGACCAAATTCAGCCATCAAACCTGCCAGTACGCCTGCTTGTAAAGTCGTACCAAAAACACTAATTTTCATTGATCACCTAATTTTAAAATTTTATAGTACTAACTCTCGAATGAGCTGCTTAAATTCTTCACCTAATTTTGGATGTCCAATCCCATAATACAATACTGCTTTTAAGTAGCCAATTTTACAGCCACAGTCAAAGGTCTGACCTTTCATACGATATGCTTCAACTGTTGCTGTGTTTTGTAATGCAGCAATCGCATCGGTCAACTGAATCTCATCACCGGCACCTTTGGGTGTATTTTCTAAAAGCTGCATAATTTCAGCAGGTAAAACATAACGCCCCACCACTGATAAATTCGAAGGTGCGGTTCCTACGGCAGGTTTTTCCACAATCCCTCGCATCATGATACTTTCACCTTCATTCGGTGATTGAGCAACATCAACAATACCATATTGATCGACTAAATGATCAGGCACAGCTTCAACCATAATCTGTGAAGCATTGGATGCTTCAAAACGCTCAATCATTAAAGCCAAATCACTTTTTGTATCAACAGCTTTCACTAAAACATCGGGTAATAACACAGCAAAAGGTTCATTTCCAACAATATCTTTAGCACACAGTACAGCATGTCCTAAACCCAAAGGCTGAGGTTGACGCACACTCACAACACTAACATTCTTAGGCAGAATATCGGTAATTTCTTTGAGTAAATCAAATTTCTTTTTATTTTCTAGGATCGTTTCTAACTCAAAGTTACGATCAAAATAATTTTCAATGGATGCTTTAGATGAATGTGTTACAAGAATAATTTGTTCGATTCCTGCAGCAACCGCCTCTTTTACAACATATTCAATTGCAGGACGGTCTACCACTGTGACCATTTCTTTAGGAATAGACTTACTTGCAGGTAAGAAACGCGTGCCTAAACCTGCCACAGGGAGAATTGCTTTTTTGAGCATATAACCTATCTAACACTTTAAATTTATTGATGAGAATGCGGTTTAGTATTTGTTGAAGTGTTGTTACCAGAAAATCGTTCTGCACCCACTTCTTGGTCAGGTGCATTAATACCTTCTTTCTTCAGCATTACTTCAACTGTTTTAAACATAATTTTAAAATCAAGTAAAGTAGATTGTTTTTCAACATATTCTACATCTAAATCAAATTTTTCTTCCCAAGACAAATTATTACGACCGCTGACTTGAGCTAGCCCTGTCATTCCTGGTTTTACCTCATGGCGACGCATTTGATGAGGTGTATAGTGATCTAAAAATTCTTTCATTTGTGGACGAGGACCCACAATACTCATATCACCTTTCAGTACATTAATAAGCTGAGGCATTTCATCTAAACTTGTAGAACGCAATTTTTGCCCAAATGGTGTAATACGTTGGTCATCAGGTAAAGGATGACCATCTTTATCAAACGCATCCTTCATTGAACGAAATTTAATCATCTTAAATAATTGACCATCTTTACCTGGGCGTTCTTGATAAAAGAAGATCGGAGAGCCTAGATTTTTACGAACTTTATTTGCCACCAATAGAAAAATAGGTGACAAAATGATTAATGCAATCAAAGAAATAATAATATCAACTAAGCGCTTCATTCACTCTTACATCCTATAAATATAATTAGTCTTAGTTATCTAAGTTTAATTAATAATTCAATCAAAAAAATTAAAGTTGCATTTCCGTTATCATATGATCATTGACTTTAATGACATCATACTTATCAACTGCCATATTTCTAGAGTTAAGACCCATTACATTCATTAGTTCGGGATGCTCTATGAATTTTAGCATTGCTGATACCAATGCATCAACAGATTGTACGTCTACCAAAAAACCATTTATATTGTCCACAACAGTTTCTTTACAGCCTGGAGCATTTGTTGTGATCACACTACGCCCCATTGACATCGCCTCTAAAGTAGATCTTGGCACACCTTCTCTATAAGATGGTAAAACAAAAATATTACTCTGAACAATAGCACTTCTTACATCTGACAACTTACCAAGATAATTGATTACTTTAGCATTCACAACAACATCTAAATCATCTTTAGATATCGCGGTAGGATTTTCATCAAGCCCTCCAGCTAAATTAAAAATAACCTCTGGATATTGTTTTTTAATTATTTTTGCAGCCTCAAAATATTCACGAATTCCTTTATCTTTTAATAGTCGTGCAACCATTAAAAAACTAATTTCAAATTGTCCATTTTCATTTTTATTAAGAGGCGCATGGTAGTAATATTCTGTATTTACTCCAGAACCATTCACAACAACGGAAGGGATATTTGAAGTTAAAATTCCTAACTTTGTTAATAAAGCTTGATCATCTGTATTTTGAAAAAAAACTTTCGTGGTTTTCTTCAACGCTATTTTATATAAATTATTAATAATTTGGGTAATTAAACCTGATTTTTTTGCATCGGCATGATCTTGAAAGGCAAAACCTAGACCACTAATTAAAGCAAATTTTTTCGGTACTTGTGCTAAATAAGCGGCTATAGTTCCATAAATCACAGGCTTAATCGTATAGCTTAATACTATATCCGCTTGAATACTTTTCAAGATTTGATAAATATTCAGTAAAGTTGTGAAATCTGAAATTGGATTTGTTCCAGTTCGACTTAATTTAATTTCATGTAAAATAAAACCTCTATTTTCCAAAAAATCTTTATCTGCTGTAAAATTTAAAAAATCTGGCGCAAGGATATGAACTTCATACCCTTTCTTTTGAATATCCAACAATAAATCACAACGAAAATTTTTAACAGAAGTTAAATTATTTGAAACTAGAACAAATTTCATTTTTAACCTTTTAAATTCTTAACATACCACGGCATTGCTTTTTCTATACCTTCATGAATTAAATATTCAGGCTCATAGCCTAATCGTATTTTAATCTTACTAATGTCTGCCTGTGAATGCATCACATCACCTGGACGAAAATCTCTGTATACCGCTTCCTTATGATACGCAACACCATTTTTTTGTAATGTATCTTGTAACATGCTATATAACGTTTTTAAATCTGTACGTCCACCAACTGCAACATTGTAAATCTGATTCAATGAATCTTCATGAATGGCTGTTGCTGCTAAAATATTTGCCTGAACTGCATTTTCAATAAAGTTAAAATCACGACTAGTTGTACCATCACCATTAATGAAAACAGTATCATCTTGGATCATTGCACTCGTCCATTTTGGAATAACTGCTGCATACGCTCCTGTAGGCGTTTGACGTTTTCCAAAAATATTAAAGTAACGTAACCCAATACTATTAAAATCATATACTCTTTTAAAAACGCTCGCATACAATTCATTGACATATTTTGTAACAGCATACGGAGACAATGGATTTCCAATAATATCTTCTTGCTTTGGTAAACCAGGATGATCACCATATGTAGAACTACTTGCTGCATAAGTAAAACTTTTGACACCAGCATCACGGCTAGCAACTAACATATTTACAAAACCGCTAATGTTCGCCTGATTGGTTGCAATAGGATCTTGAATTGAACGTGGTACAGAACCTAAAGCTGCCTGATGTAAAACATAATCCACACCTAAACAAGCTTGTTTACAGTCATCTAAATGACAGATATCACCTTTATGAAAGGTAAAATTTTCCCATTGCTCAGGTGCAACACTCTGTTTTACTTCATCTAGGTTTTCTTGAAATCCTGTAGAAAAATTATCTAGTCCAATAACTTTTTGATTTAATAATAATAATTTTTCTAAAAGATTTGAGCCAACAAAACCCGCAACACCCGTTACAAGCCATACTTTCGGATTACTTAATAATTCTTCGCATACTTCATAATATTTTGACATTATACTTTCCTCATCTATCAACTTTTATAAACTTTTAACCACTGCGCTACCATCGCATCTAAAGAATAATGATCAACTATACGCTGTCTGTTTATTTTACCAATTTGTATGCAATATTGCTCAGGCAATTGGCATATATCTAACATTTTGCGTGACAATTCTTCAGAGTTCTTAATAGGGACAAGAAAATCTTCACTATCTATAATTTCTCTAGCCCCACCACAATCTGTAGAAATTACAATTTTTTCTGTAGACATCGCTTCCATCAAAACTGTCGGTAACCCTTCCCACTCCGATGATAAAATAAAAGTATCCGCCATATTCAATAATTGAGGAATATCATGTCGAATACCTAACAAAATAATCTGATCAGATAAATGCGTATCAACAATTAAATTTTCTATTGATGTTCTAAGTTCACCATCTCCAACAATCAACAATTTAGACTCAACATGACTTTTTTTCCTAAATAAATTAAAAGCATTGATTAAATTTGGATAGTCTTTAGCTTCATTAAAACGACCAATCGCAATAAAAACTTTTTCATTATCTGCTATTTTAAATTGTGTTCTATAGGCTATTCGATCAGCAAAATTAAAAATAAATTTTTCTGTATCAACACCATTGGTAATTGTTAATGAATTATTTTTATTAAAAATTTTATTTTTTATAAAATTTTCAGTTGCTTCATGGCTCACATTGGTATTGATATCTGACCAACGATCAGTCATTTTATAGACCAATGCCCGAATTTTTCCACCAAAAGCTTTACTATGGGCAGTACAAACTAATTTTTTAATTGGTGTCGTTATTCTTAATATTCTTGCTACAATAATTGCATGAAACATATGAGCATGAACAATATCAGGTTGATCATTTAATATAATAGTTTTAATACTTTTTAATATAGAAGAAATATTAGATAAACCATCAAAGTTCAAACTCACAATTTCTACTTGATCAGACTGTGGTTTAACTAAAACCTCACCTTTTAAACAGATAATTTTTACCTCACAACCTCGTTGCACTAAACCATCTGTAAGATTAGCCAAGACATTTTCAGCTCCACCCATTCCTAGACTTGTAATTATAAATAAAATTTTCATCTTTTAAATGTAACCCTATTGAAAAATATTATCAGCATTAAGAATATTACTAGTGATAAGTAAGAACCTATCCAACCATGGAATAAATAAAATATTGAGAAAACCCCCATCAACATTAAAGACTTATTACCTAAATATTTTTTTGCCATATAAAATGGTATCAAAAGAATGAATAAAATATATGCATAAAAAAACACAAATTTTTCTTGCAAAACAAATATCCAACCACTTAATCCAGCATTAGCAGACCATTCTTCTTGGGATGAAAAAATATTTTTAGCTACATTTAAACCTAAAGTATCCCCCACATTAATATTCAACAACTTTATTACAACATTTTGTAAAAGCCCCTCAGACCAATATGGTAATATTTTTCCACTTTGATACAACATATAAAAGAAATCAGTTTTTTGTGACAATAATGCAACATGATAAATATGTTGAAATCTTGAAAAAATATAATTTAAAGTGAGACTTAATGATTCTAAATACCCCCGATCTAAAACATTATTAATTACACCACTATATAATGAATTAGAACGAGCAATCCACTTTAACTCAAATAAAAATGGGGTTAAAAAAAGCAAACACAGAACCACACCAAAAATCATCATTAGATTTTTAACTTCAAATTTAATACTACCTTTTCGAATAAAAAATAATATAACAAAAATTAAAGGTGCACTCATCCAACCTCGAATCAAATTTGAAAAAAGGTAAAAAATATTATTTAAAATAAAAAATTTATTTGATTTAATATGAATAGATAACACTAAAAAAATTACATCCGCCGGCAAAAATATAAATAAATAATTTAATATTAAGTTTGGTTTACCACCATAAACCCCAGCTAAATTAACACCATAGTAATAATTAAAGAAACAAAATAAAACTTGCCATATTAATAAAAAAAATGCCCAACCGTCACCAATATAAAAAATCTTCTTACTATCAACATTAGACTTACTTATCAAAAAATATGACAAAAATATTGTTAAAAATACAAACAATTGAACGAAATATGCAAAAATAAGATCAGACTTATTTATAGAAAAGAAATCAAACTCAACTACAACATATTCTGAAGACAAGCCAATAATAAAGAAAACTGTGTTAACAATGAAATAAAATGCAAGCAAAAAATAAAATATATTAAACTTCATTATTAACTCCTGATGAAATTCGATTCAAAAAATAGAAAATTTATAAATTCAAGTAAACTCATCTTATAAAAATTCAAACTCTTCCCTTAGATCGAAATTTCAAAAGAGGGAAAAATAATTGAGGAACAAGTGAAACTATAATAAATATTATTTGCAATTTATTCAGCTTCGATTGCTGAAGAGAATAATTTAAATATTCTCTAAATTTACTTATATCACCATCGTAAACCGCATAATTATAAGCACAATTCAACATAGCTCTAGCATAATATTTTTTCAAAATGTTTATTTTTTCTTTATCAGTTTGAAAATGATTCAAACCTTTTTCATAGATCCGGATATTCCCTTTAGGTAATAAAGCATTAACTTTTTTACCAACATTACTCATACCTACATTAACTCTATACAAACCTAAATTTTCACCTAGATGGATAATATTACCTTTTTGTAAGTTTAAAAAATGTATATCTATATCTAAGATATCTGGATTTGAAAATAAATTATTCCATTCACTTTCTAATATATTATTTCTAAACATTTTTGATGAATGTGCAAAAAATGGCATTTTTTTAAACAAATCAAATAAAGTATATTTCCCAGCAGGATAAATCCAATTTTGAAAATCTAAAACATTACTTTCTGCATCTATATTTTTTACATCATGTGAACAAATATTACACTCTGGATGAGCCTCTAGAGCATCAAATTGTTTTTGTAATTTCCCCTCTAAGGCAATATCATCACCATCAACATGCGCAATATATTTACCTTTAGCTTGTGCATATACTTGTCTAATGTTTTCCAAAGCACCTACATTTTTTTCATGTAAAATAGGAACAATTAAATCAGGATATTTTTCATAATACTGCTGTACAATTGATCTCGTCTGATCTGTAGAACAGTCCTCACCCACAATAATTTCAAAAGCAAAGTTTGTTTGCTGATTCACTAATTTTTCAAGGCACTCTGCAAGATACTTTTCCTGATTATAAGTAACAACACATACAGAGACTTTTATTTCGTTTATCTGATTCATCATTTTAAATTTACAATTCTAGATTTAATTTTTTGGCGGATCTGTGAGGAACACATGCTTGCTACAATTAAACAAACAAAACTAATCCCTGTAATTTGTCCTAACAAGATTAGGCGATTTGACGAAAAACCAAGCATTTGAGATAAACTCAATGATACGCCACCAACCAAGAGAACAATATAAATAAATTTCTGATACCACTGTTTATTTATACCTGGTGAAATTTGAGAATGAACATAAGAAACCCAGCATACTAAATATAGACTATGTGTTAAAAACCATACCCATCCTGCACCAATTGCACCATACGTTTTCGCTGCGAAAATAATCGTTGGGACTAGTAAGAATAGTAATATGATATTACCAATCAAGTGAAATCTTAAGTTACCTTTTGCATACTGCAAATAATAAGGAAAAGCAGTCAAAGCTAACGCAGCGTTACCTAAAGCATATAAAGTTAGAATGGGTGCAGTTTTATTTGCAAGCACCATATCTCCAGTCCATGCATATAACACTTGCTTTGATAATACTGCCAGGACTATACCAGCAGTAACACAAATGACTGCAATAAACTGAGTGGCATTTAAGTATACCATTTTTAATTGATTATGATCCCCTGCTGCATAGAGGCTCGCCATTCTTGGCATAATAGCACCACTGATTGGTGAACTAATCTGCATTATTCCTCCAGCAACAAGTACAGCTAAAGTAAAATACCCATAATCTGATAGTGCTAAAATACCTGATAGCACAAACTTATCCAACTGAGTAATAAGAATCCAAATTGAAGAAGTAAAAGCGATGGTTAAGGCAAAAGCAAGAATAGGTTTTACGGGTTTCATTGACCAACCAATATTTTCTTGGTCATTTAAGACTGGTATTAAATATTTTTGTTTAATAAATAAAAAACTAAACTCTAAAAATGCAACAACCAATTGAAAAACAAAAAAATTCTTAACTGTAAATCCATAAAAATACATATAAGCAAACACGCCTAAAAAGCGTAATGTTGCTATGAATGTATTGACCAAACTTAGCCATGCAATTTGCTCAAAGCCTGAAATGACGCCTCGATATAACCCAGTCATCCATCTTAATCCTACACATATTGACATAATATGTAGACAGAATAAAACTTCTGTTAGTGGTAGTTTTTCAAGCTTTAACCAATGAGATGCAATATATTCATTTGATAAAAACAGTGTCAAAACACCAAAAGCAGCAACTCCCACAAAGATAATGCTAAGAGCCCTATATAATTGCCTGTACTTTAAAGCTGTTTCTGCACCTGAATTATACAATGCTGTTTGACGGCTAATTGTAGGTGTTAAACCAAAATCCAGTAGACCAAATAATGCTTGGATCATGGCAAAAAAGCCAACTAAACCATACGCTTCAGCCCCCATATATTTGACATATAGAGGGAGTATCAGAATGCTAATAGCAACAACATATATTTGGCTTATATAGCTCGCGAAGATGTTAATTTTGAGCTTTGACAATTTTTATACTCAAAATTAATCAATAATTTTAAGCAATTTAGCAGGATTCCCTACCATCACATGATTTTTTTCTACATCTTTGGTCAATACAGCCCCCATGCCTATCATAGCTCCCTCTTGGACTGTTAGTTTTTCCCTTAATGTCGCATTTGTGCCAATTTCAACATAATGATTTAATTCAATATTACCTGAAATTGAAGCATTAGGAGCAATCGTAACAAAATCATGAATCTTTACATCATGACCAATTGTGCTATTAATATTAACAATCGTATGCTTACCAATTTCAATATCAACAGTCAGAATAGCTCCTGCACAAATCATAGAACCTTCGGCTATAGTCACATTCTGACCAACTATAGCTCGAGGATCGATTAATGTCGCAAAAATAAATTTTTCATCCTTAAAAAAACTATCTATAATTTTTTTTCTAGCTCTTGGATTACCTATTGCTATTACAAACTCATACTCAATAAATTGCTGTGCATTTTCAATAGGGCCTAATACATCTACACCCATAATTTTAGTATTTTGCTTTTCGGGTGTACTATCCAAAAAACCGACAACTTCATGGCCACAACATTTCGCCATCCAAGCAATTTCTTTTCCAAATCCACCAGCACCAACTACTACAATTTTTTTCATTTATATATCCTTAATAATATCTACAATATAGTTACATTCATCAAATGATAAATGAGGATACATTGGTAAACAAAGTACTTGCTCAGATAGCAATTTTGCATTTGGAGTATCAGATTGAAATTGTTTATAAATTTGTAAATCGGTCATAATTGGATAAAAATATTTTCTTGCAAATACATTGCGTTCTTTTAATTTCTCAAATAATTGATCACGAGTAAGTGAATAGGATTGAGAAATTAAAATAGGGAAATATGAATAGTTATCTGCATCGGTCATAGATCTTTGAATACACGAAATCCCTTCAATATTATTCAATAACTCACGATAGTAATGATCTATTTTTTTACGTGCATCTAGAGTCTGATCTATTGTCTTTAATTGAAGTAATCCTAAAGCTGCATGAACTTCACTCAATTTACCATTTAATGAAATATCATCAATTGTAGTTTCATTCACAATACCAAAATTTCTCAAACGATCTATTCGCTGTTTCATGTCTGCACTGTGACAAACAATTGCACCACCTTCAAAAGTATTAAATACTTTTGTAGCATGGAAACTAATTACACTGACATCACCATAATTTAATAAACTTTGCCCTTGAAATTTCACACCAAAAGCATGTGCTGCATCATAAATCAGCTTTAAATTATGCTCATCTGCAATTTTTTGCAAGTTATCGACATCACATGCAATGCCATAACAATGCACTGGCATAATCGCAACAGTTTTTGTCGTAATGGCTTGCTCAACTTTTTTTACATCAATATTTGAAGTAATAGGATCAATATCGACAAAGACTGGAGTTAACTTATTCCAAACAATAGAATGTGCCGTTGCCACAAAAGTATATGGTGTTGTAATGACTTCACCTTCACTTAGATCTAATGCTTGTAAAGCTGTAATCAGCGCAATAGTCCCATTATTAAATAATGAAATATAATCCACACCCAAATAATTACATAACTCTTGTTCCAACTGTTGATGCAAAGGACCACAGTTGGTCAAAATTTTATTTTTCCAAATTTGCTCTAGATAAGGTAAAAAGTCGTCTAATGCTGGCAAAACTGGCTGAGTGACATAAATTGGATCTTTCATCAATCTTCTTCCACTAAAGAAATTAAATATTGGCCATAGTCATTTTTACTCATACTTTGACCAACTTTCAAAACCTCTTCTTTAGTTAACCAGCCATGATTAAAAGCAATTTCTTCTAAACATGCGACTTTATAACCCTGACGTTTCTCCAGAGTTTCTACAAACTGAGCCGCTTCAAGTAAACTTGCATGTGTACCTGTATCCAACCAAGCAAAACCTCGACCAAGCAACTCAACATTCAAATCACCACGCTCTAAGTACATCTGATTCACTGTAGTTATTTCTAACTCACCACGATCAGAAGGTTTTACTTTTTTAGCAATTTGAATAACATCATTATCGTAAAAATAAAGCCCTGTTACAGCATAATTTGATTTTGGAATTTTAGGTTTTTCTTCAAGAGATACGGCTCTACGTTGTTCATCAAACTCAACGACGCCAAAACGTTCAGGATCTTTGACTTGATAACCAAAAACTGTAGCCCCTTGATCTCGCGCAACAGCCTGTTTCAACATTGGTGTAAAGCCTTGACCATAGAAAATATTATCACCAAGCACTAAGCAAACATTACTATCACCAATAAACTCTTCACCAATAATGAAGGCTTGAGCTAATCCATCAGGACTTGGCTGAATTGCATATTGTAAATTGATACCAAACTGAGAACCATCACCCAATAAGCGTTCAAAACTTTCCTTATCTTCAGGTGTAGTGATAATGAGAACTTCCTGAATCCCTGCCAACATCAGCACAGAAAGAGGATAATAAATCATAGGTTTATCATAAATAGGGAGCAACTGTTTTGAAACACCCTTAGTAATAGGATACAAACGAGTCCCTGAACCACCTGCTAAAATAATACCCTTTGTATTCATTATGCATTCACTCCCAATCTTTCACGTTGGTAACTGCCATCCTGAACACGGCGACACCACTCTAAATTATTTAAATACCACTCAACTGTTTTACGAATACCCGTTTCAAATGTTTCTTCTGGCTTCCAACCTAAATCATGAGCAATTTTTGTAGCATCAATCGCATAACGCAAATCATGTCCTGGTCTATCTTTTACAAAAGTAATCAATGATTCATATGGTTGCTGATTTTTTTGTGGCTTGAGTTCATCTAAAATTTTACAGATGATTTTAACAACGTCTATATTCTGCTTTTCATTATGACCACCGATATTATAGGTTTCACCTACTTTACCCTCAGTGACCACTTTATAAAGTGCACGTGCATGATCTTCTACAAATAACCAATCACGAATTTGATCACCTTTGCCATAAATCGGTAAAGATTTGCCATCTAAAGCATTTAAAATAACCAAGGGAATCAATTTTTCAGGGAAATGATATGGCCCATAATTATTTGAACAATTCGTTACGATGGTCGGTAAACCATATGTACGATGCCAAGCGCGCACAAGATGATCTGAACTTGCTTTACTTGCTGAATATGGAGAACTTGGTGCATATGAAGTTGTTTCAGTAAATAAATCCGCTGTACCCTCTAAGTCCCCATATACTTCATCTGTAGAAATATGGTGAAATTTAAACTTCGCTTTCGCTGGTTCATCAAGCTGCATCCAATATTTTCGAGCAACCTCTAAAAGTGTATATGTTCCAACAATATTTGTAGTAATAAACTCAGCTGGACCATCAATTGAACGATCTACATGTGATTCAGCTGCTAAATGCATTACTAAATCGGGTTTAAACTCATTAAAAGCTTTTATTAAATCATTTTCATTACAGATATCAATCTGTTTAAATTGATATCTCTTACTCTCATCAACTTCTGCTAATGATTCCAAGTTACCTGCGTATGTTAATTTATCAATATTTAATACTTCATCTTGAGTATTTTGAATAATATTTCTTATAACCGCTGAGCCTATAAATCCAGCACCACCTGTGACTAATATTTTCATAAAGATTCTCAATTTTATTAAAGGCGGATATCTGACTCTGATTGATCAAGTACATATTTCAAATCATATAAAATATGTTCTTTTTTACCTAATGCACGAATTTTTTTTTGAACCCATTTCTTTGAATTGATTATGTGCAACAGCTAAAATAATGGCATCATAATTGTCTTGTTTTAAACTTTGAATCGGTTTGATGCCATACTCATGCTGTGCTTCTTCACTATCAATCCATGGATCATAAATATCAGCATTAATATGATATTCTTTTAATTCACTAATAATATCAACAATTCTTGTATTGCGAATATCTGGACAGTTCTCTTTAAAACTTAAACCCAATACCAATACTTTAGCACCTTCAACTTGGATACGCTTTTTCAACATTCCTTTTACAAGTTGAGTAACAACATAAGCTCCCATAGAGTCATTTAAACGACGCCCTGCTAAAATAATTTCAGGATGGTAACCTATAGACTGTGCCTTATGTGTTAAATAGTAAGGGTCTACACCAATACAATGCCCACCGACTAAACCAGGACGAAATGGTAAAAAATTCCACTTTGTCCCTGCAGCTTTTAATACATCTTCTGTATCAATTCCCATTTTATTAAAAATAAGTGCTAACTCATTAATTAAAGCAATATTGACATCGCGCTGTGTATTTTCAATCACTTTAGCAGCTTCTGCCACTTTAATACTTGAAGCTTTATGCGTTCCCGCTTCAATAATTAAATTATAAACGTGATCAACATAATCAGCGACTTCAGCAGTAGAACCTGATGTAATCTTAAGAATATTAGTGACTCGATGCTCTTTATCGCCCGGATTAATACGCTCAGGGCTATAACCTGCAAAAAAATCTTCGTTAAACTTTAAACCTGAAATTTTTTCTAACACAGGAATACAGACTTCCTCTGTCGCACCAGGATAAACAGTCGATTCATAAACAACGATATCGCCTTTTTTCAACACTTGACCAATAGTAGTCGAAGCCTTAACCAATGGGGTTAAATCTGGTTGTTTAAAATCATCAATTGGGGTTGGAACTGTGACAATATAAAAGTTCGCATCCTTTAAATTTTCTACATTTGCACTATAAGATAGATATTCTGCTGTTCGTAATTCTTCTGGACTAACTTCTAAAGTGTGATCTTGCCCATTTCTTAATTCATCAATACGTTTTTGATAAATATCAAAACCAATGACTGGTATTTTTTTGCCAAATTCTACTGCTAAAGGTAAACCGACATAGCCTAATCCAATGATTGCTATCTTTAGTTGTTCAATCTGAAACATGCTTTTAAAATCCTGAGACTGGTTTTGAGTCCAGTTTATTATACAAAATAGAGTTTCATTCTAAATGAAAAGCTTGTAAATATGAACTGAAATTACATGTTTTTAACCAAAACGATTCATTTTATGTATTAATTATATTTATGCTAAACAAGTCTAGTAGGAATTTAACTTGTAATAGAATACAATTCGACCCATAAGGTCACTCCAAGTTACAATTTAATACAATTAAGGGTTTTGAATGTGAAGCATGCTCGCACCTCACTTTTTTTAGCAGTTTCGTTTTTATTTACTGGTTGTGCTATGACTTCTGGTCTGCAAACTTATGATGTGCCTGAACAAGGACAATATCAAACGGATCAAGGTGCAGCTCTTAATGTTGTTCAGCTAACACAAAGCACTTTACCGAGTATTTTAAATACAACTGATATTCAATCCCAAAATTTATATGCTTTGTTCCAAAATCAAAATAAAGTCTATCGTCTCAGTCCTGGTGATGTTCTGTCGATTCAACTGTGGGCATATCCCGAAATCACCCCTCCAGTGAGTCAAATGACCAACGATACGTCTGTACTGGCAAATGGTTACCGTATTGATCAAAACGGTTATATTCAAGCACCACTGATCGGTACGTATCGTGCTGAAGGTAAAACCTTAACGCAGATTAATAAAGAAATGCGTAGCCTATTTGCCAAATATTTAAAAACGCCTGATGTCGTTGTACGTGTACTTTCCTATGAAGGAAAACGATATTTTGTCAACGGGCAAGTGATGAAAAGTGGTCAATATACTTTAAACGATCAACCTATCAGTGTTTATACAGCATTAGGTCAAGCAGGCGGGATTAATTCTCAAACAGGTGACAATACCAATATTCAACTGATCCGTCATGGTCAAACCTATAACCTAAATACCATTGCACTTGAGAAACAAGGCTTATCTTTACATAATCTACTCATTCAACCGAATGACACTTTATTTGTAAATACTAAACAAGATCAGAAACTTTATGTATTAGGTGAATCTACCCGTACGCAAGCAGTAAATTTACGTGATCAAGGGATGACTTTAAGTGATGTATTGGGTGAAAGTGGTGGGATTAATCCAAACTCAGCCAGTGCGGCACGTATTTATGTGATGCGTACAGACCTTAATACTAAAGGTTCTACAGTCTATCAATAGATTTAAGTAGCTTTGGTAATTTTGCATTAGCCAACCAATTTGCTATGCAAAAAATGATATTGTTTATGTCGATGCAACTGGATTAACCCGTTGGCAACGTGTTATTAATCAAATCATTCCATTCTCAAATGCTTTATATAATATTGATCGGTTAGGGCAATAATGCAAATCCAAAATATTCTTGTCGTATGTGTGGGTAATATTTGTAGAAGTCCAATGGCTGAGTATTTTTTGAAAAATGCTCATCCTCAATTACATATAGAATCTGCTGGACTTTCAGCGATGGTCGGACACACCGCTGATGATAAAGCCATCGCATGTATGGACAACAAAAACATTGATATGCGTGGGCATGTTGCCAAACAGATCAATGCTCAACTGATTAAGAAGTCTGATCTTATCTTGGTCATGAGTCACAAGCAGCAAAAACATATTGAGCAAACTTGGCCTTTTGCAAAAGGCAAAGTGTTTTTGCTTGGACATTGGCAAAATATCAATGTGCCTGACCCCTATAAACATGATCAAGCATTTTTTATAGAGACATGCGATAATATTCAACGTTATGTCACTGATTGGCAATCACATCTTTAAATTTTAATTAGTTGCAGTCATATGAACCAAAATTCAAAAACGAATGATGATACCATCGACTTAAAAGAGTTATTTTTTTCCTTAATTGCGCAGTGGAAAGTGATTGCCCTTTGTGTAATTCTGAGCCTAATTTGTGCTTTATTATACCTGCGTGTCACGCCTAATACCTATTCTACCGATGCCCTAGTACAAGTTGAAGAAAGTAAAGGGGCAGGTGCCGCTGCACTTTTAGGTGATTTATCGTCTGTTGTTGAGCAAAAATCTCCCGCTCAAGCTGAAATTGAAATCTTAAAATCTCGTATGGTTTTAGGAACTGTGATTCAGGATTTAAATCTCAATATCCAAATTCAAGATGATGAAGATGGTAAACTCCACCGTTTATTCAATAAAGATGAAATCCTTTTAGATTATCGTAAAGATGGTGTTTTTTATCAAAAGAATCAATCCAGCTTTTTAATTAAAAAATTCAATGTGCCTGCTTTTTATCAAAATAAAGCACTCAGCTTAGATTTAACGACACCGAATCAATTTAAACTGATTGATGTAGAGAAAGAACAAGTTATTTTTACAGGAAAGCTAAATCAACTGAATCAAAATATTGATCGTTATGGTTCATGGTACATTGAGATTGAGAGCAAAGCACCCTTTAAGCAAACTTTCACCATTGTTAAACAATCCTTACCTGCTGCTGTCACATCTTTAAATGCTGATTATTCTGTAGCAGAAAAAGGCAAACTTACAGGTGTCATTGGGCTTAGTTACCAAGGTCAAGACAAACAACATATTACTGAAGTTTTAAATAATATTTTACATGTATATCATTCCCAAAATATTGAGCGTAAAACTTTAGAGTCGAAACAAACTTTAAAATTTTTAGATAAACAACTACCTGAGCTCAAACAACAGCTTGAAGAGTCTGAAATTAAGTTCAATAAATTCCGTGAACAATACAATACAATTGATGTTACGCAAGAATCTGAGTTAATGCTCAAACAAAATGTCGAACTCGAAAAAACACGAATTGAATTAAAGCAGAAACAAGCTGAACTTTCTGCAAAATACACGGCTAGTCATCCATTAATGGCTGAAATCAATGCTCAATTGGCAACCATTGATAAAAAAGCTGGCGAACTCAATCAAGCGTTAAAACGTTTACCTGAAACACAACGTCTGTATTTGCAATTGTATCGTGATGTGAAAGTCAACAGCGAACTATATACTTCTTTACTCAATAACTACCAACAATTAAAGATTGCTGAAGCTGGTGAAATTGGTAATGTGCGTATTATTGATACTGCGGCTGAACCGATTGAGCCAATTGCACCACGTAAAATCATTATTCTCATTCTCTCTATTTTTGTGGGTGGTTTTGTTGGCGTATTGATTGCGTTATTACGTAATCTCATGCATACAGGCATTAAAGACTCAGCGCAAATTGAAAATGAGTTAGATCTTCCTGTTTATGCGACGGTTCCACGTTCTCCTGTACAAGAAAGTCGTATTCAAATTCTCAAGAAGAAAAAATCGATTCCTATTCTTGCAGTAAAAAACAGTGATGATATTGCCATTGAAAGTTTACGTAGTATTCGTACCACGATTCACTTTTCTCTAGCAAATGCCAAAAATAATATTATTGCGGTATCCGGTCCTGCACCAGAAGTGGGTAAATCATTTATTTCAACTAACTTGGCGACTATTTTTGCACAGAGTAATAAACGCGTCTTGTTAATTGATGCCGATATTCGTCGTGGGTATTTACATAAATATTTTTCTCGTGAGACTTCCCCTGGTTTGACTGAACTTTTAAACAATCAAAGTTCACTAGAACAAACCATTTTTAAAACCCAAGTGCCAAATTTAGATTTTATTGCGCGTGGTAAAAACCAGAGCAATCCATCTGAAATGTTAGCTTCAAGTCAATTTAAAACATTACTTGAACAACTGTCTCAACAATATGATCATATCATTTTGGATACACCACCTGTATTGGCGGTGACTGATGGTATTATCATTTCACAATATGCAGGTGTGAACTTAGTTGTCGCTCGTTATGCTAAAACTCAAATGAAAGAGCTTGAAATAACGCTTACACGTTTTGAACAAGCGGGTAGTAAAGTCAACGGTATTATCTTAAATGATATTAACCGTGCATCAGGTGGTAGCAGCTACGGCTATAACTATGCTTATAGCTATACCTCACATAAAGATGATTAAGTTAATTGAATGTCGAAAAATCCAGATCTATGATCTGGATTTTTTTGGGAAATCCCTGTATATTTTTCGTTGATTTCATTGAATAAGTATATCGTTTCAGAGTAAGACGTTATATGCTTTGAGAGTTCAAGCTATCATTTAAAATATTTAGCTTTTTGCACGATAAAAATTTTAGGAAAGACCATGAGTAAAGCCTTACCCATCGCTGTTGCTGTATTATTAGGCGGTGCTGCACTTGTTCCTGTTTACTATGCAACACAACATCCTGTGGATGTAAATGCAAGTTCTATCTCCAAATCAGCAAAACCTGTAGAAAAAATCAGCTATGCTTTAGGCTATGAAGTTGCCAGCCAAACGCCACCTGAAGTTGATGTAGATACATTTATTACAGGGATCCGTGATGCACATGCGAAAAAAGAACGCATCTTCACTGATGAAGAATTACAAGCTGCGTATATTGAATTCCAAAAAGAAATGCAGACGAAACAAATCGCTGACTCAAAAGAAGCAGTATCTAAAAGTGATAATTTCTTAGCGGAAAATGCGAAAAAAGAAGGGATTAAAACCACTGCTTCTGGTCTACAATACAAAATCACTAAACAAGGTGATGGTAAAGCACCCTCTGCCAATTCTGTTGTTACTGTCCACTACAAGGGTCAACTTCTTGATGGTAAAGTCTTTGACAGTTCATATGATCGTAATAAACCTACTGAATTCCCACTAAATCAAGTGATTCCAGGTTGGGCTGAAGGTTTACAATTAATGAAAGAAGGTGGAAAAGCGACCTTATATATTCCATCTAAATTGGCTTATGGTGAACAAGGTTTCCCTGGTGCTATTCCTCCAAACAGTACCTTAATTTTTGATGTTGAATTAATTAAAGTAAAATAAAAATAAGGAGAGCATCTGCTCTCCTTTTTGGATGTATATGATGAAGAAAATAATTTTAGGGTTAAGCATTTTAATGGCAGTAAGTCATAGTCACGCTGCAACTGTTAATAATAAAAGCCCACAAAAAGATCAATTTAGCTATAGCTATGGTTATGCTATGGGTAAAACGTATGCCGATATTTTAAAAGATATTCATCCAGAGGCTTTTTTACAAGGCTTACAGCAAGGTGCGCTTGGACAAAAAACCAGTTTAACCGATGAAGAAATGGCGAAGGCTTTAGCACAGTATAAACAACAAAGTGAAGCCAAACAGCTCATAGCATTTCAACAAACAGCACAAGAAAATGGCAAACTTGGTGAAGCTTTTTTAGCTGAAAATGCAAAAAAATCAGGCATTATGACCACAAAATCAGGTTTGCAATATCAAATTGTACAAACAGGTCAAGGAAAAAAACCGACTGTGACATCCAAAGTATCCGTTAATTATGAAGGACGTTTACTCGATGGTACGGTTTTTGATAGCTCAATTGCACGTGGGCAACCTGTTGATTTTCAAGTCAGCCAAGTCATTTCGGGCTGGACGGAAGGTTTACAACTGATGCAAGAAGGTTCGAAATATCGCTTCTTTATTCCTGCAAAATTAGCATATGGGGATATGGGGGCAGGCGATAGCATAGGCCCGAACAGTACCCTGATTTTTGATGTTGAATTATTAAAAATTTTACCTTAATTTTTTATTTATATTTTGAGAGCTTTTTAGCTCTCTTTTTATTCAAAGGTCAAACATGCTTAACAAAACCATAATTTTTTCAACACTTATATTATCTCAATCAGCTGTTTTTGCTGCATCTGCACTTGATAAAATCAGCTACGCACTTGGTTATGAAGTGGCCTCTCAATCTCCTCAGGAAGTGGCGATTGAACCATTTATTCAAGGCGTTCGTGATCAAAAAGCACAGAAAGCCAACGCATATACTGAAGAAGAATTACAAACAGCATATCATGAGTTTCAAAAAACATTAACAACCCAACATCTGCAAGAAGCGACAAATAATAGCGCGAAAGAATCTCTGTTTTTAAAGGAAAATGCCAAAAAACAAGGGGTAATCACCACGGCTTCAGGTTTACAATATAAGATCCTTTACCAAGGGACAGGTAAAAAACCCACGCCAGCGTCTATAGTAACCACACATTACAAAGGTCAACTTTTAGATGGAACAGTGTTTGATAGCTCTTATGCGCGTGGTAAGGCAATTGAATTTCCATTAAATCAAGTGATAGAGGGTTGGACTGAAGGTCTACAATTGTTAAATACTGGCAGTAAAGCAACGCTGTATATCCCCGCAAAACTTGCATACGGTCAAGATGGTGTACCAGGAACGATTCCACCTAACAGTACATTGATTTTTGATATCGAATTACTCAAAGTAAAATAATTAACCATAAAAAAACCTATAACTTAGGGATTAAGTTATAGGTTTAATTCTAAATTTAACAAATTAAATCAATGTTTTAAATGACGTGGTCTAAATCCGCTTGCCACTAAACCAATCGCATAGGCCAACACACCGACGACACACAATCCAACTACTTCAAATATACGAATCCACTGCGCAGCACTACCATCATACCAAGTTAATGCATACCACAGCACAGCAATCATGCTGATATTAGCAATGAAAAATTGTACAAATAATTTTTTCCAATGTGCACCAAAACGGAAAATATTGCGTTTATGCAAATAGAAATACAGCATACCTGCATTCACCAATGCAGAACCTGAAGATGCAATGGCAAGTGCCATATGCTCAGCATGCCAATCAATCAGTTTAAAAATACCAATAAAGATCACGTTTAAAATTGCATTCGCTGCAACGGCCATTAAACCAACACGTACAGGCGTCTTTGTATCTTGAATCGCATAAAAACCAGGTGCAAAGACTTTAATCAACATAAATGCCAATACCCCTGCACTCATACATTGCAACGCCATAGCCGTCATTTGTGTATCACGTACATCAAAAGCACCATGTTGGAAAAGCGCTTGAATAATCGGCGTAGACAGCATAAACAGTGCAATACTTGCAGGTACACCCACTAAAACAATGACACGGGCTGCCCAATCTAGCATTTTTCTAAATTTTTCTTGGTCTTGTTCAGCTTTACTCATCGACAAAGACGGTAAAATGACAGTACCGATCGCGACACCAATTAAACCTAATGGTAGCTCTGTCATGCGCTCGGCACTGTATAACCAAGACACTGAACCATCCTGCATAAAAGATGCCCAAATGGTATTGAGTAATAAATTAATTTGCGTGACCGAAACACCAAACAAAGCAGGCAACATTAATTTTAAAATGCGTTCCACACCTTCATGTTTAAAATCAACTTTTGGTGGAATCAATAATTTTTTACGCCACAATTCAGGAATTTGAATGGCAAGTTGTAAAATGCCTGCTGCAACCACAGCCCAACCCAGTGCCATGATGGGTTCAGCCATATGTGGAGCAAGCCACCATGCCCCTGCGATCATTGCAACATTTAACAGTACAGGTGAAAATGCAGGTGATGCAAATGAACCGTAACTATTTAAAATACTGCTGGCAAATGCTGTCAGTGACATAAACATCAAATATGGAATCGTTAAACGAAACATATCAACAGCTAAGTCAAATTTAGCAGGATCATCATGGAAACCAGGTGCATAAATATACAAAATCACAGGTGCCGCAATCATAGAAAATAGCGTCAATAATGACATAACCGTTAATAAACAACCAAAAACACGGCTAATTAAAATCTGTACTTCGGCATGTAGTTTTGTAGTTTTATATTCAGTTAAAACAGGAATAAAGGCTTGTGAAAAAGCTCCTTCAGCGAATAATCGCCGAAAAAAATTGGGGATGCGAAATGCAACAACAAAGGTATCAAAATCCTTACCTGCACCAAAAACATTTAACAACACCATATCTCGTACGAGTCCTAAGACCCGAGACAACATGGTCATAGAACTGACAATAAAGGTGGATCGCCACAGCGCCATTGCATTTACCTAGTTAAAATAAAGTCGTTATTGTAAAGAAACTCAAAACAAATATCGTTGTAAAATCTTGACATCCTCCCCGACCTAAAGGACGGGGATTCCTCCTGCGAGACGCTCATGTCCGAGCGCAAGAATATTCAGTGCGGCATTTATATCCCGATCCCATGAGCTACCACACTCACAACACTGCCATTCTCTTATTCCTAAGCCTGCTCTACCTTTCGGACTACTGAAGCGTGAGCCACAGCACGAACACGTTTGGGTGGTATACGCTTCATTGACTTCCT
>NZ_LQXQ01000049.1 GCF_003268395.1 Acinetobacter sp. CFCC 10889 | reverse complement strand
GTTTATTATTCTGCGGTATTTCTGCAATGCAAGTTCTGGGAGCGACCCATAGCATCAGTTCTCGAATTATTCGATCACCCGTTCACGTCATAAACAAAGACATTCAATACTTTAAAACTGGTTGCGGAAGATGGATTTGAACCAACGACCTGTAGATTATGAGCCTACCGAGCTACCGAACTGCTCTATTCCGCAAAAAAAAGTTTATGAAAGCCAAAAAGTAAAAACCGTAAGGTAAAAACCAAAACTTCCATAAACCGTAAATATAGTAATAGCCGTTTAGCAAACTACTACTATAGAGGGTAAGTGCTATTTATAAATTAATATAAATAAAAAATCAATAATACACATGTTTGATTATATTTATTGCATTTCTTTATAAATTAAATTATATTTTGTGTATTGGCTTCTTTTTGCAATTGAGTAGTCATGCTTGTCAAATTTCTCGGTGATTAATTCTTATCTTAAAAAGCTACTTCTAGGAGTGGCTTTTTTATTTACTAAATTTCTAATATCATAGAATCTCAATAATAATTTAAAGATTATTTCTATGAAAAAAATTTTACTTACAAGCATAGTTCTAATTTCTACAAGTGTTTTTGCTGATTCTTATAGCGTGAATCGCTTTGGGGGAAATACTTATGTTAATGATCAATATGGAAATAGAACTAGCAGTTACAATCGGGTAGGCGACACTACTTATCGTAAAGATCAGTACGGCAATACAACCAATACTTATAATAATGTTGGAAATACAACTTATAAGTACGATACACGTGGAAATACAACGAACACGTATAATCGTGTGGGAAATACTGCCTATGAATACGACAACCGTGGTAATACAACAAAACGAGCGACTAGAATAGGCAATACAACCTACATTGAAGATTCAAATCGAAATACAACAATCTGTACCGAGTTTAACAACACTGTAAATTGTAATTAAAAAAATGCCCTATTAAGGGCATTTTTGTTTTCTTTACTCAAATGTACGGATTTTCTTCATCCATCCATTCTAAGCCTTTTTTCTGTTTACGTTTTTCTTGCCAAGATTGATTGTCCTTTTTGTACTGTGTTTCAGCACGTTTTTGGTTAAATGTGATTGGATAACGTGGATTATCAGCATTATATTCCTTAATTTCCGTTTTTAAGTCTTTCACGGCGTTCTGATCGTCCGATCCTAACGCATCCATATAGCGGCTACGCCATACTTTATTTACGGAACTCAATGCTGCGGTATCTTTCATTTCTAGACCACGGATACGACCTTCTTTAGCAATACCTGAAGGTTGAGCATCTAGCATCTTCACCACACCATCTAAAACCGAAGCATCATTGGTTTTAACGCCTGTTTTCATGTTGCGATAGTCGCCAGTAGCCGCAGCAATTGCACCTTGACCAAAACTTGTTGCTGCTTTAGGTAAAAGTTGAATTGCTGATTGTCCATAATCCCCTTTTTGAGCAAATGCCATAGATTCAGAAATTTTATCCACCAAACCGCCCATTGCACCAAAGGTCTGATTACCTTCATTGGTTTTTTGATAGTCGCTTGTGAGTGGACTAAAATATCCCGAAGCAGGGACAAGGTCACCCATTCCCATACGACCTTTAACATCCATGACAGGATTTAAGTTAAATACCCCATCCATGAGCGCCGTATTTGCGGCTGTACCAAGAGTATCACCAAGCGCATTATTCAGTGCGATTTGAACTTCACGTTCCGTATTGAACGGTTTACCCACCATACCGCCTGTAGTTTCTACCACATCGAGTAAATCACGAACGAAAGGTAAGCCTGTTGCGCCTGAAAAAGACATAAGCAATCCCATCATGATCAACAACGGTCGTGAAATTCCAAAACCAACCAATTTCGCCATACGTCTTTTAAATTCGTCATCTGCACCACCGTATAAACCACGTTTTTGCATCCGAACCATTTGTTCAATGTAGGCAATCATGAATTGCTTATACATCATGAGCATTGAGCCGACATTACCACGTGCCAAACGTGGTCGGTTGCCCTTGTTGTAAATCCCCTGCGTTTCTTGAATGGTCCTTACAGCAAAATCATACTCATCTTTAAAACCAAGCTGTTCTAACTTTGTTTGCCCTAGTTCTTTTGCAACATCCAAAGCAGCAAAGAGTGTGGTACGGCGGTTAATGGTTTCCGATGCTTGTGCAAAGAATCCTGACGCATGACTGATCAACTGCCATGTACTTGCGCCTAAACCTGATTTACCTCGCTCTTGACCTTGTAACATCCATGTGTTTTGTGGATCTAAATGTCCGTGGCTTTTTGCACGTTCATAATATGCTTTATATTCATTTGGAATCGCTGCCGTTCCTTTGCGCCATGTTTGAACAGCTTTTAAGAATGCTGATCCAACAACGGTTTTATTGGTGCTGTATTGCAGTAAATACGGTAAAGTCTGAATCAATGGCTGTGTCATGTTGACCACACCAAACATCACAGAAAAGCCCATATACCAAACGAATGAGAAGTTTTTAAGTCCTGCCAATTCTTCTTGGGTATCTAGGGCATAATCACGTAACCGTACAGCATCCTCTTGATATTGTGGATTGCTAATTTCAGTCACGGATTCATCAATAATGCCGTTATAGGTCTGATTGGCTGAATAGCGAGAATTAGACAAGACAAAAGATGCTAAAACACGCTTAAAATCGGTATCAAAACCATCAATACCCTGACGTTTCAATAGACGTTTTAAAGCGTGATTATCTCGAATCGCATGTTTAATAAACGCCGTTTCACTATCACCAATTGGCAAACCTGATTCTTTGGCAAAAAGTGCGACTGTTTCAGGACTTACACCTTGAAATAACTTGTATTCCAATTCATTGACTTGCGTTTTTTCCAATTGATAGCCAACGGGTATTTTTGATTGATCAAAGTTATTGAAAAATAGATTGCGCTCAGATTCACTTTCAAAGTGTTGACGATAAGCCACTTTTTTCGATGCAGGATCAACCACACGGACGACATACTTACCAAAGCGCATTAACGGCGTATAGCCTGTGTCTTTTAAGTGTTGTAGCTTGTCTAAAACCTTGTCGATATGCTCAATTGCAAGGTCTGCGGCTGCTTGTTTGGTTGGATCATTTTGCACAATTGCCGCAATTTTTTTCTTAACCTCGTCCACGTGTTGATTTAAGTCAAGGTCTTGTCCTAACAGCTCTAAAACTTCTTTCGATGTACCACCCATGTGCTGAAAAATTTTAGATACCGTGGTCTTACTAAAGGTATCGAGTGATGTATCAATTGCTGCACGTGCTTCACGATATAATTTAATTTGATCCTGATCATAACCAAGAGTACGCAATTCAGAATCGGTATGGACTTTAGCCTGATTACTCAATGTATTTTCAAAGAATAGTTTGCCGACTTTTTCAAGGTCTTGATCAACTTTAGCTTTACGTCCAATGAGTTTCTGTCCGACACGCTTACCTTCTGCTGCAAAATCTCCCCATGTTTCAAGTTGGGTTAAAATATTAGGTGCAACATCCATAGATTTTGATGAAGCAAAGGTGACATGGTTGATTTTGTCCTGAATTAAGTCAAAAGTTTTCTTAAATTCGCCTGTTTCGTCCGTAAGTGCCTTGTGCATCATGGTATTAAACAAACGAGTTGTACGTGCCGATAAGGTTTTGGACTTTTCCAAACCTGCAATAGCGGCTTGACTTGCCCGATTAAATAAATCACGTTGTGCTGAATGTGGCTGATTACTTGGGTTTGATGCTGTACTGTAACGGCGTTCTGTATTTTGTACTTTGGTTGATTGTGCAACATTGCTCACCATACGCTCAGATAAGGCTAGAATGTCGTTAGGTGTGATTTTTAGGTCTACACCAAGCTTATTACGCACCCATGCCTTAACTGCGCTCACAATGCGATTTACGAGCCTTTTTACAGGTGCAAGTTTTCCGCTTGTTTCGGCTTGCGCTGCACGTGTGACTAAATACGGTAAGTATTCATCAAGTTTCGCCTGTGCATTCCCTTCACGATCTGCCAATGCTTTGGCTTCTAGTGCAATTTTATCGCCATTTTGGACTAAGCGATTAAAGTCAGCCATGAGATTTTTATAGGCATTTTCAGTCAACATGCCTTGAAAACCTAAATGCCCACCCACTTCATGTAAAAATACAGGAATAATGTTTTCAGGATGGATATTGTCAGCAATCAAGGTGACTTTGCCATTTTCCGCAAAACCTTCCGCCGTTTCATTTTCAATATTTTGAACAATTTCAAGTTTGCCATTGTCTTTAAGTTGCTGAACAACGTCATTGCCAAAGCGATCATTTAAAACTTGCTCAATTTGATTGACCTTTGTCCCTGTAATGGTCTGTTTTTCATTGCGGCTAAATTTTTTGTTTTGCTCCTGGTTATTTTGAGTATTGCCTTGCTGATCATTGGATTTTTTAGGCTTCAATTCATCAATGAGCGCACCGTGTTCCGCTTTTAGTGATGTAAGCTGCTCTGTTTTATTCCACACTGAATTTTCAACTTTAGATCGTAAGATTGGCAATTGGTCTTGCGATTCTTTCAATGCCTTTTGGTATTGAGCCAAATCTTCAGGAATGGATCTAATTTGGTTGAGTAACTTTTGCACCAAACCTACAGATGAACCCTCGTTTAAGCTGAAATTAGTCACTTGAATTGGGTCGCCATTGCCGACAATTTCAATATTGACATAACCAAGCAAAGCCGATGGACTTGCCACGATTTTAAATCCGTTCAAGTCCCCTAAGACAAGCTCTTTACCTTTGACCAATACATTGCCGATTCCTTTTTCAAAAATTTTAGCTATGGCATCCCTTGCGCCTTTATCATCTTGATGAACGGTTTTCCCTTCATGCTTATAGATAAACCGTTCAGGTTGTTGAATCTTGGCATCTATACTGAGTGCATCAACTTTACGTTGGTAAAAATTCACATCTGCTTCAGTTTGTCGAATGATTCCCTTCGTGCGGTGTACGCCACGATCAAAGTTACGTTTATCGTCCTCCATCTCTTTTATACGTTTACGCAAATCAATTTCTTGCAAAATACGTGGGTCGCCACTTGATGCCGCTTTCATTTCTGCGGCATTGGCTGCTTCACCTGCCACGTCCTCAACTTCACGTGAACCTGTCCCTTTACGCACCTGCTCAATAAAGTTGGCTTTTGATTCAATGGTCTGCCACATACGACTATCTAAAGTCTGTTTTGTTGCATAACGATTAATTTTCACCTCAAAGCCGTTTGGATTTTCTTTGTAGAACTCGTTGCCTTGACGAATAATACGCCCTTCACGTTGTTCAAGGTCGGACGGTCGCCACGGCGCATCGAGATGGTGAAGTGCAACAAGTTTATTTTGCACGTTCATCCCTGCGCCCATTTTTTGGCTTGATCCCATCAGCACACGTATATCGCCACGCTTGACCTTTTCAAATAACTCTTGTTTTTGCAGGTCGGTTTTAGCATCGTGAATAAATGCAATTTGTTCAGGTTTCATGCCTTTGGCAATCAACTTGGCTTTTACATCGTCATACACACTAAAATCAGAATCTAAAGCCGATAATTCATCAGGACTCATTTTATCTAATGTTTCCTGTGCTGCTTCATCTCCTTCATCTGCTTTCTTAATCAATTGCTCGATACGTGCTTTTTCTGCGGCAACTGCACCTTTAGGCGTGGAAAGATCACAAAAAATAAGCTGTGTCCCTTTCTTTGCATCCCATTGTTTATAGGTTTCAAAGATTTCACCCACGGCGACATTAACCTTTGAGCCTTCAAAATCAGGTGCGGTCGGGTCGACAAGTCGCATATCTAAAGCGGCTTTACGTGCATCCCCCATGATTTTAAGCATGTTGTCTGCGCCCTTTTCAGGCTTTCTAGGAATGTTCTCTGTACGCCATACCAATGAACCTTCCGGGTAGACCTCATTGCCATTGCTATCAATACTTGGTACACCGATATAATCGGCTTGTTCTTCGCTTCTCTCTACAACGATATTTTGTGGCTTGCCACCTTTAATTTTTGGCGTACCAAGTGTCTTACCTTCTTTTGCCAATTGAGCGTTAATGTCATCACGATTCATTACATCGGCAAAGCTTAGGTAACTTTGCATGAGTTCAGGCATATTAACGAACTTGGCAAAACGGTTGTTGAGTTTATATTTACCTGCAGGTGACAACTCCCAATCACTGACGACTTCACCAAAGACTTCGCCCAAGCATCAAAGTGACTAATGCCCTGTTGTTCAAGCTCATTCCATGCTAAATAACGTTGCATAGTGAACATTTCAGCCATCGTGTTCGAGATCGGTGTACCTGTCGCAAAAATAACTTTAGATTTTGCGTTGTTTTGCTGCATAAGTTGAATTTTGGCAAACAAGTCTTTGGCTCTTTGTGAGCCTTTTCCTGTACCTAAACCTGCAACATTCTTCATTGATGTGGTGAACTCAAGATTTTTAAATTCTTGTGCTTCATCTACGATAATTGCGTCTACACCTGTTTCATGCCAATAGATATTATCGCCATCTTTATTTTCACTGTTCAGTAAACCTTTTTTCTTTTCCTCTAATGACAGTCTACGTTTGGCAATGTCTTTGGCATTACGTGAACGCCCACCTTTTTCAGCTTTTAATTCAGCTTCAAACGCCATGAGTTCAGCAATTTCATTGTCAATAAAGGCTTGTTCTTGCTCAGGTGAAATAGATAACTTACCAAATGAAGAATGAGCAATAATAATTGCGTCATAGTCACCATTGGCAATTTTTGCAATGAATTTTTTTCGGTTGCCTTTTTCAAAGTCTGCTTTCGTTGCAGCCAAAATATTGGCATTCGGGTAAAGTAAGATAAAGTCTTTCGCCCATTGACCGACCAAATGATTTGGCACAACAAGCATGGGTTTATTGACAATGCCCATTCTTCGCATTTCCATTGCAGATGCAATGGCGGTGAAAGTCTTACCTGCCCCTACAGTATGATCATACAGGGTCGATTTTGATTGAATGGTACGCCATATCGCATTTTTTTGATGTGGACGCAGTTCAATCGTTGTATTCATGCCATGAAAGGTTAAGTGTGAACCATCATAACTGCGGTTGACTGTGGCATTGAATACGTCATTGTATAAACGCTCTAAATGCTCTCTACGTGCATCGTTATCCCAAAGCCAATCTTTCCAAGACTGTTTAACCAATTCGACACGTTGTGATGCTTCCAAAGTGGCATCATGGTTGATCACACTTGTGCCATCAGAAAAACGATCGTAAATGGTCGGTTTCGTGCCATTTAGCGCATGAGTCAAGATAGTTTTTACATCTGCCCGATCTGTTGCATAGGTTGCTTCTGCGGCAGGTGATACTACAGCTTTATCAATTTCCCATTTATTGGAATATTTACCATAGTTTGCCGTGGCTGTTTTTGAGCCTGTAATGTGGTTTACAAAGTCAGCAATGTAATTGTTCGGTATCCAGTGTGAGCCTACTTTTACATCAATATCCAAGGCTTCAATATCTGCAGGTATGACTTTTTCTAAAGCATGTACATTGCGTTGATATTTAGGGTCTTTGGCGGCATATTCTTTTGCAACGGCGAGCTTTTGCTTTACATTACCTGACAAATATTCATCACGGACTTCATAGCCGTTGATTGGGTTGTCATAAACCAAATCGCCCAATTCTTTAATGATCTCATCGGCATCTTTCCCATACAGATTTTGCATGGTATTGGTGTTAATAAAACCGTGTCGATTGAGTGATTCTGTCAGTGCATCTTTAGCATTGCCAACTTTTTTAACCAATGCCGCAGGAACTTGGGTGCGTTTACTAAAAATCGCTGCTTTTTCAGCACTTGGCTTTCTAAATTTTTGTCCTGTACTTTTAGCGACCTGTGCAGATACACCCCGATCATAGTTATTTTCTAATGATGAAATTTGCGCCCAATTGGGATCATCACGCATTAAACGCTTATTGGCATCACTATTGAGATAACCATGTTCTTTGTAAAACTCATCATAGATTGTGTTGAGTTTTTTACGTGCGATATTAATTTGTGAATCCGTTGCATCACGGTCAAGCTGTAGCGTTCTAAGTTTTGCAAGTTGTTCTGCTGCGGCAATCATGCCTTTGACACGACTTTCAGCTTTAGGATTGGTGAACTCAACTGCTTTAGATTGATATTCACCCATTACATCAGGTAAACGCTCATGAATCGAACCATCAGCATTGACAAACATTGCTCCGATTTTGACTTCTGAAATGTCTTTAATAACGGCTTGACGTGTTTCTTCAAAATTTTGCGATTCTTCGGCTTGAAAAATGTCTTTTGGTAGTTTGTCCACCAATTCATTAAGCAGCTTTCCTGTGTCTTGACCATCTCGTTTGATCAATGCAGGCTCACCATCTCGATACATAGTACCGTATGCACCAAAATCACCGATCATATTTTCAGGATGACGTACAAAATATTCATTCAATGGCACAGTATTACCATCTTTGTCAGTATAATTTTTAACGTCTAGCCATGTTTCACCTTGTTTGGTTTCTCCATCGGCTTTCTTACGCAAGAAAATAATATCTGTGGTGACTTGGGTCCCTGCATTCGATAAAAACGCATCATTCGGTAAACGAATCGCCCCGACCAATTCTGCCCGATCTGAGATATAACTACGCTCTTTGTCGCCTAATTTATCCATAAAGCGATTAGTCACAACCATTGCCAGTACACCATTTGGCTTTAAGCTATCAATTGACTTGGCAAAGAAATAGTTATGTAGAGAAAATCCGCTAATACTTGGTCGGGTTTTGTCTGTAATTGGAATGTTGGAAAACGGCGGATTACCGATTGCAACATCAAAATAACCATCAATGGTCTGATAGTCTTGGAATCCCATAGCGGCTTTGATATTGGCTTCAGGATAAAGATATTGAGCGATTGCCCCTGTAATATTGTCGAGTTCAACGGCGTGTAATTTACTGGCTTTACGCATCCCTTTTGGCATTAAGCCAAAGAAATTCCCCACACCCACGGCAGGCTCAAGTACTAAACCCTTTTTAAAGCCAAAGTTTTCGAGTGCTTTCCACAAAGCTTTAACAATTTCAGGACTTGTATAGTGTGCTGCAATACTTGAATCAACGGCGGCTTGCATTTCTTGAGGTGTAAGAAGTGCCTCAAGTTCAGCCACTTCTTTTGTCCAATTTGTTGAGATTGAACCATCTTCACGTTTAAATGCTTCAGGTAGTCCACCCCAACCAACAAAACCCGACAATATTTTTTGTTCTTCTTTGGTTGCAGGTCGATTTTCAGCTTCTAATGTTCTAAGAACACGAATAGCGGCAATATTTGCCCTAAATTTGGTCTTTTTACCGCCTTGAGTAATATGATTTTCATCAATAACAAAAGCATCGACTGGTGCATTATCTGCAACAACGGCTTGTTGTGGATCTAATCCGTTGTTGCTGTCTGTTCTTCGGGTAGGATCAGATACTTCTCTCTCACCATCTGCCACGCTTCGTTCGGGTCCATTCCCTGTAGTTCTAGGCTGTCCACTTCCTGATAGGTCTGTTCTGCTGCTTCTTCTAGTTTCTGCATCAGAATCCCCTTGTTCTTGTACTCCTCGTACATCTTCGGCAGGTGTTCCTTCCAGTGGGCTTCCGCTTCTCGAATCCAATTCCTGAACATCATCTAATACCTCACTTTCCAAAAATAAATTTGGTTGAATATCAATATTTGTTAAGCTGTCTAAGTAATTCTTAACACTGTTATTGGGTTGGAATGAATCTTTACCTGTAACAATCTGAGCAAGTTTTTTTAACTGCTCTGCAATCTTACTAAAAAATTTCTCAACCAAACTTAAAGGTTTATCGCTTGTAGTTACCCAACGTGATACTTGATCAGCGAACCATTCTGAAAAACTGCGCCAATATGGGCTAAGCTCATTAGCATTAAGGTTAGGATTAGGATTTGATGCTATTGTTGATTCAGCATTATTCCTATTTCTCATTTCACTGACATAATCATTGACTGATTTGTCTTTATGCTCAATAAGCCATTTGTTAAATTCTTCTTTGATTGCTTTTTGTGTATCTAAATCTGCATTTTTTAAATGCTTTTTCTCAATGATATGACCTAATTCATGTGCAATAATTTCAAGTTCTAAATTGGCATCTAAGTTTTCAGATAAAGAAATGTAAAAATCATTTGATTTACGATCATTTGGATCAATACTCATTAATCGAGTTGAACCCTGTTCAAGAGAGCTTTTCCCTGCTGATAAAATACTACGGTGTCCACCATAGATTTTATATTTTTCTACTGCCCCATCTTTAACGACATCTTTACGATAGAACAGAAACACTTTTGAATCTATTTTCATAGATTTTAATAAGCTTTCTAAAAATTGCCCAAGCTTAGGATCAATGCTTTCAGAAGTAACAACTTGATTTTTAGTATCGCTAAATACGCCGTTTGGATATTGGGACGCTAATGCACGTTGTTTTGCTTCGGCATTTTCTGCTGCATCTTTTAGGTTTTTAAGCTCATTCTCCGTAAACAAGCCTTTTTGATTTGTAAACGCAGAAATGTCAATGTTTGTGCGTCCTTTGCCTGCTTTAACGCCTAAATATACAGGCTGCCCCATTCTATTGTTTGCACCAAATAGGGCTGTATCTTCACTTACAATGATAATTCTATTTGGACCATAGAACCGTTCATAAGTCGCTATATCATTAAGGAGAGCTTGTCCGATTTCGACACTATCATCAATCTTCTCTATTGTGCTTGATTTTGTTCCTTGTTTTTCCTCATTGCGAAGTAGATCGGACTGCCGATCTGACGTATCTCCCTGTTTGTTTTTGCCTGCATTACTTGTTCGAGTATTTCCTTGTACTGTTGTTGTTGTTCGGGTGTCAGTGTTTGGTAGTCGTTCATCACTGACACTTTCATTTTTTCTGCCAGTTCCGCTTTGCTGATTTCCGCTATTGCTCTGCTCATTTCTACGATCCTTTAAATTTGAAATCTGTTTAAAAATATTATCAAGTTTTTGTAGACCATCTTTACCAAGAATATTTTTTAAAGCTGTTCTTACTTCTGTTTCAGCAATACTGACTGACAGTAATTCATGATCAGGATCATTATGAAGAAGATAATCAAATCGATCTCTGATACTTTCAGCAAGTATGTTTTTGCTATCCCAAGAATAGTCTTTAATTTTATCTCTAAACCCTTGTAAAGTGTCTAGTGTGTTTTGGTCAACTTGCCCCTCAAATAATGGCTTTGCTGTAATCGTGTGTACTAGCTCATGATTTACTAATTCTAATGCAGAACTTTCCCACACTGTTGAGTTTGGATAAATATATAAAAGATTCTGCTCAGGTAGATAATATCCCCCTGCTTTCATACCCCCACGTAATTTTTGATCACTGATTTTATTCAAGTCAGATACAAAATGGATTTGAACATCAGGATTTAACGCCGTGATGGTCTTTAACAGGTTTTGACCATATTCTGCATCTGTTTTTACACCTTCTGTTCGTGTTTCTGCGATGATCTGTGCAATATCACCTAATCGCTGTGGCGTATCAAAAAGCTGTGTCGGAACATGGTGTGTGAGAGATAGACCGAAATCAGTTTCAATATCAAGTTGAGTAGATGGGCTTTGTTTTTGGTTTTTTTCAACTTTTCGATATAAATCAGGGTTTTTACTACGTTCAATCTCTAAAACTTTAGGATTGATTGAAACAGTTGATCCACTCTCATTTTCTAAAACCACTTTTGTTTTAGATACTGTTTTTACCCGATATTGGGTATCTTTGGTTGCATAATCAAAGTCCTGATTAAATTGAATATGATCATCAGCATTTAACGCATGTTGGTTATTTTGTGAATCTTGAGTTGATTGAACAGGTGTTTCTGTGTCATTCGATGCTTTTCCAATTCCTGTAATATCTTGAACTGTTGTTGTTGGTACTGTTGCATTGCTTTCTTCAACTCGTTGGGTGTTTGATACATCATTATTTGAATCCTGAATTTTTGGACGTAAAACAAATTTATTTTTGCCAACCTCAACAATATCGTGGCTTTCATTCAGCTTTTTGCCTTTTTGAGCAAGGTTCGCTGCCTGTCGATTGAGAAACGGCGCATTGTCCGATGCACGACCAATATCACCCTTTTGCTGCTCTAAAATAGGCGTATTTTCTAAAATTCCGATTTTGCTTGTATTTTGATCAACAACTGATTTAGCAGTCTTAGGCTGAATTTCATAAGTCCCCATGTCGCTTTTAATAGCTTCATGACTATCACCTAAATTATTATTTTTAAGGTATTCGTTCGCTTTAGTACCATTACTAAACGATTTACCTTGATGGTTGTCCGTTGGTGTTTGCTCGATAGGCGTTGGTGGCGGTGTTTTTGGTGGTGTTGGTGGGTCAATAGGAGGGAGTGGTGGGTCATCTCCTTTATTTTTATTTATATTTTGAACAATGTCCCCGACTTCTTTTAACACTTCATGACGTGGGCGACCTGTTGCAATTTCATCAGCAATGATTTGTTGTTTTGCATTCGGATTGTTTAAGTGTGCATCACGAAAACGATCCGCAAAACTTAAATCATTCGACTGTGTTGGGGATGGGGACTGTTGGGATATATCCGTTGATTGTGTTGGTTCAATACCTACCCATGTTCCATCAGATTTTTTTACCCCTAAAACACGCACACTACCATCATCATTAGGTGCAATGTTGTAATTTGGGTTTTCTAAAGCTTGTTGAATTGCATCAGGCTTGGTGAAATTAATTTCACGTCCATTTTCAATATAGCTTGCAACTTGATCTAATGCATCATCCTGTGCGCCTTGCGACATATTAGTAAATGCTTTGTTGATCTGACTTGCCACTTCATTGTCATAAGACTTTGGTGGTTGCTGATTTACGTTTGATTCAGGCGCATTTTGCTCAATATCTGTTTGAGTCGGCTTAGGTCGTACTCCATATTGACCATTATCTTTTTCAAATGATTCATATACTTCACTTAAATTATAATTTTTAAGATATGTGTCAGCACCAAGTGGGCTATCAAATGATTTATCTTGAAAAAGTTCCGCAGGTGGTATCTGTGGTGTACGATTTTTATTAGTATCCTGATTTATGTCTGATTCAGGTGTGTTTTGCTCATCTACACTAAAACCTTGCTGTTGTGGTGTATTCGGAATATTGGGAATTGGTGTATGTCGTTCTACAATGCTCGAAAGTGATGGGTTTTCGTATGGTCCAAGTCTTGATTCATCAATAATTGGTGTCGGGTAAAGATCAAGCTTATCAACATCAAGGATAGGTGCCTGATCACCTGTTGCATAAACATCATCAAACTTTTGTTGTTGCAGGTCTTTGGCATTCTGCTGTTGTTGGCGTTCACGCTCTGACATTGGCACAGTAACAGGCGGTTGATTACTCGCATGCTGTTTAGACATGGATTGAATAAAATCGGGTGCCGCCACACCATAATTTGCATAGCTTTGATTTAAATCATGTGCAGCTTTTTGCACATTGTTTAAATTCTCTTGAGCACTTTGAATGGCATCTGTATTACCAAGCTGAATTGCGGTCGATAATTCTTGTCGAGCTGCTAAGTCCTCTTGGCGAATGGTTTCTGTTTTACCACGGATATTATCTGCAACTTGTCGAGCTTGATTTACGGCGGTATGTCCTGACATGGACTGCATCCCACCGCCCATAAGACCGCCGACAATTGCTTCCTCATAAGCACTTTGACCGACCTTTTTCCAATCTACTGCTTTTCCACCAATATTCGCCGATGCGACTTGTGAACCATATTCACCAATACCGCCTTGCATACCTTCTTCAAGCGCTTGCGACCCACCATTTTAAGCCCTGCAATATTTGCAGCCTTACTCATATCAATGGAAGATAAACCAAGTCGAGTTGCGCCTTGTCTGCCAAGCTCACGTGTGACAAGGCTTGTATCCACTCCACCGACTAAAAACTTGCCTAAACTAGAATTTAAATTGTTTTTGAGTAAACCCGAACCAAGTGTTGCTCCCCCCGGTGCAATAAATTCCATTGCAGTCATAGCTGCGCCGTATGTATCAGATGCACTTTCAGACAAATCATCTATAGTTTTACGGCGAGCTTCAATACGTGCTTTATCTGTAGACACGCCGTTATCAAGCAAGGTGTTTAAATTTTGTTGATATTGTGCATTACCACTTAATGATTCAGGTGTCGGAAAATCACGTTCAAGGTTTTGAATTGAACCACGGCGAACCTCACCATAGTTTTGAGTGTGCCCTGCTGCTATTCCGACTGCTAAACCGACATAAGGAGCTGCTTTTGCTGCCATTGTACCGACAACACGTGCTGTTCCCGATGCTGCACCTGCAGGTAAAGCCATTGCAGGTATTGACTGTACCGCACCAATACCCAATTTTGCGGCAGTACCATATTCACCTGCTTGCATTCTTTTTTGCATGGTCGAAGCTGAATCTTCATAGCCTTTACGAACTCGTCCACCATAGTTCGCTAACCGATCTAAATACGTTCCTTTTTCATTTTCACCAAAATCATTGAAAAAACGTGCAGTAGATTCAACCATTGAACCTGCACCTTGACCAAAAGCATTGCCAAGAGTGTCAAATACAGAACGTGCAGTTTCTTTGATAACAGGAATGCTACTACCTGTACGTGCTGATTCTTGAATGGCACGTTCCGCACGTTGGTCTTTTTTAAAGCTAGCTTGGCTTTGTCCATCTTGTGCTAATAAGCCGACCTTTTGCATACGCACAGTGTTTTGTCGTGTCCATTCATGTTGCGCCCGATTCTTTTCAGCATCGGATTTGCCCTCCATTTTGGGTGCAATATGCTTATTGTAGGTATCACGACTAGCTTTATAGACTTCATTCACATTGCCATTTCGTGCAGCAACATCTTGGACAAGTTTGTCCATGTATTGATTTACATTCACAACAAAATCCTCAATTTAAAAAAAGGTTTTTGCTTTTTGATTGCCAAAGGCTAAATGTATAAAAAATATAAAATATTATTGATTGTTTAAGACGCTTTTTAACTTTTCCGCATTATTTTGTGTGGCTAAAGTTTGGTTAAAATAACGAGGTAATGGTTGAGTTTGCGAAAAAGGATTATTCACAACCTTGGTTTGATTACTCGGTTTTGGTGCATTATTTGGCACAGTGGTTAGGTACTTAGGCGGCGCACTGGCTGTTTGTTTTGCTGTTGTTGTGGGTTTTGTATCTCCGATAGAAAACTGACTAAAATCAACACTCGGCGCTGCTGCGGCTTGTTGTTTCGGTTGAGGTCTTGAGCCTTGTTGAATCCATTGCCCAACTTCAATCTTATCTTTTGCCCCGATCATTTCAGCCGCTTTTTGATGAACATATTCATTCCGTTCTTGAACAGACATGTTCGCTCTCATTGGTGAACGGTCTACAACTCGCTGTACCAGTGTCAAAATATCTTGATAAGCATCAAAACGACCTTTGTAAGTTGGATCAGATGTAAATTTGACAATCTTCGGTTGAAGTCCTGATAGCCCACCGATCACGGCTGCATTGTTCTTGCCTTCATAACCAAGTTCACTGGTCATATTCGCAGATACAGTTTTGATAGAATCAGTTGCTTTGCCACTAGTAGCAACGGCGTAGTTACCTCTATTTTGAGTTTGAATGGTATTAGAGGCATTGATCATTTTTCCTAAAATTTTAGGTACATAATCTCTTGTTTCAGGTGGCATATAGTCCAACCATCTTTCAGGATGCCCTGCTTTAGTAGCTCTCGCTATTCCCTGTTTTAAACGCCCATTCCCTGCATTATATGCAGCTAAAGCCTTCGTCATGTCGCCGTTGTTTAATTGCAGCATCTTGTTCAGATAATATTTTCCGCCTGCAATATTTGCTTCAGCAGATGAATAAACATCAATACCTGTTTCTTGATAAATTTGTTTTGCTGTATCAGGCATGATTTGAGCAATCCCCAAAGCGCCTTTAGGTGAACGTGTCATTTGACCTGTTCTTTTATCAATGTGATTCCCTGCGCTTTCTTGTTGCATCAAATGATTAAAAATCGTGTCAACACTCAGGTTTTTAAATTGATCTAAGTTGCTCCTTGCATAACCTAATGCCCCACCTGCTTGTTGAACTACTTTAGGATCTGCTGATATTTTACTATCCGAACGATAATTTTCATTATCCTGTTTGACCTGCTCCCTGTAGTTAGCACCTTGTTGGCGAATCCCTTCCAAAGTATAGTTATTCTGAAATTTACCATCTTGTAAGATTTGATCAATTTTGCCTTTATGTGTGAGTTCATCTAACTTATAATCACTTTGAACGCCTAGTTTTTTCAATTCAAAGTCATTTTTTCGGGTTTCTTCCGCAAGTTTGGCTTTGCCTGCGGTGGCACTCTCATAAGCTCCAACAGGGTCGATTTGAGAATAAATCATATCAATCAATGTATCCGTATTCGCATACTGATTAATTTGCTTAACCATATTCCCTGTTTTCTTATCGACAATATTCAATGTTGCCATGTTGGGATTTTCAGGATCAATGTAGTAAGAAATAGTATGATCTTGATTCCAAGATGGATTGGTTTCATTGTCCTTATTCATTGTTGCTATAGATGTATCAAAAGCACCTTTGGTATCACCACTTGCTTTATATCTCTGAAGAACACCAATGCGACTTTTTAACTCGTCAGTGCGCTGTTGTTCGGCTTGTTCACGTAAACCATTATTGAGTAAAATCTCATTTTTTTGCACATTTTGATCATGCAATTGCGCCGCCTGTTCATCAGCGACCGCTTGACGTTTGCGGTTATATTCCTGTTCTTCTTGCTGACGTTTAAGCTGAGCAGCTTCTTTTTGCTGTAAGACAATACGATCTGTCGCACCTGCTAAACCATTTGCAAAAGCACCAATTGAAAAAGACACGGTGATACTCCTTATTTACCCAATTTACTTGGTGCAGATTTTTGAGCGCCCGATGATGAACCAAGACCACCCCAATCTGCCCCTGCAATCGCACCTAAACCGCTACTAATGGCATTGCTTGATGCTTGATTAAGATAATCAGCATTTCGACCATAACTGTTCGCCAAACTGTTCGCAGACTGATTGACATTTGCCGCAGTGCCATTGATTTGATTTACCCCTAGAGTTGCTACTGTATTTAGACGATTCCAATGTTGGTTGTTGGCATTCACACGTTCTTGTTCTCGTGCAGCCGTGGTAATGCCTGATTTGGCTAAAGCTTCAGCAAGTGCGGTCTGACGCATAGATGCTTGTGCTTGCCCACTATTGGGATTAATTCCCATACGTGCATTTTGACGTGCCAAAATCTCTTGAGCATTATCGAATTGCGTACTGACATCTGCCAAAGCACGACTGGTTACACCCCCCAAATCGGGGCTTACATCATCATTGGCTAAGTCAACCAAGCCTTTAATAGAACCACTATATAAATCTGTTGCATCGCTATAACGCTGTTTATCGAATGCTAAAGCTTCCTGTTTTAAGGCAAACTCTTTCTTTTGTTGTTTACTTGCTTTGCTGCCACTCACTAAGCCACTTACGACCGTTGCAGCACCTACCCCTGCGGCTACCCAAGACATTATTTCTCTCCAATTTGCGGTAAATCTTTCATGTGTAATTGCTGAATAAAGTCCTCAACCTCATATTCAGGTACGATGACTTCTGCTTCGATCAGTGCCAAGTCTTGTGTATTACTTGGATTATTGTGAATCGTGGTCCATATTGTGTCTTCAAACACGTATAGAACACGCTTTGCGCCAATTTCATTAATGAATGTGCAAGGTGCTGAAAGGATTTTGATACCGTTTTCATCAGCTTGGGCGACACGACCCTTTGAAATGACATTGACATGGGCGTGACGATGCACTTTGCCGATCACAAAAGTTTGTGCAGGCAAATGACATTCACGGGCATATTGTCCTAATGAAAAATGATGAAATACAGGAATTTCCGCTTGTTTAAATTGTTTTAGCGTATTTTGAAAATCAAAAGCAGCTCTGTAAAAGCCTTGTTTTTTTTGATACTGGCATAACTCTGTCATGGTCCACCTTCTACAAGCACGTGAAGCCAACTTTTAGGTTGGCGTTTAAACTTGTTTCGGTGTACCAAATGGCACAAAATTTACAGCACTTTTACTTATACCCATGATACTACACCATCAACGATTTGAATGATATAAGTACCTGACGATGGAGCAGTCCCTGCCAATGCAATGAGTAGATCTGCTTTATTAATTTTTCCATACACTTCGCCAGTTAAAGTATCTACTTCACTGTCCAAAGTGTGTAAATCAATCTCTAAATCTGAAATATGTGTTGCATGATTACTTAACTGCGTTTGCAAAGTTACGACCGTTGCATCCAAGCTATCAAGATCAGTTCGTAAGTCTTGAATTTTTGTATCTAAGCCGATGATTTCTGAAAGCTGTTTTTGTAATTTTCCAAATGCAACTAAGATGCTGTCCGTATCTTTAACTGTTCCATCGACCTGTACAAAATTAGCCAAGACCGTTGCTAAAACACGTGGTTGATTAAAAAAAAGGTTCGTTACACCTTCAGTTAAATCATCAGTCGATGCTTCACCTTTGCGTAGAGCTAAACTATCTCGAATTTTAATGACATTCAATAAACCATCACTGTCTTTATAGACTTCAACCACATCACCATCATTCAGTTGTTGCCCTTTAAATGTTCCCGTACCAATGATTTTAAGTTTATCCCGTACAAGAGCATCTAAACTTGCAAAAGTCTGTGTTTCAATCTCCCAATTTTCAGCATCGGCATCTAAATCATCAATTAATAAATTAACGTACTTATAGACCGCTTTCGCTGAAGGATATTGCACATCATTGGATTGCTCAGAAATATTACTGATTTTATTAGATATTAATTCATGTTCTGTACTTTCGTCAGTTGTACTTTTTGCTGTACTCGCTACAGTTGACTTTTGAGTGACTGCATTTTTTTCAATGACTGCTAAACGCTGCCGCAAATCTTTTATGATTTCATCTGCTGCACCGAGCCACATATTGAGCAAAGCATTGCCTGTATTAGTGACTTTCGGCAGGTTTCGGGAAATATTATTGCTTTTTGCCATTAGTTCATCACCTCTTGCATCGTTTCTGCTAAGATAATTTCGGTGACTTCATCCTGAGCATTGATTTCGATTTGCCAATATGATTTAGCACTATGGTTCGGCAAGCGAAATGGACGATCATTGACTGCAAATTTTTCATAGAAAAGCTTGCCATCAGCAATCACACGAACATTCAAATCGTTGTAACTGTCAGCAATGACACGCATTGCCAACATTCGGCATCCATTACCATCAGAACGGAATTTTTTAGAACGCCATGTATAATTTTCACGTTCTGTCTTGCTATTTAAATCAAAATATTGAAGTTTGTTGTCATTTTGCAGTAAATAAATTTCATCATTTTTAACATCCCGATGAGCGACTTCACACCAAATACTTAGGCGTACAATGCCTGTGCTTAAATCCTTTGGATCAAAGATAAATGCGCCTTTTTCTTCATCACTGACACGATAAAAGAACAAATAACGTCCTTTATACTCCACGGCGTGAATACTTTTAGGATTGAGTGCGTTCCATTCGTCCCGATCAAAAAAACCCTCACTAATGATTTGTGCGCCGTTATTTGAAGCTAAAACTAAACCATTCGGGCTAGCATAGATCACGCCATAACCTAGACTGACAAGCGACCGCTTCGATACACACGATTCATTGAGTGGTAATTCAGTCATCGTCATACCTGCACTTGGCATAACACCTGTCACCACTACAGGATTTCCATCTGTAGCCACGATAATATTGGCATCATAATGCCCCATTGCCACGATATTATGCTGTGTGGTTAGTTCGTAATCACGTGGGAAAGCATACATATAAAATGGTTCAGAAATACAGACGATTTTGCCACTAAAACCATAAGCTACACCGTAGGCAGTCAAGCCTAAGCCTTTCATATCCTCACGTGGTGCATCCCATAGTTCTGTTTTGAGTGTTTCGTCTAGTTCCTCACTCATGAAGTTATCTAAAAACTCTGTACTTGATGCACTGGCTTGACCGACATATTGAAATTGAGCATTTCCTGTTGTGCCTGTAGTCGTGCGATAAATGCGATAAGCAATGATATTGCGACCTGAATTAGCTGCTTGAATAGATAAATTGCCGATAACCACTTCAGCACCAATTCTAGGAACAATCACCTGTGAACTTGGATGACTTGGTGCGGATTCTTCACCAATATCATTGACAAAGGTATAGACATAAAAACGTACTTCATCAGATAGATCATCGTCTGTCGCTTCGGTACTGCGTACAATAGTTGGGATATTACTTGGCGGTAGAATACCGAGTTTTCTATAAGTCAATGGAAATGGTTCAGCACCATCTACAGCATCGACCCCTTTCACAAATAAAGGCGCACCACCTGCCCTATTGTCCCCTGTCCAATAAATACGGTGATATTGATCATCTTTGATTGGACTGAGAATAACATCAACATCAATGCCAAATTGCAACCAAAAAGGACTTTCATCAATCCTGAACTGATAAACGTCTTTAGTTTTTTCATTATTGGCTAAAGGTACAAGATTCTTATATTTAACCACTTTAAACATCGGTTTTAATGTTCCCGACATAAACGATACATTTTGCGCCAAAGCTGCTGCATCGTCTTTTAAACGTGATTCATGAATACGAGGGAATTCGCCTGTAAAGTTCTGCAAAGATATACGCATGATGACTACCCCACTCGCTTCCAAAACTGCATTGCAATAAACGGCGGCATATTGTTATGCGGCTTACCTTCGCCTGATTCCCCTGTCGTCATCTTGTTGTCACCCGGTTCAGGGAACAGAGGAAAGAATTCAATATTTTTACGTCCAACGATTGACGTTTTAAGATTTAAAGGATGACTATGCGGACCATTATTTTCCCCTTTTAATGCAACGAAAGCTTCGCCACCTGTTTCACCGACCTGAATAGTCTTTGCTTTCCCATTTTCATCTAAGATAGTTCCTGCACAAAATGGAAAGCGTCCACGTCCGTATAACTCCCATGCGCCGTAACCCATGAATGCAGTCATATCAGATACAGAAGCATCGACCATCACGACCTGATTAATTCTGACTAACGCTTTGTCACCATCAAAATTTTTAAGCTTTTCTTCAAGAATATTGATTCGCTCTAACAACTCATCGTATTTATTTTCAAGGTCATTAAAAGCATTAATGATTGTCTGTAAATCCGCACCAATACCAAGATCATTCACCATGCCAATAATGGTACGTGTAGGACTATCAAAAATATTGGTGATTTGTCCAAAAAGTGCATCAGCTTCATCTATGATGATCGTTCGCATTAGTCAGTTACCTCTTTTAATACATCAATAAAAATGGTTTCTGTGACTTCTTCATCTTGATTTGGAATAATGTATTTAATATCCCAATACAGCCGATCTATAACCCAATCATCTGTATTTGCAACACGTATTTTAAAACTAATCGCCGTGGGATATGTTACGTCACATGTGGCGACAAGTTTTCCATCCTGTGTACGAATTTGACTTCGTACCTCAACACGACCTAAACCAACTTCAATAGGCGTTTTTAGCGCATTTTGCCACTGTCCAAGCTTGGAAAATGGAACACCACGCTTATGTTGAATAATTGCCATAACTTTTCCTTAGACGAAAAAAACCGCCTATTACGGCGGATTTGAAAAATTGAATATATTTAATTTACATCGGCATTCCACAAATAGGAATCACATAACCTAATACATGCATCTGTGTTAGTGGGAGAGTGTCTGTAGGTTGAATAACCATTTTAGCCGTTTCAGTATTCAGTGGTTTTAGTACAGGATTTTGATTAAAATCAGAGATTATTGCTGAAATACTAGCCAATTCGACATTCCACTGCTCTGCTAAATCTGAAAACAACATAGATTTGACACACTCTTGAGGATAATATGTGTTTGCACAATATGCAGTTGGATCGCCATTTAAAGCCCCTGCAACTTTTGTTGTTGTTACACTTTCGGTAAGAACACGATCACTGACCCTACACTCGTAATTTTCCCCAAAAATTGGGTTACCTAACTGTATTACACCATGTTGCCAAACACCCATTTGACACACAAGCTTACCGAGATTGAAAGTCGCCGTTGTTAAGTCTAGTAACTGAATAGTCGGGTTGTTTGAATAAAAGCCATGATCATCTATAGAAATTTCAGTACCTATATTCAGCTCAATTTTTATATCAAAATTATCTGCAAAAATATCACCTGCAAAGACAATGCGATAGCAATCATCATCTTGACGTTCAAGCCCTGTATAAATCTTATAACTGTGCGCTAAAATATCTGCTAATTCTCCGTAGAGATTACCTGTATGGACAGCACCATTTATGGTGATTGTTGCAGGCAATACTGTTCCCCATGATGCAGTGGTTTTAAATACAGCATACGGTGGGTAATTTTCTCCATGAGCTAAACAAAACTCAACCTCAGAATATTTTGGTAACACTAAATCTTTAGGTAAGTAACGTAACGATAAATTATCTTGAGATATAGGAGTAAAAATAGGATTAGCAATATTCTCTGAATCACCATCTAATCCAATAAAAGCTTGAACTTTTATACGCTGCACATCTTTAATTAAACTAGTAAACTTAATTTGATTATCATTCATAAGTCCTTGTGCTTTAACTTTGTTATCAAAAGCTTCAGCCAAGTCTGGATATTGTAATTCTCCTATAATATTAAAATATATTGGAGTTAAGGATGCAATCACTACATCATCTAAAGTTACTGTATAAACACTATTAGGATCATAACTAACCACTGCCGTTGCTGTTGAACCTGCACAAATATCATCAGGTTGCTCACCACAATGACAATCTATAAATTCTAATCCTTTTTCATCTTCACGTACTGCAACAACCTTTCCGCCTTGCTGAAAATAGCTATCAGGCGTATCAGATAACATTAAGAATGATGTTGCCACGGTACTGGCTTCAGGATACGCCGTGAGTAGGCGAATGTCGGATAGATTACTGTCACTATCAGGCATGATAAAGAAACAGCGCAACAACTCAATATTTGCAGCACCAAACAGTACGATTTCATAGAAACTACCGTATGTATTTCGCAATAAATTAATCAATAGCTCGTTATTCTGAATATCTATGAACTTTTGATGAAAATCAGGAATAGTGACAAAGGTATCAACCAAATAAGAACGGCGATTCCATATTTCTGCTTTTAAGATAGGCTGAAATATCCCTAAATTTTCAGCATCAACCGTAAGTTTTTTGAGTATTGTTGCCATGTTCTTTAAGCCTTTACATATAGTATGGAACAACACGTCTTGTTTGACGTGCCATCATAAAACCATCTTCACGATCACGGATGGCTTGTGCTAAATACTGCTGATAACGCTGCTCATGTGGCTGTATCATGCTTGGATCGTTCCATTCTTGTGAAGGCATGAGCTGTAAATGCACAATCGCAGCCGATACGATAGCATCGTGATAACGCTGAAAGATAAAATCAGGACAGGTCAAACTATCTTGAGTGGGGGATAAGGACACCACGACATTGATTTTTTTCGGCAAGCAATGCAGCTTACTTTCTTCAAAAACAATCTCGCTACTGTGATTTAAATGGTAATACGGCTGCTCACGGTAAAGTTGGTGCGTATCGTGCAATGCTTCACGTCCATGTATGGTCCACAATTTACAAATCGTGGACTGATACGGTATTTCAAGCTTAAATTTACGCTCATCTTGCGCCGTAATTTCAAATTCAGGGCAGTCATGCACCCAAATATTAGAATCATCACAAAACTTGCGTACAACCGATTTAACAGCGTTCAGCATGATTAGACGTGGACAGCGATTACTGACAAAAGCTGTGATCGCAGGGAGGAATTGATCATATTCAGCCATGATGTTTAAACCTCACGATTGGCAGGATTATTGGTCTTGGCTTTTTCTTGCTGTAATCCCAATAAACCTAAAGCCGCTTGCATGTGTTCGGTATTGTTCCGCCCTTGTTGATTGTCACCACTGAGTAGTTTATAGAGCATTAACTCAATTAATGGCTGATCATAAATAGAATCAAAAGGCAGAAAGTCATCCATATCATCTTTGCTAATATCAGGCGGCATTGCTGAATATTCGATTTCAACTTTTACTGTATTTTCCGAGGGTGGCACAGGATAGACATAGAAGTGTTTAGGGCTGCGTTCATCAAACATATATTCATAAACTGTAGTACCTGTAATTGCATGCCAATCAGGACTCATTGCATCTAAGTCAGAAATTGCGACTTGGCGAATTGCACGACCAATAGATCCATTAGATTGAATATTTCGCACTACACTAAACAAGCGTAATCCATCATCAGGCAAAAACTGTCTTGAACCTTGAATTAATGAAATTTGCGATACTTTGGTAAAAGCATCAGGACGTAAGCCCATGAGCATATTTTTTGCTTGGTTATATGCCACGATCATGGCTGCAATTGACCATGTCACCCCATCTGCATCTCCAAGCTGTGTTAAACGTGCATCATTGAATAAACGGTTATATGTGGTCGATGTAACTGCGGGCATTTTCATTACTCCAAAAAAATGCTCTAAATTCCGTTTTAGAGCATTAATTGATCAATAGGCTGAAATTAAGTATTTGCAAGCTTTGCTGCATCACTTTCTTTTTGTTGATTGGCTTGTTCAGCTTTCATGACTGCACGTAACATATTGGTTGGTGTCATTGTGCCTTCAAGTTCTAAGCCATAGTTTTTCTGAGCATATTCAGTAATTGCGGCTTTACTGGTTGCGCTTACACCAAGATGATCTTTTGCGTAAGCTTTTAACCAATCCGTTGTAACTTCATCTGCATTTAGACCAAGTAAATCTTCATAATCGACTGTGTTTTCGCCGTTTTTATCTAAATCAATTGACGGCGGTGTATCGTCTTGATCATCATCTGTATCTTGGGGGTTATACAGTCGAAAGCCCTCTTTGATTTCAAGCAAGCGTTGACGATGTTCATTATTATCAACAATGCAGACGTGTGGCACATCAGGCAACGTCAATGCAGGCTGAAATTTGTATTTAACTTGTTTGTGGTGTCCATGTCCGAAAGTGATTTCTGTACCACCTTTGCGCTGAATGATAGATTCCACAAGGTTTTTCGATTTTAAATCGGTATCTTTTAATGTAGACATAGTTGTTGTCCTAAAAAGTCAAACAAAAAAAGGGTGGAACATGTCCACCTTTTTTTTGATTTAAGTTATTCGTCAGATTGAGCGTTACGTGTTTTAATCGTAAAGCCGATCTTCGTCCCTGCTGCGGCACTACCACCTGCTTTCACCACTGCACCAATGACACGTTTTTTATCAAAACGCCCATTGCGTAATGCTTTGGTCGAGTTTTTAGACACATAACCTGCGGTTGCCAAGCTACCTGCATTGATTAAGCTAAATTCTACGGCGGTTTCCGCTTCGTTTAAGATACCGACATCGACCGTTGCACCTGCAACAACCTGTTCAAGATCAATTTCTACATCTGTTAAAACATAATCCTGTGGTAATTCACCCAACAGGATTACATCATTCGCTGCCAACGCTGTTACTGCCAAAAAACCAACAACGACACGTTGTGATACCACTAGACCCGATGCTTGTACCGTAATGGGTACATTCAGGTCATAACCTTGCGCTTTATATAGAGCCATTTTGAAACCTCTTAGAAATGAAAAACCCTGCCAAAATGACAGGGTTAGGTAGAATTAAATTCGATTAGATAATTGCATAATGATGTGTAGAAGGATTGATCTTACTGTCTATGGCGAAAGCAAAAGCATTTGATTTTAAGTACATAATTTTTTTACGACTTAGCAAAACTTCCTGTGTAATTTTATTGATTAGATCCACAACAATGCCATATTCATTTAGATAAATTTTGTATGCTAGATTATCCGTACTATCTACACTTAGACGTTCATTTAATATATAAAAATA
>NZ_LQXQ01000048.1 GCF_003268395.1 Acinetobacter sp. CFCC 10889 | reverse complement strand
ATACGGCAGTGAACATCAAGGTAGTTATGGCAATGAGATTCAGTCATTTCTAAGCTGCCTATACGGCAGTGAACTGTAATAATACAGCAAAAATCAGAAATATAACAGTGAGTTAAAACTTAAAATATCAAAATACCCAAGTTTTGAACCATGTTTATAACCTATTGATTTTATTAATGTGTTAAAGAGTCGAAAAATATTGGGTAAAATCATCTCTTACCCAATAGCTTAATTTAACAATCTATCATCTTAAAAACCATACATAACTGTATTATTTAATATGATGAATTAGAACATCAGCAACATCACGTGCAGCTAACCAATATTTTTCATTAAATGTTTTTAGCTCAGTTTCATTTGAAATAAAACCAAGTTCAACGATTAAACCGCCATTGCTGATGAAGCCAAGCTTTCCACGTGCTGACTGACTTTGATCAATCCAACCCGCATCTCCACGCAATTTAGAATTGAAAGCTTTGGCCACAACTTTTGATAGATCCTGCGCTAATTTTTTGTCTTTCGGTAATGCAATAGTTTCAATGCCATACGCTGTCTTATTTGCTGCTGCATTCATGTGAAATTCAACAGCAACATCAGAGCCTTTAATCAATTTAATGGCTGTATTTAAATTCTGGTTATCAGAGCCAATACCATCGGTTTTGATTGCGACACCCGCCTCTTTCAAATAATGAGCTACAGCATTACGGAACTTTGTAACCAATTCAGCTTCTTTGAATTTGCCGTTGACTGCTCCCGGATCTGCATTCGAGTGCCCTGCTGTCACTGTGACAAATGATTGAATCTGATTTAACTTTGCCTGCGGCTTTAAGCGAACTACAGTCAAAGCTATTGAAACTACTAAGCCAATCCAAATCCCCCAGTCTTCAGGAATACGATCTTTTATATTTTGTGGAATCGCATGCCAAATCTGTAACATTTGCTCACTGAACAAAATCACAAGTGAAAAAAAAGCACTTAAAAAAGTGCCTAATTTCACTGTCCAGAATTGCCAGCGCTCTCGCCAGTTATTTCCAATTAATTTCATTTACTAACTTCCTCAAGTCTTGCGACTTTTTCTTTAACAATTGATAGTTCTTGACTCATTTGGATAATTGATGCTCCAACACCAACACATGCTGAAATCACAGTGCCTGCAAACAATGCCAAAATAATTTTAATGACAGAAATTCCACCATCCTGCATTGATGACTTATGCTCAAGTGCTGAAACTTTTAAGTCTAGCGCATCGATGTCTTTGCGATTTTCTTCACTTGCTGATTTGTGTGCCTCATTAATGAATGTCAGTCGTGTGACATGATCAGATAACATACGAATATCTGATTGCATTGCGTCAATCTTTTTCTCAACTCTGAGTCCGTATGACTCGTTTTCAGACATGTATTCCCCCTATTTTTGGCAATAAAAAAGCCCCCGATTGGGCTAAATTATTTGCTCTAGTTTGTGTCGTAATTTATGAGCGATAGCTATATGACCTGCATCGTTTGGGTGCAGCCCATCACCGCTTTCGTAGTTTGGGGCTTTAAAGAAGTGATCATTAGCGGTTGCGTTGTACGGATACAGGTTAGATATTGCGTATAAATCAATGATCTGTAACGAAAAGTGAGTCGCGTAAACATGCAGCAGGTCGACTAGATTTTTCAGAGTGTATCCATACGCGTTATTCGCAGCATTTACACCCCAGTTTGTCGCACGTGGCAGCGGCGTCAGGATCGCCATCGGAGTTATTGGGAACTTAACAATCATTGCCGTAATTAGCACGTAGATGCATCCGCTTATTGTGTCAGTTGTCGTGTCTCCGAATACTCCTAGCGGCTTTCTGTTCTCCGCTGTCTGATTACCCCAATCATTCGTGCCTAAGAAAATTGTAATTAAATCAACATCAGTTTGGGTGATCTTTGATGCCACATCATTGCGGTTGAAGTAGCCAGTGCCTGATATACCATAGTTGTATACAGTCATTCCGCCGACATCTTTCGCAAGATAGTAGTGGTAGTTGTAGTTACTCCAATAGTTCTTTTCTGTAATACTGTCACCGATAACTATCCACTTTTTACCCGTTAGTCGTGACGCTCCGTTAGTTACTTGTTTTTCCAGTACACTTAACTTCTCGCGCGCATACGCATCATATAGACTTAGTCCATTCAGTTGCACGACTTCTCGCAACGTCGGTTGATATTTGCTGTAGTCTGATACCTGCAATGTAGCGACAATACTGAAATTGAACGTCGCATTGATCAGCTCAGCAGTAAGAACCATGTGTGTCATGCCCACTGGAGCTGTGACGTAGCGCTCTGTGTTGCTTGTGATGACCTCGTCAGTACCAGCCACCGTCTCTTTGCCCTCGCGCAAAACAGCATCAGACATGAATCGGAATCGGTAAATATCGGACGCTTGCGCGGCGTATGTTATTTTATACCGTGTGCCTGCTTTGACTGGAATAACAGCAACTTTACCGCCAGCACTGAGTTGTAGCGTGTTCGGCACGACACTGATATAGTAACCTGTTGTAAGTTGAGCGGATGCGAATAAATTAGCTGTCCCCGTCATGGTAGGTACTTGCATGTGCGTTCTTGCGACTTGGTCTGCGACAGGCGTACCTGCTATATGCGTAACACCTTTTGTTGTAGCATCTGTATATTTTCTAACAGCGAATGTGTCAAGCATATCGACTAACGGATAGTCAATATCTAAGTCCACATTCATCAGTAGAAAAGTAGTATTAGCAGGAGCGATGCACGTATACCAGTCATCGCCTATGGCTGTCAGTGAGGCAGGCGTAATCGGTTGACCGCCGACAAGTGAAAGCGTACCGATCAACCACGCAGGCTTCGCTTGTGTAGTGTTTCCTTGTATGCGTAGTTTATATACTGCGCCAGCTTCGACAGGTACTACCGCCATTCTCCAGTTAGGTTTAGTGTCTGTCCACGCGATGACATTCTGTGTCAAGCTCACATAAAACTGCGCAATAGCATTGGTCTGTTGATCAAACATGTTAGCCGTACTACCTATTTTAGCAGCAACTGCAAGTTGTGCTTCAGACATATTCGTATACGGGGAAAAAACTTTACTTTTGTCCACACCGTAGCCGACCTGTGCTTTCCATTGCACATTGTAATTTAGCGACGTAATCGCGGTATTGACGACAGCGAATTTAGCGCCGACAGGCGTTCGTGTGTGTATGTAAGCATCAGAAGTACCATGTGTGCTGACGTGAGGCGTCATTGCAGTTACACTATTTGCGTCAGTCGGAGGGAGCGCGGTGTGGTAGCTAATACCTGCCCCTGATCCTGCCGTGACCACGTTGCTCGTATTCCAAAATGTTACATCAGTGTCAGGCGGCACAGGAAATGCAATAGACGTGTATCGAGCATCATTTTGTATCTTTAGAGAGCCGTTGACGCCAACCCCGACGTATGTGATAGGCATCGATGGTACAAGCTCAACTAAGCCTACTTTGTGCGTGTTAGCGGCAGCGTACGCTATAGTATACTCTTTCGCCTGCTCCAACTTCTCACTTGCAATCACATTTGCTTCGGTAGCAGCTTCCTGCACAGCCTCTTGTTTTGCGGTACTCACATCCTCTTTAGATGAGGCATTATCAACAAACTCACCTAAAGCAGTTTTAAATCCCTGCTCTGTAACATTTGCACCAATCAGTGCACTCTTATCTGGTAATGGCATAAAAATCTCATCCATAAAAAAAGCACCCAAAATGGGTGCTCATGTTGTTAATCAAATTTAAGTTTCAGAAGTACTTTGAACATACTGATCTGAATAATTCCAAACTGTGTCTTTCCACACATCACGTGCAGCAACTCGCACATAGTAGATCGTTGTAGATGTAAGCTTTTCAAAGGTATGAGATAGGTCTGATCCGACCCACGTTGGTGCAATCGAACTCGGATCAAAGTTTTCCGTTTGACTTATCCAAACTGCATAATCTTTTAAATCAGGTTCTTCACTTGGATTCCAACTTACAGTTAATGTATCTTTAGTTGCTGAGGTATATACATTTAAAAGTTTGACAGGAATCGGATTGCTAATATTCAACTCTGCAAATGAACTCACATTGCTACCACTGATACTAGCCACTCGAATTGTATAAGAGCGCCCTAAACCATCTGCTTTGGCTTCTTCAAGAGAGTAACTATAGTCGGTATTGGTTGTCTGAACTTCTCGCAGCAAGACACCATTTGATAATACTTGCACAACATAGCCTGAAGCACCTGCAACATTCTGCCACTGCACTTTAAAACTTGTACCAATAAACGGCGACTGTAATGAAAGTCCTTTCACACCTGTAGGCTTTCCACCCACCAAGGTATAACTAAAAGCAGTCACTTCATCTAAAGTTTGTTCTTGCTGTTGTAGACCGTTAAAACTGGTAAATTTCAAATGGATCTGCTTACCAATCAGGTTTTTATTAAAACTATGTTCAAAAATAGCCTTATCAATACGAACAAATGACTCACCTGCAATATGTGCTTGAGCATCATTGAAGCGACCACGCAGTACATCACTTAACATATACAAACCCGATCCATTCAGTGTTGCCACTTGATAGTTTAAATATTCACTGCCCAACAAGCATAATGTCGCATCCGCTTCAGCATCTTCCAAAGTACCACTATACATCTGACTTGGTGTATTGAGCAGAACTTGCAATGCTGTGTCATCTACATCAATGGCACCCACCAATTGACCATAACGTGCCGATCCATAAATGGTCCCGATCATGCCATAAGTTGTGTTGTCTAAACTCGCCCAGACATTACAACCACCAAAATTCACTCCACCTGATACAGCAATCCACACTTGATTGATACCATTAGTAAGATCCAAAGGCGGCTCGAAAATAACAGGCGCATTCACATGTCCTGGTTCTTCATTGCCGCCCTGATAACCATTGGATGCTTGTAGGTCATATTCAATTGCTGAGTAAGATCCAACGGACAACTCATTTGCGGTAATGGTGAGTAAGCCCTCGTCATCTTCTTCAATCCGTGTAATGCGTACAGGAAATTGATCCAACCCCAAGGAGATATCCGTAATTGTCACAATATCCATGGGTTCTAGTCGGCAGTACTTCCAACCAAGCTGAAACTCGTATTCATTGCGGACATATAACAAACGCTGTAAACGTAGCTGACAGGCATGCCGAGCAATTTTGGGCTCACAAAAGAAATCGAGTTTTACCGCATCTTCTGTACGTAAACCAAACATTTCAATATTGGCTTGGTCTTTGGCTTCTACAGTTTCCGTGTTGTATTGGTTGTAACGGTTAGTATATTCAATTTGCGTATGATTAAAAGCATCTGTATCACGGCTACGGCGTACCTTAATTGGCTCATCCTCACCAATAAAGTCATCATCTGTTAAATGATAAACAGGCGTTAAATCAGGTGTGAATGTCACCCCATGCCCAGTCAAAGCAGCATCACCATAGGTTTTAATTTTTAAACCATCAGGACTAGGTACCACTGCACAATTCACTGCCTCAACAATGGTGTTGATCGTTTCATATGCTTCAGCCTGTTCTGTAAATGCAGGGCTGATTAATAAATTTGCTGCTCGACAATAGGTTCTAAACTCTGCCAAATCCGCCATATTTAAAATCGGTGCTGCCCCATAGCGTGGATGCGTAATAAAATCCTCAATCACATCCGCAGGATTGGCATCATGTACAGTATCAGACAGTGTAATATCACTAATGACTTCAAAGGTATGATTGGCAAGGCTTGCGCTATTTCCTAGATCATAATTGGCACAGGCGACATAACCCAAAAATGGGTAATGTAATGCCTGATCGGGATGTTTGGTCTGTATATACCCCCAACGTGGATTATCATCACCATCAAATAATTCAAAACCCAACTGATCAATCGGACTCTTGGTCATACCATTTTCAGTTTTATTGATAATCTGATCTTTGTCTCGCCATACGATTCCAATATCTCGAATTTTATTTTCACACAATCCGAGCATTAATGAAGCATTGTAGGTAAATGTAGTATTGCGAGTTTTAGAGCTGCCGCCTTTGCCACCTGATTTGGTCACAGTGGTATGCGGTGTTGCAGTAAAATCACCATACCAAAACATATTGGCTGTGACTCTGTTTTTGCCATATACCAACGGTTGACAAAGACCATAGGCTGATTGCTGAACACGCATTGAGTTAATACGTGTTTCTGTTGTGCTTGTGGTACCACCACCAAATAATCCACCCATATTATTCTTTTAGCCTCTTCATACGATAAAAGCCCGCAATTCTGCGGGCTAAACTTCCTTTGGTACCATCTTGGATAATGACACCCTGATGGATATATGAATGGATCACTGTTGGCCATTCCACCACGATCGCACCATGACTAATACATTTACCAAAGTGATATAAAACGATGTCACCCGGTTGTGGTTCATCCACTTCAAAACATACACCTTTTACATGCTCTAAGTATCGTTGACCAAGCTGATGCATATGCCAATCGGGCGGATAAGGTCGTGGGTCGAAATAATCAATCAACCCTACTTTTTCATAGACTTCACAAAGTAAAGTGCCACAATCTACACCAACACCTTTAATCCGCCCTTGATGATGGTATGGAGTGCCGAGCCAAGTCTTCGCTTCTTCAACTGCTGCTAGGTTTTTCATACCGCAGTCTCCGGGACAGGAATAAACGGTTTACCTGCAAAACGATTCCAATTATTAAACCGATTGTTACACGTTTCTGATCGCTTATCACATCCTGGATAAACTCTGATTTTTTGACCTTCTTTAGGTTGCTCAAGTAAAGGTAATGTCAAAATTAAGGCTCCTGATTCATGCAAACGAATCGTACGTTTTAAACCTTTATTGCCACCCTCTAAAAACTCCACTACACCTTGTGTGAACCAACCTTGTGGTTGTGTCAAAGTACATAAAATACGTGAAGTACTGCTGTTTACCTCAACCACTGTATTGACAGCAAAATTATCACGCAGCAAACCACAACCATGATCAAACAAGGTATTTGAACAACTAGGCTGATAAAGGTTGCGTGGCATTTGGATATGAAGATCATCAAGATCTGAAGCAACATTAAAATCAATCACATTACGATCGAGTTCAGGTTCAATAATTCGACCTTCAAACAGCTTCAATGTTCCTGCGCTTGTATCTGTGGGTGTATTCATGTCCATAAAGATTCGTTCTAACTTAAAACGTGCACCGTCCATCTGACCATTGTGAAAAGCCTGAACAACTCGCACATCATTAAAATGTTGATCATCTGTGGTATCAATACTCACTGATAAGTTATCCACTTCTATTCCAAGTGAAAGGCTGATTCCCTCTCGACTAGTTATAGGTCCATCGGCTTTAAAAACTTGGTTGGCAACAATGAGATCTAGATCGTAATTGGTATAGCGGTACACATCACCCTGAACTGTTGTGATGGTATATAGATCTGCCATTAAGAACTGATCTTGATCCAGTAGAGCGATTAATTTTGCTGAAGCTTGTCTCATATCTTCATTCCTAATGTGCCGACCAATTCGATTTTCTGTGCTTTCCAAAGTTTGGATAGAAAATTGGAATACTGCTGTTCATCATCGGCAAAACGACAACGATAGAAAAATGTTCCCTTAACAGTAACTTCCTCGCCCTCCGCCAAAGGCGCTGCAAGCATATATTTCCCATCCTTGCTAATTCCCGCCATTTCGTTATTCCACATGGGTTTTTCAATGTTGCTATCCCACATATTTTTGGTTTCAACTTGATTCCACATGTTGGGATTAATTGGTTGAGTCATCTGCATCGTGTTGCTCACTGGCATATGTAGAGAATGCATTTTTTTGAAGATTTGGTAGGTTGTTGTGCTTCCATCCCCAATAAAAGTACATTCAAACTGATTGTCATCTGGCATCTTGTAGAGAAATGAATCAAAAGCACCACGGCGCTCAGTGAAGAAACTTTCTAGTTGCTGTAACTCATTTCGTCCTTTGCTCTCTCGCAAGAAAGCAAAAGACATGGTGATGTTATATTTAGGAATTGCTTGATAACTCGCTCGAAGCTCACGACCATTGATGGAAGTCATAATTTTGGTATTAAAAATGGGAGTCTTTGTAAGCTCCCATTCCAATCCTGGTAATTCAGGAAATAATTCATCAGACACGTGTTACTCCTTATTTACCAAAATTACGTCCATACCCTTTTAATCCTCCTGCCAACTCACGCCCATGTTTTTTCATAAAACGGCGTAAATCTTTAGAGTCCCAACTTTGGAAGTTAAAATTATTAATGTCACCACCACCTACACCACTTGCTTGTGTAGCTGGCATTGATCCATCACTCATTACCGATTTACCTAACGCACGAATCGTATTGGCATGTTGCTTAGGTAAAACCATTTCTTCCTCATGTAACTGAGTCATAGGATTTACACCTGCAGGAATATCATAGCCTCCTCGAGCAGAAGCAACCTTTCCGACAATTGCAGATACACCTGCAAATGCAGCGATACCCGCAGCCACACCCAATGCAGGACCAATAATAGGAATTGCTGACATTGCTGCCCAAGCTGCTGCCATCGCTTCCCATGCTGACATCATGATGGATTTTAAGACCTCCATTAACTTCAAACCCAGTCGAGCAAAAACACCTGTAGATGTTGCTGCAGTTTTGGTTGTCTCACCTGTTACCACTGCCGCTGTTTGGGCTGTTTGTCCAGCAACTTCAATGGCAGTTTCAGCTTTAATCAAGCCAAGCTTTGCAGCCAAACGTGGTGCCATACTTGCTACATACTTTTTCATTGGGGCTGTAATCATCTGTTGAATAAATTCAGCTGCCAATTCAGAATAAATAGCATTTAGAGCATTTTTCCAAGTTAGTGTGCCATTCATCATGGCTTGAATGCCTTGATCCCACAGGCTCGACATACGTGAAGTCAAACCACCAAACTTTTTCTCAAAATCTGCCATTTCAGCTTCACTGAGTAATTGCGGTTTTTGCGTATCTGAAACTGCTTTTTGGTGATCTAAATCAACGATGGCATTATTTGCAGAGATAAGACCATCATCTTTGCCTGTTAAATTAGCCTTTGCTACCTCTAAATCTAAACGCTTTGACAAACCCTCTCGCTTGATCTGGTACATTTGATCTTCGAGTCGTTTTTCGAGTTTTAGCTTTTCTACATTGGAAATTCGACCTGCATCAAATGCAGCCTGAATATTTGCTTTTTCAATTTCAAATATTCGTTGTGCTGTATCTAATTTAAATTGAATTTCCCGTTCATCAATCATCTGTTCTTGATCTAAAGCTTTCAGCTTAATTTCAACGATTTGTGCTTGAGCTTCTTGTTCGGCTTTGATGCGATAGGCTGTTTTATCGTCGGTTGAAGCAGTGGAGTCATTAATACGCTGAATCGCTTTTGCTAAATCCTGTTCCACTTTTTCCTGTTCAGAAGCGTACTTGTATTTCAACTCAAGTCGCTCTTTTTCGGCTTTATCAGCAATTTGGATCTGTTCTTGCAATGCTTTGTCGTAATCACTACTTTCTGTTCCAGATTCAACACCATTTACGCCTGCCATATAACCTTTGACATTTTTCACATATTGACGATTGACTGGACCTATATTTGTACCACGATCAACATTACCCTCACCTGCATGATAAGCTGAAATAGCTTTGTTAATATCCCCGTATTTATCCAATAAAAAGCGTAAATATTTAGAAGCACCTTCGGCAGCTTGCTTAGTATCAAAAGGATTTGTAATACCAAAGCGCTTTGCAGTCCCATCAAGAAACTGAAAGCCACCTTTAGCTGTTCCGTATTTAGTCATCGGACCTATTGCATTTCCATTACCCCTGCTTTCCTGCATGTTTATTGCTGACAATAAGCCATTCGGTAAGCCGTAATTGGACTCAAGACCTGCGAAATTGTATTTCACAGCATTTGCCTTAACACGATCATTGACTGTTAAAATATCTTGTTTTTTTTCTGCGTCACTTTTTGCCTTATCACTTGCTTTTTTATCATCATCTTTCGTACCAGTGCCAATACCTTTATTTGAATTAAAAGTATTTGGTGGTGGTTTGATCGGTGGTGGCGGCTTAGATTCTTTATCTTTAGGTAAATAAAGATCCAAAAGGCTTTGATTACCTTCCGCAGTTGTGTTTGCAATAGATTGACCTGCTGTTTTGATAGAAGCAACGGATTTGTTTACCCCATTACCCCATGTGGCAGAAAAATCAGTCCAACGAGAACCCATTTTGGAGGTATAGGTATCGGTAATCGCACTTAATTCTCTCAGTCCTTGATCATAAGCTGCTTTGCACCAGAGAAATCAAGTTTCATTAAGTGACTAACCACATTCCCAAATGTTTTAAATTTGATATTTAAAACATCTAAACCATATTGAATGGTATCTTTTAAACCACCAAAGCCATTTTTCACACCATTGAAAGTAATAATGATAGCTTGACAAGAAGATACGATTACAGCTCGAATAATAGCAAAAGCAGATTGAATCCCAACTTTCAAACCAATGGCTACTGTAGCAAAACCTTTCATTGCACCCGCAACCAAGTCCATAAAAGTGATTTGTTGCAGTGAGCCATCACCAATACCTTCTGTTAAGTCTGACCAAAGATCACCAATCAAACCAACAACAGAGCCACAAATACTCGCTAGACTCTCAAAAATGGTAATAATGGCATTGATTGCCCCATCTACGGCTCCTTTCGACTCAGACATATACGTCAAAAAGTTATTTGCCATTTGCTTTAATGCAGGAGCTAGATCAGCAACCACATTCGCCACAACCCCTTTAATGGTTGAGCCAATTAAGCCCAATGCACCTTGAAAGTCCTTGGTTGCCTGAATTGCTTCATCATCAAGAATCACACCAAGCTCATGTGCCTGTTTGGACATCTCTTTAAGTTTTTCACCATTGTTTGCAAGCAACGGCGCAAGTAAAGTCGCATCATTGGCGATCGACTCCATGTAAAATGTCATTTCAGCTTGTGATACATTGGCTTTCTGGAGTGTTTCATAGTATTTACCAAGAATCTGTGGACCTGATAATCCCTGAAACTCTTTAGCAGTCACTCCAACTTTAGGTGCAATTTTTTCGAAGAAATCTGCCATTTCCCCGCCACCTGTTTGCATGAAATCACCGAACTTATCGTTTACATCTTTCATGATGTCACCGAGTTTTTCTTGACTCACACCCACAGAGGATGACGCAAAAGCCCACTCCTGAAATTCTTGTGTGGTTGCATTGGCAAGGCGTGACATATTTTCAATTTCACGTGCATTGCGAATCACTTCTCCCGTTAATGCACCGATCTGCATAACCAACTCACCAGCCATATTGGCAAGAAAGTTCCCTGCAAAACTAGTTAATATGCCTGCACTACCACCACCAGAACCTCCACCACCGCCTGATGGTCCACCTCCTCCACCACCACCCGCACCAAGCTGATGACGTAATAAATCTAACGCTACTTTGACACGATCAAGTGATGCACGAAGTAGATTACTGGTTGCATCAATATCTATTGCCAAACCACTACTTAGGTTGCTCAACATTGAGCGTGCGATATTGATCTGGTTATTTAAATACGTGAGATCTATCCCAAGTTTTACTTTGTAGGTTTTATTGGTTAAGCCTTCTAACTTGGTTTTTAGATTTGAAATATCTGCCTGCAATAAACTCGGAATGACTTTAACTTTAATTCCTGCGGCAAATGCAGCGTTCAATCTATTTTTAATCAGTGCAATTTCAGCGGTCAGTGATGGGCTGTCTAATTTTGGTTTCACCTTAATAATTTGTGCACCAAGCTGATTAAACTTTTGCTGAATCTCATGCGTATCAATATCTAAGCGGATATTTTGAATCGGTAAAGAGGCTAAACGAGCTTGAATTAAGCTTTCAACTTGCCCCATCTCTGTATTTAGTGATGTGGTATCAACATGTAGTTTGATCTTAGTATCATCAGCAATACTATTGATACGTGTACGAATCGTATTGACTGCGCTATTTAATCGTTGCTGCATATCACTCATATCAATATTTAAACTGATATCAATGTTTTTAAGTGAATCACGCACACCATCAAATGCATTTTTGATCGTATCTGCTATACGATTAATATCGACTGCCGCAGCTTGAACTTTATCAGTTGCCTGATTCATGCCTTGGCTAAGAGCCTCAGTTGAGGCTGTGATTTTTACTTCAACTTCGTTTGCCATTACTTTTCCTCAGGCAATAAAAAACCGCCAATATGGCGGTAAATTTTGTTTTATAAATCAGTTAAATAATCCTGAATATTCATCCAATGCTCTATAACAAGTCGCATTTCGCCCTACTTCTTCCACTTCACCTTTTACAGAAAAAATCCCCATTCGCATTGCATTTGCCATCGGCTTCTCACCGTATTGAGCTATGCACTTCTTACTAACTTCATTCATTGTTTCAACAAATGAATTATTATCACTTTCTGTTTCTAAATTACATACCGATTTAATCGTAATCATATAACCAATGAGATCTGCATTTGATTCACAATCATCAATACTTGGATTATCCCAATCTACTGCCCAAGCATTAACAACAACCATTGATAAAATAAAAGTTAAAATAGCTTTTAGTTTCATTACATCCCCAATAAAAACAATATCTTTTATAAAATATAGCATATAAACAAAACCACCTTTCGGTGGTTTTGTTTATTTGATCTCTACATAATGTTTTTCTGTAATCATTTTGATCTTAATGCCCTTATAGTACCGAACCATTGGATCGTTCTGATCTTTGCTGAGATGATCAATAAACTTTTCTTCTTTCATTAACTTTGAATATGTTTTATAACCAACTACAATCTCTGTAGGCTCTTCACCAGTACTTTTAAACTCTTCAATGCGTTTATTAAATTCTTTCAGATTAATTCCCATTATTCACTACTCGCAATAATTTTGTTCAATTTATCAATTAATTGTGACAAAGCAAAGAAATAATGAGTAGTTTTTAATTTTAAAAACCACTCTTTCGAGTGGTTCTAAACTCACACAACTGTCATTTAACTTAGTGTCGATCCAACGCATGCACGGGCTGACCACCTAAATGAGTGTAGTGTGTCATACCATCTTTAATGGCGAGTTTATTTAACACATTTGCACTACTAGATATCTCCTGAGAATACCCAAGAAGAAGTCCTGCATATTCACACCCAAGTAAAGATAATGCTGGATGGATATTATTTTTAATCAGTTTTGAGAGAATCGGCACATACCACATTAAAAACTGAACATCCATATTTTGCCAAGGTTTAGACTCCTCTCTGACTGACTTCTCCGCATTACTATAAAGCGCAATCAAATGATGAACATATTCCACGGCGACAGGAATCGCATCGTATGGGATGAGCGCTATATCATCAACATTAAAGCGCTGATGAATTAACTTCCATGCATCACTAGAACTTAAATGCTTGGTTTTAGCAACAAGCATAGTATGAGCATCATGTAATGCAGTGCGTTCCGATTTGTGGGTTTTAGCTAAAATCTCTTGGCGGTGAAAGTAGCAATCCTCCAATTGCTCAAAGATATCCCATGCTTGATCAGTATCAAGCATCTTTGCATGACGAGCTGCACCACGTTCCGTCCAGAGATTTACTGTTCTAGCACCTTTTTTAACAGCGTGACTATCTGTCACGCTGTTCTTAAAATCTTTTAATTCAGTACCTTCAAGTTTAATGTAGTGTTTACCTTGCACAAAACGGTCAGAGTTTCGAGAAAAATTTTGGCGAATGTTGTTGATGTCAGTACCATAAAAATCAGCCAGCATTTCAGTGGTAACAACTGGAATTGACTTAAAATTAATAATGGATACTTGTGTATCATTGATTTGTGCTATATTTGACATATCAATTGCCTCTCAGTAGTTGATGAGAACCTCGATAGCCGTCCAAAGTCATCGAGGTTTTTTATTGCTTAAATTAAAATTCAACACTACAATGTAGTGCATAAACAAACTTTAACACGCACTACAAAGTAGTGCAATATTTATTTTAAGGAAACGAAAATGAAGAAAGTGTTACCAATACGAACACAAATTCGTATTCCACCTGATTTACATGCACGCCTAGTTGAAGAAGCTAATAAAAATGAAAGCTCTTTAAATGATGCTATGATTTTTTATATTGAACGGGGTTTTCACTCCGCACCACATGAAGATGATTTTGAAAAGGCTGTCGAAAATATTCCAACTGAGATTTTAATGATGGAGCTTGCTAGTCGAATGAAAGGCTATACACTCACTGTCATGGAAAAGGTGGACAATAAAAAAGCACCCTAGGGTGCTTTTAGTCTTTAATCTGATAATGGAATTTTAGTAAAATTCTTATTTCTATCAGACCATAAATAAACTGTACATGCAGATTCTATATAACAAAATTGAATACTTGGTTTGGTTATTTTAAATTGCCTAATTTCATCAGCAGCACAATCCCAATATCCTTTTTCACAAGCACTCTCCCAAATTTCTTCTGATGGTTCCAATAGTTTGATTGAGAAGTTTTGAGCAGATAAAGTATCTGATTGTTGTAAAATAAATTGCTTTCTTTGGTCAGTATCACTTACCTCAACTACAAAATTAAACCCTTGAGATGAATTATTACTTAATAATATTTGTGCAACATCATATTTACCATCACCATTAAAATCATTCACAATTTTATTAGGTGAATTAAACCTAGCCCAATCATTTATTGCATCTTCTTGGGTTGCTACACGCCAATTTTCAGGTAGTTTTACATTCTTAGAGTTTTGATTGCTAGAGCAACCAATTAAGATAAAACTCGCTAAAAATAAAACAGCTAATTTTTTCATATCAGTACTTTGCTTTAATCAGTAATTTCAATTTTAGAACCGTCTGTAAATAAAATTACCTGAGGTTCAAATACAAATTTTATTTTCCCTAATTCTGTATTTAGTAATCTTTTATCCTCATCCATAAACTGATTATAATTTATAGATGCTGGATATTGTAAAGTAATGTAAACATAGCGAATTAGAGAATAAAAATCAATCAGGGCAACCGAAGTTACCCAGAAGTGATTGGTTTATACTTTATTTGATTATCCAATTACTTTAATTAGTTCAGTCACAGCCAAAATAATTGGTGCAGCTTGCCAAGCAAGTATTCCAATTAATATTGATAAAACAATTAAGTAAGACCAAATTCTTAAAGGTTTGCTTTCTGATAACTTATTCATCATCTTGACTAACCTTCTGCTTCTTATACTCAAGATATGCTTTAAAAAATTGTGGTGATTGCCAAGCGAGAATACAGGTAATCACAGCTAGTAACAAAAATACTAATCGCCACATAGAAATATCTGCTGTCATTTTTAACAACCCATTTAAATTTGTGATAAAATCCGACATGTAAAATCTTTTCCTCTTGTTCTTGCTCTGTTCAATGGAAAACAAAAACCCAAGACTGCGAATCTTGGGTTTTTGCTTTTTAAATATTTAATTAAGGGCAACCAAAGTCACCCCTGTGGGAACGCATTCAACATCTCTTCCAAATCATCTTCATCATCAACTTCTTGTGGATTTGAATGATCCTCAATCCCCATAAAAGCCTCCAATATCCGGCAAAGTCGTTGCACACCAATATCGGCGGGAGGAAATTTCACCTGATACTCATTGAGTGCGTATAACCTTGGTAAATCCATCTGATCACGTACATAGTCATAATCCTTACCTGTAGTCAGCACCAAATGAGTATAAATTTCCTCCCAATTTATTCCCCCGATTCACCACCATTTGAATCTTGCTTATTTTTCAAACCCGAAACTGACATAACAGCACCCATTACTTCTTCAAGCTGATCCATATAGATCATATCTGAAACATCTTCACGGCTAATATCGGGATAATTACGCTTCAATGATTTATGTGCAACATCGATCACAAGCCCTACATCATGCGGCTTAAACTCCTGTAGCGCAGGTAATAACTTTTCAACAGCACCCAAAGACAACGGCGCAAAAACAAAAGATTGACCATCAATAACAACGGTTGTACCACGCGGGTTTTCAACTTGATTAAATAACATGAATCATTACTCCGAGAATGTAGAATTAAACACACGATTAAGATCGTCTGCCATGGGTTGGAATTCAAACTCAGGTAGATCGTAATCATCCTGCTTAGAGCTAAATCCAAGTTTGTTGCTTACACAGCGATAAAACTCCATTCCCATAAACTTGCCTTTAAACTCACGCTGCAAATTGACGGAAAATTCTGGTGTATAACCCATCTCCAGATTATTCACTTGAATTGACTTAGCGCCTGCAACCGTTGCCGAATATTTAAAGCTGATAAATACAACCTTCCCCACATCCGTTGTCGCAAATGTATAAGCACCTGTGGTTTCATCCACACTGTATTCGCCTGTCTTTGGTGTTGCGGCAACACGGGTTAAAGGCACTGCTTTAGCATCCGTTACACCCAAGTTCTTCACAAAAGTACCTGCGTTCGGTACAACAGGTGTTAAAGTTCCACCTGTTTGGATTTTTTCACCATTGATGGTTTGAGTAACAATATCCATTCCACCTTCAGCAACAACACCACCAAAGAAAATAGAATTGAGTAATGCACCACTGATACGACCAACTGTGGCTTTACACTTAATTGAACCTTTGCCACGTGCAGCATCTACAGCAAATTGACCACGACCAAACAACTCTTTTAAGTCATAGGAAATGTCGACTGATACTGACTGCATAACACCAATTTCAACTGGTGTCGGATTGGCAATGGGTTGTCCATACACATCCAAGATCGGTGTGGCAAATAACTTACCCGCACCAAATAAATACTGAGCCATTGATTTAGACCTCTATAAAATGAAAAAACCACCTAAAGAGGTGGTCATATTTGAATTAAATAATTTAGTTGGTGGTTAAAATACGAATCGGGATAATTGCAATACCTTGCCCATCAATCATCCCGTCTACACCTTCAAAAACTTCAATCGTGCCATCAATCCAACAATGCTCAACCAAACCACCCAAGGTTTGGTATTCACACATTTCTGGATATTCAGGTTTGATCGCTTCTCGAATCGCATCGACATAATGATTGATCTGTGTACTTATGGCTTTATCGGTATCAGATTCATAAACATACAGATAAATCTCTGCACCAAATTCAATCTTGGCATTTAAGCCCTTGATTGCATTTTCATCCTGATTGCCCTGAGTAATAAACAATGCAGGACGCTGTTCATTCCCCACATGGTTAAAATGACGTAATCTACGGCTGACCGACACCATTCCATTGATATTGCTAAGCTGATCAAACAAAGCTTGGTAAATAGCTTCACTATTCATTTTTTAATCCTCGCTCGATCGCTTTTTCAATATTCTTTGGCACAATTTTGCCAATTTCATCTAAAGAATCCCGCATAAAACGGCGTTCCTTAAAATTAATGGTTCGGCTGTGTGCCCTAACAAGTACATCCTTTGGTGTAATAGGTTTACCAAAAGCCTTTTTAATATGACGCAAATGGCTTTTGATATTGACAGCAGCAGCCAAACCAAACTCATGAATAAAGACATATTTCACATGTGCACCACCTGCGGATACAACCCCTTCAAACATTTCTGCGGATTCAGAAATACGTGAAGCCAATGAACCACGTAAACGCCCCGATTGGACATTTAAGCGTTGCCCACTGAGCATATCTTCCTGAATGGTTCGCTGTAGTTTTAAAGTTAATGCTGTGATGGTTTTACGGATCTCAGTCTTCACCCGATTGTTTTCTTCATTTAAATGAATCTGCACATCAACCGAATCAACCATAGATCACCTAACTTTTGGCGGTAGCAACTGCTGTGACTTTTTTAGGATCTTCCACATAGCGGATAAAACCCATCGGCTGTAACGCAAAGTAAATGTCTTCTTTGGCTTCGACCACACCATTTTTCACCGCATAGGACTGACCAGCAATCACAATGCATGTGGATTTATATGAATCAGGTGCTTGATATTTAAATAACATCTTTTTCTCCTAAACAACAAAAGCACCAACACTCAAATTATTTGGGTTGGTACCTTTATCATCAATTGGAATGGAATTTTTTAATGCCAAATAGCGTTGGCCATAAATGCTTTGGTCGTAAAACGTTTCTTTTGTGGAGCGGGAAAAACCGACGCTTTGTCCTGCAATCGACATATTACTTGCATTTGAAATGGCGGTACCATTTGGATTGGCTTTTTGAACTTTGAGAATATGTGCCGCATAAAGACCTACAGCACGTTCTTTCAATTTCCCAAATTCCACAATCGACACAACGAGTTCAGCTTCTTCCAAGGCATCTTGGATCTCAGGTTCACTTGCATTGTAGAGTTGAGAGTCTGATTTAAATCTTTCCCGAAAAGTCTGTATGTCCATGCATCACCTATTATTCTTGAGCTTGAGCGAGTTTGGCTTGCAGCTGCTCTAATGTTTCATCATCGGCATAGGTCACACCCAAAGCCTTTAACTCAGCACGTACCTTGTCGAGTTCAGGATCTGACTTACCTGTGCCTTTGCGCCCTGTAGTTTTACTTTCTTGTGTGTCATCCACAGAAAGATCACCTGATTCAAGTAAGGCTTTAAATACCTTACCCTTTTGCAGTTTGCTCAGCTCGGTAGTGGTCACTTCAATAGTTTGACCTTTACCGATCTGAATCCCATCAAAAGAAAAAGCGGCTTGTAAGCCGCTGTATGTAATTTTTGCCATTATTTATTTTTCCTTATTCCACATCGTAGTAACGTAATGAATCGACACGTTTCAGATACACACCTTCATACATATAATGACCTGGTGTACGAATTGCATAATTGATCGGTTGTGCTGCCAAAAACTCAAGATCATTACAACGGAAAGTAATACAACTTGGATCACGGCGATAAATAATGCTGCGGTCTGTACCACCTACACCTTTACCTTCCAAGTGACTTTCAGAAGTAAAGCTCATGGTTTTACCCTGCATTGCAAAGGTATTTTTTTCCTTAATATATTCAAGGAAAGTTTTACCTGCTGAATCAGGAACAATACGACTTGCTAAAATCGTGAACTTATTTTCAGGCATTACAAAAGTATCAGGCTGCACACTGGCATCAAACTTTGATGCATTGCTTGCACCTTTAATCGCTTTATTAATGTCTGCAAGAATCACTTCAATACTTGCTGTTGCATAATCCACAGTTGAGGCAATCACTTCCACACCTGTTTGATTATAAAAACCGAGCAAGCCTGTATCTGATTCACCGAACCAAGCAACATCACTCATGTGATTTTCATACGCTAAACGTGCTGCTGTGATTTTATCAGTCGCCAATGAAATACCTGCACGTAATGCCGCAGCAGTTTCAAAGATTGTGGTTTCATAACCGATCACACCGACTTGGACAGTCAATTTCACTTCATCGTATTGCACTTCAGCCAACGGCACATCATTACCTAAGCCTGAATGACGTTTACCACGACCAATACCACGTTTACGCTGTAATACACTTGCCGAACCCACCACCGCACCTGTTAGTGATTCCAAAGGGAGGTATTTTGCATAAGCCTGTGCTTCTGCAAGTTGTGGTGACATTTCATCAATCGATTCAAGCTTGATGAGTAACTTGGCAAATGTATCCAAGTTAAAGGCATCACCGACTTCCGCTTGTACACCATGTGCCACCGCTGTTAAGCGGATTTTCATTTGTTCTAATTGTTTAGACATGTATTACGCTCCACGTAAACGAAGAATTGCCATACCATCTGCACCTGTGATGGTTTCCCAAGATGCATTGGGTAATTCAGTTGAATCCAAAGCTGCTGACGATAGAGAGCCCAACGGCGCATCCACTGTTGCATTGGCTGTACGCACATAGACCTTGGCATTAATATCTGTGACAGGCGCAGTCGGTTTTACCCATACCGAACCAATCTGCATGATCGGCGCACAGTCTTTGGCTTGGTAGGCTTCAAGACCTTTTGTGTTCTTTGCTGACTTACCAATATGTTGAAATACCACCACACCAAATTTGGTATTGGTTGCACCCGCTACAGCCAATACAGTTTTACCATCTGTGGATTGCACCACCACATCACCATCGCTGAGCACAGTATTTCCTGATACAGGCAGTGATAAGATTTCTTCAGGCATGTGCAAACGTGCACGCATACCCGGAATTGCTTGAGGTGTTAAAGACATGCTCAATTCCCCTATTAAAGTGATTGTTTCCAAGCATCTTGTTTAGTGCTTGGCTTTTGTTGGTTGCCATTGGTATCAGGGTTTTGATCCCCAACCGCTTGTTGGTGTTGGAACTGATTTAGTGCAGCATTGACCGAGTTGGTCGGTGCTACCCCTTTCACTGCAGACAAAGCACGAAACACTGTGTCGACCTGATCAGGGTTGGCATCACCTACAGCAACACTCCCCAAAACAGCGCCCACCAAAGCATCACCCGCTTTTGCTGCAATCACATCACGCTTGATTTGCTCACAGGTACAACCATCTGTTTTCACTGTAGGCACCAATGCTTTGGCATCCGCAATCACCGTGGCACGTTCAGCAGCCGCCTGTTCCAACTTTTCAGGGGTCATTTGATTTTTTTCTAAATCACCGACTTTTTGTTTTAACTGTGTATTTTCAGTTTGCAATGTATCTACAACTGCCTGAACTGCTGCCATTTCATCACCAATTGAAAATTGCTTATCACCCACTTTGAGCTTCGCGGCTTTTAAGTTTTCAATTTGGGTTTGTTGGATTTTTAAAGCATCTGCCAATGGTTTGTTATCACCAATGTCAAAACGCATACCGTTTACAATAACTTCCATGAAGTTTTCCTCTTGTGGAGTTGGGTTTTGGTCACCGATCCGACAATCACCACCACAGCGACCGTATTTCACCAGTGCCACATGATTGCCAATAAAATTAATAAACTTCGCTTGGTACGGCGTACCATCAGGTGCGGTACCATTTTCTAATACGAGAAGTGCTGCATAGCCGAGCGACATTTCTATGCGCTCATTGCTTTGGATCAGGTCAATACTGATTTTGTCTTTGATCAATAGATCTCCCACCAAATAGTCACCTTCTTGGCGGACGTTCTCACAATAGCCAATGTGATAGTCCTTCCAATTGGAAGCATTGATTTCATTTTTTGGTGGGTGATAGTCCGTAGCATCTACATTTGAAAAACTCGCTACCGATTCAGGTTTAAAAAGTTCATCTGCAGGTGTGTAGACATTAATGATTTGATCTGCCGTAAATCCCTCTAAGGATGGGAATTCATAGGCGTAGTACTGACGTACCTGTGGTGCTTTGGCTAAGCGAACATTGACGCACTTCAGATACCCTTCTTTGGTAAATGAGCGTGACGATTCACTTGGTGCAAAATCACCAATTTTGAGTTGGTATAGGATTTTCATAAATTGCGCTCAATAAAAAACCACTCTTTCGAGTGGTCTTAATCTATTTAAAAACTATATAGGTAATTTTTGCTGATATGTTCCAGTGATCCAATCAAAGTCTCTCACACAATTCTCCAATTTTTGCTTTTGATCAGATTTTACAAGTCGCCACGCAAGACATGATCCATCTGTAAAATGATCAACCACTCTGCTGTAAAGAGTCGGATTTAATTTCTTGATTGATTCACCATATACACGCCACCACTCACGCACCCAAATCATGTGAGTTGCTAAAGCATGTACGTTTTGTAAATAGTCCTCACTAGGTTGTTTCTTATCAGCATTGCTATACAAAGCAATCAAATGATGAACATATTCAACCGCCACAGGAATCGCATCGTATGGGATGTCTTTAATACTTTTTACATCGAAACGCTGAAGTATTAGTTTCCACGCATCACTAGAACTTAAATGCTTAGTTTTAGCAACAAGCATTGCATGAGCATCGTGTAAAGGTGTCCGCTCTACTTTGGTTGTTCTAGGATTTACTGCTTGCCCTTTTGTCCAGTAGTCCCAAAGAACATCATCACATTCTTCTTGATACTTGATTACTGTTGAACGAAGTTCAGGTTTTACTTTATTGGCATTTACAGAGTAAAGCCATGCAGGTAGTTTACGAAGCATTAAACAAAGCATGGTTTGCAAACCGCCTTTTGTAGGTATGGTGATTTCCACCATGCCTTTAATAAAGCGCTGTTTTAGCTTAACAAATTGGCTTTTCCAATCCAACCCCATACCATCAACGATAGGTTTCATCGGTGTGTATGGTTGCCCTTCATGCTCCACAATATATAGTTCAGCATTGTGGAAAGGCACGGTAATTTGTTGTAAACTCATTGAAGTCATAATATTTTCCTAATGTTTGACACATAAACCTTGTTTAATCTTGGCGGATGGCAAGGTTTTTTTGTGCCTATTAATTTCCTGCTTTCGCACTCTTGTGTTTTTCTACCAATAATTTGACCGCTTCATTTAAAAGATAAACGATTGATCTTTTATCCTCTTTAGCAATCGCTTTAAGTTCTTTATGTAAGTCGCTATCTAAACGACCTTTCACATAAACGATTTCTTCTTTCATACATACCCCATATTTATGCCACACTTTGTGGCGTTTAATAACTATAGCCACACTTTGTGGTAATGTAAATACCTATCACGAAATATTTACCACACTTTGTGGCACTGAGGTTTTTAATGAGTAATCAAGCTGATCACACTATAGTTAGATTGCGTGTACCGCCCGAACTAAAACAAAAAATTGAAGAGTCAGCAGAGAAAAATAACCGTTCACAAAGTGCTGAAATGGTTGCCCGTCTTGAAAGTAGTTTTAGCTCAAATACTGAAATGGATGAATTTGTTTTATTTTTAGAAGCTTCTCTCAAAGAGCGAACTGATAGTGAATCAAACAAGATTCTTGTTAATCTCTTAAAAAATTGGCTACGGTTTAAAAAAGCACCCTAGGGTGCTTAATCAACCAAAATATCTTCATAATTTGGCAATGCTACACAACGACATCGAATAGGCTCTCCAGGATGCCCACCACTTGGCGGTTCATCCCAACGAAACGTTTTACCTTGCTTATGCCGATGATCTGTTCGAACTCGCTCATCTTTGGCGGTCTGCCATGTATAAGACTCAACACCTAAATCAAGCTGACGTTGTTTATTGATATTCGAATTGATTTTACCCATCTGATCCGCGGCAATTAAACGCGCTCTAGACTCTGTGCTTTGACCCAGCTTATAAATTTCTTTAGTGAGTTCCGCATTGGTCTGTCCCGTCTGTAAGGCATTTAAAACCAAAGCTTCCAACTTCTGAGCGTATTGCTGTGGGATGGACTTAATCAAAGCCACATTTGCATCAATATTATAATCAACCGTCTTTTGAATATCAGAAGCTTGATACAACGGCGTAAGGTCCACACCAATCGCAGACTTGGTATGATTGGCAATCTGACCATCTACTTCCTGCACCACATCAATGACAATCTTAGTTGCCAAAGGCTTTGATACCTCAGCAATATAATTGTCAAATCGAGCACGCAGTCTGCCAAACATATCGCTAAACCAACTATCACCAATGTTTTCACCCACTGTTGGCAAAACCATATCTTTGGTTTGATCTTGGCAATAACGCGCTATGGCAAGTAATTGGCGAGTGTAATACAGCTCAGTCTTACGATTGACTTTGATGGGCTTTAGTTTGGGTTTACGCTCTTTCTTACGCTTCTGGATCTGCTGTAGTTGGGGTTTTAATAGTTGAATGATCTTCGCTGTCATCTGTATCCACCATAAGTTCCAATTCTTTAATGTGCTGATCATCAATCACAGAATAAACACCATCAATCTGTAACTGCCGTGCAATTTGTGGCTCGGTCAAAATACCCATGTTGAGATATTTTTCATCACGCTCAGCATTGGCTTTTTCCACTTCTGAGCGAATCTTGGCATCAAGCTGCCACAATGGATTAAACACCACATTTAAATCAGGGAACTGCTTGCCGAAAGTAGACTGACAAATTAATGCCAAAAACTTCATTAAGATCGGTTTCAGCATCCACTCCTGTTTGGTGGCAATCGAATCGTAATAATTACGAGTATCATGCTCCCCTGTGGCATTCATCCCTGCAGGAGATTGACCAAACAGAATGGTATAAGGAATATCAGCTGCACCTGCGGTTTGAATGGAAAACTCACGCATCAAATCAGGTAAACCACCAAAGGTATAAGTTTTGGAATCGTATTCTTCATCTTTATCCAAAACCATCATCCCATTTATGCTTTTGAGAAATCCCACACTCATAAAGCGATCGACAACTGATTTCATATCCTCTTTGATTTTTTCAACCAAACTTGGTGTACGAATAATGTCAATCTTGGATTCATGCACCAAACTTGCAGTACCACGTTTCACACTCGCATGATCCAACAGATCCTCATACACTTCCTGCAAAATACTTTGTGATTCTTCACTGACTACATCCGCATGACAAATCTTAATCAAGCGACTGTGGTGAATACGCTTTTCAGGTGTGCCATCATTAAAACGCAATTTATAAAACTCAGGCTGCTTGAGTAATCCACAACACGCTGATGGTGGTAAATAACTTCGGGTATCTTCTGTTAAATACTTCTTTTTAATCACTGTGAAGAATTCTAAACGCCCCACACCGAGTTTATTAACCTCGAAAGGCTGATCTAAATTTTGACCATCCGCAGATCCAATCAATACATAAACCTTTCCGTACAAACGTGACAGGATCAAACTCGACAGCAAGACCTGATTTAAATGGTAATGCTTGCACGCCTCTTCGAGTTTTTTCAGATTATTCCCTTGAATATTTTCAAAGAACCAACCTGCTCGAAGCATGTCAGATGAGGGACGATTTACAATCCGCTTCGCCAACCAATTTTGATAGACCGCTTCGAGTTGATCATCGGGAATATCACGGCGTACAAATTGCCCGTGTGATGCTTTGTCACGTGCGGTACCAATATTTGAGGCAAAGTTGCTATATGCCCCTGCATCGCCAATTGCATCGGGCTTGGTATTTTCAGCCATAATTTTTCCTAATCAAATACTGAAGATGCATTTGCTGTTGGTGCAAATGACATCACCACAGCATCAGCAACGTTGGGGCTAGGTATGCCACGTTTTGCCAAATCCTTTTTACTTTCGACTTTGACACGACCATCATCAGCGAACTGCCGTCTTGGTGCAGATAACTCATCAATGAGCTTATCTAAATTTGAGCAATCACCTGAAATACTGATCAATTTATCAATCGGGTATTTATGTCCTTTGGTAATGGCGTTGTAGGTATTGCGAAAACGATCTGCCAAAAGCCACCAAGACTGTGCTTTTAAGTTGTAGAACATATCTTTATTCTTGGTTTGAGTGCTGTCATAAATCGCATCAGGATTATGTACAGCGTCTGCAGCATTAAATTTGATGTACTTAATGTGCAAACGGCGTTGCTCATTCAGCTCTTTAAACTTAGCACCTGACGTTGCACCCACACCGATCGAATCATAAATAATGCGTGCCTGGTATTTCTCTGCAAGCGAATACGTTCGAGTGCAACTTTGCAGTAATTCATCCTCTTGCCCTTTCCACTCATCTGTATCATGCAAGATTGACCCATGTGCTAAAGCATTGGCACACTTATCATCACCATCATCTGCAACGTCAAAACCGACTCGCTTGGTGCCCAAACCAACAAAATTAAGCTGAATATGGGCATCTACTGCGGCAAGAATCCATGAACGTTTGATAATGACCGAATCATCATCCTCTTTGGGTTGCCCCAAATAGATATGATTGTAATTATCTTCATCCTCCGCTTTGGCAGCAGCTGCCACCGCCAATGCTGTCTGAGATAAAAATGGATTGTCAGGATAATTAATCTTCCGTACCACCGTATTTGGTGGTGGAGAAGTCACAAAACGGCGGTATACAAAATCAGTTGTCAGTTTTGGGTTAAAAATAATCCAAAACTGAGAATGCTCTTTACGAATCGTTGGCTCTAAGATTTCCCACTGTTCCTTTGATACATTGTGTGCTTCTTCAAGCCAACAAATATCAACACCTTCGAGTGATTTAATCTCGTCAATGTTTCGCCACAATCCGTAAAATAGAAACTCTGAACCTGTGTGAATATTCTCAATTTTATTGTTCAGAACCCGAAATCTGTCCTTTAAACCAAAACGCTCAATCTGAACCTTGAGTAATGAATAAACCGACTCTTCAATTTTATTCTGAAATTGACGTGCGCATAAAATACGGAGTTTGTAGTTATCGGCAAGGAATATTGAAAATCCTGCTGCATCCCAAGACTTGGAACTGAATCGACCACCGTATAAAACTTTATTCCGTGCAGGTTCTAACCAAAAATCCTCAAGTATCGGATTTAGTGTTGCTTGATCGCCCATAGAAATGACCTAATCCAGATGGATAAGAAACCTCGTTTTTAACTGAGCTTTCAATTTTATTGGTGTACTGACCGCCACTGTCTTTTGCCGCCTGTTCAAGCAACTTCATTTTGGTTTTAACGTTGCGTGATATATCCAAATATTTTTGATACTGGCGCAAACGGTAATGTTTGTTAGCGATGGGGATATTTATTAAGCCGTCATCAAATTTCTTTCTGGTCTCATTAAACAGGTCGACATATTTCTCACTTAGATTACGGCCAGAATATTTGGTCGGATCGTAGGATTGACATTGACTACGGGTAACATCAACTCCAAATTCTTGTTTGACGCTCTCCACTACCTCTTGAGGGGTATCACGGCAAGCAAGAGACTGAACTATAAAGATTTTTACAGGCTCTTTTAGTGCCGCCATAAATGCACCTCCGTACAACTACGTACAACAAGACGGGCAAAAAAAATGAGCCAAAAGGCTCAACTGATAATGCAGGTTCCACAACACTTGGAAATATCAACATCAGGAACAAACGGCGCATTCTTGGTGATTTCGACTAAACGCTTGACTGACT
>NZ_LQXQ01000047.1 GCF_003268395.1 Acinetobacter sp. CFCC 10889 | reverse complement strand
TTGGTAATCCAATACCAGAATTTCCTTGAAGTTCTGCATCATATTGGTGAAGCCAGCGGTGTACGCTGCTTTGTCCTAAATTGTTATCTGTACAAACTTGGGTAATGGTCAATCCTTGTTTTCGGATTAATTCACAGATATGAAGTTTGTAATTTGCATCAAATGTTCGTTTGATTTTGCTCATGTTGAAATCCTCTGTTCAGTGAAATTATATCTCTATATCACTGTCTGATTTCATTAGACCATTACACTTCTAACACTTGTAGAGCGTAAGAGTTTATATGTGCATATTGTTCATTTAGGAGCGACAAGAGTTTCTGCGAATACGATTAGTCACTGTATAGATCGACTTAAAATGAGCCATGCTCATAGTGTGACATTTGATAATGGTAAAGAGTTTTCGGAGCATCAGCGCTTAACAAACCGAGGTATTGATACATATTTTGCTGATGCATATTGCTCAAATCAGCGAGCAAGAAATGAAAATACGAATGGCTTAATCCGTCAATATTTGCCAAAATCATCTTCATTCGAACATATTAGCCAAGAGCGAATTCAAGAGATTGAAGATGCTTTGAACAATCGTCCTAGAAAGAGTTTAGGATGGCGAACACCTAACGAAGTAATGGCTGGGTTTTATACCGTTGCACTTGCTAGTTGAATCCGCCAAAAAATAAAGCTGAAGATAAGATTATAGAATAATTTTTTAATAGAAATGAACCAACATAATCATGAATAGCGGCAATTAAAAAGAGGCGATATGAATAATGAAAATATAGATAAACCTGATGTTAAAGGTGAATTAAAAGTTAGTTTTTTTATTTTATTTGCTTTCATTTGGATTGTTACTATGTTTAGTGAATACCATAAATCTTATCTGGTAGCATTGACTGAATATGAGATGAGCTATAAGTTAAATTGGATATTGGACAAAGAACCTATTGAGCAAAATCTTATTTTTAGTTTTCATAATCAAAAAGGTAAATCTATAAAACCAAGAGGATCAGAACTGAGCGTTAAGAATGGAAAAACGGGAGAAGTTTTAGTCAGTCACCAATTTAGTCATTTTACAATCAATAATCCTGACATCAAATTAATTTCGGATCAGGAATATCCTTTAACTTATCCTGAGTTTTATTATAGTCCTGATTATAGCGTGATGTTAAAACGTAAAAATTTATACTGGATAAGCAAAGCCACAATAGAAAGTGATGGTCAAGAAAGTCGAATCTATTTTAAAAATGGAGATCCTAATTCTAAGAGATATAATAAAATTCGTTCTACAAAAAATCTGTATGTTTTTTCACTTATTTCAGTTTTTATGATTACTTTGGGAATTTTATCTGTATATTTATTCAATTGTTTAAAAGGTTATAAAAATAATATTTCTTCGATGATTATTGCTGTACTTGGATTATTTTGTGTGATTTATTTTATATTTTACAAATTGATTTATGTATGGATACAGGTTGAATTTAGAATATTTTAGGTTTTAAAATATAAACCATTTAAATAGCCTAAGTATTAGATCTTCATAAAATCTGAGACTATGCAACAAAGTATTTGGAGTGAGGTGAAATGTTAAAACTCATCTATTACGTCCCTGAATCGCACCTAGAAACTACAAAAGTAGCAATATTTTCAGCAGGCGCAGGTGGGATCGGAAATTATGAACACTGTGTATGGCAAGTTTTAGGCACAGGGCAATTTAAACCTGTAAAAGGTGCAAAGCCATTCATTGGAGAGGTGGATGCTTTGGAGCAAATTCCAGAATGGCGTGTGGAAACCATTGTCCCAGAAGATAAAGCAAAATTAGTGGCACAGGCTTTAAAGGCAAGCCATCCTTATGAAGAACCTGCCTTTGAGTTTATTCAAATGGTAAAGATTGAATAAAGTTTCTCCCTGAACAAGATTTAAAGCATTGCTTTAAATAAAGTGTAAGAAAGGATGGTTGGAGATTAAAGTGCAAAAAATTAAATAAAATAAGCCTTTTTCTTGTTGAATGAAAAGGGAGGGGATTTTATTTACAAGCTCTTTATTTTTAAATTTTCTGAATAAATAAATCACGATCAAAACGATATTGCGGTAAGAATACGCCATCTTTGGCACGTTCACCTGCACCAATCACCATCACAGGATATTGTTGATCATTCAAGTCCAAGATTTGACGTAACATAGGCTCATCAAAGCCTTCCATCATACAACTATCAAAACCAAATGCACGTAAAGACAATACCAAGTTCTCACATGCCAATGCGGTGGTTTTACTTGCCCAAAGCTTAGCATCCGCAGGGGTAAATGCTGTAACAGGCAGTTGCTTATTCATACTGCGGGCAACTTTGAAAGCAACTTTCTTAAAGTTACCTAGAGCGTTGAAATAGCCTGTTTTATAGTTATAAGGAATGTATTTATAATAGCGTTGTACAATCGGTGGCACTTCTGGAAATGGAAACTCACTGATATTACGCTTTGACATTTCATCAATACGATCTGTACGTGCAACACAAACAATCAGTTCCGCAGCGGTTTTTGCTGCCAATTGATTTAAGCAAGCTTTGATTAATTGGGTTTTCTTCGCCTGATTTTGCACAATATAAAATGTCCAAGGTTGTAGATTGGATGAATTTGGCGCAAGTAAAGCCAAGTCCAAACACTGATCTAAAATCTCAGTAGGAATTTGTTTTTCGGTAAATTTACGTACAGAACGGCGACTTTGGATGACTTTTTTAAAGTTTTCAACATCAATATCTTGTGGTGCAGGCTCGTAATAACGCTTCTTCTCAGTATTTTCTTGGGACATGAATTTTAGCCTTAAGGAGATAATTTAAAATCTTCAAATCATTAAAATAAAAGCATGGAAATGAAAAACCACCAAATATGTAAATTTAGTGGTTTTTATATGAATTTTAAATTAACAATTAATTAAATTGTGAAAAATCAGGTTTACGTTTTTGCATAAATGCAGCAACGGCTTCTTGCATTTCAGGTGATTTGACACGTTGCATAAAGACCTCAGCTTCGTGATCTACACATTCAATAATTTGTTCTAAATTATGCTTCATCAAAGCTTTACTTTGCTTCAATGATGCCAATGGTAAAGCTGCTAAATGCTGTGCTTGAGCTTCTGCATGTGCATAAGAATCTTCAACGATTTCATTCACCAAGCCTGTTGCAAGGGCTTTTTCAGCATTGAATTTTTGTGCTGTAAATAATAATTCAGCCGCTTTATGATAGCCAGCTTGTTGGACTAAAAGTTGTGTTGCACCGCCCTCAGGAGAAAGACCCAAACTCACAAATGGCATTTGGAACAGTGCGGTATTGTCACTATATACAAGGTCAGCATGCAGTAAAATCGTTACACCAATGCCAATTGCAACACCACGAATCGCCACAATTAATGGCTTAGAAAAGCGTGCAGCCGATTTGAGCAATACAAAAGGAGGATTCATACCTGCTTTACGATCTAGTGGTTTTTGCGCACTTTCTAAAAAGTCCTGCATGTCATTGCCCGCGGTAAAATCAGCATTTTGACCACGTAAAATTACATTACGTACAGAGTCTTCTTTGTCAGCTTCATCAAGTGCTTGCGCGATCCATAGGTATAATTCACCATACAGCGCATTTTTCGCTTCAGGACGGTTAATGGCTAATGTAAGAATCCCATTGTCTAAATTTGCATTTAAATGTGGGTGTGGCTGTTGAATACAACTGAGGGTCATCGTACTATCCTTGCTTTAAAATTAATTGGATTTTTATAACGCCATTATGTCGCATATTTTAGATGTAGACGCAACTGGTCAGTTCATAAAAAGTTGGGACTAAGATGCAATATCGTTTTGATTATCTCGTTTATATTGGTCGTTTTCAGCCTTTTCACTTGGCGCACATGCAAACTATAAACATTGCGTTACAACAAAGTCAGCATATTATTTTGGCTTTGGGTTCAACACAAAATGAGCGAAATATCAAAAATCCATTTAGTGCAACAGAACGTGAACAGATGATTTTGTCTAATTTCTCTGAGGAAAATCAAAAACGTATTCATTTTGTTCATGTAGTCGATGTTTATAATGATGCGAAATGGGTAAAACTAGTAAAATCGTTGGTCTCTGAAGTGGTTCAAGTCGGAGACAAAGTCGGCTTAATTGGTCATTTTAAAGATGAATCTTCTTATTATTTGCAGCTTTTTCCTGAGTGGGAAATGGTTGAATTGGAAAGTTTAAAAGGGTCTATTTCTGCGACACCTTTGCGTGAAGCTTATTTTCGAGGGGACATTAAACACGCAGAATTTCCATTGGGCACAGTTCAGTTTTTAGAAAAATTTCAACACACGGACTATTATCAGAAACTGAAAGCTAAATTTGAAAATCAGGATACATCGAATATTGAGCTTTGATTATAAACTTTGCGAGTGTTTAAAACAGGGATCGATCATCCAACTTGAAATAAATCTTTTGTGTGTTGAATCAAATGCTGAGTTAATGCTTCAAGTTGAGGGGATTGCTGTTTCCAATGATGCCAATACAGCATAATGTCTGTTTTGGCAAAAGGCATAATCTCGATCAGTTCACCATTTTCAATACGTTTTTCGATTTGAAAGTCGGGCAACATGCCATAACCAAAACCTAATAAAATCGCCTCTACAAATGCAGTCGAAGACGGCACATGATGATAAGGAAACATGCTGTCGGTTAAACCAAAATGTTGGATTAAAATTTGATGTTGCAATTGGTCTTTTTCATTAAAAACAACAGCAGGCGTGGTTGTTAAAATTTCACGTGAAATCCCTGCTTTAAAATATTGCTGATAAAAAGCTTTACTTGCGACCATTCGATAAGTCATTTTACCTAAAGTGCGTGCAATACAACCTTGCATGGCTGTTTGTTCTGTCGAAATACAGGCATTGACTAAACCTGCTTCGAGTAAATGATGAGTTTGAGTTTGATCATCAATTTTTAAATCTAACAAAATGTTCTTCTGTAATACTGATTTTTGTAAGCTTGCTAATAACCATGTGGCTAAAGAATCAGCATTGGTGGCGATCTTTAATTTATAAAAAACAGAATTTTGCGTTTTACCCTGAAAGTTTTGTAATAGATTATTTTCCATGAGTCGAATATGTTGCAGATGCTTTAAAAGTGCTTGTCCCATTGGGGTGACACGGCAAGGACGTTCTCTTAAAATCAGCACATGTCCTAATTGTTTTTCTAAAGTTTGTAGCCGAAGCGTGACAGCTGAAGCGGTAATATTGAGTTGTATTGCAGCGAGCTCAAAACTGCCAGTTTCGGCAACGGCTAAAAAGGCTTCACTTTGTTTGCTTTGTAACATAATTTTATCCATTTTGGATTGAGCCAATGATTACTTAGCTAAGAAAAAGTTAGTTTGATTGATATTTTCTAAGAATAATTTATTTTTAAATTTAAAACGAGATAATGGCGACAGTTTTGTAATATTGTTGTGTTATTAAAAATGCAGTCATTTATTCATGGTTTTGCCATTGGGATGAGTTTAATCGTCGCAATTGGGGCGCAAAATGCTTTTGTTCTCAAACAAGGATTGAAAAGACAATATGTATTTTGGGTCTGTTTGCTTTGTGCGACTTCTGATGCAATTTTAATTGCGCTCGGTGTGACAGGTTTTGCGCAAGTCATTCAAAGCTATCCACAAATTTTGAGCATAGCTAAGTATTTTGGCGCTGCCTTTTTGTTTGTTTATGGCGCACAACATTTTTATGCCGCATTTACACAAAATCAAAGTTTATCTGCAAGTGACCAGAAAGCCGAAAACTTGTGGGCGATTTTAGCGATTTGTGCTGCATTAACATGGTTAAATCCGCATGTTTATTTAGACACAGTTATTTTATTGGGTTCAATTTCAACACAATATGCTGCAACAAAATTCTATTTTGCACTGGGGGCGATGAGTGCTTCATTTATATTTTTCTTTAGTTTAGGTTTTGGGGCACGTTTACTTGAACCTGTTTTTCAGCATACCAAAGCATGGAAAGTTTTGGATATTGTGATTGCATTGATTATGTGGGCGATTGCATTGAATTTGATTTTAAATTAAAGAAAAATAACTGCATTGCTAGGTGATTTACAATGCAGTTATTTTTAAATATTTCTCAAAAATTATCGTTTAAATATCGGTTCACGCCGTTCAATAAATGCAGCAACACCCTCCATAAAAGCAGGTGTTTGTACCAATTGGCATTGTAACTCTTTTTCATAATTGAGCTGTTCAGGCAAGCTATGCGTGTCGGCATGGGCATAGGTTTTACGAACATGTTGTGCGATGTCAGGTGGTAATTTTGCTAATTGATTCGCAATTTTCAGCGCTTCATCGAACAGTTCAATTTTGGGTACACATTTCCAAATCAGTCCCCATTGTTCTGCTTGTTTGGCGGTGATTTTTTCACCGAGTAAAGTGATGGCTTTGCTACGGGCAGTGCCAATAAAATGAGGTAAGAACCATGATGTGCCCATGTCTGGAATTAGGTTGAGTTTTGGCGCAAAAGTTAAAATGAAATAAGCTTCTTCAGCCGCAATAGTAATGTCACTGGCTAGGGCGATGCCGACACCTGCACCTGCTGCGATTCCATTCATCGCAACGACAACAGGAATTGGGAAGTTTTCAATTTTTTCAATCCAAACATTAAAATAATGTTGCATATGATGTTCTAGAGACTGAGCAGGAGATGCTTGACCATCACCTAGAAAAGATTGTGGACTGAGTTCTGCACCTGAACAAAAACCTTTACCTTCTGCTGTGATAATTAATGCAGAGATATTTTGATTTTGTTGAATATTTTCTAGAGCATTGAGCACTTCTTTTGCCATTTCCACAGATAGGCTATTCATCACAGGCATACGATCGAAGTGGAGGATTGCAATGCGATCACGATATTCGAGTTTAATATTTTCATAGTTCATGGGTATATCCTTATTTTTACTGCATAAAGCAGAACCGTTTAAAATTAAAAGCAATGCGCTATCCATGCATTGCTATTCAGCATCGAAAATTTATATTTAGAATGTATGGGATGACTTTCTTAGTTATAGGTGAATAAATATTGATCGACATTGGCGATAAATGACAGTTCAATTTAAATGATATGCAAATTGTCGAATGTAAATGTGCTCCAATTTTTTTAAATACAGTGTCAATTGTGATGCTGTTGTATATTTGAGCGAAAATACAGAGAAAAAATTAGTCCATTGATTAAAAAATACTATATTTAAAATAATAGCAATAGTATAAATATTAATCATGCAGGATATTTTAGGCAATTGAATGTGCTGAATAGGCTTGCAATACTCAATTTTTTAAGCAAAACATGGAAAGCATTTTTTGAGTTTAATGAATTGATTTAAATGGATAAAAAATAATATGGAGAAAATAATTAAATGGAAAAATTAGCCTCACATGTACATTATTTGTTTTATTGGGAACAGCAACAACCCCATAAAACCTATTTAGTGCAGCCTTTATCTGATGGTACTGTGGTCAAATATACATGGCAGGATGTTGCGCATCAGGTGCGTTTGATGGCAAGCCACTTACAAGCTTTAAATTTTCCACCACAGAGCAATATTGCTATCTATGGGAAAAATAGTGCGCATTGGATTATTGCTGATTTAGCAATTTGGTTAGCAGGGCATGTTTCTGTACCACTTTATTCTACGCTCAATGCTGAGGGTGCAAAGTATGTGCTTGAACATAGTGAAGCCAAATTTTTATTTATAGGAAAATTGGATGGAGTTGCTGACAGTTGGAATAGTGTAAAAACTATTTTACCAAGTGATTTGCCTTGTATACGTTTGCCTCTTGCTCCAGATTATGCTGCGCCATTTTGGGATGATGTCCTCAAAACAACTATACTTTTAGATCATTTTGACTTACCACAACGTGATGATTTGGCAACGATTGTTTATACCTCAGGTAGTACAGGTTTGCCAAAAGGGGTAATGCAAAATTTTGCTAGTTTAACTGAACCACCACATTCTCTATCTCGTACTTTTCATGTCACCTCAGCAGAACGAACTTTATCTTACTTGCCTTTAGCTCATGTTGCAGAACGGATTTTTATTGAGTCGGCATCATTGGTGATGGGATTTACGGTATTTTTTGCTAATAATCTAGAAACTTTTGTTGAAGATTTAAATCGTGCAAAACCAACGATTTTCTTCTCAGTTCCACGATTATGGACGAAATTTTACTTGGGCATCAATGAAAAAATACCTTTACATGTGCAAAATGTTTTGTTCAAAGTGCCGATCGTGGGTAAAGTGGTCAAAAAGAAACTATTGGCTAAACTGGGTCTAGATCAGGTTCGTTTTGCATTAACTGGTTCAGCACCTTTGCCTGTTGATATTATTAAATGGTATCGTAATTTAGGGCTTGAGTTGCTCGAAGTTTATGGAATGACTGAAAATTGTGGTTATTCACATGTGACACGACCGGGGCAATTTGCTGAAGGTTATGTCGGGCATGTACAAGCCGATGTACAGTGTAAAATTGATACAAATGGTGAAATTTTAGTGAAAAGCCCCGGAACAATGATGGGCTATTATAAAAATCCAGAAAAAACAGCAGAAGATCTCACAACAGAAGGTTATTTACGTACAGGGGATATGGGGGAAATAGATGTTTCAGGACGATTACGTATCACAGGTCGAGTGAAAGATATTTTTAAAACCTCAAAAGGTAAATACATCATGCCTGTTCCAATCGAACAAAAACTGGGAAATCACGCTTATGTAGAATCGGTATGTGTAGGCGGTTCAAAGCTACCGCAACCTGTGGCTTTTGTGATGCTAGCAGAGGATTTAAGGCAACATTTAGCAGAGGGTAAGCAGCAGCGTGACGTTGTAGAACAAGCTTTAATAACACTACTGAATGAAACCAATCTTCAACTAGAGCCACATGAAAAATTGGCTTTTATTGTGGTGATTAAAAAGCTTTGGACGATGGAAAATGATATGTTGACACCGACCATGAAGATCAAGCGTAATAAAATCGAAGCTGCATATGAAGATTCGCTTGAGTCTTGGGCAGCACAACAGAAGAAAGTGATTTGGCAGTCTTAGTTTTTTGCGATGCGTTCTCTTTTTGAAATTGGAAATGATCATTGTTTCCAATTTCAAAATAATATTTTGACTTATTTATCTAAAGATATTGTAATAATATTCAAATATTTAATCGAAAAATACCTGATATCAGGGATACCCGTTATACATTTTGCAGGATAAAATTTAATAAAAGTACACTTGGTATGCACATGTTTAATCTGAATTGTCCATTGCTTCGACCTGTTATGGTGTTGGAAGATGATCCCAATGTTCAAATGAGAATTGAAAAATTATTACAAGCATTTGGTTATGAACAACAGGATTTTTTATTTGCACAGAGTATTAGTGTAGCAAAGCAATATTCACAACATGTAGATGTGCAATTGGCTTTGGTTGATTTAGGTTTACCTGATGGTAATGGTATTGAGTTTATTGATTATTTACGCTTAGAACAACAAAAAACTGATGTGCCAATTATGGTGATTTCTGCATGGAATACTACAGAAATGATTTATCAGGCTTTGAGTGCTGGTGCAACAGGTTATGTTTTAAAAGAGCGAGATGATTTAGAAATTATGTTTGCGCTGCGTAGCATCTTGACGGGTGGAGCGATTATTGATCCGAGTATCGCCAAAGAAATTTTAAATAAATTTGTTGGAACAGAAACGCCACATTTAGATCTAAAAAGGAGAAGTGTTTTATCGAATCGTGAAACTGAAATTTTAAAACTGATTGCCTCAGGGGCAAGCAGTAAAGAAATTAGTGCGCAATTGGCGATAGCAAAATACACAGTCGATGTTCATATTAAAAATATTTATCAAAAATTAGAAGTCAACTCACGTACCAAAGCCATTCATGTTGCGCAAAATATCGGCTTACTGAGATAATCTAAGCAGCTTGTACTTCATTTATAAGCCTTTAAATTATTATTCACGTAAATTATTATTCATGGAATTGCTGCATCATTCATATGGCGTGCGCCTTCTAAGATCATACGAATCATGATCATCGTTTGCTCAGCGACTTCTTTACGTTCATTGATGGGTAAATCAATGACCTTTGCTCCCATATTAAATACCAATTGGGTAATGGCTTTGGCAACCAATTCAGGATGGATTAAATGTTGACGATTAAGCTTTTCTAAGCGAATTAAATCTTCTTGCAATTCTTGTTGAAAAAAAGCCAATTGATTATCGACAGCACGTTTATACTGAATTGAACCTGTATAACCTTCACGTAATAACAAGCTGAGATTTCCTTCATCTGCATCTAACTGTTCAATAAAAACTTCAACAGAACTGCGGATAATGCTGCCTTTTTTGGCTGCTTTTAAACGTGCTTCATGCAAAATTTGACGTAGTACCAAACCTGAACGGTCAATTAGCTCAATCGCAAGTTCATCTATATCTTTAAAATGTCGATAAAAACTATTTGGTGCGATACCTGCTTCACGAGCAACTTCTCGCAGGCTCAATGCCGAAATACTTTTTTGTGGTCCGATGAGATTTAACGCTGCTTGGAATAATTCTTCTTTGGTAATGGTTGCTTTTCTGCCCACTGAACGCACAGTGACTTTTTCAAGATGATTTTCAGCATCTTGCTGAGCAGTGGTGTGTTCGGTCATGGCAGAGCTTGAGTTCATAAAGATCAAAGAAATAAAAATACTTTTCTATTATACCGATGCAGCTACAGAAGTGAAATGAATAGATACAATACACATGTATATACAAATATATATACATGTGTATAATAATTAAAACTCGGAAGAATGGTGAGCGCAAAATGCACGCTATTGAAAAGCAAAAATCTCCTGTGCAATCTCTTGCTGAAACGGTACTTGATCCGCATACAGCAAATTTCTGGCTACAAAAATTTAATCCTTTATGGTCAGTGAGTCAGCCACTGGGCAAGATAGTTGAAATTCAACAGACTGCTGCGGACACAGTGAGTTTAAAAATTCAAGTCAATCGTCATTTCAAAATGGGTAAAGCAGGTCAGCATCATCCCGTCATTGTTGAAATCGCAGGTCGCCGGTATGAGCGTACTTACAGCTTGACCCAAATTGATCAGCATCATGTACTTTTGACAGTAAAAGCAGTGGATCAGGGCGTCGTCAGTCAATGGTTATGTAATGAAGCGAAGTCTGGAGATGTACTTGAGTTCGGTTTGCCATATGGTGATATGACCGCAGTGGATCAAAATCAGGCTGTGGTGTTATTGGCAGCGGGCAGTGGCATTACCCCAATGTACAGTTTGATCAAACAACTTGAAGCTACAGATAAAATTGCAACGCAATCTGTAACCTTATTGTATTGGGTTAAACAACAGGCTGATGCTGCATTTGCTGAATATTTTGAAACTTTGGCTGAGAAATTTGAACATTTCAAAGTACATATTTTTCACACTCAGCAAACACCAACCGATGCACGTTTAAATGCTGAACATCTTTATCTCATTCAGGATGTAGCAAACAGTACGGTCTATGTCTGCGGACCTTCAGGTTTTGTACATACTGCAGAAAGTATATTTACCTCGGCAAAACAATTTAAAAGTGAAGCATTTAGCTTAACGCCAATCATTTCAGATGAAACTGGCTTTGTAAATGTGACATTGACCAAGTCCAATAAAGTGCTTGCTATACCGAAAGGGCAATCCATTCTTGCGAGCTTAGAGCAGCAAAACATCAAGCCACAACACGGTTGTCGCATGGGTATTTGCAACAAATGTGCCTGCAATAAAGCCCAAGGTGCTACGAAGAATTTGGTCAATGGTCAGGAAAATGCAGAACCAAACAACCTGCTTCGTATTTGCGTCAACACAGCTCAAACTGATTTAGTTATTGATATTTAAGCGAGTTTTACCATGAATATGCCAGTAAAAATTGAATATTTTAAAAATGCTAAAAACCGTGAATTAACCCAGTCTGAACTGGATGCTTTAGCACGTGAGCTTGATGCGATTAAGCAAGAAGTCTTGGATGATATTGGGGAAAAAGACGCTGAATATATTAAAAAAGTCTATGCGGCAATTCGCTACAGTAGCATTTTAGGGCGTGCATGTTTATTTGCAGGATGGTTCCCGCTTGCATGGTTATTGGGTACAGGCTTACTCGGTTTTGCCAAAATCATGGAAAATATGGAACTGGGTCATAACGTCATGCACGGTCAGTATGACTGGATGAATGATCCACGATTTAAAGGGACAACTTACGAGTGGGACATTGTCGGAACTGCGGATAACTGGCGTCAAACCCACAATTATAAACATCATACTTATACCAATATTAAAGGGATGGATGACGATATTGGTTATGGTTTATTGCGTTTGTTCCCCGAACAGCGTTGGAAACCAGGTTATTTGTTGCAACCTTTATATGCCGTACCATTCTGTTTACTGTTCCAATGGGGTGTTGCGATCCAAAACCTTGAAATTGGTAAAGTTTTATATAAACGTAAAACTTGGGCACAGTTTAAGGAAGAATGGAAACCAACGCAGAAGAAAATTGGTAAGCAATTCTTTAAAGATTATTTGTTTTTCCCACTGATCGCAGGACCTGCGGCATTACCTGTTTTCACAGGGAATTTGGTGGCCAATGGTATCCGTAATATTTGGACATTCAGTATCATTTTTTGTGGACATTTCACCAAAGATGTTGAAGTTTTCCCGAAAACTGTATTACAAAATGAAAGCCGTGGCCATTGGTATATGCGTCAAATTCGGGGTTCTTCGAACTTAACAGGTTCAGAAGCATTCCATATTTTGACAGGGCATTTAAGCCATCAAATCGAGCATCATTTGTATCCTGAAATCCCAGCGCGCCGTTACCGTAAAATGGCACCAAAAGTTCAGGCAGTCTGTGAAAAATATGGCTTGAATTATAACAATGCAAGCCTATTTAAACAGTATGGTCAGGTGCTTGGACGTATTGTGAAATTTGCATTTCCATTTAAGAAATAATCGATTTTTTGAGTTATTCAAAGCCACTTTCGAGTGGTTTTTTTAATTAGAAAATAGATCGTAGCCCATTCGACCAATCAAAAACACCAATAAAATCAAAAAGAAAATACGAATAAAACCACTGCCATATTTCATGGCTAAAGCAGTGCCAGTGATTGCCCCAAGAATATTACACACAGCAAGAATCACAGCAGCTAACCAAATGACATGACCTGTGGGAACAAAGAAAAACATGGCGGCTGCATTGGTCGCAACATTGACCAATTTTGCGGAAGCAGAGGCATTTAAAAAGTCAAAAGCAAAAACTTTGACAAATAAGAACAGCAGAAAACTACCTGTGCCAGGTCCGAAAATACCATCATAGAAACCAATCAATGCCCCAAACAAAATCCCAAGCGCAATTTCTTTTTTCCCTGCTTGTAAAACCGTATGAATTTGTCCTAAGTCTTTTTTAGCAAAGGTATAAATGGCAATCGTGATCAATAAAAAGAATACGATATAGCGCATCAACTCTTTGGGAATCAATGAAACAGACATTGCACCAAAAAATGAAAAGATAAATGCAGCAAGCATTGTTGGTAGCACTAATTTCCAATTGATTGTTACTTTCTTAAAGTAGCAAATGCAGATGAGAGCGTACCTGCCATCGCGATCATTTTATTGGTGCCGAAAACAGTTGCTAAACTCTGTTTTGGAAAAGCATGCATCAGGGCTGGCAGTTGAATTAAACCACCACCACCGACAGCAGCATCAATTAAGCCACCACAAAAAGCGAAAAAGCCAAGACCAATTAAAATGGTTTGATAATCCATTATTAGAACTGATTTTGAAAGAAGATAGAGAGAGTTTATGCTAGAAAAATATAAATGGAAAGTTATGAGAAAGCCCTAATCTCATATTGCGAGATTAGGGCTTTGGAGTGAGTGGTTATGCTTTGAACGTATTAAAAATCATATGATGTTTGTAGGAAGAAGGTACGAGGCTGTCCAACGTATTTACCTCCTGTGCTATCTGTTGAGCGGGTGTAGTATTGTTTATCAAATACATTTTTGATGCCACCAGCGAGTTTTAATCCTTTGAGTTGTGATTTAAAGTCATAGCCTGCACGGATTGCAAAAGTTGAATAGCCAGCGATATCGCCGTATTTACCATTTGCAGATTCTACAGTTTGATAACTGCCATCTGGGCTATTTGGTGAATGTTGTTTGGATTGTGCAAACAGATCTGCATTCACGTTCCAATTGTCAAATTTATAACCTAAACCGAGATTAGCAACATGGTGCGAGTAGAATGGTAAATCTTTGCCTTTGAATTCACCTGCCTCAGAGACTGCTTTGGTAAAGGTATAATTACTATAAATTTTCAAACCTTCTAAGGCATTGGAAAGTTTTGAGAAATCGTAGCTTAAACCTGCTTCAACACCTTTATGACTGGTTGCACCAAGATTGGTCCAAAGTCCATTGCCTGCACCATCTCGCTCGAGTTGTAATTCTTTTTCAAAATCTAAATAAAATACAGTAAATTCAGCATTTAAACCATGTCCAAGATATTTTGTACCGATTTCATAGTTATTTGATTTTTCAGGATTTAAACCATCAAGAGTGGTGATTGCTTGTCCTGTTGTTGCATTAGTGGTTGCTAATTGGTTGTATTGCTGTGGTCCAAATGATACACCTGCATTGGCAAAGATATTCCAGTTATCATTAGCCTTATACATAAGTGATAAGCTAGGTAAAAATTCTTCAGATTTGATGTTTGGTTGAACAGTATTGAGCAATTGACCTTTTTTATAAGCGCTAAAGTTGTTATGTGTGTCAATGGATTCAAAACGGACACCAGGAGTGATTACCCATTGACCAAAGTCAAAACGGTTGTCGAGATAAATTGCATGTGCTTTGGTGCCACCTTCGCTAGATGTACGTGCTAAAAATTCACTCGGTTGAGCACCATTTGCATATTCAGTACGACCCGCAAATTCAGAACTTTCCTCATGCATATAGCGATAACCAATCGTAATTTCATTTTGAATATCGCCAAAATCAAATAAACGTGAGTAACGTGGCTCAAAAGCATAAACTTGATAATCACGTGGTGCATTATCCAAACGCTTGCCTGTAGCTGTATCAACTTCTAAGTTACTGGTACGAAATGAATCGATGTAATAACCTAAAATTTCAAAATTATTGAGATCATCTTTATGGCTATATTTAAGTGAAATATTTGAACGGCGACCTGCAAAATAGTCTTTTTGATGCGATGCTTGATATGGATTTTCAGTAAATTGTTGCGTTGTTAAACCTTCAGGCATCTCACCACGACCTTCATAATGATGCAAATTTAGTGCAATATCATCTTGATCAGTCAATTGATACGAGGTTTTTAGCATGACATCATCGATGTCGATTTGATTATTGGCTTCTCGAAAATTATTGCCTTTTGTACCTGAATAGAGCAGGGCTAGTCCTAAGCCATTGTCTAAAGTCCCACCAACAAATAGATGCGGACTCAATTTGGTTTGATCTGTTCCTGATGCAAATTCAGTGGTTAAACCAACAGTTGCAGCAAAGTTTTTAGGAATACTACGTGTACTGAAATTGATAATCCCACCCACATTTTGAGGTCCAAAGCGCACAGAACCAGCACCACGAACCACATCTACAGATTCAATATTTCCCATTGACACTGGTGCAAGAGAAAGTTGTGGTTGACCATAAGGTGCAAATGATAATGGAACACCATCCATCAAAACTGCAGAACGTGGTGAAAGGCGTGAAGCCAAACCACGTACACCAATGTTGAGTGATACATCACTACCGCCTGTACCATTATTTTCTTGAACTTGTACGCCAGGACTTTGTCTTAAAACATCACGGATAGAGGTTGTTGCTGTTTCATCCATGCGCTTGCGATCAATAATTGTACGTGCGCCTGCATGTTGCTGCACTTTTTTACTATTGGCTTTTTCTAGCCAGTTACCTTGTGCTGTAAGTGTAAGCGTAGATAAAGTTTGAACGTCAGCTTGTTCTTGTAGTGTCACCTCATGATCAGTTTCAGCAAAAGCATAAAAACTGATTGAACACATTGCGAGAGCAATCGAATAACTTAATAGATGATGTGAGAATACGTAAGATTTGATCAACATGAGCGGGTAAATCTGTAGAATGGAAATAAAATTTTGCAAAGCTTAATGTAAAAGCAAGTAAAACTAAACAATAATCACTATTATTTATATTAATGATTTTTATTAAATTAAATTGTTTTTTAAATGATTGAAATCATATATTTAGTGAATAAAAAAGGTTGATAAATATTATTTATCAACCTTTGTATAAAATAAGTCTGGAAAATCTATTACTTAAATTGAACAGTACCATTGGCATTGACAGTAATTTTAGATTCGCCTGCTGCAACATTTTGCCCGCCTGCATCAGCTGCTTCAAACTTCGCCATGCTTGCACGCATCATGACAGGCTGTGGAGCATAATTATTGGTATTAATATTTAAATTGACCAATGTATAGGCTGATTTATTCCACGCTTGGGTCAAGATTTGCGCTCGTTGTTGGAAATTTTTTGAGACTTCGACCATCAGCTCATTTTCAACTTTTTTACGTTGCTCATCAGATACAGCAAAGTTAATTGACTGTGTCTGGAAGTTTTGTTGTAGCTCATTGATCAATTGGCTTGCTGCTTTAAAATCTTTACTTTCGATATTAATTTCTGCACGACCACGCCACTCTTTTAACTTTTGATTGTCATTGTCATATACAGGATAAGTAGTTTGAGAGCCCGTTTCGACTTTGACTTGTGGATATTTTTTTGCAGTTGCAATCGCTTGATTCATGAGCTGTGTGATTTGCGCAGACAGTTCAGCAGGTTGTTTGTTGGTCTTTTCAATGAACAATACGGCATGCATTTCATCATTAGAAACTTGGCGAGTGGCGTCCGCTTGGACATTGATCATATTGTAATTCAAAGTTTCATTTTCGGCTGCGATGGTCATAGTGCTAAATGCTGATCCTAAAAGTAGAGTGGTTAAAGCCAAATAACGCATAATGAATCCTTAAAAAGTGGTGGTTTAAATTTGTTGAAGATAAATTTAAGCTTTAGCTGATATTAAGCATAAGTTGCGAAATACTGAGGTGGATATTGTGGTGGATTTGTAATGTTTGATACATATTTTGCAAATTTAAAAAAATGAAAATGGTATAGATATAAATGATTTAGATGATCATGTCATATAAATGAATCGAAGAAAATATCCTAATGAAAAAATTGAAAAATATTTCAAGGTTTTCTTTCATCTGTCACATAGTATGATGATACTCTTAGTCTAGGTTAGGATGAATGTTTTTTCCAATCATTTACTTGTCGATAAGTTTATAAAAGATATTTATTTTTTTGAAAAAAACTGTATTATCGCCCTCCTAGTTAGGGTTATGACAAAATTCTTACTAACTAGATTTCTATAAAGCACCGAGTCAAAGGACCGCAAGTCACCCGACTTATTTCTTTCAACCCATATCAGAGATGGTAATTCGATATGAGCGTTACTTCTGTAAATCCTGCTGCCACTACTTCCACAAATGAATACTACTTGACTCGCCAAAGTCAGATGGAATCGAATGTTCGTAGTTATCCACGTAAATTACCGTTAGCGATAGCGGAAGCACATGGTTGTTGGGTTACCGATGTTGAAGGTACAAAGTACCTCGATTGTTTAGCTGGGGCAGGAACATTGGCATTAGGCCATAACCATCCTGCGGTGATTAAAAGTATTCAAGACACTCTGGCGAGTGGACTTCCTTTACATACTTTAGATTTAACAACGCCTTTAAAAGATGCTTTTACTGAAGCACTTCTTGAACAGCTTCCAGGTGGTCAAGAAGAGTATTGCTTACAGTTCTGTGGTCCATCTGGTGCAGATGGTACAGAAGCAGCAATTAAATTGGCAAAGACCTATACAGGTCGTAGCACAGTGATCAGTTTCTCTGGTGGCTATCATGGTATGACCCATGGTGCATTGGCGATGACAGGTAACTTATCTGCTAAAAATGCGGTAAATGGCTTAATGCCAGGCGTACAGTTTATGCCATATCCACATGAATACCGTTGCCCATTGGGTGTTGGCGGTGAAGCAGGTGTTGATGCTTTGACTTATTTCTTTGAAAACTTCATTGAAGATGTTGAAAGCGGTGTAACAAAACCTGCTGCTGTGATTCTTGAAGCGATTCAAGGGGAAGGCGGTGTGGTAACAGCACCTGTAAAATGGTTGCAAAAAATCCGTGAAGTGACTGAACGTCATAATATCGTTCTTATTCTTGATGAAGTTCAAGCAGGTTTTGCCCGTTCAGGTAAAATGTTTGCCTTTGAACACGCAGGAATCGAGCCTGATGTTGTGGTGATGTCTAAAGCAGTGGGTGGTAGTTTACCGCTTGCAGTGTTGGGTATTAAACGTAAGTTCGATGCTTGGCAACCTGCGGGTCACACGGGGACTTTCCGTGGTAACCAACTTGCGATGGGTACAGGTCTTGCAACGATCAAAACCATTAAAGAACAAAATCTTGCGCAAAATGCACAAGAACGTGGTGATTTCTTACAAGCTGAATTGAAAAAATTAGCGGTTGAATTCCCATGTATCGGTAATGTTCGTGGTCGTGGTTTGATGATCGGTATTGAGATTGTGGATGAACGCAAACAAGCGGATCACATGGGTTCATTGCCTGCGGATTCACAATTGGCTGCTGCAATTCAAACAGCGTGTTTCAACAATAAATTACTGCTTGAAAAAGGCGGTCGTAGCGGTACAGTCATTCGTTTACTTTGCCCATTGATCATCACTCAAGAAGAATGTGTTGAAGCCCTTGCACGCTTTAAGAAAGCAGTTGCAGAAGCTCTTGTTGCAGTTCGAGGCGCGTAATTTATGGTAGATTTTGCAGAACATCGTAAAGCGTTACTCTGCAATGATGCTGGGTCTATTGCTGACTATGAGTCAGCAATGGCTGAGGCGACTAAAGCGGTCGCAGCATGGTTGCAAAACGATAAAATGTATACTGGTGGTAGCATTAAAGAACTTCGCCAAGCGATTTCTTTTAACCCATCAAAAGAAGGTTTAGGTTTACATCAGTCGCTTGAGCGTATGGTGGAGCTTTTCCTCAATAAAAGCTTAAAAGTACATCATCCACATTCTTTAGCGCATTTGCATTGCCCAACGATGGTGACAAGTCAAATCGCTGAAGTGTTGATTAATGCAACAAACCAATCAATGGATTCATGGGATCAAAGCCCTGCGGGTTCTTTGATGGAAGAGCAGTTGATTGATTGGCTTCGTCAAAAAGTCGGTTATGGTGCAGGTCAAGCAGGCGTGTTCACTTCAGGTGGTACACAGTCAAACTTGATGGGTGTACTACTTGCACGTGACTGGTGTATTGCCAAGAACTGGAAAGATGAAAACGGTAATCCGTGGTCTGTACAGCGTGATGGCGTACCAAATGAAGCAATGCGCAATGTCAAAGTGATTTGTTCTGAAAATGCACATTTCTCTGTGCAAAAGAACATGGCAATGATGGGCATGGGTTTCCAATCTGTCGTGACTGTTCCTGTGAATGAAAATGCACAGATGGACGTTGATGCACTGGAAAAAACCATGGCACACCTTCAAGCTGAAGGAAAAATCGTGGCATGTGTGGTTGCAACTGCGGGTACGACCGATGCAGGTGCAATTGATCCATTGAAAAAAATCCGTGAAATTACCACTAAATATGGCGCTTGGATGCATATCGATGCGGCATGGGGTGGGGCACTGATTCTATCAAATGATTACCGTTCTATGTTGGATGGTATTGAATTGTCAGATTCGATCACGCTGGATTTCCATAAACACTATTTCCAAAGCATTTCTTGTGGTGCGTTCTTGCTCAAAGATGAAGCGAACTATCGTTTCATGCATTATGAAGCTGAGTATTTGAACTCTGCTTATGATGAAGAGCATGGTGTACCAAACCTAGTGTCTAAATCACTACAAACAACTCGTCGTTTTGATGCGTTGAAATTGTGGATGACGATTGAAAACTTAGGTGAAGAACTTTACGGTTCTATGATTGATCATGGTGTGAAACTGACACGTGAAGTTGCAGATTATATCAATGCAACCGACGGTCTTGAAATGTTGGTTGATCCACAGTTTGCATCAGTCTTGTTCCGAGTAATTCCACAAGGTTATCCTGTTGAATTATTGGATACGTTGAACCAAAACGTGGCAGATGAATTGTTTGCACGTGGTGAAGCGAATATTGGTGTAACTAAAGTCGGCAATGTTCAATCATTGAAAATGACCACTTTAAGCCCTGTTGCAACTTTGGAAAACGTACAGAATTTGCTTGCACTCGTGCTTGCTGAAGCTGATCGTATCAAAGATGCAATTGCGGATGGTACGTATACCCCTGCGATTGATTAATCATTGTATTTGTCAATAAAAAACCCAGTTTTAAAACTGGGTTTTTTATTTAGAACAAAAGCTTTATCAATTCGACTGTTTCTAATCAACTAAATTTGGGTTTCATCATAATCTGATTCTGTTCTTTAAAGTTTTTCAAAACAATGTAAGACTTTATATGCCCAATGAAATCACAAGCCAACAATCTCTCTGTGACAAAATGTGAAAGCTGTTCCAAATTTTCAGCAACAACTTTCAGCATATAGTCAGCATCCCCACTTAAAGAAAAAGCCTCTTGAATCTGATCTTCACATTCAATCAAATCTTGAAAAGCTTGTTTTGATACAGCGCCATGCGTACTTAGATTGACGTGAACCATTGCCATGACTTGTATTCCGAGTGCTTGTGGGAGAATTCGGGCGGTATAACCCAAAATAATTCCTTTTTGCTCCAAGACCTGTCGACGTCTAGAACATTGTGAAGCTGACAATCCAATCGTGTCACCAATTTCTTGATTGGTTAAACGTCCATTGCGCTGTAATGCTTGTATGATTTGCCAATCAAACTTATCCATTGCATAAAATCCTTTTATGATACACAGATCATGCATATTGCAAAAAATCTGTTTCTATTATGCATGAAATATAAAAATGAAATGCAATATTATTTTTCTAAAGGGAATAATAATGTAAAGGAAAGTGAATATGTTAATAGAAATTGGTCAATACCTAAACAAACGCTTACAAGAGCTTGGAATCAAACATGTTTTTGGTGTGCCAGGTGATTTTAATTTATCTTACTTAGAGCAGATTGAAGAAGAGAAACAGCTTGATTTTGTTGGGAATTGCAACGAGCTCAATGCCGCTTATGCTGCTGATGGTTATGCACGAATCAACGGTTTTTCTGCGCTTGCAACCACATATGGTGTAGGAGACTTAAGTGCGATCAACGGGATTGCAGGTGCTTATACTGAAAATGTTGCGGTGGTACATATTTCAGGCATTCCACCTTTGCATGCAGTAAAAAATGGTGCACTTTTACACCATACTTTGGTTGATGGTAATTATGACAATATCATGAACTGTATGAAAGAGTTTACTGTAGCACAGACACGTTTAACTTCTGCTAATGCAGCGAAAGAAATAGATCGTGTATTACAACAATGTTTTATCGAAAAACGACCAGTACATATCCAACTTCCATCAGATCTTACACATGTCAAAATACAGGTGGAAGATCAGCCTTTAAATTTTACTATGCCAAAAAGTGATCCTGAATTACTTGAAAATGCAATTGAAATATTAACGACTGCGATTGTACAAGCAAAAAGTCCAGTACTATTGATTGACAACGAAGCACAAATCTTCCAAGTGACCAAACTGATTGAAAAATTAGCCAATCAATATGCCATTCCTTATGTATGCTTAAGCACAGCGAAGAATATTGTTGATGAGTCATCACACTTATTCGCTGGTGTATATGTGGGTGCAGCAAGTCAGCTTACAGTACGCCAATTGGTGGAAAATTCAGATTGTTTGATTGCGATTGGTGCACGATTTACAGATGTAGGTTCTGGATATTTTACGCATCAAATCAATCCTAAAACTTTTGTAGATATCAAACAATACGATTTAAATATTTTTGGTCAAAACTTTCCTGCGATTGAATTATCTGAATTTTTGACTTCACTTTGCCAAGCTTTACCTACTCGGAAAGTCCTAAAACCAATATTAGAGACAACTCCTTTCGCTCCGCAAAGTGCTCAGGGCTCAAGAAAACTTTCACATGATATTTTGTGGAAATATATTGGTGCATTTTTAAAAGAAGATGATGTAATTATTGGTGAAGTGGGTACTTCAAACTCAGCTTTATCAGGTATTAGATTACCAAAAACAGCAAAATACATCGCTCAGCCAATCTGGGGCTCAATTGGTTATACCTTGCCAGCATTGTTAGGAGCGATGAAAGCAGCACCAAAACGCCGTCATGTTTTGTTCATCGGTGATGGTTCTATACAACTTACAATGCAAGAACTGTCAACGATTATTCGGCATGATCTTAAGCCAATTATTTTTGTATTAAATAATGGTGGTTATACCATTGAGCGTTTAATTTTAGGAGAAAAGGCGGCTTATAACGATATCCAAAACTGGAAATATACCGAAATGGTTCATGTATTTAATGGGAAAAATACCTATGAAACATTTATGGTGGAAACAGTAGTAGAGCTTGAACAAGCCTTAGGAAAAATTAATGATCATCAGCATTTATCATTCATTGAATTAAAACTTCCTGCGATGGATGCACCGCTGAGCCTACAAAAATTTGCTGATGTTGTGGCTCGTTATGATTATGGTGATCATGCTTACCAAAAACTAAAAATGCCTGAACAGTACGTGAAATGTCAGGATGTAATTTCGTTTTGACGCAAAGAGGAAATGTAGTGGTATAGCTATATTTCCTCTTCTTTTTTATTTCCCAATTCAAGTTATTTCTAAAGCATAAACGTAATAAAACTCAGATCTTTAAAGGCATAAGTAGCTAAAGATCATTTCTTCTAAAAAGTTGTCATGGATACGACAACACAGGAGTTAATATGGAAATTCAGGAAAAAAATACTCTAAAAAAAGAGCTTTCTAATCGTCATATTCAATTGATTGCACTTGGTGGTGCAATCGGAACGGGCTTATTTCTTGGGCTTTCTCAAACCATTAAGCTTGCTGGACCTTCAGTATTATTAGGCTATGCATTGGCTGGCGTGATTGCATTTTTGATCATGCGACAACTCGGTGAGATGGTTGTACATGAGCCTGTAAGTGGTTCTTTTAGTTATTTTGCCAATAAATATCTCGGTAAAATGGCTGGCTTTATGTCAGGTTGGAATTATTGGGTATTGTATGTTTTGGTCAGTATGGCAGAGCTTTCTGCGATTGGCACATTTGTACATTTTTGGTGGCCTGAGATTCCAACATGGTTAACGGCACTTTTCTTTTTTATTTTGATCAATGGGATTAATCTTATTGATGTAAAATTTTTTGGTGAATCTGAATTTTTATTTTCAATGATCAAGATCATAGCGATTTTGAGCATGATTGGTTTTGGTATTTATCTACTATTAAGTGGAAATGCTGGTCCTCAGGCAAGTATCAGTAATCTATGGCAATTCGGTGGGTTTTTTCCAAATGGAGCACATGGCTTTATCATGGCGATGGCTGTGATTATGTTTGCTTTTGGTGGGCTTGAGCTGATTGGAATCGCGGCTGCAGAAACCAAAAATCCGCAAAAAACCATTCCTAAAGCAGTCAATCAAATCGTATATCGTGTACTAATTTTTTATGTGGGTGCGATTGGGATTTTACTTTGTTTATATCCTTGGAATCAGGTTGCACAAGGCGGCAGTCCATTTGTATTGATTTTCCAATCTTTAAATAGTGGTGGTGTGGCAAATGTTTTAAATTTCGTGGTATTGATTGCAGCGATTTCGGTTTATAACAGTTGTATTTACTGTAATACACGGATGTTACATGGTTTGGCTGAGCAGGGAAATGCGCCTAAATTTCTAAAAAAAGTGAATAAACGTGGGATCCCTGTGAATGCTGTTTTCTTGTCATCTGCTGTGACAGCACTTTGTGTTTTGATCAACTACATCATACCAAGTAAAGCTTTTGAATTGTTAATGATGCTAGTGGTATCTGCATTGGTGATCAACTGGTTGATGATTTCGATTACGCATTTAAAATTCAGAAAAGTCATGTTAAGCACGGGTGAGCAGACTTCATTTAAAAGTTTGTTTGCACCATGGTCAAATTATCTGACCATTGGCTTTGTATTCTTTATTTTGATTGTGATGAGTTTTACCCCAGATATGCGTATTGCTGTGGTGATGATCCCTGTGTGGTTGGCGTTCTTGGGCGTGATGTATATAGCGAAATATCGCAAGAAAGCGCCAATCATGTCTGAGGTGGGTATTTCTAGTTAAATAAAATGCTATAGCTTTTGGCATTTGATTGACGAATTTATTTAGTGTGTTCCTGATATGCTTTTAAAAACTGAGTTAAGCCATTAGCTCAGTTTTTTATGGTCTATATTTTAAAATATCAAAATTATTTTGCTGTTGGTTTAATTTTTATTTAAAGCATTTATACATCATGATATTGTTAAGCTATTGTTTTAATCATTGCAATTTTAACTACTTATGCCCATCAAGACCGTTGAAACATGGTTGCATTTAACCACACAAAAAAATCAGCAGGTGATGCGTAATGTTGCACGTTTATGGGACATTGGGGAAAAAGCACAATCTGCCCAAGATATTTTAGATGGTTTACACCCTTGGGGTGAGTGTAAAGATTTATATTTCCATAATTTTATTGCTCATGTACTGTTGATTTTAGGCATTTTGATTCTGATTTTTGGTTGGATGATTCATGCTTATATCGCCTTTCCTTTGACATTATTGGGCAGTATGTTGTGCTTATTTCTGGCTTATTTAATTTATGAACCACGTGCTCCGATTGAAGAGGTGATTCAGTTTTTAGAGCAGCGTATGCTGACATTGAAATATGGTTTACAGTTCAATCGGGTACCCTCTTTTTTGCCACAGCATAGTCAGGCAATCTTGGTCATGAGTAAGTTAAAACAATCTTTTCCTTTATTTTCAAAAGGAAATGCAACAAATGAAATTACCCAATACATTGCAACTACATGGGAATTTGAAAATAAAAAATATCCAGTTTTGTTGTTTCATTACTATTATATCAATGAGTTACCGATTAGCCAGCTCAACAAAGATCAAAATAAAATCAAAGGTATACGTAAAGATCAGTGGGGTGCTTTTGTGTTTGGCACGTCACGTTTGGGATTTGCAGCAAGTAATCAACGCCATTCATTTTTTGAACCCTATACACAAAAATGGTCAACGAGTGATATTTTAGTGAATGAAAATTTGAAAATATTTGGGCATGATCAGAATCAACTTGCACGGCATATTAGCCCAATGATGACTTTAAAATTAAGTGATTTTTTTCAGAATTATTCAGGTGAAGTGGTGTTTCATTTTGCAGAAGATATGTTGTGTTATATGGGGGATCAAAACTTGTTGAAACATCGTCAAAATGTCGAAAAAATTCGAGATGTTTCACAGCTACGTGGACATTTACGGACTTTGTGTATGCCAGAATATGAACGTTTTCAGCAGCACATGCTAAACTTAATTTCATAATTAATAAGGAAAATCATATGGGCTGGTTTATTTTTATTGCCATTTTTGTGGTCTTGATCGTTTGGGGAATCATGATTCGCAATAATAGTGTCCGATATTTTAATGCGACTAAACGTGCATGGGCAGAAGTGGCGAATTTTGAAGTACAAAAAGCTAAAATTTTGGAAAATTTAGAGCGTACTCTGGCGCAATATACCCATTTTGAAAAATCGACTTTGGAAAAAGTCACTGAATTGCGTCAACAAATTTTAAATTTAAATTTGAACAATACTGATGTTTCTCAGTTGCAGCATATTGAAAAACTCAGTCAAGATTTGATGAAAAATTTGAATGTGGTGGTTGAAAATTATCCTGAGCTTAAAGCGGATCAACTCTATCTAAAAATGATGGATGAAATTCAACAACAAAATGAAAATGTCGGTGCAGCAATCACAATTTTTAATCGAAATGTGGAAGAATTTAATAATACTATTCAAGTATTTCCGAATAATTTAATCAATACTTTAACTTTGTCGAAAAAGCCGATTCGTCCATTTTCAGATCCTATTTTATTGAAAAATTTTGATTATCGTCCTAATTTTTAATTTTCCTTGATTGGTTTTAACCCATTGTTTATTTAGACAATGGGTTTTTTATTGCAGTTTATTTCTATTTTCAGCGTTAAATCCAACAAAGTCGATTTTCTCAGCTTTCTTTATGCTATCCAAAAACAGCATCAGAATTGCGGTGTTTGGAAATTGTTCAATTTTTAGAATCATGATTATCTATAAGCATCTTAGAAATGTTCAATGAATGAACTTTCAAAACAAAAAATTTAAAAATTCTCAGCAAAACATGAATTTTTGTATGCAGAATAGAGGAAGCAATGTCATGAAGACTTTAGAGCAAGCACATCAAGAGTTTGATTTTGAAAAATTGATCACTGAACAATTGGTCGGCACAGCGGATGCAATTAACGCCTATGAGGAATGCTGTGGGCGTTATGTTGGGCAAAACAAAGTTGCTTTGATTTGGGAAGGGAAAAATGCTGAATCAGAACAATGGACATTTGAGCAACTTGCAGAAGCTTCAGGAAAACTTGCCAATTATTTTAAAAATATCGGTTTAAAAACAGGGGATTGTATTGCAGGATTATTGCCTCGTACACCTGAATTATTGATTACGATTTTAGCAACTTGGCGCATTGGGGCGATTTATCAGCCTTTATTTACAGCTTTTGAATCTAAAGCGATTGAACATCGTCTTGAAACTGCCAATACACAATTGGTGGTGACTAATGAAGAACAACGGGTAAAACTGAATCATATTGAAGCGAATCATATTTTAACAGTTTATCAAATCTCAGAAGGACGTAAACTTGATCCTGATTTTTGGCAAGAAATCGAAAAATTTTCTGCGGAATGTCAGCCTGTTTCACTGACTTTTACAGATGATTTTTTAATGATGTTTACTTCAGGCACTACTGGTTTGGCAAAATCTGTGCCTGTGCCTTTAAAAGCAGTGGTGGCATTTAAGGAATATATGCGTCATGCGGTAGGTTTAACTGAGCAGGATTCATTTTGGAATTTAGCAGATCCGGGTTGGGCATATGGTTTGTACTACGGTATTACAGGTCCATTGGCATTAGGGCATAGTATCATCATGGATGAACGTGCATTTAGTGTTGATAATGCGCTAGAAATTATTAAAAAATACCAAGTGAGTAATTTGACAGGTTCACCGACTGCATTTCGTATGTTTTTTGGCTTTAAAGAAAAATTTGATGCTTCTATCAAAAACCATTTACGTGTGGTCAGTAGTGCTGGAGAGCCATTAACACCTGAAGTGATCCATTGGTTTAAACATGATTTAAATGTCGATATTTTTGATCAATATGGACAAACTGAACTAGGAATGGTGATTGGTAATCATCATGCACTTGCACATCCAATCAAAGTTGGCTCAGCTGGTTTTGCAAATCCCGGACATCGCTTTGTGGTATTGAATCAAAATAATGAAGAAATAGAACGTGGTGGCATTGGAACACTCGCTATTGATTTTTCACAATCACCATTAACATGGTTTAAAGGCTATGGTGGCAATAACCGTAAATCTTTTGTGGGAAATTATTATTTAACTGGTGATACCGTAAAATTCAATGAGTTGGGTGGTGTAGATTTTGTTGGACGTGCTGATGATGTCATTACAACATCAGGCTATCGAGTCGGTCCTTTTGATGTAGAAAGCACACTTTTGGAATGTACTGAAGTTTTGGAATCAGCAGTGATCGGCAAACCTGATCCAGAACGAACTGAGATCGTAAAAGCCTTTGTCGTTTTGAAAACACAAACTTTGGCTTCAGAGACCTTGGCAAATCAGTTACAAGAATATGTACGTTCTCGTTTGTCTAAGCATTCTTATCCACGTGAGATTGAATTTGTAGAGAGTTTACCGAAAACATCGAGTGGTAAAATTCAACGTAATTTACTAAAACAACAAGAAATTGCAAAATTACAAGGCATTCAACACGCAGTTTAATGTATTAAAGTCTGTCTCTTTGCACCCGTAAGGGTGCTTTTTTTGCAGTAAAAATGAGAGTTGAATAAAAAGTTAATTTATGTTTTAAGCTGCCTATATGGCAGTGAACTATATGATGGTGAAATATACGCATTTCTTGTTTTTCTAAGCTGCCTATATGGCAGTGAACGCCCTGTATATGTTTGATTGAAATAACCATCATTTCTAAGCTGCCTATATGGCAGTGAACTGCCATGTAAGGCATACGTTGGTTGTCATAAATTTCTAAGCTGCCTATATGGCAGTGAACAAGCGGTTGAGAAACGTAGAGCAATGATGCAATTTCTAAGCTGCCTATATGGCAGTGAACCTGAGTCGACACTCTGGAGTCGGATTAATGATTTTCTAAGCTGCCTATATGGC
>NZ_LQXQ01000046.1 GCF_003268395.1 Acinetobacter sp. CFCC 10889 | reverse complement strand
ATACACCACCGAAAATTTTTCATTCACTAAATAACGTGGCACACGATCTTCTAGCGCATCAACAAGATTTTGATAAGCTAAATTTGACATTTTTTGTCGTGTTTCTGCCGTTGCTGAACCAACATGCGGCAAAGTTACAACATTATCCAAACTAAATAATGCTGAATCTTGCAATGGTTCTCTTTGATAAACATCCAAACCTGCTGCAAAAATTTTACGTTGCTGCAATGCCTCAATCAAAGCCTGCTCATCCACCACTGAACCACGAGAAATATTGACAAAAACTGCATGTTTTTGCATTAAATTAAATGCTTCAGCATTAATCAAAGCCTTAGATGCGGCATTTAAATCCACTGCAACTATCACAAAATCAGATTGTTGTAATAGATCTTTCAAGCTACGATATTGTGCATTCAGCGGTTGTGCTAACTCTAATTTTTCACGGCGATTGTGGTACAAAATATTCATATTAAAACCATGAAAACCACGACGTGCAATGGCTTCACCAATATGCCCTAGACCAATAATGCCTAAAGTTTTACCAAAAATATCCTGTCCAAATTCAGCTGTACCCACAGTACGTTTCCATTCACCTTGCTTTGTCCATTGATCTAAACTTGGGACTTTTCGTGCTGCACTCATTAACAAAGTAAAAGCCAAATCTGCGGTGGTTTCAGTAAGTACATGTGGCGTGTTCGCAAGCCAAATATTTTTTTGATTTAAATAAGCAACATCATAATTATCATATCCGACACTCACAGATGAAATAATTTTTAACTTCTGCACCGTAGCTAAATTCTTCTCATTCAATAAACGCCCTGCACCAATCATGCCATCCGCATCTACCACTTCTCGCTGTATCTGCTCATTGACATCGCCTATTTTTGGATTAATCACAACAACTTGATATTGTGCTTGTAGTTTTTGCAAAACCTCTGCATCAATTTGACTAAATACAATAACTTTCTTTTGCATGATCTATCCCTATCGCAATATTTTTACAATGAATTTTCAACTTACTATCATTTTTGCATGAATTGCCACAAACGGCGTTTTAATTTTGGTTGTTCTAACATCTCTTGCAAACTTGCCAGTTGAATCATTTCAACATTTGATAAATGTGAAACTTTACCTAAACTCAGCAGCACTTTATCTTGTTTAACTGCATCTAAAAAACCCTGAATATATATTGAAGCACCACGTCCATCTTGAAATTGCATCACAGGAAATGGCCACTTCAACTCAAAATACTCACCAAGTAAAACATTTTGAATATTTGACCAAAGCTTTTGTTGTTCTGCATTGATCTGTGTTGTATCAACGATTATCACACAACTTTTCAAACAGAAAGCTTGTAACTCGAATGCCGCAATTTTTTGAACATCCACAACCTCATGTACAATATTTTCCTGCACTGCCTCAGTGGATACTTCAACTTGATCTGTAGATAAAGTTTTTTGACTTTGAATAGAATGTTTTTGAGCTGATAATTTCTTGGCTTCTAAAGCAGAATTTATCTGTAGTTTGGTTGTTTCAGAAGTGACGAGATCAACTTTAAATTGTACATTTGAAATAACTTCTTCTACAGTAACATCACGATACAACTGATTTTGTACATGACGTACAGGCACATCCGCCTTAGGAATCCAAACTTCGATCCCCATCGCAGCCAAAATACTTCGCTGATGTTCCTGCACGTTCACATTCATCACATTATTCAATTTTCTATTCAACGCATATTCTAACGAGCTTTGCACATTTTTGCTGTGATTTATATTTACCTGCGCATTTAAACAGCAATATATTTTTATCACCTATACTTTTATACATTTGATTAAAAATAAGAACTTAGATAATCATCACACTATTTTTCTTTTGCATTTGATCCACAATTTCTTCTGTTTCAAAGCCTAAACGCCAATATAACAACTCCAAAACATCAAGTTCATCTTGAGTAATAATACGGTCATTCCACAAACATACTTCAGCAACACCCAAGATACTCAAACGATCTCGCAATAATAATCCTGCAATATCATTTAAAATCTCACTCAAATCAATGGGTTCATCTGAAATTTCACGAAATAATTCCAGTTCTTCTTTACTCAAAACACGCTGTAAAATGTGATAACGTACCTCAAGTTGATTCTCACTATTGATCTGCTGTACATGAAGTAAAGCATCGATCAAACGAACAATTTGTGGTTTCACTGTTTCTAAAGATGATGGTGTGTGAATTGGCAATAAATGCAATTCTGCTTTAACACGTTCAATCAACAAAGCATCGAGCAAACCTATTTCACCATCTTCTTGAATAATTTTGGCAAGCTTGGTGACAAATTGACGTGCACTGGTTGCTGGCATATTACCCAAATTCGCACATGCATCATGAAAAATTTGAATATGTACCCGTCCATCTAAATGTAATAAAGCATCAACAATTGCACGACTGACTTCAGCATTAGAGGGTATAAATTCTCGATATTGTCGAATCATTAAAATCGCAACCATAACTTCTCGTGAGCCTGTAGAAGTTTGCATCGCACGTTGCAGTAAATCTGGGCGCTGCATTTGTCGCCGAACTTCTGAATTTAACGGCTTAATCGCATCATTTAACGCAAAACTAATTGGAGACAAACGCATCAAAGGCAAAGGCTGTGGTGAAATCCATGGTGTATAGCTTTCTGTATTAAGCTCTTCTAAAGGACGCATCAAAACAAACAAAGGCTGACTACGTAATTTTTTCAAATTTTCAATCTGTAAATCTTGCAATAATGTTGGATTCAATTCATAAATACGATCCTCAATACTTGGATGAATATTCAACCAACTTTGTGGACTTAACGAGTTGGCAAAACACATGTGTGCAATTGATTCCGAATATTCACTGTGAATCTGTGAACCTGCATGATGCACATAGATTCGCAACAACGTTTGTATATTGGCATTATTTAACATTAAGCGCTTCGCTTTATAATCGTTATAAAATGTGCGCCCACCCAAAGTGAAATATTTGATCAAACGTGAAATCAAAATCCCCATACTACCAATCAGCCAAATCACCCCACCAATTGCCACAAAGCTGGTCTCAAACTTATGACGGCGACCTTTTTCATACACATCAAAACCTTGCTTCGCAATTTTGCTGCCAATCTGACTAAATGATGTCAGACCACTATACAAAATTTTCAGACGTGTATTTTCTTTGGCTTCACCTGATAAAATCTGGTTAAACTCATGTCCCAACAAACCATAAAGTTCCAATTCATCAAGGTTTTGTAACGCCCCCCAAGTCAGGATAATCACAGTATCTCGTGGATGAAATCCTGCTGTTAAGGCATTCACTCCGATTTCATCAGGTAAAACATAGACCGTTGGAATATCAATATCAAAATTTTGTGCTAATTTTTCTGTGATTTTTAATGCAATATTTTCTTCAGGCGTACTTTCAATCAAACTTAAACGGCGTGCTTTCAGCTGCTTTGCCAAAGAATGCCCACCCGCACGAAAAATATAAAATTCATAAATGATTGAACCTAAAATAACGACCAATAAAAGCCCTACACAAAATGGACTCAATACATGCCAAAAAATAGATTCTAACGGTTTTACATAATGAACCAGTAAACCTAAAACAGTATTTAAAATAAAAATGGTAATAAGTACAGCAACAGAACAAATACTTGCAGACCAAAGTATATTCTTGTTTTTTATTAAATAATGACTGACATCTTTCAATGTAAACATCCTCATTACATTGTTAGGATATAGAAATGAAAAATCACTTCACAGGATGATTCATGAAAAATATCATAGCGTAAAAAAGCGGGAATGCCCCGCTTTTTTCACAGTTTAATTCTATATTTAAGAATTAAGAGCTTTCCTTAATACCACTCAGATCAACCGATGCTGCATCAATGTTGACATCAATATAGCCATCTTTTTGCTTTTTCGCCAAGTCGCTACGACTCATCGCTAAATCATCTAGATATGCAGTATCAATATCACCTGTCACATAGATTCCATCAAAAACTGAGCAATCAAACTCTTGGACTTCAGGCACTTTACTGGTTTTTACTGCAGTTTTTAAATCTTCCAAATCTTGGAAAATGAGGCGATCAGCACCAATAATTTCTTGAATATCTTCAACAGTACGATTTGATGCAATCAACTCTGATTTCACTGGCATATCAATACCATACACGTTTGGATATTTCACCATTGGTGCAGCAGAAGCGAAATACACTTTCTTCGCACCTGCATCACGAGCCATTTGAATGATTTCATTACACGTTGTACCACGAACAATCGAGTCATCGACAAGTAGTACATTTTTACCTTTAAACTCAAGCTCTACAGGATTCAGTTTTTGGCGTACTGATTTTTTACGTTGTTGCTGACCTGGCATGATAAAAGTACGACCGATATAACGGTTCTTCATGAACCCTTCACGGAATTTCACACCTAAAGCATTTGCCAACTCTAAAGCAGAAGTACGACTAGTATCTGGAATCGGAATCACCACATCAATATCATGTGTATCACCCCAATCATTCAGAATCTTCTTCGCTAAAGTCTCACCCATTTTCAAACGTGCTTTATACACAGAGATGCCATCAATAGTCGCATCTGGTCGTGCAAAATAAACATATTCAAAAATACATGGACGATAACGAGGGTTTTCAGCACATTGCTGGGTAAATAACTCACCTTCTGAATTAATAAATACTGCCTCACCCGGTGCAATATCACGTTCTACTTTAAAGCCAAGCGCTGTGATCGCAACAGATTCAGATGCAATGATATATTCTTTTTCACCTGTCTCAAGCTCACGTGAACCGTAAATTAATGGGCGAATACCATTCGGATCACGAAAACCAACAATACCATGCCCTGTAATCATTGCCACAACACCATAAGCACCTTTGCAGCGCTCATGCACACGTTTTACAGTATGGAAAATATCTTGCGCTTTAGGTTCTAAAGTGCCACATTTTTGCAACTCATGTGCAAATACGTTGAGCAAAACTTCAGAATCTGAATCAGTATTCATATGACGCAAGTCAGTTTTGAATAAATCATCATGAATATCAGTTGCATTGGTTAAGTTACCATTGTGTGCAAGCGTAATACCATACGGCGAGTTCACATAAAATGGTTGTGCCTCAGCACTACTTGATGAGCCAGCCGTTGGATAACGTACATGACCAATACCATAGTTACCTAATAAAGCACGCATATGACGGGTATGGAATACATCACGCACCATACCATTGTCTTTTCTGAGAAATAATCGACCGTTATGACAAGTTACAATCCCAGCTGCATCCTGTCCTCGATGTTGTAACATCGTTAACGCATCAAATAACATTTGGTTAACAGGTGATTTACCGGCTATACCAACGACTCCACACATAGCTACCTCGCAGACCAGCTAGGATTAATAAAATGGGTTCTTAGTTGAGTGCGCCGAGCGATCTTCTGGCGAGGAAGACTGACTCGAAGACTCAGTTTTTGAAGCATCTTTTGGATGATCTTCAGAATGAATATGATTAAGTGCTTCATTTGCTGCATCTTTAGACAAAGCTGTTGCTAAAGGCGCATAAGGCAAAAGTGTTTGAATAACTTTGGATTGTTTCCATACAGGAGAGCTTTCCACCCAAGGACCTAAACCTTGCATAGTTATGAGGACGATGAACAAACCTTTCAAGGTACCCAATGTCCCACCCGCTAGACGGTTGAGTGGACCAAGCTTAAAAGTCTTTAAAATTTTATTCAATAATGCGGTCACAATCCATGTTAAGACCACAATAATTAAGACAATAAATGCAAATGCAGCAATTTTTTGCACCACAGGATCTAGACTGAGTACTTTCATAGAGGGTGCGAAAATAGCTGAATATTTTGCTGCAACAATCAGTGCAAAAATCCAACCCACTAAGTTCGCAAGGGCATTCACGAGTCCTTTTCGCAAACCGTTTAGCCCTCCAATAAGCAAGAGTATAAGTACAACGATGTCTACTGTGTTCATTTTAGGTCATAGCATCAACGCAATCTTTAATTAAAACCGGACCCGTATAAATCATACCACTATATATTTGTACTAAACTTGCACCCGCTTGTTGTTTAGCAACAGCTTGTTCACCTGATAAAATACCACCCACACCAATCAATGGAATTTGATCTTTTAAAATTTTGGAAAATGCTGCCAAGCATGCTGTACTTTTTTCAAATACAGGTGCACCAGACAAACCACCCGCCTCATCACCAAATGGCAAACCTTCAACACCATCACGCGATAAGGTCGTATTCGTGACAATCAAACCATCTATTTTAAATTCTAACAGCTGCGATGCGATAAACTGAATATCTGTCACTTCCAAATCAGGTGCAACTTTTAACACTAAAGGTACATAATGCTGATGTTCTTCAGCAAGTTCAAGCTGACGATTTTTCAATGTTTCTAACAACTCTGTCAAAGCATGACCACTTTGTAAAGAGCGTAAATTTTTAGTATTTGGCGAAGAAATATTGACTGTAATATACGATGCATAAGCATAGACTTTTTCTAAGCAAATCACATAATCAGATGTAGCATCCTCAACAGGTGTGGTTGCATTTTTGCCAATATTAATGCCTAAAACACCTTTAAATTTGGCAGCTTTAACATTTTCAACAAGCTGATCTACCCCATCATTATTAAAACCCATACGGTTAATAATGGCTTTGGCTTGAGGAATACGGAATAAACGTGGTTGAGGATTACCTGCTTGTGGTTTTGGAGTGATTGTACCGATTTCGATAAAACCAAAACCTAATGCCGCTAAAGCATCAATATATGCGCCATTTTTATCTAAACCCGCAGCTAAACCGACAGGATTTGGAAATTCAATACCCATACAAGTGACAGGTTTAGGCGCAATTTTCTGACGCATTGCACCGACTTTATGCGCTGTTTTTAACAACGATAATGTCAGTTCATGTGCACGCTCCGGTGCTAAAGAAAACAACAATGGGCGAGCAAGTGAATACATCATAGCTAGAAAAGTCTACTGCTTTTTAAGTTGCCGTATTATAGGCACAGTATAGGAAAAAGGCTATGCTTCTCACTGCTTTATTTTCACTGCTTAACGCACTGTCGCTGTTAATTTAATCTGCCCATCTGCTTTTGTTAATTCCATTTTTTCAATGCTGACACCCATTTGCGCCATTTGGGTTAAAAAATTTGCTAAGATCGCATAATTCTCATGCTGCCCAACGATTTGAAACTGTTCACCCACTTGCTGACTAGCAATGGACAAACCCTGTTGTTGCGCTACACGTTGGATTTTATCAGGTACGGTCAGTGACAAATCATCTGCGGGTTTCATCGTGACCACATTGCTTTGCATCCACACCACGAGATCTTTCAATTCATTCAAACGCTTTTGCTGATTTTCTGCTGCCCGATGTGTGTACCATAATGCCGCACCAATGATCACCACAGTCACAAATATCGTGGTAAAAATCACCATCACCCGTTCACGTACAGACATTTTATCAAGCTGATCTGAAATTTGATCTGCCCAAGCATCAAACTTATTTTGGATATTTGCAAATGCTTTCATTATTGTATTTTCACCAATCCGACGACTGAAGCACCTTGTGTCTGTATTGTTCCAAGTTCCGCTTTAAAGCCTTGCTGATTCAATTGTTGCACCAAAGCTTGTAATTTATCCGAGCTATTGGCAACCAAATCCATATTTAAAATCGCAGTATCATAATTAACTTTATTTGCCACAATTTGATGCTGCATCAAAATTGGACCTACACGACTAAGTAATTGTAAAGCTTGTGTATTAGCACTTTGACTTAAACGCAAATTACTTTCAAACTGACTTTTAAGATTCTGTTCCGTAACTCGACTGTTTGCACCAAACCAAGATTTATACTGATCCACGGCGATAATTGCTGTTTGATCTGCTACTTTTTTCAATTTCACCCAACGCAGAGCATCATAACTTAATTGCACACAAATCAAAGCAACACACAATATTGCACAGGCTTTCCAATAACCTGAAACAGCACCACTTGATTCTTTAGCTTTCGGTAAGACATTAAATGGATGATTCTTAGCTTTTTTAGCTGCAACAAATTGATAATTAAATACTTCTAAATGGTCTGAAGTCGTGATTGCAAATAAGCTCTCTAACTGCTCTGCTGTAAGTTGAGTATGTTTATAGTTACGCTCTTTGGATGAAAACTCCAAATACAAACCTAAATCATCAATCGAATTACCCGACCACTCATTCTCACGCACCAACAAACGACCATTTAAATGTGCAAGCACACTTTGATTTTCAGTTGGCACAGGCAAAATCAAGAAATCAGGCAATAATGAAATGATTTTTACTGGCAATAATGACAATGAATGCTGCATTGTAGTTACAGCATGCTGATTAATTCCTAAAACCGTGACTTGATTTGGTGCTTGAAAATGTGAAAACACTTTCATTTGATCAATCGGAACAATCACATATTCTTCAAGTAAATACTTTAAGCCTTCCTGACCTAATTTCTTATATTGATCTTTGCTTAAATCTTGTTGAAGAATTTGCACTTCACGACTTGGAAAATAAACCACCGCTTCTTCAGCTTGATGTTCTTTTAACACCTGAATCAATTGCTCAAGCGTTACTGCACTTTTCCATTCTTCACCACGAGACCATTGCCAAACCCCATCGGCTTCTGGCATCCATAAATACAACATTGCTTGTGTTCTGCCCGTGTCATTTGTTTTAAAAGGCTTTTATACAGTTGGAATAAAGGCTTTTTGTTGTGTAGATAACCCTTGTGCAATCACGCTTTGCTCGTAAATTCGAGCTTCTGCCAACGCATACGGGTGAAAATTTTCTTCCGTTAATTGTTCTGCAATATGCGCAACAACATTCATATGGCATACCACCACAATATTTTCAAAGGGTAGTTGAGCTAACCAATCAATCGCTTGCTTTGCATCATCATCAGGTTTAATGTTATCACAAATCAATACATTCACATCATGAAAATGTTTTTGGATATGTGCCAATGTTTCCTGCGCACGTAACAATGGACTGACCACAAAAATATCAGGATGAACAATGTCTTTTAAAAAATCGGCTGTTTGTTCTGCTTGTGCATGACCACGCTCAGTGAGTGGGCGTTTATGATCATTCCCATTGATAGGTGGCGCTGCTTCACCATGACGAACTAAAGTCAGTTGCATAAAATTTCCTTATTACTTTGTGGTGAATTATACCGATTTTTTATGACAACACGATCTCAGTATGACACTTTTTAAACCGCATGATGCGGCAATACAAATTCAACATCACTACGGTGCCCATTTTTCATTAATGAAACAGCGATATTTAACGGTGGCGCACCGTCAAAAATCACTTCATATAATGCTGTCGTAATCGGCATATATACATCTAGTTCTTTAGCACGTGCATTTACCTGCATAATGGTATTAATCCCTTCCGCAGTTTGCCCAAGTTCTTTGGTGGCTTGTTCTAAGGTTTTCCCCGAACCCAAAGCAAAACCGACTTGATAGTTACGACTGAGCGGACTATTACAGGTTGCAAATAAATCCCCCACACCCGATAAACCTAAGAAAGTTAAAGGATTTGCACCAAGCTTCACTGCAAAACGGCTCATTTCAGCCAAAGCACGGGTTAGGATCATACTTTTGGTATTTTCGCCCACGTTATAAGCTGCTGCCATCCCCATTGCTACAGCATAAATATTTTTCAATGCACCACCAAGTTCAACGCCGTGTACATCATCACTGCCAAATACACGAAACAAAGCACTGTGCAATGCTTGTTGTACTGCGTAGCGAACGAGCTCAGAATCACTAGCTATCACCGTGCCCGCAGGCTGTCCTGCCATAATTTCTTTGGCTAAGTTTGGACCTGATAACACACCATAAGGTACTTCAGGCAATTCATCACGAATGATATCACTCATAAAACTAAAGGTTTTTGCCTCTACACCTTTCGTTAAAGACACCACCGCTTGTGCGCTAATAAACGGTTTAATTTTTTTTAAAACATCACGGAATGAATGACTTGGTATTGCAACCAAAATAATATCACGATCTCGAACAGCTTTTTCTAAGTCTGACTCTGCTTTCAAACCCGCTTCTAAAGGATAATCGGGCAAATAACGCTTATTGATATGGGTTGCATTCATTTCTGCGGCAATATTTTCATCACGAATCCAAATGATGGTGTCACAACCATTACGGGTCGCCGTATTTGCCATTGCTGTTCCAAAACTTCCACCACCTAAAACCGTCACACGCAAGGCAGTTTTTTGGTTCAAAACCACAGGTTCAACCAGATCTGAAAATTTTAACTCTGACATTATTGTTATCCTAATTTCTTAGCACTGAGATTAACACAGGTTCAATCTTTAATTTTAATATTCATCTACCGACCAAGTACGAACATAGTCTTGCGTACTTTGTTCAGCACGTGGTGCAATAGCTTTTGCCGCAGTTCCAACATAAATAATGCCAGAAATTAAATCACTTCTTTTTAAACCTAACTTTTCTTTGAGCAATGTAGATTCAACCACTGCACCACTACGCCACATACTTGCAAAACCTTGTGCTTGCAAAGACAATAATAAATTTTGAATCGCAGCACCTGTACTTAAAATTTGTTCAAACTCAGGCACTTTTTGATGCTCTACAATTTGAGTCACAGCCAAAATCAACAATGGCGCACGAAATGGATGATGCTTCACTCGCTCAACTTGAGCAGAATCAATTTCACCCAAATCCTGAATCGCCTGTGCAAGTAATTCACCAAAAGCCTCACGTTGCTCACCAGACACCACAATAAAACGAGTTGGTTTCAAACGATGATGATCAGGTGCAGTCAAGGCAGCTTGAAAAGCGAGTTCTAATTGCGCTGCATTTGGAGCAGGCTCAACCAAATGCCCAATCGACTGACGTTGATGAATATTCTGAAGCACAATTTGAAGATTTGAATCCGTCATTATCCATGTTCTATAAAGACCGCTATCTAGCAAGATTAGCATAAACTTTCAAAAAATCATGCTATTTAGGAAATTTACTCAAGACAATTCATAGCATTTCACAGGATTACCATATAAAGCATCATTTTTAATACACATTTTGGCATTTTTCTGAGCATTCCTATGCTGCAATATCATTATCTTTAATTTAGAGCGAACTTATGAAAAAATCTCTTGTGATCGCATCTATGCTTTCCAGTGCTGTCTTATTTACTGCCTGTAGCTCAAATCCAACACAAATCCAAGCCATTCAAAAGCCTAATAATCAATACGAAGTGACAGGTTTAGGCAAAAGCCAAATCATTTCTAAAAACAATGCAATTACCGCAGCAAACAATGCATGTGGTAAAAAATCTGCACCGATTGTAGTCGATGAAAAAGTAGAATTTAATGGTGCATTAAAAGGCGTATTTGATGAACAAACAGGAAAAATGATCACTGCTGCCGCTGGCGTTTTAGGCTCAGTGATTGGTAAAGGCGGCATTGAAAAAGACACTGATTACCAAACTACATTGACTTTCACCTGCCAATCTAGCCGTTAATTTTCAAATAAAAAACCGCTCAAATTTGAGCGGTTTGGTGATACATTTCATCAATCAAATTTAAAATCACAAATTAACAATAACCTTCCAAACGGGTTAATGGTAATTTTTGCCCGATTGCTTTTTCAATTTCAGGTAAATAAAAAGCATCATCTTCAGACAAGAAACTAATACTTACACCTCGTGTACCCGCACGACCTGTACGCCCAATACGATGCACATAATCATCAGACTGTTCTGGCAAAGTGAAATTAATCACATGTGACACACCATCGACATGGATCCCACGCCCTGCAACATCGGTTGCGATCATAATATTGTGTTGACCATTTTTAAATTGATCCAACATTTTCAAACGCTTATCTTGTGCAATCTCACCTGACAACATCACCACTTTATAATGATCACGTTTTAAATGATCATACAATTTACGCACTTGATCACGACGATTGGCAAAGATCATGACCTTTTCAATTGGTTCATCACTTAAAATTTCACGTAATAATTTATACTTATCACGATTTTCAACCACATAAACACGCTGCTCTACATCAGCATTGGTTTTCTTTTCAGGCTCAATTTCAACTGTAACAGGTTCATATAACCATTGCTGCGCCAAATTCAACACATCATAACTAAATGTTGCAGAAAACAATAAGGTTTGACGCTGTTCTTTACGTGGTGAAAAACGCACAATACGTTTCACCGACGGAATAAAACCCATATCCAACAAACGGTCAGCTTCATCAATGACCAAAAACTCAATTTGATCCAACCAAACTTCTTTTTGCTCAGTAAAATCAATCAAACGCCCAGGTGTTGCCACCAAAATATCAACAAAACCTTGATCCAATTGTTTGCGTTGCTTATCAAAATCAACACCACCAACCAAAGTCAATACATTCAAATTTGAAAACTTAACCAATTCACGTGCATCATTTTCGATTTGAATCGCCAATTCACGTGTTGGCGCAAGAATTAAAGCACGTGGTTCGCCACGAAAACGCTTTTCTTTAATAGGATTATTCAGTAAATCATTAATAATACTGACTAAAAATGCGGCAGTTTTACCTGTACCTGTTTGTGCACGCCCAATTGCATCATGCCCTGCCAACGTGTATTTCAATACTTTTTGTTGAATCGGGGTCATTTCTTTAAACCCTAGAGCATCAATCGCTTGCTTCAGTTGCGGATGTAAATTTAGGGTTTCGAAACCTGATGACATATATACGTGCTCTAACTATTAACGACTGAATTCTGACTATTATAAACATAGATGATGATAAATATAGATCATCATAAACAAAAACGCCCCAATTCATTAAAATTGGAGCGTCACTTAAGTTTTTACAAACTTAAGAATTAGTCTAAAGGCTGAACTTCTTCAGCTTGAAAACCTTTTTGACCTTGAACAACGCTGAATTCAACACGTTGACCGTCACGAAGTGAACGGTGACCGTCGCCTTGAATCGCACGGAAATGAACGAATACGTCATCACCACCAGCGCGTTGGATAAAGCCAAAACCTTTAGTATCATTGAACCATTTAACAACGCCTTGTTCACGAGCTGTCATAAGTTAATCCTCAGTTATTTAGAAAAAAGGACCACCCGGTGTTGCAAACAGCAGAGCAAACAAAGTTTAAAATTTCTTGTAATTTCAAAGCTTGTAATCATTCTGTAAGACTATTAACAAAATCCCGGTTACATCCACTTGTAATTAAGAGACTTCGTAGTTTTCACTACCCCTCTCTGAATTACGCAACGAGCTTAACATGGGTGAATCACAATTAATAGAATTTTTTTAGATTATTATGAGATAATTATTTTCATATTTTAATGACTTCATTCAACTTCCTTTTATAAATGCTTCTTTAGGCGGCAAAACCAATTTATATTTTGGGTAAAATGGGTTTATTTGCTAGACTATTAGACTATCTATAGATAAATGTTATTGTTTAAAAAATGTCTGAAATTTTTGATTCATCCATAGTGATCGTAGATGCAATAGGCAAAGCTTGCCCTATGCCACTTTTATTGTTGAAAAAACAGTTAAAAAAAATGCAGGCAATGCAAAATATTTTGTTAAAAGCATCTGACCCGCACAGTGAAATTGATATTTTACGTTATTGTCAGCTACATCAGCTTGATTGCCAATCACAACAAATTTCACAAAATGAGTTCCATTTCTTAATTAAAATTTAAGTCTGCTACTTTTTAATGTATAAAGATTCAATATTTTGCGTTAATACTTGTATAATTGAATAAAAGTTTACATTTCTAAACCCAATTTTCCTTAATTATGAATGCAAATACAATTAAGATGAGAGCCATGGTATTACCACTATTATCCTATAAGGAGAACTCATGAGTGACAGCAGCAATCAATTGATGCCCCTGTCCTTATCTGCGCCAGGTGTAAATCTGGGTGCTTATATCAGCACTGTTAACCAAATTCCGATTTTGACAGCCGAGCAAGAAAAAGAGTTGGCTGATCGTTATTTTTATGATCAAGATTTAGATGCTGCAAAAATGTTGGTGATGTCTCACTTACGTTTTGTGGTGCATATTGCCCGCAGTTATGCAGGTTATGGCTTACCGCAAGGTGACTTAATCCAAGAAGGCAATCTCGGATTAATGAAAGCTGTTAAACGTTTTGACCCCAATATGGGCGTGCGTTTAGTGTCTTTTGCCGTACATTGGATCAAAGCTGAGATTCATGAATATGTGATTCGCAACTGGCGTATTGTTAAAATTGCCACGACCAAAGCACAACGTAAACTGTTCTTTAATTTACGTAGTTTAAAAAAGTCGAGCAAAAAACTCACTTTAGAAGAAGCAAAATCCATTGCCAATGACTTGAATGTAACACCTGAACAAGTATTGGAAATGGAAGGTCGTTTAACCGCTTATGATGCTGCTTTTGAAGCGCAAGGTGATGACGATGATGAAGGTTCAACCCATGTTGCTCCTGCGTTATACCTTGAAGATAACCGCTACGACCCTGCACGTTTGATCGAAGAAGAAGATTACGAAGAACAAAGTACCAATGCCCTGCATAGCGCAATGGAACAACTAGATGATCGTTCTCGTAATATTCTACAGCGTCGTTGGTTAGATGATGATAAATCAACTTTGCATGAACTGGCTGCTGAATATAATGTTTCTGCTGAACGTATTCGTCAGTTAGAGAAAAACGCCATGGATAAAATCAAAGTGGCAATGTCATCAAATTAATCTGACATACATTTTGATTCATTTTTTAATAAAGGGGCTTATGCCCTTTTATTTTGTTCAAAAATTTATAATACACGAGTATGAAAGTTTTATTCTTGTAGATTTAGCCTTATTGATTGAAAAAAATTATGTTATGGTTATGCGCAAATTTATGTAGATGACTGACTGATGTGGATTGCAATTTCAGCATTGAACTTAGCCTTTGCAGTAGCCTTAGGTGCTTTTGGTGCGCATGGCTTAAAAAAATTAGCATCACCTGAACAATTGGCTTGGTGGCAAACTGCAACTGATTATTTCTTCTATCATGCACTTGGTCTATTGGCACTTGGGATACTCAGTAAAGTTGTTCCTCAATTACCAATTAAACTTAGCTTTATTTTGATTCAGATTGGAATTTTCTTTTTCTGTGGTTCGCTTTATATCATGGCACTTGGTTTACCTCGTTTTCTTGGTGCAATCACGCCAATTGGTGGTGCTTTGATGATCGCAGGTTGGCTCGTGCTTGCTTGGAATGCGTTTAAATACGCAAAATAAGTTGATATTTTCAATCTACAATTTGCACACTGAAATGGAATATATATGCAAATTTTCTTAAATGGTGAGCCTCAAGATACCTCTTGCCAAAACCTATTACAGCTCATTCAGGAATTGTCTTTAGAAGGCAAACGCTTTGCAGTAGAAATGAATGAAATGATCATTTCCAAAAGTAAACTCGAGCAAACGCAACTTTCTGACAAAGATCGTATTGAAATTATCCATGCTGTCGGTGGCGGCTAATTCGGCTAAAAATGGGGAAAACCATGCAAGACCTTTCCAATTCATTGAATCACCAAGACTCTCCTCTTATTATCGGTTCACGTACTTTTCAATCTCGTTTGTTGGTTGGAACGGGAAAATATAAAGACATGCAGGAAACGGATTTAGCAATCCAAGCCAGTGGTGCTGAAATCGTGACCGTAGCGATTCGCCGTGTCAATATCGGGCAAAACCCTGATCAACCAAATTTGCTTTCAGTCATCCCACCTGAAAAATACACCATTCTTCCAAATACAGCAGGCTGTTTTGATGCCAATAGTGCTGTGCGTACGTGCATGCTCGCACGTGAACTTTTAGATGGTCATAACCTTGTAAAACTTGAAGTTTTGGGTGATGAAAAAACGCTTTATCCGAATATCACTGCGACTTTAGATGCTGCACGCACATTGATTGATGATGGTTTTGAAGTCATGGTGTATACATCAGACGATCCAATTGTCGCACAAGAACTTGAAAGCATGGGCTGTGTTGCTATTATGCCTTTGGGGAGTTTGATTGGTTCTGGCTTAGGTATTTTAAATCCGCATACCATTTCGATCATTAAAGAAAATGCGAAAGTTCCTGTTTTAGTCGATGCAGGTGTCGGTACTGCAAGTGATGCTGCGATTGCAATGGAACTCGGCTGTGATGGCGTGTTGATGAACACGGCGATTGCTGCTGCGCAAAATCCTATTTTAATGGCATCAGCAATGAAAAAAGCAGTTGAAGCAGGTCGTGAAGCTTATCTTGCAGGTCGTATGCCACGTAAGCGTATGGCAAATGCAAGCTCGCCTGAAACAGGCTATTTCTTTAAGTAATTTTTTATTTGTCATTGTAGTGACACTATTTAGGCTGCTTCGGTAGCCTTTTTTATTTTTTTAAAACATTCTATCTATTTAAAATCTTATCTCGCTGTTAAAATACAATATATATCAATAAATTATTAATTTAAAATTCACAATCGGGGGATCTAGTGAGTTCAATTCAATATGCAATTTTGAGTATATCATTACTCATTCCATCACTATCTTCTGCAAATGATTGGGTGAATATTGCTTCAAGTAATGAAAGTCATTTATATCTTAACATGTCAAGCGTTAAGGAAAAGAAACAATATAATCAAACCCTTGTACAAGGGTGGATTAAATCAGTGATTTTTAATGATCTTACTCAAGATGGACTATCCGTGGGTGACTATTATATGTCACTTTATCAAACGGACTGTAATGAGCAAAAATTTGGTTTAATCACACAAACAAGGTACAAAAAAGAAAAAGTGTTTGGTGAAAGCTATCAACCTTATTCAGTCAATATGCAATACGCCATTCCTGAAACCATTGGAGCAGGCATTATTGAGTCTTTATGTATTGCCAATGAGATTAAACAAGGTCGCATCACAGCCAATGATGAATAATTTATTTATAGTCTATTCATAAATATTTAGATTCTCAGATAGAAAAAACAGCCCAAGCAGGCTGTTTTTATTGATCAATATAATCTATAAATTAAGGAATCAAACCTTCATCACGCATTGCGATTTGTACTGACTGGCGTTCTGCAACCAAGTTACGCAGTGCAACGATATTTTTAAATGGTGTTAAATCATGATGAATTACATTTGACCAATTTGTGATGACGAATAAGTATGCATCCGCAGGACCAAAACGATCATTCACTAAATAATCAAATTCAGACTCACCGAGATAATCATCAATATATTTCAACATTTTGTCAATGGTTGCATAACCACGAACTTTTTCATCTTCAGTAATTTTCGGATCAAAAAATACAGCATATTCATCATGCAGTTCTGAGTTTAAATAGCCCAACCATTCTAAAACTTTGGCACGACCTAGACCTGATGGTGGAATCAAATCTTGCCCTGCATCATGCTGTGCAATAAAAGGCAGAATTGCAACATTTTCAGTCAAAATTAAACCTGGATTAATTTCTAATGCAGGTACATAGCCTTTAGGATTGATCTCGTAATAATCTGCACCTTTTTCGGTGGTATGTGTTTTTAAATCAACACGTACTAAATCAAAATCAACATTAATTTCATTGAGTAAAATATGGGCAGCTAAAGAACATGCACCTGGAGAATAATACAACTTCATATCTAATCCTTGTTATATGACTATTTCAGTTTTAAAGGGCTTATATCGTAATTTCAAGTCGTGAAACGTGAAAATTGCAAACAAGCATAAATTTTATAAATTCGGCTACACTTTGAATATTCAGTAAAATGAATTTTTTTTCAAGTCAAAGTTTACCGTATTAGACTAATCGATGTTTTAACATACGTTTCTTTAAAATTGATGAAATCGCACAAAGCTTGCAAAAACTAGACAATAAAATTGAAAAGAGAAATTCTTTTTCACTTGGTGAAGTACTGTTAGAACCCATTCAATCATTGCCTCGTGCCTCATACTCGAAACAGGCGGTCTAAGTAGATATTTATCTTAAAACAATCAGATTGATTGTGAAAAAAGACGAATATTTCATATTTTCTATTGTTCTTAAATTGATCTTTTCAAATATACATCATCCAACACAGCCGAAGAATACTTGCATCTCACCAACTTTTTGTAGAACATGAACATAGCAATGAAAATCAGATAAATTTCAATATGATCATTCGAGATAAAAGTAACAGCTTTGCCCTGCTATTTGCATGGCATGGCACGATTCTTCCTAAAGTATTACCTGCCTTAAGTGTAGTGGTACTGATCTCAACGATCATCGTGTATTTGTCCTCACAGCATTATTTTACGTTTCCTGCTGTACCTGCGATTGGTTTCACTGTATTCGGGATTATTTTGTCGATATTTCTGAGCTTTAGAAATACGGCATGTTATGACCGTTGGTGGGAAGGACGTAAACTGTGGGGCGCTTTAATCGCTACCTCTCGTCATATTTCACGTGATAGTCATGTCTTGAATGATAATGAACGCAGAATCATGATGTATCGTGTAATGCTATTTACAGGTTTACTGCGTAATCGACTTAGAAATAGCCAACAATCTATTGAATATTATCGTGATAAAGTAAATTTCAATGAACAACAATTCAATGCGCTCTCCTCACATATCAATGCATCACAATTTGTCTTGGAAGAAATCCAAAAGTCCTTGGTACAATCCCTAAAATCAGGTGAAATTTCCGATATTATTTACCAAGGGTTGAATCATCACATTGTAGAATTAGGTGCAATTCAAGCAGGCTGTGACCGTATTTTAAGTACACCTTTGCCTTATTCTTATTCGGTTTTATTGCATCGTACAGTATATTGTTTCTGCCTGATTCTTCCCTTTAGTTTGGAATCAAGTCTAGGAATTTGGACACCTGTGATTGTCAGTTTGATTGCTTATTTATTTTTAGGATTAGATGCTTTAAGTGCTGAACTTGAAGAACCTTTTGGTTTACAGGACAATGACTTACCTTTAGATTCAATCACTCGACTGATTGAAAGAGAAATGCTTTCCTCACTCGGTGAAGAACTGTTAGAACCGATTCAATTAGTGAAAAGTAATTTAACTTGAAACCATCCTTTAGGCTATTCAAAATTAATATTTCCTACAAATTTTCAGAATCATTTGATTACTTTAAGTGATTAAATTTTAAATATAAATATCATAAGAAATAAAAGGATATAGATTATTAAAAAGAAAATTAATAGAAGTTTATACATGAATGAAATTGATAATTTTTTTCTATCACGAATCAATAAACATCCCGCACACAATAATGAGAATACTCCAAGAAGTGCGGGCAATACTATTAAAGCACCCCAAATCAGACAGCCCTCACCTTTGCAACCATGACTAATAAACAAGGATGCTCCTATAAGAGCCAAAATTAGAAAATTTAGAACTACTGTTATTTTTATATACATACAATTTCTAAAAACAATCGAATAGTATTAAATTAATCTTTCATTTTGCTATTTTCAAATCATTTCCGATAAATTTACACCACTAATTTCTTCAAATAAAAAAGCCTAATTGCATAAACAATAAGGCTTTTATTAAACATGAGCAAAAACTAACTCTGCCACTGCCCCAAAGTCACACGATCATTCCCGCCATAATCTTTTACAGTACGAACTTCCTTAAAACCCGCACCCTTAAAAATATTGCGAACCGCTTCACCCTGATCATAACCATGCTCAAGCACAATCCAACCATTAACGGCTAACCACTTCTTGCCCTGCTGAATAATATGCTCAATATCCGCCAAGCCATGATTGTCTGCCACCAAAGCACGTTCAGGTTCAGTCGCAAGATTTGCCATGTGCTCATCATCAGCATCAATATAAGGCGGATTCGACACAATCACATCAAAATATTGACGATTTAAAGCCTTAAACCAACTGCCTAAAAAGAACTTCACATGATCCAACTCATGCTTTTCAGCATTATGCAAAGCCACTTCTAAAGTCGGTTCATAAATATCTGTTGCAGTAACTTGCCACTCAGGACGTTCACTTGCCAATGATAAAGCAATCGCACCTGTACCCGTACCCAAATCAACAACACGACAATCTTCAGGCAATTCAAGTTTTAAAACAGTTTCCACCAAGATTTCAGTATCAGGACGAGGCACTAAAGTATCTTTAGTTACGGTTAAATCAAGCGTCCAAAACGGTTGCGAACCTGTGACATACGCCAAAGGTTCACCCTCAGCAATACGCTTTAAACCATCCACATATTGCTGTTCTTGTTCCTCTGTCAGTTCTTGCTCTTTTTTCATCACTAAATCAAAAGAATCAATTTTGGTAATATGTTCAAGCAACCATGCATTTTCTTGACGTTCGTAACTTTCAGGTTCACCACGTAAGGCTAAAGCCTGTGCAATATTCACTTAGCCACCATTTTGCTGTGCAAGAAGTGCCAACTGATCAGCCTGATACTCACGATGCAAACTGTCCAATAACTCGGTCAAATCCCCTTCCATCACTGCATCCAACTTATATAAAGTTAAATTAATACGGTGATCGGTCATACGACCTTGCGGATAGTTATAAGTACGAATACGTTCAGAACGGTCACCCGAACCGACGAGATCACGGCGCATTTCCGAAGTTGCAGCATCGGCAGCAGCACGTTTAGCATTTTCCAAACGAGAAACCAAAAGCGCCATCGCTTTGGCTTTGTTTTTATGCTGTGAACGTTCATCCTGACATTCCACCACAGTCCCTGTTGGAATATGGGTAATACGCACCGCAGAATCGGTTTTGTTAATGTGCTGACCACCCGCACCTGATGCACGGTAAGTGTCAATACGCAATTCTGAAGGGTTAATTTCAACCGTGGTATCAACATCAATTTCAGGAAGAATCGCCACTGTACATGCTGAAGTATGTACACGACCTTGAGATTCAGTCGCAGGAACACGTTGCACACGATGCGCGCCACTTTCAAATTTCAAGCGACCATAGACACCTTCACCATTGATCAGGCAAATGACTTCTTTATATCCACCATGTTCGCCTTCATTTTCAGACAAAATTTCAATACGCCAACCTTGGCTTTCAGCATATTTACTATACATGCGATATAAATCGCCTGAAAAAATCGCTGCCTCATCACCACCTGTACCCGCACGTACTTCCAAATAAGCAGAGTTGGCATCATTTGGGTCTTTTGGAATCATGAGAATATTTAAATCAGCTTCAAGCTGTTCGATTAAAGCTTTATTCTCTTTGATCTCTTCAATCGCCATGTCTTTAAAGTCAGGGTCTGAAGTCATTTCTTCCGCAGTTTCAATGTCTTCTTCGGCTTGCTTATATTGCTTCCAAACATTGGTAATTTCAGTTAAATCATTATGCTCACGTGACAAATTACGGAAACGCTTATTGTCTGAAATAACTTCTACATCAGCAAGTAACGCCTCTAACTCTTCATGTCGATCACAAAGTTGATCTAATCGTAAACGTAACGATTCTTTCATTTAAATAAAATCTCAAGCTTTAGCTCACCTAATATTCATTGATCAGGACAGTGATCAAAACAAATATGGCAAGACATTTAAAAATTGCGCTTAGTTTAACGACTCTCGCTTTTAAATAACACTGCTAACTCAATTTCTACTTATTTTTCATCAGATCAATATTTTCATTACGTTCTATACTCCACTCACAATCATGAACAATGTATTCAAATATTCCAACTTTAAAAGAGAAAATTAGGTATTTCTTATCAGCATCATTTTTAAATTTCACTGAAAACCTAACAATAAAATTCACATTTCCTACATCATGCGCAAAGCTTTGCTGCTTTAAAGCACAATTTTAATAGAAAGCATACATTCCGATACTAAACACTCGCATAAAGGGAAATCTTCTCCACATTTTCTGTGTCGCCTTTTGTTACATTTACCCCATCAAATAGAGATATAGAGCTGTCCATATCAGGACATGGAGCAAGACATGAAATTAAATGCATTATTATTAAGTTCTGCTTTAGCAGTGACCTCAGTTTTTACAGTAAATGCCCATGCTGACAACTCAACTCGTATTGCTGCAACATCTGCATTAGGCAGTGTCGCAGGAACTGCAATTGGTAAACAACTTGGTGGTAATACTGGTGCTATGATCGGTTCTGCGCTCGGTGGCGCAGGTGGTGCAGCAGCTGCAACCAATAAACGTGACCGTACTGCTGCTGCAATCGGTGGTGGTTTAGGTGGTGTTGGTGGTTATTCTGTTGGTAAAAATGTTGGCGGTTCAACGGGTGGTTACATCGGTTCTGCACTCGGTGCAGCAGGTGGCTCAGTACTCGGTAAAAAAGTATCAGAAGACCGTCATTATGATGACCGTAAATACAATCGCAAATATCGTAAACACCGTCATTAATAGATATGTTTATTAAAAGCACCTTTAGGTGCTTTTTTTTATTATTTTTTGAATTTATCAATGTGAAATATAGCTGCAATTCTGCTTTGATCTTGAAACGAGAACTATTCGTCATTCACCATTTTTAAAAAATGACTACATTTTAAAGCATTAAAAAATCTCTTTTAGAAAATGCCCTTGCATATTTATAACAATGTCGAATCACATCAACATCAACCCACACATGATGAATAAATAAATTATGGATAAATAAACAATGAAATTTACAAACTGCTTACGCTTAACGTCCATTTCATTACAACAGCATTCACAATCAAAGCGTAGTTATTTGCTAAATTAAGTTTAAGTTAATAAATCAAGAAGCTTCGAAAAGGAGTTTGAATATGAAATTACATACAATGATTGGCGCAACCATACTTGCAGCAACTATGATGACCACAGCTCATGCAGACAATGGTACTCGTGTAGCACTTTCTTCAGGCTTAGGTAGTGTTGTGGGTGCTGCGATTGGTAACCAAATGGGTGGTAGCACAGGTGCAATGATCGGTTCTGCACTCGGTGGCGCAGGTGGTGCAGCCGCTTCAAGTAACCGCCGTGACCGTACAGGTGCTGCGATTGGTGGAGCATTAGGTGGTGCAGGTGGTTATAGCGTAGGACGTAATGTTGCAGGCTCAACAGGTGGTTATATTGGTGCAGGTCTTGGTGCTGCTGGTGGTTCAACTTTAGGTCGTAAAGTCAGTGAAGATCGTCGTTATGACGATGATCGCTACGATAATGGTCGCTACAATGACCGCTATGATCGTCGTTACAACGACCGAGGCTATCGTGGCAGTAACTACCGTTATAATGACCGAAACTATCGCCATGATAATGGTCGCCATTTAGGTCACTACAAACATCGTGATTAATCACATCATTCACTATAAATTTTAAAAATTTTTAAGTTTCCACCTAGTAAGTTAGATCGCAAGCTGACTTTCTAGGTTTTTTTACTTCTAAATAACAAAAATTAAGATATTGTTTTATAAGCATTATTCCAAAAAAATATTTGAATATTTTGTAAGTATTTTTAATATCGACTACTTTCGATATACAAAGCATTTTTAATATCGTATTATTTCGATATATCTAATTTTGAGTACGCCGATGCGATCTTTAAAAAATACCCAATTTTCCATTTTAGAATTAGCCCCTGTCCGTGAAAATCAAGATGTAGCATTTTCACTGCAACATGCGCTTGAACTTGCACAGCATGCTGAAAAGTTGGGATATGATCGTTTATGGCTTGCAGAACATCATAATATGGATGGTATTGCAAGTTCTGCAACCGCAGTATTGCTCGGTTATCTCCTTGCCAATACACAACATTTAAAAGTGGGTTCAGGTGGCATAATGCTACCAAATCATGCTCCTCTAGTTGTTGCGGAACAGTTTGGAACATTAGCAACACTGTACCCAAATCGCATCGAACTTGGCTTAGGTCGTGCGCCAGGTTCAGACCAAATTACCATGCGTGCTTTACGCCGTGGTCGCCAAGAAACCGAAGAACAATTTCCAAATGATGTGGTGGAAATTTTAAGTTATTTTGCGGATGCTCAACCAAATCAACGTATTACTGCAACGCCTGGACAAGGCACACATGTACCTGTTTGGTTATTAGGCTCAAGTCTATTTAGTGCGCAACTTGCTGCTCGTTTAGGGCTTCCCTACTCTTTTGCCTCACACTTTGCACCACGTATGTTAGGGCAAGCCATCGCTTTATATCGTGATAATTTCCAAGCATCGGAATATCTCGACAAACCTTATGTATCAATGGGTGTACCTACCGTAGTGGCTGAGACTGATGCCGAAGCCGAATACTTAGCAACTAGTGTCTATCAACGTATTCAAAATCTTGTCACAGGTGCACCAAGCATTAAACTTAAAGCACCTGTAGAAAGCATGGAAGGTCGTTGGTCTGTTGCAGAAAAAATGGCTGTACAAAATTTCTTAGCAATGGCACAAATCGGTTCACCAAACACAGTCCAACAAGGTTTAGAAAATTTACTTGAAAAATATGAGGTCGATGAATTTATTTTCACCTGTGATATTTATGACACACAAAAACGTTTAGATAATTTTAGTCTATTAATGGATATCAAAAATTCCTTATAAATCATCATAATTTATTGTTTGGAAATAAAATAGCCATCTTGTTGTGGCTATTTTTACATTCATCATGGAACTATTTTTTCTAACCGAACCCTTTAACAAGAATATTTGTATGTATCACCAACCTAACAACACAAAGATACTTCCTATAAAAATATCAATAAAATCAAATAAAAACTTAAAATCATCGAGCCTTATTTTAAAAAGCTCATCCAATTTTTTGAAATAATTTGCCATCCCTTTTGCTTTAAACATAAAGGATGATATAAAACAGTAAAAGCGATAAGGAAAATAACAATGGATCAATTCATCAATAAACCTACACCTGCTTTTATTGCTGCAAGTTGGGTAGCATTACTTGCAGGTGCAGCTGCCTATATGGTGGGTTTATTTAATGCCGATATGTTATTGAATGAAAAAGGTTATTATTTAATTCTAATTTTATATGGTTTATTTTCAGCCGTTTCTTTGCAAAAAATTATCCGTGATCGCCTTGAAGGGATGCATGTAACACCGATATATTTTGGCTTATGTTGGGCATCGGTGGTGATTTGCATTGTACTTTTAGCGATGGGTTTATGGAATGCTAGTTTACTCTTAAGCGAAAAAGGTTTTTATATTATGGCTTTTTTACTGAGTTTATTTGGTGCTGTTGCCGTACAAAAAAATATTCGAGATTTAGAATATATTCGCAATAAAAATGCACCTGAATTGACCACAAAGATGTTAGAGGAAAATCATAAAGCGATTGAATCTAATAAAGATATTTATAATGATGATAAGTTTTAATTTCAAATAAAAGAGGTGCACTATGCACCTCTTTTTAGGCTGATTTATGCTTTTTTTAACTCATAATCGTATAACACACCTTCATCATCATAATGCAGTACGATATTTTTAGATTTTTGCATTTTGGATAATTCATCTGTGCTAATCGAAAAATCCTCTGCCAACGTGGACTGCGTTACATTTGAGACTTTGGGATCTTTGGCTTTACGATAGCGCAACCAATTGTAACTTGCCCACAGAAGTAAAGATGCACAACAAATCGTAATCAAAAATGCTAACCAAACAAAATTATAAAGTTGTACATAAACTTGTTCTGTAAAAATATAACTTTTGATCAATTTACCTTGATAAATCCAAAGCACCGCTGTTGCTAAAGGCAATAATAAGAATGTCCATAATGTCCAACCGAACATTTGCAGACTATAATACATTGCTTTATTTTTCACATAATGAGGTTGATCAATATATGTTGGAATATCGAGTTTCGATTCATCGGTAATCACATTGGATTGAAAATTACTCATTCATCATCTCCTCTAAAACCACGATCAGGACTCACCCATCTCGCTCTCTTTTTACGTGCAAATAATGCCTTTGGTACTGCAACGATTGTAGTTGCTGCCCCTAAAAGCCAGAAAAATAATGGATACCAGATCACCCAGAAATAGTTTCGAAAAAAGCGATGATCATCGTAGCGTTTGTCGATATACAAACTAATGAAGAATTGGATCAGACAGGTCATGGCAAGAATTACGCCATACCACTGTGGAAGTAAGGACTTAATATACCATTCTGTAGGAACAGTCACAAATAGCCCTACAAAAAACAAAACCATAATGAGCAAAATAACATATGCCCAAATCATGCTAGTCAAAGCCTCCAATGCCACAGGCCACATTTTTAAAGCACTGATTTTAAACAGCTTTGGAAAATAGCTACGCAATACTTCAACACCACCTTGTGCCCAACGTACACGCTGTTTCCATAAACCTGTAAATGTTTCAGGCATATAGATATAACACAGCGCATTCGGCACATAGTGAATATCCCATTGTGCAAGTTGTATTTTCCAAGAAATATCAATGTCTTCGGTAATTTTATCATCTGACCAAAAACCCACTTGTTCCAAAGCTGTTTTACGGAATCCTGCAATCACACCTGATACAGTAAAAATGCGCCCATAGGTACGTTGTGCACGTTTGATCAAACCAATAATAGATGAAAATTCACCAACCTGTAATTTTCCTAAAATACTAGAACGATTTAAAATACGTGGGTTGCCTGTAACCGCACCCACACGATTGAACATCGTCAAATGGTGCATCATCCAAATTGCGGCATGTGGATGTAGAAGTGCATCCCCATCAATACAAATCAAATATTCAAACTGACTCACGATCATGCCTGAACGCAGAGCAAAAGCTTTTCCTTGATTTTCAGCCAAATGCACCACGCGTAAACTCGGATATTGCTGAGCTAATTCATCTAAAATTTCTGCGGTTCGATCTGAACTACCATCATTAACCGCAATCACTTCAAACTTCGGATATTGCGTTTGTAAGGCATAGCGAATGGTTTCACGTACCTGTGCTTCTTCATTAAAACACGGAATAATAATGCTACAGCCTTGTTGGGAAATAGCAGGTAATTGGTTACGTTTATATTCACGTTTAAAGAAAAACCATAAACCACCAATCATCCATGTCCACGCCATAACCAAAGGATACAGAAAGGCAAATAAAAATAAATATTCAATATTTGTCATGGCGATTTCCCTTGTGTTGCATAAATAAAGGGATTGCGATAAGTCAATGGACTTTGATTCAAACTCAAAGGTGTATATAAATATGTTTGAATTTTTGCTGCATTATTTAAGTTATAATGATTAATTGCCAACTTTTGGATACCCATTCGTTGTAAAGTCAAGAAATTGGCTTGAATATGCTGCCAATCTTTCTCTGTTTGTGCTGAATCCACCACCAAAGTCAGCATGATTTTGGCTTTTTGTTCAGCACTCAAAGACTGAACTTGTTGTATAAATTGTTTAAAATCTTGTGGATGACGAATACTGTCTAATTCAAAATTAAATAAATTAACCTGATCATTAAAGTGATTAAAAAAAGGAATCAATTTATTTTTTTGCAATGCTAAAAGCTGTACCTGTAAACCCAATTTAAATGGATTACTGATATTTGAATAGCGTATAGAATTTTGCTTTAACTGCTGTAAAGTTTGTTGCAAATATTTTTGTTGTTCTATACACGATGCTGACATCACGCTTTGAAAGGCGCACTGCAAAGCCTGATCTGTTTTTAAAATAATACCATCCAAACCTGTATTATTTTTCAACAAATCTGTGGCTAAATGCACCGAAAATTGCGCTTGCTGTTGCTCTAAAGCATAAGGCAATTGTGCATATACTTTATTAAAAATTCGAGTCTTTGCCTGCCACACAGTTCGATTCAACACATCAGCTTTGACAGGCAAATAGCGATTTGGAAAATAAGCAGCATCATATACGCCATCTTGATTCTGATCTTCCACCACGTTTAACAGCAATGCATTACTTTTTAAAGCATTGGTTAAATCTAAAATTTGTCCCAATTGCTGATCTGCTTGGCTATAATTTGTGGAAAATTGTCCCAAATCAAAACTCAGAGCACGAATCGGCTCATATAACGGAAATGCTTTATAATGAATAGAATCCGTCATTTGTTCATACAGATCTTCTGAATTGGGATTATTCACTGCCAAACCACGTTGAAAAGTACCATCTTGCACACTATTGACCGCATCTGTGCCCAAACTAAAAGACAATGGCAACCCTGCTTGCTGTGCTAGTTTTTCAGTTTCAATATTCACTGCACCATAAGGCCAAACGATTGCCAAAGGTGCAACGCCTACTTCTTTGCTTAAAATCTCTCTAGATTTTATTAAGTCTTGCAGAATACGTTGTTCATATTCTTGCTGAGTTTCATAGCGTTTTAGGGTGGTTAAATATTGTCGTGTAATTGCTGCGGGCTGCTGATTATTTTGGGGATTTGCTAAAATTCCTTGATGTAAATCATGCGAATGGCTAGCAAATTCGACCCAACCTGATTTTTGCATTTCTCGTACTTGCGCCCATGTCATTTCATTACCCTGACCATAAGCTTCATAAATGGCTTTGGTATTACCATTCATCCAACTGGTCACTAAAGCAAAAACCACAGGAATTTTATATTCCTTCGCCAAAGGAAATACTCGACGATAATGACTGAGTGCACCATCATCAAAACTGATCAGCACCGCATTTTTAGGTAAAGCTGCACCGCCCTGACGTGCTTGCATAATCTGCTTTAGGCTCACAGGATGCCAGTCTGAACGTTTTAACCATTCAAAAAATTGCACCAAATTTTGTGTGCTTATAGCATAAGGATCACGATCTCCAACTTTTAGCACATCATCACGTACATCATGAAAAGTTAAACTGACAAAATGCTGCTGATCAAAAAACACTTTTTGTTCTTGTTCAGTTTTGATCATCTGTTGATTTTCAGCAGTTTCAGCAAAAGCTTGTATAGACATTGCCATACATGTACTCAGCAATAGTGATTTTGAAAGTTGCTTTGAAAATTGATCGAAAGTTTTCATTAAAAGCGCCCCTCAAAACCTAAATTTCCATACACTTGATTTTCATATTCGCCATCGTAAGCATGAATCCCGTAGCCAATGCCATAACGTAAAGACCATGTTCTCGACAATTTCCAAAGATGTTGATATTGCAGATCAGCAATCGGTTTACCATCAAAGTTTTTTTGTTGAAAAATACCCACACCTACACCAAAGCGTTGTGTGAATGAACGTTCGTACTCACGCCAAGTCATCCAATCATGGCTCAAACTGAGTCCAACACTGGTACTTTGTTTGGGGCTAAAATAAGACACATTATCTAGTCGATTTTTACCGTAATAGGCATTTACACCTGCTGTCGTGGTGTGATGTAGACGAAGAAAAATACGCTGAGAATAATCCGCAGAAAACTCTTGTCTCAAATTTCCATCATCAATATCAGTTCGGTTATAAGCAAAACCTGCTTGGCGAGATTCATTTTGTTTCCACCGTATACCGCCACCAAAAGCATGTCCTTCTTTATCAAGTTCAACTGCTTGTAGCGGAATATCGGCTTGACTATTGGCAGTTAAATAATATTGCCAATGATCATTTAGCTGATGAGTCCATTCTGCCTCTAGCCCTTGTCGTTCAGCATGGCTATTTTGTGATGCCGTCACAGTTAAAGACTTCCTTTGATTTTGCCATTGTAGCCCCATACCATAACGTTGTTGCTCTAAGTCACCTTGACGATATTTCCCCCAAATATCACGATGCTCGATAAAAGCACGGTAATTATCAGCAAACCACGGTGTATAAATCGTGGTATTTAACTCACGATCACGAGACCCTTTTAAACCTTCTGAAATATTATTTTGATCCGCATGACTACGAGAAAAACGGCTGCTGTGCTGAATCGTGGCATGATCACGATCATCTAATTCTTTACGGCTTTTATCTACACCCGTATCATCTGGATAATCTTGACTTAATTGCGTATTTAACTGTCGCCAATCTTGGATATTGCCCAAAGCTTGTGCATTTTGCATTTGATTGATTCGTGTTTGTTTCGACACAGGCAATAAACCATTTAAACGTGCTAAGGTTTGTGCAGCCTGCTCAGGCTTATCACGCCATCTTTGGATTTGCGAGAGCTGATTCAAACCATCATCGGTATTAGAAGTCTTTTCTACTAATCCCTCAAAATATGGCTCAGCAATATCTAAACGATTACTATATGCCCAGTCCAATCCTCGCAAACCAATATATTGCGTACGATCAGCATGTACTGATTTATCCACACCTTTGGCTTGGCTATACTGAAATGTTGGCAATAAATGATCAATCTCATGAATCAACTGATTGGCTTGATCATATTTCTCTTGTTCAATCAATGAATAATAAAAAGCACTATAAACTGACATATCAGAATAATTTTTTTCAGTGATCAGCGTCCGATATAACTGCTCTGCTGATGCAGCCTGATGCTCTGCCAAATATGCATCTGCAATGGCTTGCCGTACATAAGGTGGCATGGCGGTTACAGCAGGTAATGTAACCTTATTTAAAATATTCAACACTTGTTGTGAACGCCCACGATAGCTGAGCGCATATAAATAATCATAATAAAAACGATTAAAAAAAGGTTGCACCAAAATATTCTGTTGAGCAATCTGCTCTGCCTCAGCTAAAACCCGATCTAATTTTTCATAACTCACTGCATCACTTTCACCACGACCCGCCAAATATTGATGACGCTTCACCGCAGCATTAATTTCTTGTGCCCAATGCCCCAATTGAATTTGCTGAATTAAATTGGCATCCCATTGTGTTTCTGAATGTTTTTTCATCAATGCATCAGCACGCTGATAGCTACCTAATGCCATCAAACTATTCACATATTCTGTTTGAATATTTTGATCTAAAGGTTTCTTTTCATAAGCATATTGAATCGCATGTACTGCTTCTGCGGGATGATTAATAATCCGATAACTATAGGCAACTTGCATCAGTTGATCCGCAGCTAAACCCTTTAAATCAATGCGTTTCAAGACTGAGTATGCTTGCTCCGCTTGTTTATTTTCACTGTATAAAATGGCTGTTAAAATATTTACTTGCGTCTGATTTTTCTTTTGATATGGCTCAAACTGCTGCAACAAATGAATCGCTTGCGCAAACTGTTTTTGATCTCGTAATAATTTCACTACTGTAAACTGTGCATATTCAGGAAACTGTTTGGGTTGAATACGCTGTGTTAAATTAAATAATGTTACTGTATCTAAAGTACGAATTGGAGCAACTGACAGTAAATAATCAGCAATAACTTTTTGATTATTTGGATATTGTTGTAATAATCTAGTCAATACAGCAACACCTTGTTGTATTTGACCATTTTTAATATATAGCACCGCCTGCTCTCGTAAAGCATCAGGTGTATTTTCAGCATGCGTACAACTTATTCCCAAATAAAACAAAACACTAATAGGAAAAAAATAATATAAATTATGCATAATCACTCTAAATAAAACGTGAACCAATTATCATTTTTATTTTATTTGTATAATAAATTATGCATTGTTAACTTATGTTCATCCTATTATTTTAGCTTATTCATTAAAAATACTGATATATCAGCGCACTATAATTGTTCATTTTTTGAGTGGAAATTTATTCTATTCTTTCACGTAATTCTAATACGTATATTTGTATTAGAAATTTAAATAACTTTTAAAAAATATTTCACAATAAGATTAAAAAATTGGG
>NZ_LQXQ01000045.1 GCF_003268395.1 Acinetobacter sp. CFCC 10889 | reverse complement strand
TCATTTTAGTTACAAGAAGTTCCCCTCTTTTTCAAAGAGGGGTTAGGGGAGATTTTAGGAATTTTTCAAATAATTCTGCTTAACTGACTGGCATTATCTCGATTGAGATGCTTTTGTATTTTAAAGTGTGAATCAGCTTTTTTTGGTGATCATGTTGTAGATAAACAACACAATAATTGCACCGATTACAGAGGCAATAAAACCTGCTGATGCCCCATTTTTGTATAAGCCAAGAAGTTGCCCCCCATAGGTTGCCACCAAGGAACCGATGATTCCAAGTGCAGTCGTGACGATAAAGCCTGCTTTATCATTCCCTGGATGAATGGCACGTGCAATCAGACCTGCAAAAAAACCGATAATGATCGCACCGATTAATCCCATCATAATCTCTCTCCCTTTCTATATCTTATTTGCAATACAGGATGTGAAGCTTATTGTTATTTTTGAATATTTTAATGACAAATAAAAGAATATTTATACTTTAAGTTGTTGCATTTTTGTTCTGAATGGGTGGGAATAAAATATAAAAAAGCGACCGAAGCCGCTTAATGTAGACATGTGTTTGTACAGTCTTACAAACCAATTTCACCGATAAATGGAATGTGACGATACTTTTGATCGTAGTCCAAGCCATAACCCACGATAAATTTATCTTCTACTTCAAAACCTAAAAATTTAACATCAAGTTCAATTTCACGGCGTGACGGTTTGCTGACCAAAGTACATAGTTCAATTGAGTTTGGTTGGCGTGTTTCCAAGATTTCCAAGACTTTGCTCAATGTGTTGCCTGAGTCGATAATGTCTTCAATAATCAACACATCTTTGCCACGAATTTCACCATCCAAATCTTTTAAGATTTTTACATCACGGCTTGATGTCGTGCCACCGCCATAACTTGAAACTGTCATGAAGTCGAGTTCATGCCCTTTTGAAATCGCACGGCATAAGTCAGCCATGAAAATCACTGAGCCTCGTAATAAACCGATGAGCACCAATTCTTTGTCGCTATGGGCATAATGCGCATCAATTTTTTTTCCAAGTTCTTGAACTTTTGCATGAATTTCTTCAGCAGAAATCATTACTCTCATTTCAACAGTCATGGGAAATACCTAAAACATCAAATTCACAAATTAAAAAAGGTGTTGACCAGCAACACCCTAAAAGATGATTCAATTTTAAAACATATCAGACCAAGATGCATCTTTTTTGACAGTGGAAATGTAAATGCCTACAAAAATTAATGTGCATCTTTCTTTAACAGTAAGGCACAAACCACAAAAACTGTACCGATGAGAATCAGTTTTTTCTTGGATGTTTTTGGTTTTTGTTCTTGCTTAGGCTTGCTCATAAGCTTTCTTTCCATAGACATAGGTCGCTTGAATATTACGGTCATCGCCCATCGTGAATAAGGCAAATATCGCATCTTCAATATTCTTGGCACGATCTTGGCGAAGCTGCTGTAACGCCGTCGCTTTTAGATTCAGCACCACAAAATCAGCTTCTTTACCGACATTGAAATTGCCCAATTGATGATCCAAATCCAAAGCTTTTGCACCGCCTAAAGTCGCATGATAGAGCGATTCAAAGGCAGAAAGTTTATCTCCTTGCAGTTGTTGTACTTTGTAGGCTTCATTTAAGGTCTGTAAATGGCAGAATGAAGTACCTGCACCAATGTCCGTGCCTAATCCGACTTTAACTTGCTTTTCCCATGTTTTTTTCAATGGAAATAAACCGCTGCCAAGAAACAGATTTGAAGTTGGGCAGAAAGCTATCGCTGAATCTGTGGCATGCATACAGTCCCATTCGTGTTCTTCTAAGTGTACGCAATGTGCAAAAACGGACTTCTGCCCTGTTAAACCATAATGATGATAGACATCCAAATAACCATTTTGCTCAGGGAATAATTCTTTGACCCATGCGATTTCATTTTTATTTTCACTTAAATGGGTATGCACATAGACATCGGGAAATTCAGCTTTGAGCTTTCCTGCGCTTTCAAGCTGTTCAGGCGTTGAGGTAGGTGCAAAACGTGGAGTAATCGCGTACAGATTACGCCCTTTGCCATGCCATTTTTCAATCAAGGCTTTAGAGTCGGTATAAGCACTTTCTGCTGTGTCTGTCAGTGCCTCAGGTGCATGACGATCCATCATGACTTTACCTGCGATTAAGCGCATTTGATGGCGTTCAGCTGCTTCAAATAAAGCATCAACGGATTGAGGATGAACAGTACAGAAGACAAGTGCTGTGGTTGTCCCATTTTTCAATAACTCATTGACAAAGAAATGTGCAATTTGGTCGGCATAATCTTTGTCTTGAAATTGGATTTCAGTTGGGAATGTATAAGTATTGAGCCATTCTAAAAGTTGCTCACCGTATGCACCCACCATTTCAGTTTGTGGAAAATGGATATGCGTGTCGATAAAACCGGGCACAATCAATTGATTTGGATAATGTTCCACGTGGAGATCATTGGGCAGAGCTGCCTGCCCATCTGTCCAAGTACCAAACCAAACAATTTTTCCATCATTGATGAGTAATAAGCCATCTTCTACATATCGCACTTGGTCGTGAATTTCACGCGCTTGGGCAACCGTATTCTGAATATCGAGGAAGCGACCGCGAATCGCCGTCGTTGCAATGATAGAAGACATTTTGAACCTGCGTTTTGAATTTTTTCGATTGATTGTAGCCCATTTAGTTACATGCTTCAGTAATTTGTGTTTTGATCTGAGCTTGGAGCTGTGATGAAAGTCTTGGTTTTAGTGCTTTATCTTTGTGAAAAGAATGCGTAAAGTGTGCACAAATGAAGCAATAAGAGATAAAAATATTTATGTATTTTTGGAATACCAAAGCCTTAGCGCATGAACTTTCTGAAGACACTTTAGAGAAACGTCATTATAAAAATTATTATTTGATCGCAGCTTTAGTGGTCAGTGCTGTGTATTACTATGGTATGTTTTCCCCGTACTATGATGTACGTGTGATCGGTGTTGAAGCGGTTTTAACTTTGATCATTATGTTCATCGGGATTCAGCGGACTTATGTTGCCAATGGCGGTGACAATGGTGTGCATTTTATGAATCGGGTCACGGCGCTGTCTTTCCCTATTTTGCTGCAAACCACTGTAGCAGGTATTGTTTTTGGCTTGGTTTTGTTGGGAATTTATCAGGTTTTTCAGCTTGAAAATACTGCTTTTGATCTGTGGTATGAATGGTGTGTTTCTGCATTTACTATTTTTTTACAGATTTTATTTTTTACCCGTCTGAATAAATATATGAAGCGTGTTGCAGATCATACGATTTGATTTGTTCGCTGAATAAATGCTTGAAAACCGATATTTTGATGTCGGTTTTTTTGAAGAAACTTATTTGAATATAGAGAAAAAAGAATGTCTCAAATAAAAATTTATGCTTTACGTGAAACTATAGAATTACACCGAGATCATTTAAGTAAAGCAATTCATCAGGCTTTAGTTACGGCATTAAAATATCCTGAAGAAAAAAAGTTTCAACGTTTTATTGCATTAGAGCCTCAAAATTTTATTTATCCTACAGATCGTTCAGATGCTTATATCATTATTGAAATTTCAATGTTTGAGGGAAGAACAAAAGAGGCGAAGAAAGCATTAATTAAAAAATTATTTGAAAATATCAATGATTTATGTGGTATTGGTTCAAATGATGTTGAAATTACTATATTTGAAACACCGAAAGAAAATTGGGGAATTCGAGGAAAAAATGCGGATGAATTACAATTAAATTATAAAGTAAATGTTTGAGTAAAGCCTAATTTTTTAGAAGATGATGTGCAGTTATAGATGTACAGCTAAAATTATACACGCTGTATTTTTATTGTCTCCTGATCATGATGCCAAACTTGAACTCACAAATTTGACATCATTATTCAAATATTAAAAATAGCTTTTTACTATTTTCTGAGACAAAAACAATTGACTCGCTACATAGCCATTGATTTTCGGCAGACCATCATACATTTCTTCAACATGGCGATGATAAAACACATGTCCTACAGGTTCAGGCAGTTGTGTTGAATCTGCTAAATTCATCGCAGGAACAAATGCAAATCGTGTAAATGGCGCAACCCACATCACACCAAACACAGGTTTTGCACAGGACTTACAAATGCCACGATTGACCGCAGGCGGCGCACGAAATTTTTTAAATTCAACCGATTCTGTGGTTTGCAATTTGACTGCTTTTTCAGGGAAAATCACAACATCGGCAAAAGGCTTTTGGTAAAGGTCTTGGCAAATACGACAGTGGCAAATAAATCGAATCAGTGGCGTACCATCGACACTAAAAGAGGATTGCCCACATGTACAACAACCCTGTTGAATGATTGGTGTATTTTCCATATTTTTTTATTCTCCTACTTTACATCTAAGTCCGCTTGATTCACCCAATTGGAATGAAAACCTAAAGGAATATGTGTCGGCAGTTCAATGATCGCCACAGGTTCTTGGGTAATATCTTTGGCATCCAAAATCACCACTTTACTGTTTTTGCAGTCGATTGAATGTACATAAGAGATTAACCAACCTTCATCTTCACCATGAGTATCAGGATTTGGAATAAAAATCACTTCACCTGTCACATAACCCTCACCATAAAAATGTTGTGTGGTTTCATTCGATTCTAAATCATGTTTCAACAAATAATTCGCTTGAATATCGGTTGGATTGCCCGGTATACCTTCTTCGCCTAAAGTAATCGTATAAGCATAACGATAGGGTTTACCTGCCAAACGCTCATCAAAACGAGGGAATTCCTGAGGTGTTGCAGAAATGACTGTACGCTTAATTTCACCTGTTGCATATTGCAAATGCCAACGTTCAAAACGTACCACCTGACCATCCGATGGACCTTGAATGGTATTTTTAAAGGTTTCATCATGCACCGCAGCATCTAAAATCACATCACCATTTTCCAAATCATAAGCATTACAACTATGGAAAATAAAACATGGATCGACTTTGAACCAACGAATGTCTTTGGCGTTGCCATTTTTAGGTAATAAACCAATTCTTGCTTGATGTTTTTCATTCCATTGATAAGGGAAATCAGCACCACGCATGATATTGGAAATTGAGAATGTAATCGGTAAATCGAATATCACCATTTTACTTGCGGTCATATTACAGTCATGCATCATTGGACCATGCTGTACAGGAATACTGACACGGTTTTTCAGTTTTCCATCTTGATCAATCACGTGATAATGAATTTGATTCATCACCAAAGCATCGTAGCAAATCGCATGTAATTCACCTGTTTCATGGTCTTTGTGTGGATGTGCTGAAAATGCAAATTTTTCGTCATCATTAAATAAACGATAACGCACACTGTTCAGCTCGGCATCCATTTCCACAGGAAGTGGTCCTGCTTCTACAATGGTCCAGATTTTTCCTGCATGTCCAATAATATTGGTATTGGTAATATCTGCCACACCACGAGGATTGCCTTCGATACGAGGACGTTTTAATTTGTCATGAACTTGATGTGTGCCGACATAGCGACTTTTACACCATAAGGCTTGTCCATCTTTGAGGCGTAGTCCATGCACCATACCATCGCCAATAAACCAATTATAAAGTGTAGGATTTTTCACTTCTAATGGGTTCGGTCCCATGCGTAAAAAGAGACCATCAAGCTGTTTTGGAATCGTGCCAATGACGTTGAAATCGTGATGAACGGATTCAGTGACAGGTGCAAAAGGACCTTTGAGAAAGGGGTTATCATCCACATAGGGGATGCGCTTTTTTGCAAGTTCGGCAAAGAAATTCAGTGTTCCCATAGCCAAGCGATTATTGGCTAAGTTATTCATGAAACTTGACATAATTCTGCATCCTTTTTGAGTTTTTATTGCTTGTTTCGTATAATTTGTGCAATGTGTACAGTAGTCACATTTAATTTATAATATTAATGTTTACGGTGTCAACATTGAATAAAAAAATCCACGATTCGGTCACGACGTATCATCATGGCAATCTGCGTGAAACTTTATTGACGCAGGGCTTGATTTTATTGGAGTCTTCGCAGGGCACTGAGTTCAGTATGCGTGAATTGACCCGAATTATTGGCGTGTCGGCAAATTCCGTTTATCGGCATTTTGCCAATAAAGAGGAATTATTAATTGCCATGGCAATTCATGGCTTTGAACAATTATTAACGCTTCAAGGTCAGGCGATTCAAAACTCGGAGGACAGCAGGCAAGGTTTTATTTTGTCAGGTAAACAATATATTGCTTTTGCCATGCAGTATCCTGCACTGTTTCGTTTAATGTACGGGCGTTTTACTGTCAGCCAAGCCGATGAAAACCTAAAAGCCATGGCAAATTTGGCTTATACAGGAATGTTATATGCGATTGCCAATACTTTAAATGTGTCTGTAGATGACGCCAAAGCCAAAGTGCTTGCAGTTAAATCATGGAGCGTGGTGCATGGTTTAAGCCATTTATTGGTGGATGGTCAGTTTGATGATCTGTCTGATCTTGACCGTGAAAATATGATTGATCAGGTTTTGGAGACGTTAAAAACTGAGTAATGTGCGAAGTTATGTCTGCAATAAGACATAACACACTTATTCCACAAAATAATGCGCTGCAAAATGTGCATCATTGCCAATGATGTCAAACTCATCTTCACGAATCGACATACCTGCGCAAGTGTGCCCAACCATCCATAAACCAAGCGTTGGTAATTTGCCATCAAATAATGGCGTATCTACCCATTTCTGTGCGATGTAGCCATATTTATCATAATCATCAAAATAGAAACTGCCTGAAGCCGCACCTTGGTCGATATTGTCTTGCAGCACACGAATATTCGCACCTTCACGAGCCAAAATTGGCTTTTTCACCCATTTTCCTTGCAACTGCAGATCAGCTTTAAAGGCATGCGATTCGAGCAATAAAGGATGATTTGGAAATGTCTTCCAAAGCTCAACCAACAGTGCTTTATTGGACAATAACATTTTCCAACAAGGCTCTACCCAATGCTGTTGTTGTAAATTTTCAGGCTTTAAATACTGTGAAAAATTTTCTTCCCAAATCCATTCCCAAGGATAAAGTTTGAACAAGTTTTGAATATTTTGATCATTTAAATCGACAAAGTTTTGTCCATCCCAACCGATATTTTCCATGGATAGCTCAGAAACCTTATGCCCTGCTTGGAACGCCGTATCCATCAAATATTCGAGATTGCCCCAATCCTCACGCCCTGCTTCCTGACATGCGGCAAAATGGATATGTGAGCCACGGGGAAAAATGGTTTTCCAACGCTTAATCAGGTCTTCATGAATGCTGTTGAACTGATCACGATGTGGAATATTTTCAACCTGTTCGATCCAATGCCACTGTGCTACCGAGGCTTCAAGTAAACCTGTTGGGGTGTCGGCATTGTATTCGAGCATCTTGATTTGGTGACCATCATAGGCAAAGTCAAAACGTCCGTACAACATCGGTGCATTATTGCGCCATGAATGTTCGATGAGTGGAATGGCTGCCTGTGGAATCTGAAAATAATCAGGATAATTACCCTGCTGAATCATCTCTCCTGCCACTTGCATACACATTTGATGCAGTTCATTGGAGGCATCTTCAAGTTGTTCGATTTGCTTTAGGCTAAATTCATACGCCACCCCTTCAGACCAATAAATCGAGCCATCCGCAGAAGGTAAATTATAATAATCAAAACCAATATTTTCGTGTTCTTGTTGCCAATTTGGACGGGCTTGGAACAATTTTCTTTTCATAATGTCGTCAATAATTTTTTAAATGGATATTTATATCAAATTGAGCAGTCTAAGCATTAGCCACCAAATGATCCGCCACTGCGTCCAAAGCCACCACGGACAGGTGATGATTTGCTATTTGATTTGGCGACTTGGGAAATATGAGGTTGCCCTATACTACGATTGGTTAAGGGTTCTATTTTACGCCCTGAAAAATTCACTTTACGGTTGCCTTGATAATATTGCGGACCAATATAACGTGCACCGCCATAATAGCCACCGCTAGATGAACTCGTCGTTTGTTCTTCTTCACACAGTTCAGTATTCCAATCCGATGTACAATCATATTGGCTATTATAAACATCTTGAACAAGCGGTTTATCATTACTGCTACATGCTGTAATTAAAAGTGGCACAATGACTAAACTGATTTTTTTGAACGCATGGTCTGCCTTGCATTTTCAGTATTTTTATCTATTTGCTTTCTAACAGAATAAAAATTAAAACAAATTTTATGTGCTGTATAATATGAGGATGTGTTGAAATTGTACAGAGACTATTTTTTGCAAAATGCATGTTAAAAATGTATGAAAACCCTACAACACTTTGATTCTGCTCAACAGAATTTTCGAAAAGCACTCACCGAAATAATTTTTCGTGAACAGGCACTACAGCAAAGACTGATGTATTTAAGAGAAATTGCACCAAATGTTTACCTCAGTGCGGGAGTGCTTCGCAACCTTGTTTGGTCTATTCTGCATGAACAAAGCGATGATGTTGTACATAGCGAGATCGATGTGATTTTCTTTGATCCGCATGAAAATAGTCCATACATCAGCCATGAAATCGAAAGAAAATTAATACAAAAATTTCCTGAAAATACGTGGGATGTGGTTAATCAAGCCTATGTCCATACATGGTATACATTGGAAAATGGGCAGCCGATTTTACCCTATTCTTCATTGTATGACGCTTTGGCAACTTGGCCTGAAACAGCAACTGCGATAGCAGTCAGATTATTGGATAATAATGAATTGGAAATTATTACACCCTTTGGTTTGAAAGATTTATTTGAACTCAAACTGCGTTGGAATGACCGTTTGGTCAGTCATGATGTATTTATGCAACGTGTCAGGTCTAAACGGTTTTTACAGCGGTGGTCACAGCTTCAACTGATAGATGAGTGAAACTTTTATATTTACAATAAAAAGCCCTCCATTCGGAAGGCTCAGTATTTTTAATCAACTTATAAGGTTGTTTCGTTATATTTTTTACTGTGACGAATTGACAGGATTGCTGTAATCGCCAATACAATCACGATGAAACCCAATGAGATCCAAATTGGCATGTGGAACACATCGAGCAACAACATTTTTGTACCAATAAACATTAAAATCAGACCCAAACCATACGGTAGATAATGCATTTTCGATGCAGCACCTGACAGTAAGAAGAACATTGCACGTAAGCCTAAGATCGCCATTAAGTTTGCTGTGAGTACAATAAATGGGTCGGTAGTGACAGCAAAAATTGCAGGGATTGAATCGACCGCAAAGATCACATCAGACGCTTCCACCAAGATCAATACAAGGAATAATGGGGTTGCCCACAGTACACCATTTTGACGAACAAAGAACTTGCCACCTTCGAGTTGTGGCGTGATTCGCATGTGTTTACGTAGCCATTTTAAAATCGCCATGTCTTCGATATTACTGTCTTCATCGTCTTGACCTTTCAACAATTTAAAGCCTGTATAGAGAAGGAATGCACCGAAGAGATAGAGAATCCAAGAGAACTCTTGAACGAACCATGCACCAATAAAGATAAAAATGGTTCTTAGCACGATCGCACCAAGTACGCCGTAGAGTAACAATTTACGTTGCAATGCAGGTGAAATACTGAATGCTGCGAAGATCATCATCCACACGAAAACGTTGTCAATTGCGAGGGATTTTTCCAGTAAATAACCTGCAAAATACTCCATGGTTTTTGCATTGGCGATGGTCACGCCTGCAGTTTGTTGTAGATAAAGCCATAAACCACCACCAAAAAGTGTTGCAACAGTAACCCATGCAATACTCCAGTAGGCTGCGGTTTTGACTTTGACTTCTTGTCCTTCTTTTTGTTTAAAACCAAGAAAGTCGATGAGTAACATGATACTGACGATGGCAAAGAACGCCAGATATAGCCATGGATTGCCGATTGATTCCATAAAAACTCCATTTCTGGCAATCAATCAGGCATAAAAAAAGACCATGACCAGTTGCCAGATGATAAAAACATCTGCGTCAACATGATCAAAGTCTTGCCTACATTATCTTAGAGAGATAATGCTCAGATACCGGCTTTTTTATCTATAGTTAAATCTAATCAATAAAAATGCGTAATGACGATATTCTGACATTTTATCTCTATGTAAATTTTTGAATCACATAGAGATAATTTGGAGAGGCTACTCCCCTTGTTCAATGAATTTGGAATAAGTATCAATAATGAATACTTAATGTGATAAATATCGCATGATTTTTAAGCGAACGCAATTTTTTTTTGCAAGTATTGTTAAAATTATTTCTTCAGCAAAAAATCTTTACGTATCACAAGAACACAGGCGAGTGCCGTTCCAAGCAGTGCCAATACCCCACCAACCAAGCCAATTTGATTCAAGCCATAATGCGTTGTGACTAAGCCACCGAGTAAAGCACCACCACCGATGCCAACATTATAAAGTCCAGAATAGATTGCCATTGCAACATCTGTGGCATCTGAAGCTAAATTTAGTGTTTTGGCTTGTTGTGCAAGGCTAAAACAAATGATTGCCATTCCCCAAAATAAACTGACAATGCTAAAGCTTACAAAATCGGTTGAAAGTGGAATGAGTAATAACATTGAAATAGCCAATACAGCGCTACTCAAAGGAATCGGCAGTTTTGGATATTTTTGGGCAAATTTTCCAAATAAATAAGAACCTAGAAAGCCCGCAGCACCATAGATCAGTAATAAAGTTGTCGTCTGTGATGAGCTGAAATGGGCGATATTGAGTGCAAAAGGTTCAATATAGCTGTATGCCGTAAATTGGGCAGTAATCACAATAATTGTCAACGCAAACACGATCAGTAAAGCAGGACGTTTGAAGAAGACTTTTAAACTACTCAATGAACCTGAATTGACACTAGGTAGTTTGGGTAAAGTTTTTGCCAAAATGATGCAGACAATAGCAGCACCAATCGCAATTAATGCAAAAGTATTACGCCACCCATACGCTTCACCGATCATACGCCCAAATGGAATGCCTAAGACCATTGCCAATGCTGTACCTGTAGCGAGTAAGCCCAAAGCTTGTAATTCTTTGCCTTTCGGTGCAACCCGCACTGCCAATGATGCAGTAATTGACCAAAATAATGCATGGGCGAATGCGATGCCAATACGACTCAGCAACAGCACATTAAAACTCCATGAGAAGTAAGATAAAACATGACTCACGACAAAAACAGAAAACAGTGCGATCAGTAAAAAGCGCCGTTCAATATTTTTGGTTAACAGCATAATGGGCAATGACATGGGAGCAACCACCCATGCATAAATAGTAATCATGATGCCAACATCAGTGGCAGGCATGGCAAAGCTTTTACCAATATCACTGAGTAAGGCAACAGGCACAAATTCAGTGGTATTAAAAATAAATGCAGCAAAAGCAAGGCTAATCACACTGATCCATTGCTGAGTTTCATTAGGTGAGGATACTAATTTTGAGTTTTGGGGAGTAAAGGCTGACATTGTCAATCATTTAAAGAATTTGTGCCAAATTTTAGGCTGATTTGGCACACTTGTTAAGTTAAATAAAGTCGAAAAATTTATAGCAAGATCGTCATGATTTGATATTTATCGTATTTTTTGTGGCATTCAAAGCAAATTTTATGGCTAAATAAGCAAAAATATACGTGAAAAATCAACAGGTGCGAAGGAGTTGCCCGACAGATGCTAGACATATTTTCCATTGTTTTACCGATTTTTTTGATCATTCTATTGGGATATTTTTGTCGAACTTCTGGAAAATTGTCCGAACATGCTGCGGCAGAATTAAATAAAGCTGTGGTGTGGGTCTTTTTACCTGCATTGCTTTTTAAGATTTGTGCTACTTCGCATATTTCTGAAATCTGGAATACAGGTTTTGTGATTTCCTATGTGATGGGTTGTATTGTGGTTTTTGCAGCCATATTATTTTGGAGAATTTGGCAAAAGCACAGTTTAGTTACTGCCAGTATTGATGGTTTAAGTGCTGCTTATGCCAATACAGGCTATGTTGGGATTCCTTTATGTGTACTGATTTTTGGTGAATTTGGTTTAAAACCTGCCATGATTGCGACATTGATCGTAGTGGTGGTTGTATTTGCTGTTTCCGTCACTTTGATCGAGTTTACATTACAACAAAAAGGTCATGTGTTTGCGACACTTCGACATGTTATTTTGGCTTTGCTTAAAAATCCAATCGTGATTGCCCCAATTTTAGGTTTTATGTGGGCAGCTACGGGGTATCAGATCGCAACTCCATGGTTACATCTACTTGATATGCTTGCTGTGGCAACATCACCATGTGCTTTGATTTCATTGGGATTATTTTTAGCGCAAAAGCAGATTAGTGTACAAACTCGTTCATTTATTCCTTTGGTTTTTGCTAAACTTATCATTCAACCATTGATTACTGCATTTTTTGCGATCGTGATTTTTAAACTTCCGACAGCATGGGCAAATAGCGCTATTATTTTGAGTGCCTTACCAACAGGGACGGGACCGTATATGTTGGCAGAGCTCTATAAAACTGATGCTAAAACGATTTCCCAGAGTATTTTATGGTCAACGATTTTGTCAGTATTTACGTTGAGTGCTTTGTTGATGATTTTCAATTTATAAAAAAAACTTAACAGAAAATATCTAAAAAATATTGAATATTTATGGCATGTTGAAAAATAATAATTGTTTTAACGAGTATAGAAAAATGTTAGAAATCAAACATAAAGATGATGGTAAAAAAGGTGAGTTTTATATTGGTCAAGATGGTCATCATTTGGCTGAAATGGCATATACATGGGCAGGTGAAGATAAATTGATTATTGATCATACCTCAGTTGAAGATGAGCTACGTGGTGAGGGCGTTGGGCGTAAATTGTTAAATAATTTAGTTGAATTTGCACGTGAAAAAAACATTGCTGTAATACCACTTTGCCCTTTTGCAAAATCAGTGTTTGATAAAGATTCCTCAATTCGCGATGTTTTATTTTCATAATGGTGTGTATTTTTAGTCGAATTTTCTTTTTGCATAGACTTTGTTAAATTAAATGTCATAACACATTCATGAGATAACAATATGCAATTTCAACATATTGATAACACAGATAAAGGTGAATTCTTTTTAGAGAATGAACAAGGTCAACGTATTGCTGAGATCAGCTATGTATGGCGTGATGCACATAAAATTGTTGCTGATCATACATGGGTAGATGATTCTCTACGGGGACAAGGCGTGGCACGTCAGTTATTGGATACTTTGGTGGATTTTGCACGTGAAAAGCAGCTTAAAATTATACCAACATGTTCTTATGTTGATGTGATGTTTAGGCGTGAAAAAAGCTTTGCTGATGTGATGTTATAAAATAAATTGTATGTAGAAATATGAGCATCAATGTGGATGAAGCTCATATTTGGTTTTGATTGGATGATGAATGTTGAATTGAAAAATAGTCAAAGCTAAACCATAACAACTGAGGAATACAGCAAACATAAGATGACCATGTAAAGCAATAAACAATGCAGAAAGGCAAATAGTGAGCATCAGTTTAAAGATCCACGAGTCAAGTAGGTAATGACTACATACACCTAAAATAAATGACATGATGGCAATATTGATAAACTCATTTAGCCCAAGTTTATGTAAGAAAAGTACAAGACCAATGTAAAAAATTTGCAGTATGACGAGTAATAATAAATTTTTAATCATTTTTGTTCTCGAATAAAAAAAGCCCCTAACCATCGAGTCAGTTAAGGGCAAAACCTGTTCATTTGAGACATTATTGCTGATTTTTCAGGGAAAAGTGAGTCATCAGAACAGATAGATTTTGTGAGAAAAGAATTACAAATGATTAAAAATTATTCAATAATGAGATAAGCCATGATAAAAGCAGAACTTCCGATGATCCGATTATGCTATGCCAGCATTCGAGTAGAAAATGACAATGATTTACTACTTGATTTAAGTGATATTTTAGCCACAGCGCGGGAATTCAATGCACAGCAAGGCATTGTTGGGGTGCTGTATTATGCAGAAGGTACATTTTTTCAATGTCTTGAAGGGGAAAGCGAGAAAGTTATCGCATTATTTGAGTCTATTCAAAAAGATGGTCGGCATACAGATATATATCAGTTTGAAACGGTCGAGATTAATGAATTGCATTTCAGGCAATGGTCAATGAAATATGTAAATTCTAATACTAAAATTTCTAATTTTTTTAAAAAAAATGGTTTACATCGTTTTTTACCACATCAATTATCAGGTGAACAAATTGATGGTTTTCTCAAAATTTTATTACAGACTGCAAATGTGGAAAAGCCTACAAAAAGCAATGTAGGATACCAAAATCGAGGCTATCAAAATTATTTTTAATCTCTTTGAAATAAGATCACAAAATCGTGCTTATATCCTTAGTATCGAAAAACCCGCTTTCGCGGGTTTCTTGGCATTAAAATAATTTCGTACAACTTATTTGGCTTTTAATGCTGCAAGCAATTTTTGATGTAAGCCACCAAAACCACCATTTGACATGATCACGACTGCATCGCCCTCGCCTGCTTCAGCAACCACAGTTTGGATGATGTCATCCAAAGTACGTGCAATCACCGCTTTATTTGGTGCAGCATCAATCACAGGCTGCAAATCCCAATCTAAGCCTTCAGGTTGATACCAGATCACTTCATCGGCTAAACGTGCAGAATGAGCCAGACCATCTTTGTGTGAGCCCATACGCATGGTGTTTGAACGTGGCTCAATGATTGCCCAAAGTTTACGTTCACCTAAACGCTTGCGCGCACCTTCAAGTGTGGTATCAATTGCCGTTGGGTGATGGGCAAAGTCATCATAGACTTCGATGCCCTTAACCGTATCCAAAAGTTCCATACGGCGTTTTACACCGCCAAAATTCGACAATGCTTCACATGCAGTTTCAATCGACACACCGACATGTTCAGCAGCAGCAATAGTCGCTAAAGCATTGGCAACGCTGTGTTGCCCTGTCATCGTCCATTTAACGATACCTTTTACAACGCCGTGTTGAAGTACTTTGAAATGTGAGCCATCGCTCGATAGTTGTTCTGCATAAACTTCAGCTGTGTCATTGGCATCTAACGATGTACGAACTACAGGCGTCCAACAGCCCATTTCCAATACTTCATCAATATTGGTTTCAGTGATTGGTGCGATGATGCGACCTTCACTTGGAATGGTACGAACTAAATGATGGAATTGTTTTTGAATCGCTGTTAAGTCATCGAAAATATCAGCGTGATCAAATTCTAAATTATTTAAAATCGCTGTTTTAGGATGGTAATGTACGAACTTAGAACGTTTATCAAAGAACGCTGAATCGTATTCGTCTGCTTCTACACAGAAGTATTTACCACCACCTAAACGAGCGCTTTCGCTGAAACCTAAAGGAACGCCACCGATTAAGAAACCTGGATTTAAACCCGCTTGATCGAGTACCCACGCCAGCATGGTTGTGGTTGTCGTTTTGCCGTGTGTGCCTGCGACGCCAAGTACGTGTTTGCCTTGTAAAACATGATCTGCAAGAAATTGTGGCCCTGAAATATACGGTAGACCTTCATTCAGCATATATTCTACGGCATCAATACCACGTTTCATGGCATTGCCCACGATCACAAGATCAGGATGTGGTTGCAAATGGCTACGGTCATAGCCTTGCATTAAAGTAATGCCTGCATTTTCCAATTGGGTCGACATCGGTGGATACACGTTTGCATCTGAACCTGTCACCTTATGCCCTAAATCACGCGCCAATAACGCCAAAGAACCCATAAAGGTGCCACAGATACCCAAGATATGCAGATGCATTCGTTCTCACTCCACTTCTTTTTGACACATCACTTTGTTGTTGTGGTGTTGTCGTGATTCATTTGATTTGAAAGCAACGATAGCAAGGGTTTAAGGGAAAAGATAGTTTTTCTTGTTGCCAATTTATATCTCTTTATTCAGGAGGATCATTCAAAAAATAGCCTACCGTTTTTGGTAACCATAAATGAATATTTGTACTCCATGGTGATAAGTTTTCAACATAACCAACATATCCAGTAAGTTTAATATCATCGATAAGCTTATTATAAGGATGGGCAAAGTTCAGAAAAAGTTGCGCAGTGTTGAAAAGTTTAAATATATCACCTTGAATAAGCATTATATTTCTATCTTTTTCCCAATCTAAATCTCGTGGATTGATTTCTTCTTTTCCTGAAGTTTGAATGAATTCCAGTTTTTGATTTTCTTCAAATAAATTATCTATAAAAGCATGAACTCGTTTATAAGAATAAATAATTTTTTTTATATTTATGCTGAAATAAGATAAATCTATGGGGCGGATAATTACTTGCCGTATCATTGAGTTAGGGTGAGTTAATTTAACTTTAAGTTCTTTTTGATTAAAGATGCTAACTAAAATGAGCATTGCTAAAATGATGTAGTTTTGGTGTGTCGTACTGAAATCCAAAGATTCAACCTTTCGCCAATCCTCTAGAAATACTGTTCTACTTTGTACAGCAAAATCATTAATCTCAAACAATGTTCTTTTTGTCTTAAAGTGCTTTTCTATAAAACAAATTTCTTTAGTTTCAGCATGAAATTCATCTTCTAAGCTTTCTACTAAAAAAGATAAAAAATCTTGTTTTTTTAAATGTTTCTTAGAAAAATCAAACTTAGGAATAATTTGATCAGTCATATATTAAGTCTATTGCTTTGAATTTTTATTGAGTCATATTAATCTATCATAAAAATAGTTATTCTGAACTGAAATGGCTTTATCTCTTCCGCTTTTTCTTCTTATTCTTGCTAATTGTTTTATGACACTTGCATGGTATGGGCATTTAAAATTTTTACCGCATGATGCGCCTTTGTGGCAAGCAATCCTGTTTAGTTGGATCATCGCATTGTTTGAATACAGTTTGATGATTCCTGCGACCAAAATGTTGGCACAACAAGGTTGGGCAGTTGGGCAAATGAAAATTACCCAAGAAGTGGTGACACTTTTGGTCTTTGTTCCTTTTATGATTTTCCTATTTAAACAACCGTTTAAGCTTGATTATATTTGGGCAGCATTATGTCTGTTTGGTTGTGTTTATTTTGTTTTTAGAAGTCAGTAGATGGAGTGCACCGTAATAAAGTCTTTATTCGCCTAAAAAATACTAAAAATATTGTCTTATCTATGTCTGTAAAATTTTATTGAGCTGAAAAATCAGTCTATAATAGCGGGCTTCTTGATATTCATTTAAACACTGATCATCAGTTTTTAAACTTCCTTACATTCGTTTACGGAATATATGCAATGAATGCGGCCGCTGTACAAGACGCTCCTTTAGTTGGAATTATTATGGGTTCTCAATCTGATTGGGCGACTCTCGAAAACACTGCCAATATGCTGAAACAGCTTGGTGTCCCTTTTGAAGCCGAAGTTGTTTCTGCGCATCGTACGCCAGACCGCTTATTTGAATATGCTGAAACTGCGCGTGAACGTGGTATTCAAGTGATTATTGCAGGTGCAGGTGGTGCGGCGCATTTACCTGGAATGTGTGCAGCAAAAACTGATCTTCCTGTATTGGGTGTTCCAGTTAAATCTTCTATTTTGAATGGCGTAGATTCATTGCTGTCTATCGTGCAAATGCCAGCAGGTATTGCAGTGGGTACATTGGCGATTGGCCCTGCGGGTGCAACCAATGCGGCAATTATGGCAGCACAAATTTTAGGTTTGACACGTCCAGAAATTGCAAAAAATGTTGCTGAATTCCGTGCTGCGCAAACTGATAAAGTGGCAAGCAAAAATATTCCGGGTCAAATTTAAGATTGACTGATTTTTTATTGAGTCAGTTTCATATTCAGTCAGTCAAGCCAAGCGAAAAACAGGACACAGATTATGGATAAAACCATCGGTATTTTTGGTGGTGGTCAATTGGGTCGAATGATGGCGCAAGCTGCCCTACCCCTAAATATTCAATGCACCTTTTTTGAAGCCAGCCAAGATTGTCCATCTGCTGCATTAGGTCAAGTATTTTCAACCAAAGCGGAAAATGGCTTGCAAGATTTTATTGCCAGCGCAGATGTATTCAGCCTTGAGTTTGAAAATACACCGTTGATCGATGTCGATGTTTTGACCAAACAAAAAGATTTACATCCGCCACGTCAGGCTTTGGCGATTGCACAACATCGTTTGTCTGAAAAAGCACTGTTTGATGCGCTTGCGATCCCTGTTGCGCCGTATAAAGCGGTGACTTCACTCGATGAATTAAAAGCAGCGGTTGAACAACTCGGCTTACCGATTGTCCTGAAAACCTCACGTGGTGGTTATGATGGCAAAGGTCAGTTTGTATTGCGTACAGCAGATCAGATTGATCAAGCTTGGGTTGAACTCGGCCCTGCAGGTGAATTGATTGCGGAAAGTTTTGTGACTTTCTCACGTGAAGTGTCGATCATTGCAGTGCGTGGTATTGATGGTGATGTAAAAACTTGGCCTTTGGCTGAAAATCATCATCACAATGGTATCTTGTCGCACTCGATTGTACCTGCGCCAAACAGCACAGATTTACAGCCTGTGGCACAGGATTACATCACGCGTTTATTGAACCATTTAAACTATGTCGGTGTACTGACACTTGAGTTATTCGTAACAGAAAAAGGCTTATATGCCAATGAGATGGCACCACGTGTGCATAACTCAGGGCATTGGTCGATTGAAGGTGCGATTTGTTCACAGTTTGAAAATCATATTCGTGCTGTTGCAGGTTTACCGCTTGGTTCAACTGAAGTGGTTCGCCCAACCGTGATGGTGAATATCATTGGTCAATATCCCAAATCTGAAGATGTTTTGGCGTTAAAAGGTGCACACATGCACCTTTACAATAAAACTGAGCGTGAAGGTCGTAAGATTGGACATATTACTTTAATGCCGAATGACAGTGCAGAATTGACGACTTTATGCCGTCAATTGGCGAAGATTCTACCGAATCCGTTGGCTTTGAGTGAAGATATGAGCATCTAAATGCTAAATATCCAATAATCAAAAAGCGACTTCCTTGGAGGTCGCTTTTTTGTGTTAAATAAGCCATTTACTTTACTAAAAACACTCTGTATAAAATATAAACAATAACGATTCAATAATAATCCTACAGGGGGCATAATATGTCCGAAATCATTGAAATTGCACGTATTAAGATGCAAAACCCATTCACCAATGCGGTGCATGGGCAAGTAAAATGGTCACCAACAAAATCTCTGTGGGTTTTCAGCCATTTAGCGATTGCATTGGTTGGTGGATTTTTGACATTTTCACTTGAAGCAGTCTTAGTGTTTTTATTTACCACCGCATTTACCCTTTGTTTTGGGCATTCTTTAGGGATGCATCGCAAACTGATTCATCACAGTTATCAGTGTCCGAAGTGGCTTGAATATTTTCTTGTACATTTAGGCGTTATTGTTGGTTTGGCTGGACCTTTTGGCATGGTACATACGCATGACTTACGCGATTGGGCGCAAAGACAGAAAGATTGCCATTCTTATTTACGGCATGGTGAACATATTTTAAAAGACGGTTGGTGGCAACTGCATTGTGATCTAAAACTTGAACATCCCCCTGTTTTTACGCCTGAAAGTCGTTTGAAAGATGATGCTGTTTATCGTTTTATGGAAAAGACTTGGATGTTGCAACAACTACCTTTGGCATTGTTGTTATTTGCCTGTGGTGGGATCGCTTGGGTGGTTTGGGGAATATCTGCTCGTATCGTGATTTCAGTGATGGGACATTGGTTGGTGGGCTATTTTGCGCATAATCATGGTGAAATGGATCATGAGGTGGTGAATGCAGCGGTACAAGGACACAATGTCAAATGGGCGTCTTATATCACCATGGGTGAATCGTGGCACAACAACCATCATGCATTTCCTGAGTCAGCGATTTTAGGTATTTATGACAATCAACCAGATCCGGGTTGGTGGGCGTTGAATGCGATGAAAAATGTGGGTTTGGTTTGGGATATTGTATTGCCAGAAGATTTACCATATCGGAAAAATTTAAAAGCACTGACTTATCGTGCAGTGGAAGGTACGGGAAGTAAAGCACCATTTAGATGTCCTGTGACGGGTTTATTTCGTTAAAAATGTTTAGATTCTAGGCGAATGAGCGAAGATATGAGCATTTAAATCTAAATTTGCATGTAAAAAAAGCGATCGAATCTTTGGTCGCTTTTTTATTTTTTTTATTTCAGTATGATGTCGACCTTTCATTTTCATCATCTCAATATTGGGTATGGATGAATATTTATTTCCTAAAATAATTTTATTTCATGATTTAAATTCAAACTTTTATATTTGAATTTAAAATCTACGATTTCGATGTTTGAATTTAAATTTTTCATCTTTTGAATTTAAATAAAATCAATATAAATAAATTGTTTAATCCATGTTTTAAAGATTTAAATTCAGAATTTACTGTGGATAACTTTTGCTAAAAGTTTGAATTTAAATTCATTGATGAGGTTTTGAATTTAAAAATAAGACTTATATGAATTGTGGATAAAATATTTGAATTCAAAATTAAATTATGAATTTAAAAAGTAGAAAATGAATTCAAAAATTACGTTTTGTTTCTGTCATTTTATCCACAGAATGGTATGTTAATAGCATAATTTTAATGAACAAAGATTTTGTGGATTATATGCGTAACTTAGCTTTTTTATGTGGTAGTGCTCTTTTAGCCATGACACAGGCAAATGCTGAATTGGTGATTAATGGTCAAACATCACCTGCAAGTTCAACAACAGTGATTGCAAATACAGCGTCAGATTATTCACCACAACGAGATTTTCAAGGTTGTTTAGCAAATTTGCGTTCAAGTGCTATCCGATCAGGTGTGAGCGGTTCAACCTATGATCGTTATACGCAAAATTTAACGCCTGATTATTCAGTGATTGCGAAATTGAATTATCAACCTGAATTTTCTACACCGATTTGGGATTATCTTTCAGGTTTGGTGGATGAGGAGCGGGTGGAAAAGGGTCGACAAATGTTGGCACAACACCGTGAAGTGTTAAATCGTGTAGCTGCGGCATATGGTGTACCTGCTGAAACAGTAGTTGCGGTATGGGGGGTAGAGAGTAATTTTGGTGATATTTCAGGTAAATACCCATTATTACAAGCTTTGGGAACATTGAGCTGTGAAGGGCGTCGTCAAGATTATTTCCGAGGTGAGTTTTTTGCCACCATGCGTATTTTACAACGTGGTGATTTACGTGAAGAACAATTGAAAGGTTCATGGGCGGGGGCATTCGGTCATACCCAATTTATGCCATCGACTTATGAAGAGTTAGCTGTTGATTTTGATGGCGATGGTCGCCGTGACTTGGTTTCAAGTACTGCGGATGCCTTGGCTTCTACAGCCAACTTTCTGAAAAAACGTGGTTGGCAAACAGGTATGCCGTGGGGCTTTGAAGTACGTATTCCTGATAGTGCTTCAGTTGGCGGTGAAAGTCGTCGCAATAAAAAATCACTCAGTTCTTGGGAAAATCGTGGATTTACCCGTGTTGATGGCACGCCAATCATTCAAGGTAATTTATCAGGTGGATCGCAAGCAGGTTTAATGATGCCAGCAGGGGCGAATGGTCCAGCTTTCTTAGTGTTTAAAAACTTTGATGCGATTTATGGTTATAACGCTGCGGAAAGTTATGCTTTGGCAATTGCACATTTGTCAGATCGTTTGCAAGGTAAGGGCACTTTCCAAACAGCTTGGCCAACAGCAGATGCAGGAACATCTCGTGCAGAGCGCCGTGAAATTCAAAATTATTTATTGAAAAAAGGCTATCCGATTGGTGATGCGGATGGTTTGATTGGGGATAAAACCCGTCAGGCAATTCAACAAGAGCAAACCAAGTTGGGCTTAAATCCAACAGGTCGTGCAGGGCAGCAGATTCTAAAAGCATTTAGAAATGAAGCTGCTCAAAATATGATGCAATAAGTTTCTATTTGTATTTTAAATGAGTATCGTAAAAAGTCTGCATGTGCAGACCTTTTTCAATTGAAATCCAATGCTGTATTAAATTTCAGTCTGAACCGAGTTTTACAGCTTCTAATAAGTCTAAAATCACCGCAGTCACATCCTGAGTATGATCACGATCATTGAAAATTTCATATGCTGTGATGGTCACATCCGTATCGCTAGGTAATTGTTTTTGTTCTTCTTCAATTAAATGTTGGATCGGGAGCAAAGTCTGCTTAATTTCAATATGTAAAATATCAGCGAACTCGATATTTTCTTCTTCAAGCTCGATTTGTTGCTCATTGAAATAAGGCAATAAAATAGAATGGAGATAAGGTTGAAGTTCCGTAATATCAAAAATTTCAATATCACGTGTTTGTTCAATCGTGCTGATATGATCATTTACTTCAAGAATAATATGATAATAACTCACTGGAATCTCCTTTAAATATCTATTGTCACAATAGCATGATTTTTAAAAAATAAAATGAATACTTATTTATAATATGGATTTCAAATAAGCATTAAACTACTTCTCAGCGTGAGTTTAACATTGCTAAATCGGCTGCGGCTAATTTAAAGTTTTGCAAATCTTGTTCTTCCATGGTGGGGTACATCAGTGCTTTCGGATCAGCATTGTGTAATAGCCCGAGTGCATGACCTAATTCATGGGCAATCGTCACTCGTAAATCTGCGTCAGATTGAAATTCATAAATATTAATACTTTGTCCATTAAACACGCCTTTATCGAACTGACGAGGTTGAAAGCGAGCATTAAACTTGTCTACTGAATGGTTAAATTGTTGATTATTTGAGTTTAGAACATCGACTTGTTGATTCAGTTGATTCACTTTTTTATTATGTACAGCAAGTTTTTGATTTAAATTGATTTGTTCGGTTTGTAATTGATTTTTTAATTGTTCTAATTGAGCTTGTGCTGATGGATGCATGGCTTGATTTGACTGGTTAATGTTTTGCACAAATTGATTGTATTGCGTGACTTTGCTTTCATAATTTACTTTATTTATTTCTAATTCACGATTGGACTGATCTAATTCGGCACGCAATTTTTCAATATTTGATCTTTCACTATTCTGATATTGTTGCGTATTTTCCAAAATATTTAATTCTTGCTGACGAGCTGTAGATTCAGCTTGGCGTTCATCGTAGATCAAATTAATGGCTAGTTTGGCATTGGGATCATAAACAAATAAGCTTTTCATTGTGCCTTGATGCCAAATTTCAGCAGCTTGTTGTGCCAAATCTTGCACTTGTGATTGGCTGAGGTTAAAGCGTGGATCAACCTCACCGATACGATAGCGTAGACGTGTGTCTAAAGGATGAGAAATACGATCTATCACAGAATTATGATTGAGTTGCGGATGTAAATAACGCTGTATAGAAAAATAAGCGGTAAAAATAATTGTGAAAATAATCAACCAATAGCGCATTTTTTATATTTTAAAGTTGCAATATGGTTAATGTAGCTTAAATTCAAAAATGCGCAAGGGAACTTTAAATATTCTCTATGATGAAATGTTGAAGAATTAATTTTTTTCTTCAAATAAAGGTTCATATAAGGCTGGAATTGCTAAAATCGTCAGCAAAATACCTGCAGAAACAAAAGCCAAATCATTGAAAATAGCAGCGAAACTGCTCATATAAATCCAATGCATATAAGGTAAAAAGTAGATGAGAAAAGCAGGGAAGAATGTATAGAGATAGGCTTTTCTTGCCCAATGTTTCCGTAAAAATAAGCCAATGGTAATAATAAAAATTAGAATGGTTGCACCTGTAATAATAAATAATTCTAGGCTTTGTGCTTCGATATATAAGGTTTTATCGAGCAGAGCAAGTTCAGGTTGTGGACTAAATATATCGACCAATGCTGCGATGATCGGCAGAATAAATTGGGCAGCAATGAGACTATAAAATACAGGTAAAGTAATAGCAGGGGATTTTTGCATTTTTGTAGCTCATTTTATGCTCCTGATCAATATAAAATAAATTGCAGTATAAAAAAACCGCTCAATCTTTTGAGGTTCTTTATTGAACAAAGTGGCTTTTAATAACTATATGTTTAATAATGGTCGAATTATGTAAGAAGAATAAAATATGAAAAATTTTTTTAGTAAAATTTTTAAAATAAAGAGTTCCGATGTGAAAAACATTCAAAATACCGAAGAGCTTTATTTTCCGAATATGGTTGAACAAATTCTTCACCCATTAGGTGGGAAAATTCTAAAACCGGAAAATTGGCATTATCTAGAGGCTCATGATGATTTGACTTACAACTGGTATTTTTCTGAAGAAAATATAAAAGAAAATAAAGGATATACAACTGGAGTCAGAATTCAATTAATGGTTTCCCCGCTGAAAAATACAGGTTGTTCGGCTAAAGAACGATTAATAAAAATTTTTAATGAAAAGCAAAAAGAAGCTCAACAAGTCATTCAAATTAGACCAGAAACAAATGAAGGGTTATTTATTTCTATAGGTTTGGAATTGATTGAAGGTGTACATCATACGATGTATAGCTTTGCTTGGGGGAGTAATGATATGGATATGGCAATTATTATTGTTTCAGGCACAAAAAATGAATCTTGGAACAAATATCATCATATTTTTCTGGCAATGCAACAATTTGAAGTCATTGATCAAAAATATTTAAAATAAACAAAAAACCGCTCAATCTCTTGAGCGGTTTTCTTTAGACATTCAATAACGAATTATTTTTTGTCATCTTTCACTTCAGTGAACTCAGCATCTACAACGCCATCGTCCGCTTTTTGCTGTTGTTGACCAGCGTCACCACCGAATTGGTTAGGATCGAAACCTTGAGCTCCGCCTTGACCTTGAGTAGCTTCATACGCACGTTGAGTAATCGGCATGATGATGTTTTGTAAAGCTTCAGTTTTTGCCTTGATTGCATCAACATCATTTTCTTTCGCAGTCACTTCAAGCTCAGATACCGCAGCGTCAATCGCAGATTTCTCATCAGCAGTCACTTGTTCGCCAAGATCTTTTACTGCTTTTTGAGAAGATGAAACGAGTGCATCAGCTTCGTTACGGGCTTTTGCAAGTTCTTCGAACTTACGATCTTCTTCAGCATTCGCTTCAGCATCTTTGATCATCGCTTCAATTTCAGCATCGCTCAAACCAGAGTTTGCTTTAATTTGAATTGATTGCTCTTTACCTGTGCTCTTATCTTTTGCAGATACTTTCAAGATACCATCAGCGTTAATGTCGAACGATACTTCAATTTGTGGCACACCACGTGGAGCAGGAGGGATGTCGCCTAATTGGAAGTTACCTAACAATTTGTTTTGCTGCGCCATTTTACGTTCACCTTGGAACACAGAAATGTCTACAGCAGGTTGGTTGTCCGCAGCAGTCGAGAACACTTGAGATTTCTTCGCAGGAATCGTGGTGTTTTTCTCGATGATCGCTGTTAACACGCCACCCATCGTTTCAATACCGAGTGTCAATGGAGTCACGTCAAGTAAAAGTACGTCAGTTTTGTCACCTGAAAGTACCGCACCTTGAATCGCAGCACCAATTGCCACTGCTTCATCAGGGTTTACGTCTTTACGAGGTTCTTTACCGAAGAACTCTTGAACTTTTTGTTGAACCATTGGCATACGTGACTGACCACCAACCAAGATCACGTCAGAGATGTCGCTTGTTGAAAGACCAGCATCTTTAAGCGCAATTTTACAAGGTTCAATGGTACGAGCAACCAAGTCAGCAACCAAACCTTCAAGTTTTGCACGAGTTACATTGATCACTAAGTGTTTAGGACCCGTTGCATCAGCCGTGATGTATGGAAGGTTGATTTCAGTTGCATTTGAAGACGAAAGTTCAATTTTCGCTTTTTCAGCTGCTTCTTTTAAACGTTGAAGTGCAAGAGGATCTTGTTTCAAGTTAAAGTTTTGTTCTTTTTTGAACTCTTCAACCAAATAGTCGATCAATGCATTATCAAAGTCTTCACCACCAAGGAATGTATCACCGTTTGTAGACAATACTTCGATTTGTTGGTCGCCATCCAAGTCAGCAATTTCAATGATTGATACGTCAAAAGTACCACCACCAAGGTCATATACCGCAACTTTACGGTCGCCTTCTTTCTTGTCCATACCGAACGCAAGTGCAGCAGCCGTTGGTTCGTTGATGATACGTTTAACTTCTAAACCTGCGATTTTACCTGCATCTTTAGTTGCTTGACGCTGTGCATCGTTGAAGTATGCAGGAACAGTAATAACCGCTTCTGTTACTGTTTCACCAAGATAGTCTTCAGCAGTCTTTTTCATCTTTTTCAAGATTTCAGCTGAAACTTGTTGTGGTGCAAGTTTTTTGTCGTTTACTTCAACCCAAGCATCGCCATTGTCCGCTTTCACGATTTTGAATGGTGCAATACCGATGTCTTTTTGTACTGCTTGGTCTTGGTACTTACGACCGATCAAACGTTTGATTGCATACAAGGTATTTTTAGGGTTAGTCACTGCTTGACGTTTAGCAGATTGACCGACCAAAGTTTCGCCATCTTTGTACGCAACAATTGATGGAGTTGTACGAGCGCCTTCAGCATTTTCAATTACTTTAACTTTATCGCCTTCAAGTACCGCAACACATGAGTTGGTTGTACCTAAGTCAATACCGATAATTTTAGCCATTTAATATATTCCTCTAAATTCTTTTGAATCCTTTAATCTCTCGTTTTGTTGATGAGAAATTAAAAGTGATTTTCTTGTAATCCGATATGAGAGCCATTCAAAATATTTCAAGTCATTTTTGATAAAATTTCTAAAAAACTCTCGCATTTATTGGGTTTATGCACCAACCATAACCATTGCAGGGCGGAGCAGACGACCATTTAAGGTATAACCTTTTTGTAAAACATTGCCGATTTCATTGGCTTTGGCATTTGGGTCAATCCCCACTGCTTGATGCAAATCTGCATTGAAACCATTTGCTGTATCTGCTTCCACAACGCCGAATTTTTCAAGTGTAGTGAGGAGTGATTTCAACGTAAGTTTCACACCTTCAACCATTGCATTGTCTTCACCTGCGGCTTGAATCGCACGTTCAAGGTTATCGACAGATTCCAATAACTCTTTAGCAAATTTTTCAAGCACCGTATCTTTATGCTTTTCAGACTCACGTTGAATACGTTCAACGCTTTTTTGAGCTTCGTAAACTGCATTGGCAGTACGTGCTTTTTCAAGTTTTAAATCGCCTTCGAGTTGTGCAATTTGTTCTTGTAAATCCTCAACTGAAACTTCAGCTTGCTCGGTTTCAGCTTGAGTTTGCTGTTCTGCTTGCTCTTGCCCTAGATCTTGAGCGTCTTGGTTTTGCTCAGTTGCCATAGATTTACTCCGTTTAAATGGGTTCTTAAACATGTACAGTCCTTTTCGGCATCAGAGTTAACTGGGTTAATGCTGAACTGCCATGAGTGTTTAATTTGTTAATATTCAAAATGTGCGGGCATCGCCAAAAAATTCAAGTTATTGCAGTGATTATTTAATGTTATTTCGTATATTTTTAGGATTTATTGACAATTTGGTGTGTTTTGTAGGGAATTTACAGTGAAACGAGTGGTAGATTTCGGGTGTGATTTCATTTTAGAGAAATAATCGTTCAATATTTATACATAAAACCAATAATATGATCAAAATAAAATCTTTCTCAAAATAGATGAAAAGCAGTATTCTGATTTCCATCATTCATCCTGTAATGATTTAGCAATACTTTTCAATGCGTATCCAACCCTCTTGGATACGCTTTTTTTTTTGCCTAAAGCATCTATTTTACAATGTAAGGGAAATAGAGCTTTTTATTGCAATATTTAACTGGAATAGTATAGGTAATATGAAAATTTCAAATACATTTTAGTTATTTTTAATGTGAAAACAATAAATTATTTGGAATGATTGTCATGAAAATAGAGCCATTGAAAAATTAATAAAACATCTACAACATTTTACCTGATGCGCTTAAAAGTCTAACCAAGAACACACGCAGAGCAGAAAAATATCAGGAATCATAGGCAGCACAAAGAGTTTGAATCTTTGTGATGTTTATAGAGTCTCAAAAAGGAAGTATTTTAAATGAAAAAATTAGGTCTAATTTCGCTGTTATTGGCAGGTGTGTCTTTGGCTGCCGTTGGTTGTACATCAACATAATCTACCAGTGCGCCAGAAACAACAGCTACACAACAAGCTCCACAAACTGAAAGTACTGCGCAAGGTGCGAGTGTAGATGCTTCATCACAAACGGGTGTAGCAGTTCAGTCTGACCCAACTTTACAACAATCTGCACCAATCCAAGTTAATCCTGAAGCCGATGTGGTTGAGCAACCTGCTGCACAATAATAAGAGATAAATCTCTGAAAATAGACAGTTGTTTGGATGCCACAGACTATCTATTTTCATAGAGTACAAAATCAGTAAAATAAAAAACCTGAGTTAATTTTCTCAGGTTTTTTATGATCATAATAAACATGATTTAGTTGAGATATTTAGTCACGCTCATTTTCTCTACGACGATCACGCTTTTTATCATCTCGGCGTTGATTTGGTTGTTCCCATTTTTTATCATTATTTTGCCATGAGGGTTTCTGTTGTTGACGCTGTTCCCAAGTATGTCTTTGGACTTGCTGCAAGCGTTCCTGTTCACGTTCTCTACGTTGACGATCCGCACGTTCTTGTCTTTCTCGTTGTTGCCAATCACGTTGATGCTGGCGATCACGGTCGATTTGCTGTTGGCGACGTTGCTGTTCTAAGCGGGCTTGTTGTAAACGATAAGCTCGTTCTCTTTCCCAACGATCACGCTCATTATTTCGGTCATAGCGATGATCATTATCACGGTCATAGCGGCGGTCATGATCATAACCACCATAGCTTCCACCATAATAGCCACCTTGACGATATGAACCATCATCAGGAAAAGCCACACAACCGACAGCCAACACAGCAGTTGCTATAGATACAATAATTGTTTTCATCATCATGACTGCCTCCACAAAGAAATGAAACGAATAGCATAAAAAAAGTCGATTTAAAGCAAAAAAGCTAATGACAAGTACTATGAAGTCAGATTAGCGTATCTAAGTTTTATATTTGTATATCGATTGCGAGACTTCTATACAAATATAGTCAGCTAAAGTCTGATCGTGTAGAAAATATGAAGAATCAAGTAAACAAAAGGACGAACTATGGTCGCTTTGAACAATAACATCCAAGAATTAATAGAAAAGGCACAAGGTCCTGCGGCACGTTCTTTGGATCGTTTACCTAAATTTGCACAAGAATCCTTAGTGAAATTATTGGGCTATCCATATCAATACCCACAATTAGACAGTTTTACGAAATGTATGGTCGCTGCTCAGTTAAAACAGGGTAAAGTCGGGTTTATTGGTGCAGATGTAGAATATTCACGTAAACAATTTGAAGTGCAAATGCAGTCGATTGTGAATAGACCAACATCAGTTCAATCGGTTGAAGACATTCGTTTACCCCTACAAAGTGGCAGTATCTATGCCCGCCATTATCATCCTGCACCTAGCAAAAAATTACCTATGGTGGTGTTTTATCATGGTGGTGGTTTTGTGGTGGGTAGTGTAGATACTCATGATGAAGTATGTCGTTTGATTGCGACACATGCCAAAGTACAAGTACTGAGTATAGAATATCCACTTGCACCTGAGGTTGGACCTTATGATTTAATCCAGTCGTGTGAAGATGCACTTGCTTGGGTTTACCAAAATCGTCGCCAATTTAAAATTCTTAAAAATCGTATTGCAATTGCAGGCGATAGTGCTGGTGGAAATATTTGTGCAGTATTGGCACAACGAACAGTCAATAAATCTTATGCACCAGAAGCACAATTTCTGATTTACCCAGCTGTTGATTTTAAGAGCCGTCATCCATCATTCTTTGCATATAAAGATGGTCTGATTTTGACGAGTTCGGACATTGACCATGTTACTGAATACTATGCAACGAAATATAATGTCCCACTCGATGCAACTATAATTTCCCCAACCTATGGCACATTCAGAAAGTTACCACCTGCATATATCATTACTGCGGGACATGATGTACTCCATGATGAAGGTAAGATTTATGCTTATAAGCTACGTCAAAACAATGTGAAAGTGCATTACCAAGATTACGAAGACCAAACACATGGCTTTATTAACTTCACGCCAATTTCTCGTAAAGCTAAAAGAAATGTAATTGAGATGAGTAAAGAGTTTAGAAAATTTTGGGATAAATACAAATAATTATGCAATATAAAAATGCTCTCGTTTCACGTGAGAGAGCATTAAATAGGTACCTTTGTTGCTTCTGGAAAAATAAGTTCAAAACTTGGAGCATAAAAGCCCTTTAAAAAGCGTGCTTGTGAGAAATCTGGAAAAATATCTTGCGTGTTTTGCCAATGAGCTTGTGAAATAAATTCTAAAGTTCCACGAAACTGCGGTTGAAAATCATATTGAACTTGTCCATGGTGCTGTCGAATATTCAATAAGGTATTTGGGATGAATCTTGAAGAAACTGTATGAGACAAACTATTTTTAGAAAATTTAAGACGTAATAAAAGTTCTTGACCTTGATGAGAAATAGAACAAAAGAGCTGATGAGTATGACGATGCCATTCAAATTTAGCGAGTTCTTTTGGAATCCCCCAATGATAACGACCTTCATCTACAGAACTTTGACTAGAAACATAAATTTTAGGAATCGAAGACAAGTGATTTATATTTTTTAGAGGATGATCTAAAACTAATAATTCATCATAAGGACCAACAGGGGATGTATGATAGCGAACCAATACCACTTGTACTAAACGTCCGATAGACGTTGGTTGAATTCCCATCATTGAATATTGTTGGGTAAATTGAGGACTAATCCAATAATTGAGAATGAAGCCTTCTCCATTCAAATGCCAAGGCAATGAGGTGTGGATTATATTTTCCATGTAAATTTCCCTCTTACTATTCTATTAATAAATGTTAATTTTTTATTTCTAAATACGACACTAATATAAGTTGGTATAAATGAAAAGCCTAAATCTAAATCAGGAATATATGTAATGAAAAAACTGAGTTTATCACTGTTACTTTTAGCTGCTTCAAGTCAGATATTTGCCAATACACAGATGCAAATAAAAACTACACAGGGTGACATAGAAATAGAGCTTTATGACCAACAAGCTCCGATTTCAGTAAAGAACTTTCAAAACTATGTAAAGAGCCAATTTTATAATGGCACGATCTTTCACCGTGTGATTCCAGGTTTCATGATTCAAGGCGGTGGCTTTAATAGCAATATGCAAGAAAAGCCAACACAAGCTGCGATTCAAAATGAAGCAAGTAATGGTTTGAAAAATGCACGTGGTACATTGGCAATGGCAAGAACCAATGATCCAAATTCCGCAACTAGTCAATTCTTTATTAATGTCGCTAATAATGACTTTCTCAATAAAGCCACAGGAAATCCAGGCTATGCAGTATTTGGTAAAGTAACGAAAGGCATGGATGTTGTTGATAAAATCGTCAATGTACCAACAAGAAATGTAGGTGCATATCAAAATGTGCCAACACAAGCTGTAAAAATCATCAGTATTCAAACGAAAGCAAATATTGTGAAAAAATAATATAAAAAATAAAGCAGAAATATAATATTCATATTTCTGCTTTATAATTAAAAACTTATGCTTTAAATAGGGTAAATATGCATCAAATTGGTGCATAAAAAAAAGACACTCGATAAAACAAATGCTTAAAAGTACTTGCAAGCATTTTGAAATCCCCTATACTGTGCTCATCCCGACGCGATACAGCAAACAAACTTAGCTTACAGGGTTGAGTTGTTAAATGTTTATTGCGTTTTATTTATCACTGACGAAGTGATGAATTAATCATTAAGAGATTG
>NZ_LQXQ01000044.1 GCF_003268395.1 Acinetobacter sp. CFCC 10889 | reverse complement strand
AAATCCATTAAAAAAGTGTTTTTTTACCTATTTTTTGAGCATTTTTATAAAAAAATCCCGCAAAAATGCGAGATTTTTATTTTTTAAATCATTTTCAGAAAGTTTAGAAACCCATTTTTCCTGAAATTTTGTATTTCACAGACATTTCTTCTTCTAAATGCTGTAAAACCGCATTGACATGTTCAAACGGTTTGAAACATGCTTGGCGAGCAATCACTGCAAAATCCCCTGCACTGAGTTTATTTAAACTGTGTAGCTGGTTTTGTACTTGTGCTTCATTCATTTCAAGATTGAGCTGTAAACAGATATTTTCCAATAAAGCCAAGCGTTGCTGATAACTTAAGAAATCAAAATGCATTTTAAAGTCAAAACGGCGTAAAGCAGCTTGATCCAATTCTTCAAAGCGATTTGTTGTTGCAACTACGATGCCATTAAAACTTTCCATTTGCACCAAGAACTCATTCACTTGAGAAATTTCCCAAGAACGTGTCGCTTGTCTACGGTCTTGTAACAAGCCATCCACTTCATCAAGCAATAAAACCGCTTGTTGCTCTTCAGCATCACTAAAAGCTTTTGCTAAATTCTGCTCGGTTTCTCCCACCCATGGCGAAATTAAGTCTGAACCTCGTTTAACTAAAAGTGGTTGATCCAAATATTCCGCAAGCCAACGTGCAAATGCAGTTTTTCCTGTACCTGATGCACCATATAGGCACAAACGACCAAAACCATGTTGCTGTATACCTACTGCAATCTGTTTAAGATCAGCAGAGGTATTGATGTAATCAAGATCGTAAAATTTAGGCAAAGCATTGCTGTCTTGTAATTTTACCGCCTGAAAACCTTGGGCTTTGAGCGTATTGGAAATAAGTTTGCGCATACTACCTTGTACCGCCAAATCTTCATTTTCCATTTTTGCCATTTTTGCCACTTTATAGCTACGATTTAAAATCGCAGGTGAAAGCTGCTCAACATTGGCAAATGCTTCTTGGTACATCGGATCAATATCTTCCGCACATTGTTTAGCAATAAAATTCATCCGTTGTTTTTTTGGTGGTACTTTAATTTCAAGTACCATATCAAAACGGCGTATAAATGCTGGATCAAGTTGATCTGAGTTCGACACCCAAATCGTTGGTGTTCGATTTTGCTCTAAAATACGGTTGACCCAAGCTTTCCGACTCTGTGCAGTACTTTTCATGCCCATGCCATTTTCAGTGTCATTAAAGACATCTTCAATTTCATCAAACATCAACAAAGCAGACTGGCTGTCAAAAATACACTGTGCAGCACGATAGGCACATAAGCGCCCTGTCGCAGAAATCGCGTCACCATCAGCATCTTCATAAGAGATTTCAAAAAGTTGTACATTGAGCTGCTCAGCAATGACTTTGCAAAGCTCAGTTTTTCCTGTACCTGAACTACCATATAGGAAAATGTTCACCCCTTTTTGCTTGTTATTTTTGACTTGTTTTAAGTACGCCAATAACAAACTCAAATCTTTATCAAGATAAGGATAGTCCTGTAAAGTCAGTTCTGTTGTTTCGCTTTTATTAATCGTGCCTGAAAATAAATCCATGACATCATTGGCTTTAACCAATAATTTATCGACCAATTGGTTGGAAACTAAACTCAGCTTGCCACGTAAATAATTACGGTAATGCTGCTGTACACTAATCAAACCACTACGATGTAAACGTCCTTGCACCGACAAAGCTTGGCGAATGTCGTCATAAGGTACTTTCAACACCACAGCCAAAGCACGTAAAGTTTTAGATGCTGTTAACTCACCAATAGTATCTGCAATATCATCTAAAAGTTGTTCACTATTCAACAAAACCACAAAGGCTAAAATCAAAATTTCAACATCATTTAAATCAAGCAATTGTTGTAAAAGCTTTAAGTTAAATTGCAATTCAGCACTAAACTGAAATGGTTTTCTTAAATGTTGCTGTTCAATATTTTGATAGAGTTGATTTAACTCTTGGTGTGCCAATTGTTCATTAAACTGATCTGTGCATAAGCCATCTGAAAAACCTAAATGTTTTGCAATCCATTGATGACTAAAACAATTATCAGAAATAAACTCTTTTGAACCACCAAGTTCCACCAAAAAACGCAAAGCCCACAGCTTCGCCAGTGGACGAATTTCAGCAAAACTCTCCACTTCACCTTGTTGCACATCATTGGCAAAAGGCTGATCGATATATTTATTCATATTTTCACTAACAATTTTTAAATGTCAGTACATTGACTATTTTTAGACAAGACAATGCACTCAGAACATTAAATATTCTTTAAAAAATTTTAAATTTTTCACGTAATTTAAATCAATTCATTTTCAAAGGTTTTAGCGCAAACCTGTATAGAGTACTTTAATAAACAACATGATTTCTCTCCCGTATATTCCAAACACACACATGGTTTTGGAGCAATTAAAAGGCGGGTTAAATCAAGATATTATGGTCATCCTGCAACCAGTTAAGTTAAAATAGCGATCTTGTCAAAGGCAACGTTACAAGATCAAGAATCGTCAGCGTTAATATTGGAATCATTATTGATTTTAAGCCACCATGGCTTATTTTGAGCGCTATTTTAATTGCTCATTTTTCAAACTTCAAGTTATTTTCTGTATAAAAAACAAAAATCCTGACCAGCAGGATTTTTGTACTTGCAAACTTATTTCGTCTGAGTTTTCTCAACATCGATAAACTGTTGAGTACTATAAATATCTGTTGCTAATTTATTAATTTTCTTTTGTCCCGCTTGTCCAGCTAAGCTCTGGGTATATTTCAAAAAGGCTTCTGCATAATCCAAACCAACATTTGAACGGCGGTCACCTGTAATGGTGCTTAAAGTGGTATAACCATCTTTACCATTTGCGAGGAAATCAATCGTCACGATTTTATAAGTTTTATTTAAATCCAAGGTCTCATATTGTCCAGAAGCATTGCGCACTTGCAACTGACTCAAACGTTGCCCTTTATTTTTACTGAAATCAACATTCCAACGTAAGCCACCTGTATATGGATAACTCCCCGTATTATTCGCAACTACACTGTCAATCGCATCTTCTAAAGTTGCTTTGACTTCTGCACCTGTTAGGTGCAATTCAACCAAGGTATTCTTAAATGGTAAAACACTGTAAATTTTGCCTACCGTAACATTACCTTGTGCAACATCTTCACGTACACCACCACCATTTTGGATGGAAATATCTGCACCAAAGAACGCCTTGCCTTGTTGTAAAAAGGCTTCTGCAATGATCTGTTGAATATCACCGCCATGTTGATCAACATGCGTATTTTTATTACACACATCACCTAAAGTGGAACGACCAACATCTCGTTGTACACCCGGCACACGGCGAGAACACAAATTATCTGTGGCTTGTCCAATAACTTCTTCCGCAAACTTTTGTTTTTGAGTTTGATATGGTTTCAGTACATTCAAAGTTTTCACATCAGGCTGAACAAAGTTAAATGGCACTTGATCTGCTTTAATTTGATTGAAAATAATCGCTTTTTCTGCGGTACTGATATTTGGAATATCATTACGATTATAGATTTTTTGCTGTGCAGGACGCTTGTCTGCATTGTATTGAATTAAATCAGCATTATATTTTTTAATATCCGCTGTACGTTTAATATCGTCGCCTAAAAGTAAATGTGGTGTCCCAGTACAACTGGCAATTTTGCCATCTTTGTCGAATTTAACATTCAGCTCACCTAAAATATTGCTGTATTCCCATGCTTGAGCCACACAAACTGCATCACCATTTTTATTTTTAAGTTGAGTTGGATAAGCCCCTTCTGGACTTAAACTATATTTTTCTAAACTTTTCGGTCCTAATAATGTATGTGAGTCCCCCCCTACAATCACATCAACATCGGTTAAAGCAACTGCTAATTTTTGATCTAAATCATAACCGACATGGGTCTGTAAAATAATATTTTTGATACCTTGTGCTTTTAACAGATCAATTTCTTTTTGTGCCGTGAGAATTTCATCTGCAAAAACTGTATCTGAATTAGGTTGCGATGAATTTTTGGTTTTTCCAGCAATCGTTAAACCAATCACCGCAAATTTCACGCCATCTTTCTCAAAGACTTGGGATTTTTGAATCCGATTGGTTTTGTATAAAGGTGATGATGCACCAAAACTCACATTGGCAGATAAAATTTTAGTTTTTTCCTTACAACTTCCTTGATCTAGGAAATCTATAAATTTTTTCAAACCCACATCAGTTGAATCAAATTCATGATTTCCTAATGTAAAAGTATCAAAACAAACTGTATTCATGGCATCTGCATCAGCTTTACCATCGGTTAAGTTGTAATACAAATCACCTGTTGTCGCATCACCAGCATGCATTTTAAAAATATTTTTCTTTTCTGCTGCAATTTGATTAATCAAAGCTGTAACACGTGCAAATCCGCCTTTGCCAGCATTAAAATCTTCATCGCCTTTGCCCACATTGGCTTTCAACGCAAAACCATCTTTGTCCTCATCCAAATGTGAATGATGGTCATTAATATGCACAATATTTAATTCTAAGCTTTTATTTTCAATAGGTGGCTGGACAACAACAGGATCTTTATCATCATTACATGCGGTAAAAACCACACATAAAGGTAAAATAGCCAAAACTCTTTTTTTATTTGAATATTGCATCATGCACTCTGGAACATTTAATATTTGATTTCAGTGTGTAATATAAATATTTAGTTTTTATGAATTACTTATTGTTTTTTTATTTAAAATATACAATTACAACCTGTTGTATTTAAACAAAAAACCCATATAAATCAACACTTCAACAATAAGTGACTATTCAGCGATTTAAATGATAAAAAAGCAATCAACTTTAAAATCAAAGCTAAAAAGTACAATCACCATTCAGCGCATATTATTTGATCACTCCCATACTCTATGTTAAAACAAATAAAAATACATGCATTTAGATGGAAAAAATATAAGGAAGTAACAATGAAAAATAGATTGTTCTTAACCTGTACATTGGGTTTATTAATATCACCTTTAGCACAAGCACAACAAAATGTTTGTGTATTTGACCTTTTAGGTAAAGCGGGTGAATCTTATAAAATTATGGAAGAATGGGCTTTAGCTTCAAAGGCTTGGGGTGCCAATATCAACTTGATCGCCTATAAATCAGAAGAACAAGCAGATAATGATTTTAAAGCAGATAAATGTGATGCTGTTGCCATGACCACGATGCGTTCTCGTGAATATAATCGATTTGGTGGCTCAATTGATGCATTAGGTAGTGTACCGAACTATGCCATTGCTGAAAAAGCCATTGTCTATGCACTCGATAAACGTAATGCAAAGCGATTAGTCTCAGTAAAAAATAATATTAAATATGAGCTTGTTGGTATCAGCCCAGTCGGTTTGGCTTATATTTTTGTCCGTGATCGTGCAATGGATAATATTGATAAAGCTAAAGGTAAAAAAGTTTCATATCTCAGCTATGATATTGCACAAAAAATGGCAATAGAACGCATTGGTGCAGTCGGTGTTCCATCCGATATTTCAAATTTTGTCAGTAAATTTAATAATGGTGAAGTAGATGCTGTTCCTTCACCTGCCTATGCTTTCAAACCACTCGAAATTTACAAAGGTTTAGGTAATAAAGGTGCTATGTTTACTTATCCTGTGCTACATGTCACCGCCAATGTTATTATTAAAACAGATAAGTTCCCAAACAATTTTGGCAACCAATCACGTGCATGGTCGACACAACGTTTACCACAGGCTTTTAAAATGATTAAACGTTTAGAAGCTGAAATTCCTGCAAAATATAAACTTCCAATTTCTAAAGAAGACCAAATCCGTTACCAAAAATTGCTCCGTGATGGTCGTATCGAACTGACTAAACAAGGCGTTTATGATGCTACGATGATGTCTGTTCTTAAACGTGCACGTTGCACTGTAGATCGAACCAATTTTGAATGTTCATTAACAGATGAATAAAAAATTCAAGGGTTGTAATCAAGAACAAAGCATCTTTTTTACAGCCTTTTGATGTCAAATTTCATAAAAAATCGTGATGTATTTTGCGATTTTAACAATGAATCTTGTAAGCAAAAGAGACTTTTGTTGTAATCAAAAATAAACTGTTACGTTCATTTTATTCCGTATTTTTATAATCTTATTCATTTTAGTAAAATACTACAAAAATAAGTATTTAAAAATATATTTAAAATACAAAAACATACATGAATAATTATTTTTATTTTTTGAGATATTTACTGTGAAAAATAAAATAAAGCAATGATCCAAAAAATACAAAAAATGGAGTAAAAGCTCTATTTTTTTTAAAAAAAAGTTGATTAAGATTGCGGTTAAAAGAAACTCCAATTATGGACGTATAATTGATAAGGACCAAATTATGAAAAAAATAGCACTCGCTGCAACAGCAATCTTAGGTTTAAGCGCTGCAAATGCCAATGCAGCCATTGATGTATGTGTATTCGATTTACTTGGTAAATCAGGCGAATCATTCCAAATGGCACAAGAATGGGCTTTAGCTGCTAAAGGTTGGGGTGCTGATGTTAACCTCATTCCAAAACAAGACGAAGCTGTTGCCGATAACGACTTTAAAGCAGGTAAATGTGACGGCGTATTCATGACAGCTATGCGTGCTCGTCAGTACAACAAATTTGTAGGTTCAATCGACTCACTTGGTGGTGTTCCAAGCAATGCCATTGCTCAAAAAGCCATTACTTTTGCATTAGATGCACGTAATGCTGGCAAAATGGTATCGAACCTAGGTGGTAAAAAATACGAAGTTGCAGGCGTTGCACCATTAGGTTCAGCATTCATTTTCGTACGTGATAAAAATATTAACTCTATTGAGAAAGCAGCAGGTAAAAAGTTTGCTGTACTTGGCTATGACCAAGCACAAAAAGTAATTGTACAGCGTGTAGGTGCTCAGGCTGTTATTTCTGATATCTCGAACTTTGCTGCAAAATTCAATAATGGTCAGGTAGATATGATTGGTGCGCCAGCATACGCTTATAAACCATTAGAATTAAACAAAGGTTTAGGTGCAAACGGTGCAGTATTTAACTTCCCTGTGATGCAAATTACTGCTGATTTCTTGATTCGTCCAGAAAAATTCCCTGCAGGCTTTGGTCAAAAATCACGTGACTATTTTGTGAAGAACTTACCAAAGAGCTTTGCAATGATTGGACGTTTAGAAGCATCAATTCCTGCAAAATATAAAGTGAACTTAACTGCTGATGACAAATTAAAGTATCAAAAAATGATGCGTGATGGTCGTTTAGAATTAACTAAAATGGGTGTATATGACCCAGCAATGATGTCTGTACTGAAAAAAGCACGTTGTTCTGTCGATAAAGCAAACTTCGAGTGCTCTTTAGCAGGCGAATAATATTGATTTAAAAGGAAAAACCCAGAATTTATTCTGGGTTTTTTTAAATCAATAATTTGTCATTTAAGTCATTGTTGATGTAAACATTAACACTTAATCTTATATATAGATGCCAGCATAAGACTTAAACTCTTTATATAGCACCTAGCAAAAAAAATAATTTGATCATGGAAAGGAAAAATAAAATGAAATGGTCTAAGACTCTCTTAGTCGCAGCAGGCTTATGTGCTGCTGTATCTACCGCTCAAGCCAAACAAGTCGTTTGTGTATTTGATTTGGTTGGTAAAAATGGTGATGTATTTAATTTAATGAAAGATTATCAGCTCGCTGCCAAAGCATGGGGCGCTGATATTGAACTTAAAGTTAATCAAAACGAAGGGGTTATTGCTGAAGACTTTAAAGCGGGTAAATGTGACGGGATCAGCGTTACAGGTATGCGTGGTCGTCAGTTTAACAACTTTACTGGTTCACTCGATGCAATTGGTGCAATTCCAGACCTTAATCTTGCAGTGAAAATCATGCAGGGTTTAACCTCACCTAATTTCTCAAAATACATGACTAATGGTCAATACGAAGTGGTTGGTGTCATTCCTGTCGGTGATGCTTTCTTGATGGTCAATGACCGTAATATCAATACTGTTGCCAAGGCAGCAGGTAAAAAAATCGCTGTTCTTGACTATGATCAAGCACAAAAAATCATGGTACAACAAGTGGGTGCACAAGCTGTAAGTGCCGATGTCACCAACTTTGGTGCAAAATTCAATAATGGACAAGTTGATATTATTGGCGCACCTGCTGCAGTCTTTAAACCATTAGAGTTACATAAAGGGCTTGGCACAAAAGGGGCAATTGTGAATTACCCTATTTTACAAGTAACTGGTAATTTAATTATTCGTAAAGATAAATTCCCTGAAGGTTTTGGTCAAAAATCACGTGATTGGGTCAAAGCACAATTACCTCGTGCTTTTGGCATCATTGGGAAAATGAAAGCAGATATTCCTGCAAAATATTGGATGCAAGTGCCACCAGCTGATAAACCAGGTTATCAAAAATTGATGCGTGAATCTCGTATTAGTCTTACTCAACAAGGTGTTTATAATAAGCAAATGATGAAACTTTTATGGCAATTCCGTTGTAAAAATGATCCTAAAAACTTTGAATGCGCACTGCAAGATGAGAACTATAAGTAATTTTGAATCAAAACCGACAATTTTACTCTGAATTTACTTTAAAGTTCACAGACTGACCATATATTAGGTATACTATATATGGTCTTTTTGTCTGAAAGACACTATCGAACTCGTTTGAGGAATATCCCCATGAATGCCCAAGCTCTTGAACTAACTGATAATGCAGCGAATAAAGTTCGTCAACTTCGTGATAGCGAAGGTAATCAAGAACTTATGTTACGTGTTTATGTAACAGGTGGTGGTTGTTCAGGATTTTCTTATGGCTTTAACTTTGCTGAAAGCATGAATGATGATGATGCTGAATTTAGTAATGGTGATGTCAAAATGTTGGTAGATTCTTTAAGCTATCAATATTTGGTTGGTTCAAAAGTTGATTATATTGAAGGTTTAGAAGGTTCTCGTTTTATCGTAGCCAATCCAAATGCAACAACAACCTGTGGTTGTGGTTCTTCATTCTCGATCTAATTAACACAGAATTTTAAGGTGCCCTCAGCTTTGAGGGCATTTTTATTTCAACATATATAATAATTTAAACGACAGTTTCTAAAATATATCCACTGAGCTCTTTAGCATTTTGCACAGGAATCCAATGCGTTGCATCCATAATGACTTCTTTATATGGCGCATGGACATAATTTTTATTGTATTCCAGACTTTTAGGACCAATCGCAGTGTCATGTTTCCCCCAAATAAATAAGGTAGGAACAGTGATCGGTTTCAATAAGTTTTTATTGGAACTGAATGGTAAACCACGATACCAATTCAGGGCAGTGCTCAAGCGTTTTTCATTGACAATTTCTTGTTGAAAGTCCTTGAGCTGTTGTTCTGTCATGCCTGAATCTTTGAGTAAAGCCAAACCGATTTGAGGAACTTTTTCAAACAGTAACTCAGGAATTTTAGGCAGTTGAAATAAACCCATATAATAAGATTTAAATAATTGATTACTACTCAACATCGCTTTCATAAATGCGGCTTTGTGTGGTACCGAAATCGTAATCAAATGCTTTATTTTTTCAGGATAACGCTGTGCCACATCCCAAGCTACTACCGCACCCCAATCATGCCCAACCAAATAAACAGGTTGTTGAATAATGTCGAGTAAAGCATTTACATCTTCAAGCAAAGCAGAACTACGGTAATCACTTCGTTTAGATGGCTGCGCACCTAGACTATAACCACGTTGATTGACTGCACAAGTTCGATAACCATGTGCATTCAAAATTTCTGATGTCTCTTGCCAACTTTTATTAGTTTCAGGAAAACCATGCAACAAGACAAATATTTGCCCATCTAAGGGTCCTGAATCAAGCACATCAAAAGTAAGACCTTCACGTTGATATTCGGTTAATCGTTGTTTTAATACATCCATATGTTTGCTCATTTGAAATTTTTATTGATATTGAAAGTTTATTGCGCTTTTTTAAACAGCAGAATGGGACATACATCAGGCTAAACAGGTCGAGAATTGTTTAACAATCTCGACCTAAATATGAACTTTTTAATCCTATGATTCAATATTAAACTGTGGTGATTGTACCTAAAACTCGGTAACCATTTGCTCCTGTCACCGCAGGCAAATTTCCACTGAGTTGTTGATCAAAACGCATGGCTAACCATGCAAAGGCAGTTGCTTCAACCCAAGTTGGCGATAGTCCCAATGCCGATGTAGTTTGCACTGACCAATTATGTTTGCGTAAACGCCAACGTAATTGTTCAAGAAGGTATGAATTATATGCCCCACCACCACAGACATAGACTTCGCCAGTATCTAAAGGTGAACGGTAAATGGCTTTTTTAATGGCACGTGTGGTAAGTTTTAATAAAGTTGCTTGCACATTTTCAGGGCTATCTTCCAACTCATCGTATTCTAAATCATTTTTCCAATCTGAAATTTGCTCATCCAACCATTCTAAATTGAAATCTTCACGCCCCGTACTTTTCGGTGGCTCTTTAGAAAAATACTCATGTGCTTGTAAACGGTCTAATAAGCTTCGGATCGGCTGCCCATACGCTGCCCAATTACCATTTTCATCATAAGGTTGCCCCGTATAACGATGACACCATGCATCCATAAGAATATTTGCAGGACCTGTATCAAAACCATAGACCTCATCAGGATTCCCCGCAGGCAATAAACTGACATTAGCAATCCCGCCTAAGTTTAAAATCACACGATGAATACTTTCGTGTTGAAATAAAGCCTGATGAAAGGCAGGAACTAAAGGTGCACCTTGTCCACCTGCTGCCATATCACGACGGCGAAAATCTGAAATTACAGGAATTTGGGTAATTTCAGTGATGATATTGGGATCACCTATCTGTAAAGTAAAACCATGCTCAGGACGATGACGAATGGTTTGGCCATGTGAACCGATGGCTTTTATTTGTGATTTATCTAAGTTATTTTCTTGAATTAGTTGGTTAATTGAATTGCCAATCATGGTTGCAAGCGCAACATCTGCTTTGCCCATTCGATCAATTTCATTGTCACTAGGTAATGTCAACGCCATGAGCTCATCCCTTAAATCAGGATCAAATGGTGCTGTTAAAGTGGCATGAATTTGCAGTGGATCAAATGAAGCGGCAACAAAATCGACGCCGTCCATGCTGGTTCCAGTCATTACGCCAATATAGATTGTTGTCATGAGATATTCTTCGCCTGCATTTTGCTGAAAAAATGTTAGTATATCGCACAAATGAGATAACTGATGTATTGGATTTTGTGATGTCAAATTTCCTTCCTGCGGAAGAACAACTTGCCCTCATTCAACGAGGAACGCATGAAATTATTTCTGAAGAGGATCTGTTAAAGAAACTCAAAGAAAATCGTCCTTTAAAGATTAAAGCAGGCTTTGATCCAACTGCACCTGATTTACACTTAGGGCATACTGTTTTAATTAATAAATTAAAAACTTTCCAAGATTTGGGTCATGAAGTGACTTTCTTGATCGGTGATTATACCGCCATGATCGGTGACCCAACAGGAAAAAGCGCAACTCGTCCACCTTTATCACGTGAACAAGTGTTGGAAAATGCCAAAACCTATCAAGAGCAAGTCTTTAAAATTCTTGATCCAAATAAAACTAAAGTTCGTTTTAACTCTGAGTGGTTTGCCACCAAAACTGCGGCTGATTTAATTCAATTGGCTTCACAGCAAACTGTTGCACGTATGTTAGAACGTGATGATTTCACCAAGCGTTATAATAACCATCAACCGATTGCGATCCATGAATTCTTATATCCATTGGTTCAAGGCTATGACTCAATCGCACTAGAAGCGGATGTTGAGCTTGGTGGTACAGACCAAACCTTTAACTTACTCATGGGGCGTACACTGCAAGGTCGTTATAATCAAGAAGCGCAAGTGTGTATCACTGTGCCAATTCTTGAAGGTTTGGATGGCGTCAATAAAATGTCTAAATCTTTAGGCAACTATATCGGTGTATTTGATGCACCTGGCGCAATGTATCAAAAAGTATTGTCTATGCCAGACAGCTTAATTGAACGTTATTTTGACTTATTAAGCTTTAAATCTTTAGAAGAAATCGCAACACTTTTAAAAGAAATTGAAGCAGGTCGTAATCCACAAGAAGTGAAGAAGATTCTTGCACTTGAATTGGTTGAACGTTTCCACGGTGCTGAAGCTGCTGAACATGCACACAAAGGTGCTGGTAATTTAATTACTGAAGGCGAACTTCCTGAGGGTACACCTGAAATCACCATTTCACGTGGTGAGTTTGGCGGTGAAGTGTCAATTATTTCTATCTTACGTGCAGCAGGTTTAACCAAGAATTCAGCACAATCGAAAGATGCTGTTTCACGTGGAGCCGTTAAAGTGGACTGGGAAACTGTCGATGCAAGCTATATGGTGAAAGAAAATGTGACTTTAATTATTCAGGCAAGTAAAAAAGCCATCGCAAAAGTCACTTTTGTAGACTAAGTGTATTTATATAAATACTTGAAAATAAAAAATCCCCAAGCCTAGTCTTGGGGATTTTTATGATCTGACATGTAGTATCAATCATTTTATAAAAAGTAGATACTATTTAGAATAATTTATTACGCTATTCATCCATTAAAGAACATTCAAAGTTTGTACGGTCAATCGTACATCTTGCTCTTTTTAACACAGACATCATTTGCTGATCATAGACGCCTTGTTTTGTGAGTTCTACACGCGCTTCTCGTACAATCATTTGATATTTCGTAGTTTGTTCCTTCGTAAGCATTAACTTATACTTTTCAGGAATATCCCGTTCAGTTCGATTTACATATTGTAATGTTTTAGGTAAATGTTTTAGGAAAATACCACGTGAAGTTGCACCAAAGCTTGTCGGAAATTTTTCAGGACGTATCACCATCAGCATAGTGACATTCACGACAGGAAATACCACTACTGCACCTTGAGCGCCCAAGCCTTTATGCATCTCAAAAGGTTTATACAAATAAGCAGGTGCTGCAGTCATATCAACCTGATTATTATTAAATTTTGCCACCAAGTTTGAAATTTCTGAAGATACAGGCACAGCTTTAATCTTCTTTAGCATATATCTTTGAGCAACATCATAACCCAAAAATGAAAATTTTTTACCTTCCAAATCTTTAATAGGATCTTGCGGATTCTTAATTTTATTATATTTTACAAATAAATAAGCTGTACCAATTTGATCAATTCCAGCAACTTCAAAGTCCTCACCATTGACCTTAGACAACATCCGTTTGGCATTTCTTTTATCCAGTGCATATCGAATTGCTCTCTCTGCAATGGTAATATTCGGGACAGCGCCAAGTGCATCAATAGAGCCCGCAAACTTATTATAGTAACGTGCTCTTAAAGATGTCAGATATACTCCATCACATTTCCCCGCTTTGAATGCAGCATCGGCATCCTCTTCTTTCGGATAAGGTAGCAATTTAATATTTGCACCTGTATTTTTAGATGCTAAAGCCCACTCTTCCATTCCCTTAAAAATATCACCAGAGCGCCCTTGTACATCAAAGACACAAATGGTTTGTTGTGCTCGTGCAAATGTTGCAGTCATTAATATTCCTAATAATAATGCGCTTGAACTCAGTATTTTTATTTTAGACACAGCTTCCCGCTCCTATGCTTATTTTACTCATATCAACAACATGACTTTTATCACAAAAATAAATATTTATGTATATTTAATTGAATTTTATAGACAAAAGCATTAGCTGTACCAAACTCATCTTATTAAATTTTCCTTAAAAATTATATTGTTTGGGTACAAGCTGATTATCCATTAAAATAGCACATCTATTCTCCAGTATAGTTTTTATTCATGATTCAGTTAGAACAACTTTCTTTACGTCGCGGTGGACGTGTTTTATTTCAAAAAGCATCCATGCAACTTCATCCAGGTTGGAAAATTGGTTTAACTGGAGTCAATGGTGCAGGTAAATCCACACTATTTTCAGCATTATTGGGTGGAATGGAATCAGATCATGGCTCATTAACACGTCCTGATGTTTGGACAGTTGCACATATGGCTCAGGAAATCAAAGCTTTAGATATGAAAGCGATTGATTTTGTCTTATCTGGTGATGAGGAATATTGGGATATTCAACATAAACTTGATCATCCTGATCAGCTAAAAGATGATGAACTTGCTCATCTTTATGGGCGTTTTGATGAAATTAATGGCTATTCGGCTGCATCAAAAGCATCTCAATTGATGGCAGGTCTAGGCTTTTTTGAATATCAATCTCAGCTAGATGTCTCTAGTTTTTCTGGTGGTTGGCGCATGCGTTTAAACCTTGCTCGTACTTTAATGAGCCGCTCAGATTTACTGTTGCTCGATGAACCAACTAACCATTTAGATTTAGATGCAATTTTATGGTTAGAAGACTGGTTAAAAGCCTATGAAGGTACGCTCATTCTTATTTCACATGACCGTGATTTCTTAGATGCTATTACTGATCATATTTTACATATTGAAAATCAAGAACTTATTTTATATACAGGTAATTATTCAACATTTGAACGCACCCGTAGTGAGCGCTTAGCACAACAACAACAAGCCTATGAAAAACAATTAGAAACCCGTGCACATCTGCAAAAATACATTGATCGTTTTAAAGCACAAGCCACCAAAGCCAAACAAGCACAAAGTCGTATTAAACAACTTGAACGCATGCAAGAATTATCGGCAGCGCATGTCGATACGCCTTTTACATTTAGTTTCCGCGAACCAAGTAAAATGAGTTCGCCCCTACTTGAGCTTGAACAAGCAGATATTGGCTATGGTGATAAACTGATCGTGACCAATGTTCATTTACAAATCACCCCAACAAGTCGTATCGGTTTATTAGGTATGAATGGTGCGGGTAAATCAACTTTGATTAAATCATTGGTTGGTGATTTAGCGCTATTACAAGGTCATCGTAAAGATTCCGAGTTACTCAATATTGGCTATTTTGCCCAACATCAAATGGATGCTTTAGATGGCAGTGCCAGCCCAATGTTACAATTAGCACGTATTGCTGACCCTAAAATTAGCGAGGCAGCTCTACGCTCATTTTTAGGTAGCTTTGGTTTTAGTGGCGAACGTATGGATACGCCAAGTGAAAGCTTTTCAGGAGGAGAACGTGCCCGTTTAGCCTTAGCGCTTATCGTTTGGAAACGTCCAAATGTACTCATTCTCGATGAACCAACCAACCATTTAGATTTAGATATGCGTCACGCACTTACTATGGCATTGCAAGATTTTGAAGGCGCTGTGGTGTTGGTTTCACATGAGCGCCAATTGGTAGCAAGTGTTTGTGATGAACTGATTTTGGTGCATGATGGTCAAAGCCGTGAATTTGATGGTGACCTCGTTGAGTATGCAGATTGGCTACGTCAAGCCCGTATCGAGATGATGAAAAATGGACAAAAGCCTGCTGCTCCTGTGCAATCACAAGTCGAAATTAAACCCACTATTTCCAAGTTAGACAAAGAAGCGCAACGTAAACTTGCAGCGCAACGCCGTGAACAAACCCGTCCTATTCGCAAAAATATCGAAAAAATAGAGACTCAAATCAGTAAAATTCAGCCTCGTTTAGCAGAAATTGAAGAATCATTAGCAGATCAAGCACTCTATGACGCGAGTCGTAAAGATGATTTACTGAAACTGATGAATGAGCAGACTGAATTAAAAGCCAAACTTGAGCAAGCAGAAGAACAAATGCTTGAACTGATGATGGAACTCGAAGAACTTGAAAGTTCTTTTGAAGAATAATTTTTTATAGAGAGGAAGTAGTTTTATACTACTTTCTCTTTTTACAATAAAATAATGAATGCTCGAATATTATTTTGGAACATATACTGACCAATTAGGTACAAGTCCACTTACAATTGAAAATAACTTTAAGTATTTACGATTTAAAATTCGCAATATTATATTTCATGATACTGATTTTGATCACTTAACAGTTTCTGACAATAGAGAATTAACACATGTCGAATTAGAAAAATTTACATGGAAAAATCAAGCACTCATCAACTACACGATTAAAATTCAACTCCCTTTAAATCTGATTTGTATACAAAGCCAACAAATCATCCAATGTATTTCTGATTTTAGCTTTGAACTGAGTGAAACAACCTATCTTGCTCAGCTATCATTTGAATTATTTACACAGACATATACAGCATCATCCAGCGAACTTGAAAGTTTATTCGACCAAATCCAACGACAATTTTTGGGTCAATACCGTTTCCAAAACTGTTATGGCTGTTTATATGCAGATTATAGTGTATATGGACAGTCTTTTATGGGAAGCATGGCATGCTTCAAGCCACAACAGCAAAAGTATTTAGCTGTAAAAAATAAAAACGATTATATGCAATTAAATGAAGTTGAATACAATATCCAAGAAATTTATTGCTGTGCAGACTATGAAATCCGAGATCTAAATGTGGGTTATCGTGGCTGTATTAAATAATTAAAATTAAATGTGCAATTTTAATTTTAAAATTCTATATCTATTTCAATAAGATAATTTTGTATTTCAATAAAAATTAACACATAACTTTTGGTTATGATTTTAATTTCCACCCCGTGGAACATATTTAAAATACTGATATAGAAGTTTTCTCAGCTATCACCAAAGCTTCTCAAGCAAACTTAAAAAATCATAATTTTTAACTTTGAATTCATTTCATTCTCTACGCATACAAAGATTTTAAATTCAAAAGTAACTTTTGAATAAAATATGGTGAAATAAATAGAATTAAGAAGTGTTGAGTTAATAAATTAATGTTGTTTTTATTGCTTATTTTGGCTATTTTAACCTGATCAATCAGAGTTATCCACAGTTTATTTTTTATTTTTCGGTGCTTTTAATAGATTTAACAACAATTTTTTTTATGGTTTAAAGCAATACTCTTAGTAAAAACACCTTAAAAAATCTTATTTCAAGGTGCTTTGGTTGCAGTGTAAAATTATAATTTTATATCTTGTCGTACTTTACAAAACCTCAATTCGATAATTTTCCAATCCTCTTGATAAACCCATTTTTCCTGAATAACAGTACTCTCATCCTCTAAATAAATTTGCACTAAACATGCTGTTTGATCACGATTAAACTCATAATCTTCACTTTGTACATTGGGTTTTTGCGGTTTCCACACACCATTTTTAACCGCATGTGCGATCTTTTCATAACGGGTAAAATTACTCTCTATACGCCCATCTTGCTCGTAAACTACCTTAAAATGTTCATCTTCATATTGCGCCAAAACCTCATAATTACCCGTGAAAAAGGCATTCACCCAGATATCACGGGTATGTTCTAATTGATTATCCATAATTCTAGCCTCTTGTTTTATATAATATTGTCTATAAAAAGATAGTGACATAGAAATAAGACACTTTGATAAAAAGATGACAAATGTATAAAGATTCTAAAGATAAATACCAAATAAAAAGAAAAATCCCCCTGAACACATCAATATTCAGAGGGATTTAGGAATAAATAGCGTGAAATTAATTAAGCATCAATATCAGCATTTAAGGCATTTTCTTCGATGAAAGCACGACGTGGTTCAACATCATCCCCCATCAAACATGCAAACATACGATCAGCTTCAATCGCATCATCCACAGTGACTTGCAACATATTACGGTTTTCAGGATCCATCGTAGTTTCCCAAAGTTGCTCCGCATTCATCTCACCCAAACCTTTATAGCGTTGAATCATCATGCCACGGCGTGAGTCAGAAAGAATATGTTGCCAAACTTGATGGAAGTTTGACACATTGATTTTACGTTCACCTTTCTGTAAATATGCGCCATTTTCAAGTAAAGTGAACCAACTTTTTGAGTTCTTCAGCAAGCGAATATATTCACTTGAACCCAACAAACCTGCATCTAATAAATAATGATGCGGCAAGTTATGCACATAAATCGTGATACGTGGGAAATAAACTGTTGAACGAATGCCTTCAGCATCTTCACGATCAAAACTCTCAATGCTCAGTTCAGGACGTAAACTCGGTTGTGCAGTTTCTATTTCCACACGAAGCTTCTCAGACCAATCTTGCACATAATTTTGATCTGTTGTTTGATCAAGTTTAAATGCTTCTAAACCAAGTAGACCATCTAACAATGTCGCAGGATAACGCACAGTCAAACGATGTAAGCTCTTTTGTGAAGTTTGATAATCTGCAATCACACTTGCTAATGCTTCACCACGAATCGCAGGCGCCTCAGCACTGATATGCAACTCCAACTCATCAATTGCATTTGAAATCAGGAAAGTTTCCAATGCATCATTATCTTTGATGTACTGTTCTTGCTTACCTTTTTTCAATTTGTACAATGGTGGCTGAGCAATATAAATATGACCACGCTCCACTAATTCCGGCATTTGACGGAAGAAGAATGTCAATAACAACGTACGAATATGTGAACCATCTACGTCCGCATCGGTCATAATAATGATTTTGTGATAACGCAATTTATCAGGATTGTATTCTTCACGTCCGATTCCACAACCTAAGGCAGTAATCAGCGTACCAACTTCTTGGGAAGAAATCATTTTGTCAAAACGTGCACGTTCCACGTTCAGGATTTTACCTTTCAATGGCAAAATCGCTTGCATCTTACGGTTACGACCTTGCTTTGCAGAACCGCCCGCAGAGTCACCTTCGACTAAGTAAAGTTCAGACAATGCAGGATCTTTCTCTTGGCAATCTGCCAATTTACCTGGCAAACCTGCAATATCTAAAGCACTCTTACGACGGGTCATTTCACGTGCTTTACGTGCTGCATCACGCGCACGTGCTGCATCAATGATTTTGCCTGCAATTGATTTTGCAGCTTGTGGATTTTCCAACAAATATTCAGAGAATGACTTATTCATCGCCTGCTCAACCGCAGGTTTCACTTCACTCGATACCAATTTCTCTTTGGTTTGTGATGAGAATTTTGGATCAGGTACTTTCACCGACACAATTGCAGTCAAACCTTCACGTGCATCATCACCTGTCACAGCAACTTTTTCTTTTTTAAGAATATTTTCACTTTCAAGATATTGATTTAGACCACGTGTTAATGCTGCACGAAAACCTGCTAAGTGTGTACCACCATCTTTTTGCGGAATATTATTGGTAAAGCAACGTACATTTTCCTGATAAGTATCATTCCATTGCAAAGCCACTTCCACAGTAATTCCTGTTTCAGCAACTTCACTAGTAAAATGAAAAATATCATTGAGGTGAGTTTTACCTTGGTTAATATATTTTACAAACTCAGATAACCCACCTTCATAGTCAAAAATGTGTTCAGCATTGATACGTTCATCACGTAAAACAATACGCACACCCGCATTTAAAAATGAAAGTTCACGCAAACGACGCGCTAAAATATCAACATTAAAAATCGTCTGACTAAATGTTTCAGCACTTGGATAAAAACGTACTGTCGTACCTGTAATCTCAGTATCACCAATTACTTTTAAAGGATAAACTGGATCACCATGTTGATATTCTTGTTGGTGAATATGCCCAGCACGATGAATTGTCAGCTCTAATTTGCTTGATAAAGCATTTACAACAGAAACACCTACACCATGCAAACCACCCGATACTTTATAACTGTTATCGTCAAACTTACCACCTGCATGCAGAATCGTTAAAATAACTTCTGCCGCAGACACCCCCTCTTCAGGGTGAATATCTGTAGGAATACCACGCCCATTGTCAGACACACTGACCGATTCATCTTCATGAATAGTGACAATAATTTCATCACAATGACCCGCTAAAGCTTCATCAATGGCATTATCGACAACTTCGAATACCATGTGATGTAAGCCTGAACCATCGTCTGTATCACCAATATACATTCCAGGACGCTTACGAACTGCGTCTAGACCACGTAATACTTTGATACTAGAGGAATCATAAGCCTTTTCAGTGGTTGGATCTGTTTGAGAAGCGATTTGATCTTCTGAACTCATGGTTTCTCCCTAGTGAAAAATAGGTCTAAATGAATTAGCGTAAAATAAAAAAATCATGGCGCAACACGTTGAACTTGACCGTTATCAACATTGAATAATTGGTAGGAAATAGACAAATCATGTAAATGTTTTTTTACTGAATCTTGATCCAAAGTCGTCAAAAAAACCTGACTTCCAAGTTGGCTTAATCGTGCAATTAAACGCTGTTGTGCAGTTAAATCTAATTCTGCTGTCACATCATCTAATAATACCACAGTTTCCTTATTACAGGCATGTAACATCGCAATTTGTGAGAGTTTTAATGCCATGATGAGTAACTTTTTCTGCCCTCTAGACAGTACTACATCAGCATCACCTGTTGGTGTTTTTAAACGTAAATCTGCACGATGTGGACCATACTCAGTATAGCGTCGTTCAACATCTTTTTGATGATATTGAACCAAGTCCTGAGCTAAACCCTGCTCCACATGAAAGCCTGCGCTATATTCCATTTCAATCGATAAATTTGGCAATAACAGCGCAAGATCTTCAGCCAAGTAGACTTTCCATTGCTCAACGATTTCTACACGCTGAGAATGCAAAATCTCACCATATTCACTGAGCATTTTGTTCCACGGTTCAAGATCTTTTAAACTTAAATTACGCTGCATTTTTAACAAACTATTGCGCTGCTTTAAAGCCCGTGAATAATACTGCCATGCATGATAAAAATCAGGTTCCACGTGAAACATCAACCAATCAAGCAATTGCCGTCTAGGCTTTGCCCCATGATCAATAATATCTGTGCTGAGTGGATCAATCAGCTGCAAAGGTAAAATTTTTGCAAGTTGTCCTTGTGTTGCAACCAAGTCACCATTGACCTTAATCAGTTGCTCACCACTGAGTAGTTTCTGCATCCCGATTTTTTCAGTCGCAGATTGTGCAAAAACCAATGCATCAGTCGTTGCATTTTGAATGTAGTGCTTTGGCATATGAGTGCGGAATGAACGCCCTGTTGCCAGCAAATGTATTGCCTCTAAAACAGAGGTTTTTCCTGAACCATTTTGTCCATAAAAGACATTAAACGGCTGCAACTCATGAAGTGCAACCGTTTTTAAATTTCGAACACGCTGTATATTAAGCCGTGTAATATGCATGATCTTAAACGTTAGACCTTACATTAAACACGCATTGGCATCACAACATAGGTTTGATTGCCTTGGTTTGGATCTTGGACCAATACCGACTGATTTGCCTCTGTCATGGTCATTGACACATCATCACCATCTAATACACCCAATACTTCTAAAATATATTGCGCATTAAAAGACATTTCCATTGGTGTATTGCTGTATTGAATCGCTAAATCTTCTACTGCTTCATCTTGCTCTGGGTTATTGGCACGCAATTGCAAAGAATCGGCATTGAAATTTAAGAACACACCACGTAATTTTTCATTACTTAAAATCGCCACACGTTGCAAAGACTGTTTAAAGACATCATGTGCAATCATCACATTTTTATCACCACCACGAGGAATCACACGGCGATAATCAGGAAATTTTCCATCAATGAGTTTAGTCGTGAAACGTACTGTAATATCACCTTGCTCTTTATCACGGCTTGGTGCTTGGATAGTGACATTTAATAATTCACGTCCAATGAGCAAAGTGAGTTGATCATCTTCAATACTCAACAAACGTTGTAATTCAGCCACAGCCTTACGTGGCACAATCGCTTGTACTAACTGAGTTGCATTAGATTCAGCCAATGTTTCACACATTGCCAAACGATGACCATCCGTTGTCACTGCACGTAATTGATTTTGATCAATTTCAAGCAATGTTCCTGTTAAATAAAAACGTACATCTTGCACAGCCATCGCAAAAGCAGTTTTTTCAAATAAACGCTTTAACTCACGTTCAGTCACTTGCACTTGTGTGCCTTGACTATTTTCAGTGGTCAACAATGGATAATCTTCAGCAGGTAAAGTTCCTAACACAAAACGACTATTACCTGATTTTAAAATACAACGTTGATCTTCAGTAATTTGTAAATCAATCAATGCCGCTGTAGGTAAAGATTTACAGATATCAACCAATTTACGTGCAGGAACAGTGGTTTGTCCCGCTTGAATGCACGCTCCTTCAGCCAATGTTGTACTCGCAACCAATTCCACTTCCAAGTCAGAACCTGTAATGATTAACGCCTGCTCAGTCGCTTGGATTTTAACGTTTGAAAGAATGTTTAAAGTATGACGGCGTTCAACAGCGCCCACGACATTAGACAAAACATTGAGTAAGCTCTCTTTCGCGATTTTCAAACGCACTGTGGAATTCCTCTAAAACTCTAAAATTGAAGATAAGTAAAATAAATGTTTTTAGCCCTGTACTATGCGGTAGATTATACCGCATTGCAAGAACAGAATTTGATCAAAAATTAACTTTGAAGTAAGCGCATAAGGTTTTTATAATCCTCATTGAAAATCGGATCTTCATTGCACAAACTTTGCACTTTTTCACACGCATGCATCACTGTACTATGATCACGACCGCCAAATGCCATCCCGATCTCAGGGAAGCTATCTCCCGTCAACTCACGCGCTAACCCCATTGCCAACTGCCGAGGACGTGCATAAATTCGAGTGCGCTTTGGTCCCACCAATTCTTTCAATGGAATACGAAAATACTCACTGACCACACGCTGAATATTCTCAGTACTGATGGTACGTGCACGAATCGCAAGTACATCTTTCAGAGATTCACGCACCACATCTAAATCAATCGCTGAACCTTTAAAACGTGAAATGGCTACAACTTTATTTAAAGCCCCTTCTAGTTCACGTACATTGGCAACCACTTGTTGAGCAATAAACAAAGCACAATTACGCGGTAAATCAATACCATTGCTTTCTGCTTTTTTCAGTAAAATTTCAATACGAGTTTCAATATCAGGTGGCTCTACACCGACAGACAAGCCCCATGAAAAACGAGAAACTAATCGTGGGTCTAACTCAGTTAACTCTTTTGGATAACGATCAGAAGTGAGAATAATTTGTTTAGACTCATCCAACAACGCATTAAACGTGTAAAAGAATTCAACCAAACTGGCTTCTTTACCTGCCAATAAATGAATATCATCCACCAACAACAAATCCAAAGAACGACAATTTTTCTTAAATTCTTCAACCTTGCCTTTTTGCAAAGAACTGACAAAATCTTGTACAAAACTTTCTGCGGTCATGTACATCACACGGGCATTCGGTTTTGCTTGCAATAATGCATTCCCTACGGCTTGCATCAAATGGGTTTTACCCAAACCTGTTGGACCATATAAAAATAACGGATTATGCTGTGACTCTCCCAATTGCGTTAGGACCTTACGACAGGTTTCCGCTGCCATTTGGTTTGAACGCCCTTCAACAAATAATGCAAAGTAAACTGTGGATTAAGTAATTTCTTTTTCGCATTTTTAGTCACAATCAATTCTGGCTCTTTGTCCTTCTTTGCTTTGACACTTGGAACAACAGGTGTACTGTCTAGCGCGGCTGTTGTAGTCGCGGGTTGCTCTGATGCAGAGAGAATTGCACCTGGGCGAGAATCCACTAAAATTTCAACTTTACGAATACGACCTTCCGAAAGTTGCTCCGCCAAAATAGTAATCAGTTCCAGATGATGTTCTTGAATATATCGTGTCCAATAAGGATTTGGCGCATACAGTTTTAATGTATCGTCTGTCTCATCTGCAACCAAAGGACGAATCCACATGGCAAAGACATTATCAGAGAGCTCTTGTCGCAAGCGAGTTAAGCAGTCTGTCCAAAGCATGTGAAACTCCTTATTCAAATTTAAAAAAGATGACCCACCAACACGGGGGTCGCCATTCTAACCAAGTTATCCACATCTGTCATGATTAATTCAGCCCAAATCGACTAAAAAAAGATCTTCCCGCACACAAATTCAAATTTAAACCTCTTGTGGATAAGTTTTAGCACAAGTTGTGGATAAAATAAATCACAAACTTATCCACATTTTATCAATATCTAAAAATCAGAGTTATTCACAAGCTAAGTGCATATTTATAAAAAATAAAAATGACTTTTCCTCAGAAAAATAGCACCTTAATAATAATAAATTTAAATTTTAAAATTTGAATTTATTTATAAGCCCGTATTCTCATGTGGATAAACTTAAATTATGAATTTAAATTTAAAATCAAGCAGAGTTAAATTTAAAAACACTCCGAAACTGTGGATAAGGTTGTTAATATAAGTGTTTATAAGTTTTCTTTTATTATAAAACAATGGTTTAGATTGTGGATATTGTCTTATATGAAAATTATAGAAAAGATTACATTACGTTGTGATCTTTCAAAAAGGGTGTCAAATTACAAAAAAAACAAAAGAAAAGTCTATATTCATTGACAGCATAAACAATGCACAATACAATCGCGAACCTTTAGAGAAGATCAACATTGGAGTTTCAACATGAAACGTACATTCCAACCATCTGAATTAAAGCGCAAACGCGTTCATGGTTTCCGTGCTCGTATGGCAACTAAAGCTGGTCGTCAAGTACTCGCTCGTCGTCGTGCAAAAGGTCGTCATAGCTTAACTGTTTAATTTATTAAATAGTCAAGTTATACGATATGGGTGTTATGTCACTTTATAGTTTCAGTCCAGCGGTGAGAATCCATTGTGCTGCGGATTACAAAAGTGTATTTGATGGTGCGCTTTTTAAAGTGCATCAACCCCATTTCTTATTTTTAGCAAAAATAGCCGAACAGCCGAACAGCCGTTTGGGTATTGTTGTTGCTAAGAAAAAAGTGCGTCGTGCACATGAAAGAAATCGAATAAAGCGTTTAGCACGTGAAAGTTTTCGCCTGAATCAGCAAAATATTGACTTATTAGATATTGTTGTCATGCCCAAAATGGGGATAGAAGCAATTCCTAATGCTGAATTACATCAGCAGTTACAGTTTGCATGGCAGAAATTGCAGCGTCTTGTTAAAAAGCACCATAAAATAGCAATTTCCTCTCCTCAAAATTAGAGCAAGCCAATGGTTCGTATATTGCATTGGTTGATTCGTTTCTATCAAGTTGCGATTAGTCCCCTCATTGGACCTCGTTGTCGTTATATTCCGACTTGTTCTCAATATTCGTTAGAAGCAATCCACACCCATGGCGCCCTAAAAGGGAGTTGGTTCGCCACAAAGCGTATTTGTCGCTGCCACCCTTGGGGAGGATCTGGTTATGACCCAGTGCCTAAAAAAGCAATTCGTTTTATTTCATTTCAGCAAATAGATTCTCAAACGTTTCATGTTGCTGTACCCTTGCGTGAACGTTTTTCGAACCAACATCACTCTAACCACTTGGGGTAATAGATATGCAACAATGGGCCAGGTTTGCAATCCTCGGGGCCATGTTTGTCGTCGCATATTTGCTTATTTTGGCTTGGCAAAAAGATTATGGTCATGCAGATACTACAAAAACACAGCCAGCGGCTGTGGTAGCGCATGATGTTTCTGCCGATTTGCCAAATGGTCAAACGACTGCGGCAACTAGCGATGTTCCGCAAGCAAATATTGCTGCTGCACAACAACCGACAACTGCGCCAGCAACCGCAAATCAACAACTGATTTCAGTACAAACTGACCTTTATCATCTTTGGATTAGTCCAAAAGGTGGTGATATTGTGCGTGTTGAATTACTCAATCATGACCAAAGTAAAAACAGCGATCAGCCGTTTGTCATGCTTGAAAGTGATCCTAAACGTACTTATGTGGCACAATCTGGCTTAATTGGCTTGAATGGCCCTGACAGCAGTCGTGCAGGTCGTCCAAATTATGAGTTTGAAAAAACTACATATACTTTAGCAGATTCAAAAGATGCGAAAGATAAAGACGGTAAAGCTGTCAAAGTGCTTACTGTACCGATGGTTTTCAAAACTGCTGATGGCGTGGAAATCATTAAAAGCTTTAACTTTAAGCAAGGCAACTATCCAATTGAAGTAAGCTATCAGGTGGTCAACCGTAGTGCACAAAATTGGCAGGGGCAAATGTTTGGTCAACTCAAACGTGATAACTCTGAAGACCCAGGTAAGTCTGACCAAGGTATTTTCACTTTAGGTACATTCTTAGGTGGTGCTTGGGGAACGCCTGATGAACATTACAACAAACTTAAATTTGCTAATTTCACAGAAGAGAAATTGGATACACAGGCAAAAGGCGGTTGGGTTGCAGTTGTTCAGCATTATTTTGTGAGTGCATGGATTCCAGGTCATTTTGGTGGTCAAGAATACACTGCAAAATTGGAATCACGTAAATCAGCTGATGGTATGAATATCATTGGATTTACTTCTCCAACCATTAATGTTCCTGCTGGTAAAGCGATGAGCATTGATGCAACGTTCTATGCAGGTCCAAAAATTCAGTCTGAATTAAAAGATTTAGCGGTAGGCTTAAACCAAACTGTAGATTATGGTTGGTTATGGCCGATTGCAAAACTCTTGTTCATGGGCTTACAAATGTTCCATAACGTTGTAGGCAACTGGGGTTGGTCAATTATATTACTCACCATTCTTGTTAAGCTGATTCTTTGGCCGTTGTCGTCTAAGAGCTATCGTTCTATGGCGAAAATGCGTGTGATTGCGCCTGAAATGCAACGCATGAAAGAAGAGTTTGGTGAAGACCGCATGCGTTTCTCCCAAGAAATGATGGCGCTTTACAAACGTGAACAAGTGAATCCGCTTTCAGGTTGTTTACCATTGTTGTTACAAATGCCGATCTTCCTTGCATTGTATTGGGTATTGATGGAGTCTGTAGAACTTCGTCATGCACCTTGGATGCTGTGGATTCAAGATTTGTCAGCGATGGATCCATGGTTTATCTTGCCGTTGATCATGGGTGTCACCATGTTTGTTCAACAAAGTTTGAACCCACAACCTGCTGATCCAATGCAAGCGAAAGTATTTAAGATCATGCCGATCATGTTTACAGTATTTATGCTGTTCTTCCCTGCTGGTCTTGTACTTTACTGGATTGTGAACAACTCGATCACGATTTTACAACAATGGTTTATTAACAAATCTGTTGAAAAAGATCGTTTAAAACGAGAAGCAGCTTAAGTTTAAAAAATTAAGCAATAGCTGAAAAAGTCCGCTTAAGATGGTAATCTTAGGCGGATTTTTTATTGACCAAATATAGAGACTTTACATGACGAATGTAGTATCCCAAAGCACCATTGCAGCAATCGCAACGCCTCCTGGACGTGGTGGTGTGGGAGTGATTCGTCTGTCAGGTCCAAAGGCATATACCATTGCAGAAGTGCTGACAGCGAAAACTTTACCAAAAGCGCGTTTTGCGGGCTTCCGTCAGTTTTTTGATGACAAAGGTGAAGTAATGGATGAGGGATTAGCAATTTGTTTCCCAAATCCACACTCATTTACAGGTGAAGATGTGGTGGAATTACAAGGGCATGGTGGTCCTGTGATTCAAAATGCCTTACTTGCCCGTTTGTTAGAACTTGGTGCAACTGCTGCTAAAGCAGGCGAATTTTCCATGCGTGCTTTTGAAAATGGCAAAATGGATTTGGTACAAGCCGAAGCGATTGCCGATTTGATTGATGCGACTTCACAGGCGGCAGCACGTTCAGCAGTGCGTTCACTACAAGGTGCATTTTCCAATAAAGTAAATGCTGTGTTGCAAAATTTGATTCATTTGCGTTTGCATGTGGAAGCTGCGATTGATTTTCCAGAAGAAGAAATCGACTTTTTGGCTGATGGTAAAATTTTAGCCTTGCTTGAAGGTGTACAAGCGTCGGTGACAGAGGTTCAGACTTCTGCACGTCAGGGGCAATTGCTTCGTGAAGGCTTACAAGTGGTGATCGCAGGAAAACCGAATGCAGGTAAATCTTCGTTGCTGAATGCTTTGGCGGGCAATGATCGTGCGATTGTCACCGATATTGCAGGAACAACCCGTGATGTTTTGCATGAAAAAATCACTTTGAATGGTTTGCCAATCACACTTACTGATACCGCAGGTTTACGTGAAACAGGTGATGTGGTGGAGCGTGAAGGGATTCGTCGTGCCATTAAAGAAATTGAGCAGGCAGATTTATTGCTTTTGGTGTATGACTTGAGCCAAGGGGAAAATCCTTTGGCTTTAGCGCAGGAATATTTTGCTGATCATCTTGAACCGAAGCGTTTGATGCTGATAGGGAATAAGTGTGATTTAACTGATCAAGCTGCTGAATTAAGTGATTTTGAGGGGTTCCGTCATATCACGGTGTCTGCTAAACAGGAAACGGGTGTGCAGGCGCTCATAGATGCGATTACAGCACATGCAGGCTTCCAACCTGAAGAAGATACCTTTATTGCCCGTACACGTCATTTGGACGCAATGAAGCGCACTCAGCAGTATCTGGCAGAGGCACATGAACAGTTAACGGTGTATCAAGCAGGTGAATTGGTCGCAGAGTCTTTACGTTTAGCACAAAATGCTTTAGGTGAAATCACAGGTGACTTTAGTGCAGATGATTTGCTGGGTGTCATCTTTGGCTCGTTTTGTATTGGTAAATAGTTGAATCTATAGATTTTGAGTGGTTTGGAATAAATGTTTTAAGCGACTCAAAATCAATTTTAAATTTGCATCATTCTAAATGATCTCTAAGAAATATTGATTAATGATAAAAAATTAAAAATGAAAAAAAAATTATTAAAAATTAGCCATTATTTTGTATTATTGATCATTCATAGATACTCGTTTGTTTTTATTGTCTTTTTAATATTTATATTGGGGGCTTATAACGCTTATATTGGTTTTAATGAAGGTGTTGAACTTCGGCAAAAAGCTGAACTTGAACCTAAGCAACAAGTGCTATGTGGTACATCTTTGAGTGTTTACACAGAAAGACAGACTTCTGGTCGTCAAAGTAGCGGAGCAGTGACTGCTCAATTTTTATATTAAAGAGTAATGATCATGGGCATGTTTATTTTAATTATTACCCAAATGATTTAACCCGTTTAAATATAAAAAATAAGCAGTTACCGATTCAGGAAAGTATTTGTGTAAATTATATTTCATTTAAAAATAATGTTGCTGCACCCATCATTACAAAAATTGAATTTCCTCAATCAAATGTTGACTAGAGTGATCATAATATTGACTTTTTGTATTAAAAATTAGCTTTATGTAAGCTTATTTTACAACCAAAAAAGATTGTTTTAAGCTAGTAGTCAAATATTTAGGTGAGTATCAATTATGAAAAAGTCTTCTTTGATCTTTTCTGCACTAGTGATGATTTTAAGTTCAAATGTATGGGCAGGAAGTGAAGATGAGCAACGCATTATTGAGGCTGCACAAAAACATCCTGTGACTGTGGCAGAGGCACTTAAATCTGCTGATGAAACTGCGGTGATGCTCACAGGCACAATTCAACGACAAATTGAAGATGAACATTATGCATTAAAAGATGTAACAGGCACGATCAATGTCGAAATTGATAAAAAACTCGCTTCTGCTGCTCAACTGAAACAAGGTGTGACAGTGAAAGTCTTTGGTGAGGTAGATACTCATCGTTACAAGCCAACAGATATTGATGTCGTCAAAGTAGAATTTTTAAAATAAATTTTCTAATCAAAAAAGGTAGGCATTTTGCTTACCTTTTTTGATTCAAGTTAAAATTATGCGGTCTGTATTTTTGAATGGGAAACCAATAAATAAATACACAGTAGTCCGATACTTATACAGAAAGAAAGTACACCAGCAGTAAAACCCAAATGGTCAGACACATAACCTACGGCAATGATTGGGACAATAGTGCCTAAATATGCTAAAAATAAATAAGTTGATACCACAGCAGCACGATTTTCAGTTTTAGTCATGTGATGTACCAAGGCAAAGGCGGCCAATAAGCCCATACCATGCCCCATTCCGACACAGATCACACTAACAAAAAACAAGATGCTCCAATGCATGAGCATACACACGGCTAAGATCACATAGCTTGCAATTAACATGATCAAACCTAGATTTAGTGCTTTATGCATCGGTATAGATTTCACCATAAATTGCGCCGTAGCAGATACCAATAAAATACTGGCAATGGTTGATCCACTGACCATTGGACCATGCCAAGGAATTACATCTTTAATAAAGGATGGAGCAAGCGATGCAAATAAACTAAAAGAACCAAATGCACAAAATGCGGTAAAACTGGCAATATAAAACAATTTTTTAAATTGAGCTTCAGGCAATTCTAAATGTGGCGCAATATTAAATTTTTGCTTTTCAGTATTGATGGTTTTTAAGCTAAACAAACTAATTAAGCTAAGTATTGCGCCTAAAATTACGGGTAGGTAAGGTGTGATCAAAGGATACTTGGCAAATTGAGCGATTGTTCCACCAATAAATGGACCTAAACCAAAGCCTAATACCGTGATAATTGAACTAAATTGAGCCGCAGATGCTTTATGTGATTCAGGAATGGTATAAATCAAGCCAAGCATGGCAGACGTGCTGATTAAACCTGAGGCGATCCCAATGATAAAACGACCAAAACCTAAAATATAAGCGTTGGCAGCAAATACCGAAATACTTAAACCGATGATGGCAAAAAACAAACCGATTTGTAATGTGCGAATATAACCAAAGCTATTACTGGTACGTCCCAGAAAAAGTAATGTGGTTAAACAACCGAACATATAGGCAACAAAGATATAGGTAATATGACTTGGGAGCAGTTGCCATAATTGCTGATAGATCGGATAAAGTGGGCTGGCTAATGCTGTCCCAATTGTTCCAATACATAAAGCAAGGCTGACCATAAAAAATGGTCGCCATGATTGCTGATTCATAAATAAAAGACTTTTTACGCAGATAAAAAATGCCAATCCGAACTGAAAACAGTGATTGGCATGGAAGAAATTGAGTACGAGAATCAGATTAAAACTTAAACAATTAGAGGTCAATAAAAAAACTGAAAATTATTCAGTAATTTTCAGTTTTAAGCATAACGTTTAATGAGTTTGAGAAAATCTTGTAATTCTTCCTCATTGAGATTTTCTGTACCCGCTAAAACATGATGGCGTAAATGATTTTCGATCAACTCATTCATTAAACCATTCACCGCACCTTTTATCGCAGCCACTTGTTGCAATACCTCAATACATGACGTGTCATCATGACTCAGAGATGTTTCCACAGCATTGATTTGTCCTTTTAAGCGTTTGACACGGTTCAGAACTTTTTTGTCGTGGTGTAAATGGCTCATCTGCAATTTCTCATAAAAACATACACGCTTATAGTATCATTGAAATGAAAATAATATACTATAGGGGAGTATATTTGAGTGTTTCATCATGCAGTTCAAACCCATTCAGCGCCAACATTCACACCAATTTGACCAAGGTAACCCTTTAGCACAAAAGAAAATTTTACTCGCGACAGTACTCACAGCTGCAATGATGCTTTTTGAAATTGCTGGAGGATGGATTTTTAACTCCATGGCACTTTTGGCTGATGGTTGGCATATGAGTTCGCACATGTTGGCACTTGGGTTAGCGTATGCTGCCTATCGTGCAGCACGGCATTATGCACAGGATACTCGCTTCAGTTTTGGGACATGGAAAATTGAGATTTTGGCAGGCTACAGCAGTGCAATTTTACTGATGGTTGTTGCTTTATTTATGGCTTTTCAATCTGTTGAACGATTATTTCATCCTGTACAGATCCATTATAACGAAGCAATTCCAATCGCAATTTTAGGTTTGGTGATCAATTTGATTTGTGCATGGTTATTACATGATGATGCTGAGCATCACCATCACCATCACCATCACCATCACCATCACCATCACCATTCGCACGAGTCTGGTCATCATACCCATCAGGAACATGATCTGAATCAAAAAGCGGCATTTTTACATGTAGTTGCAGATGCATTGACCTCCGTATTTGCTATCGTTGCATTGTGTGCAGGTAAATATTTTGGATGGGATTTTTTGGATGCATTACTCGGAATTGTTGGTGCAATCTTGGTTGGTAAATGGTCTTTTGGTTTAATTCAGGAAACAGGAAAAACCTTACTTGATGCAGAAATGGATCATCCTGTGGTTGCTGAAGTGCGTGAAGTAATTGCCGCATTGGCTCAAAAGCCTCATCTTACCGATGTGCATGTATGGAAAGTAGGTAAAGGCAAATTTTCAGTGATTGTTGCCTTGGAAACTTCAGATAAAAGTTTAACAGCGGATGCTGTACGTCGGGCATTGTCCATTCATGATGAGCTGGTGCATATCACAGTTGAAATTAACCAAATTGCAAGTTTTAGTTTTGTTCCACGTGAAACACATTAGACAACAGTTATTCAACATGGCATAAGCTGAATTGTGCTTTAATATTTTTTGATTATTTCAAATTTAAAATTGATATGTTAAAGCCATTTCTCTGTTTTAGTTTAAGTCTGGCATTTTGCAGCAGCAGCTTTGCCAATGTCGACAGTGTAAAAAGCAAACTTGCACAGCAATATCCCAATGTCAAAATCGAAAATTTACAAGCCACTGAAATGCAAGGTTTGTATAGTGGAACTTTGGACAGTCAGGTGGTGTATGTCAATGAAGATGTACAGCACCTGTTTATTGGTTCAATGATCCGTCTAAAAGATCAAAAGAATTTAACCAAAGATTTGGCACTGAAAAATAACCAAAAAGTAGATTTTAAAAAACTTCCCTTGAATGATGCGATTAAAACAGTACGGGGGAATGGTAAGCGTCAGCTTGCGATTTTTTCTGACCCAAATTGCCCATATTGCAAGAGTCTTGAAGCGAATTTAGCCAAGCTGAATGATGTGACGATCTATACATTTATTTATCCAATCAAAACGCAGTCAGTACAACCCTCCAAACAAGTATGGTGTTCAAACAATAAAGCTTATGCATGGCAGAATCTGATTCAAAAGAATATTCAACCTACTGCAGCTGCGACATGTACAAACCCGATTGAACGGAATCTTAAACTCGGTCAACAATTGGGCATACAGGGCACGCCTGCAATCATTTTCTCCAATGGTCATACAGTGATGGGCGCCTACCCTGCTGAAGAAATTGAAAATATTTGGCAAAAATTTGGTTTATAAAATGAAAAAAGCATCTCGATTGAGATAATGCTGATTAGTTAAGGATTTTTTGAATCCTCCCCAACCCTCCTTTTCCAAAGGAGGGAGCTTTTCATTACTAAAAATCATTTTAGTTACAAGAAGTTCCCCTCTTTTTCAAAGAGGGGTTAGGG
>NZ_LQXQ01000043.1 GCF_003268395.1 Acinetobacter sp. CFCC 10889 | reverse complement strand
ATACACCACCCATGTTGTATTCCAACCTATTTATTGTGATGGTGAAGTGATTATTTTGTCTATAATTTAAACTTCGATGAAAATATAAAAGAACATTTTCCTATTTACAAGTCGGTGATATGAACAATATTGCTTTATTTTCAAAAATTATGTGTCACTAATTTTGTCGTCTTATTCTATATTTTTTGCTGAATTTTTAAGAACTCAACTTAGTCTCCACGCAGAGTTTTGCTATAGTAGATAAAATTTTAAACATAGATTTAGGAAGATCAACATGTCAGCAACTCCACGCATTGGTATTTTGGGTGCAGGCGGTCGTATGGGTCGTACATTGATCCAAGCGGTACAACAAGCAGGTTATCAATTGGCAGCAGCCGTTGAACGCCCAGAAAGTTCACTGATTGGTGCAGATGCAGGTGAGCTTGCAGGGATTGGCGCAGTGGGGATTAAGGTTGTTGGTAGCTTAGAAGAAGTGCTCAAAGATGTGGATGTGGTGATTGATTTTACTGCACCTGCGGCAACTGAAAATAACTTAAAGTTATGTCGTGAAGCGGGCGTAGCGATGGTCATTGGTACGACTGGTTTTTCAGAAGAGCAAAAACAAGTTTTAAATGAATCTGCGACACAAACGCCTGTGGTTTATGCGGCAAATTATTCGGTGGGTGTGAATGTTTCGATCAAATTACTTGAGCTGGCTGCAAAAGTGTTTGGTGATACGGTGGATATTGAAATCATTGAAGCACATCATCGTCATAAAGTAGATGCACCATCAGGTACAGCATTGATGATGGGTGAAGCAGTTGCTGATACGCTAGGTCGTGATTTGAAAAAAGTGGCTGTTTATGGTCGTGAAGGGCATACAGGTCCACGTGAACGTGAAACCATTGGTTTTGAAACCATTCGTGGTGGTGACATCGTGGGTGAACATACGGTAATGTTTATTGGCGAAGGTGAGCGTGTAGAAGTGACACATAAAGCGACCAGCCGTATGAACTTTGCTTCAGGTGCAGTGCGTGCTGCAGCTTGGGTTGTGGGCAAAGATGCAAAAAAATACGATATGAAGGATGTTTTAGGCTTAAATGATATTCAAGCTTAAAACACAATCCGCTATGATTTAAAACAACGACAGCAATTTGAATAAAAAAATGAAAAAAACAGTGATGTTTCTTGCAGGTGTAGTCAGTGCCATGAGCCTGACTGCACAAGCTGCTGCGCCAAGTGATGCAAAACTTAGCCTCGACAAAAACAATATCAAAGTATGGACATTTAAAGATCCGAAAAATACGGTGATGTCGTATAAAGCGGAAACTACGTTGGATGCACCGATTGAACGTGCTGTTGCATTGGTTTTAGATGTCAATAACACGCCAAAATGGGCACCGAATGTGGCAAAAGCCGAAGTACTGAGTCGTGATGATGCCAAAGGTGAGTTCACTTTATATATGGTTTTGGATTTTCCATTTCCACTTAAAGATCGAGATATGGTCATCAAAGGCAAAATTGCCAAAGACAGTAATGGTGTGATTAGCATTAAAAATAAAGCGATTACACAAGGCAAAGCAATTGATGCCAATTTTATCCGTTTAAAAAATTATGAAGGTGATTGGACGTTCCAAAAAGTTTCGGCTAATAAAGTTAAAGTCAGTACCACAGGCTTTGCTGATCCCGAAGGTTCGATTCCACAAAGTGTGACCAATATGTTGGTTGAGCAACAGCCTTATCAGATGTTGCAAAAGATGAAAGCAGAATTGGCAAAAAATAAAGCATTGCCTGCTTTACCTGCTGTTTTAAAATAATGTTCTAAGCCAGAATTTCTAAGACAAATCAAAAAATTTGGATTACAAGGCATAGCCTAAAAAGCGCAATAAAAAATCCCACAATAGCAAGGATTGTGGGATTTTTATGTCCATTAGCAAACAGTTTCAGTCATAGCTGGTCTCGACATTTTCATTTGGATCAAAACCAAAACCAATGCCAATGCTGTGAGGACAGCGCCTGTAATGGACACAGCCGCATAGCTCATTCCCATACTGAGGACTGCACCACCTGCGGCAGCACCAACCGCATTGCCCAAGTTAAATGCTCCGATATTCACTGAAGATGCTAGGCCAGGTGCTTCATGTGCCACAGCCATGACGCGCATTTGCAAAGGAGGGACAACCGCAAAGGCTGCTGCACCCCATACAACCAATGCCAATGCCGCACCCATCTTGGTTTGTGCAAGAATCGGAAATAGCAACATCGTTGTCATTAACAACAATAAGAAGCCTGTAAGTGTTTTGGTCAAAGACAAGTCTGCAAATTTGCCCCCGAAATGATTACCGATCGAGAAACCAACCCCAATCAGAACCAACATCATGGTGATAAAACTTGGACTGGCATGGGTAATATTTTGCAGTGTTGGGGCGATATAGGTATACAGAGTAAACATCGCACCTGCGCTCATGACAGTGGTGAGCAAGGCAAGGACGACAGGTTTACGGGTTAACACTTGTAGTTCAGCTTTGACATTGGGACGTTGTCCAACTGCACCCTCAGGTAATGCTTTCCACAATGCCAACATGGTGATGACACCTAATCCCGCAATTGCGGCAAATGCCATACGCCAACCGATGTTTTGTCCCACCCATGTTGCCAACGGTACACCACCAATATTGGCAATGGTTAAGCCCATAAACATCATTGCAACTGCACTGGCTTGTTTATCTTTCGGCACGACACTGGTCGCGACAATTGAACCGATACCAAAGAATACGCCATGATTTAAACTGGTGAGAATCCGTGCGCCCATCAAACCCCAATAGCTTGGTGCAATCGCGGCTAAAATATTGCCAACAGTAAAAATACTCATGGCAATCATCAGTGCTTTACGCCGTGAAAAGTGTCCAAACCATAAGGTCATGATCGGTGCACCAATCATGACACCCAAAGCGTATGCAGTGATCAGCATGCCTGCGGTGGGAATGGAAATATTCAGATTTTCAGCGATTTGTGGCAAAAATCCCATTGGTGAAAATTCTGTAGTACCAATCGCAAATGCGCCGATGGCTAAGGCGAGGAGAGGAAAGTTAATTTTCATGAATTGATTCTCTTAATCCCATGCAGGCGCTAGATTTTCAGGATTTACTTCACGACCATTTCGCTCTAAGGCTTCAATCATCTGCATTTCTTCAAGGCTTAATTGAATGTCTTGAGCTTTTAAATTCGCAATCAAATTTTCACGTTTGGTTGATGATGGAATCACAGAAAAACCACGTTGTAATGCCCAAGCTAAGGCAATTTGTGCCGTTGATGCCTGATGGTTTTTGGCGATCTCATTCAACATAGGGTCGTTTAACACTTTGCCATACGCCAAAGTCATATATGAAGTCACATCAATATTTTGTGATTGTAAAAAATTCACCAATTGATGATTCTGTAAATATGGGCTGAGTTCAATTTGATTGGTGGCAATATTTTCAATGCCCACAGCATCAATGGCTTGTTGAGTTAAATCAATATTGAAATTTGAAATACCGATATGTTCAGTTAAACCTTGTTGTTTAGCTTCCAGCAGATTGTGCATCATTTCTGCGACAGAAATTCCTAAACTCGGTGCAGGCCAATGAATCAGAGTGAGATTGACTGCATCCATTCTGAGCTTTTGTAAGCTGTCTTTTAAACTTGGAATAAGCTTGTCGGCTGTGTAATTATCTGTCCAAATTTTCGTGGTGATAAATAAGTCATTTCGATTTACAGAGCTTTCTGCAATGGCTTGTCCGACTTCGGCTTCATTGCCATAGATTTGTGCGGTATCAATCGCACGATAGCCAACCTCAAGTGCTGTTTTGACAGAATCAATCACAGTTTGTCCTGTCAGGCGAAATGTACCAACACCAAATTGGGGGACGATTTTACTCATGGGATATGCTTCATTTTTAGATACGGCTATTTTGTAGTTTTTATTGTTGCTAAAAAATAGGTGAATATGCAAAATATTGTTGACTATTAATCAATAATAATTGGTGTGTTACAATATTGATTAAACTTTTTTGAACAGCCTAAACTTGTATTGGTTGTGATTTATGGTACTAATTTATAAATGATTTTAATTTATTTAGAAGTTGCTTTCCGTTTCAAAGTAGAAGGAATATGGTTTTACAATAGGGAAAAATTTTAACTGAAAACCTCCCTCATCCTAACCTTCTCCCAAAGGGAGAAGGGACGTCCAATAAATTTTTACAGACGATAGAAAGCTTAGAAATTTGCATATCATATAAGGATGAAGCTAATGAAATCCACCTTAGAAGAATTACAGGCATTTATTCACATTGTCGATAGTGGTTCGATTGTCGGTGCTGCTGAGCATTTGCAACAAACTACATCAGGTGTCAGTCGAGCTTTACAACGCCTTGAATCTAAACTCAATGTGACTTTATTAGAGCGTACTACACGTAAGTTAAAATTGACCCAAGAAGGGCAGTTATTTTTAGAAAAAGCCCGCAAAATTCTCCATGATCTGAATGAAGCAGAAGATGCTTTACTCAAATCAGATAGTGATACATCGGGTTTGATCCGAGTGGATTCAGCCACTCCTTTTGTGTTACACGTGGTTGCACCATTGATGTCTGAATTTGTTCAGCTTTATCCAGATATTGAAATTGAGTTAAATACCAATGAGCAAATTATTGATTTATTAGAGCATAAAACTGATGTGGCAATTCGTTTTGGTGAATTGAATGATTCAAGTTTACATGCCAGATTATTATGTAAAAGTCGCTTATATATTGTTGCAAGCCCTGAATATTTAGAACGAAAAGGTTATCCTGAAAAGCCTTTAGACATTTTAAAGCATGCACAAATTGGCTTTAGTAAAGGCGGTCATCTGAATACATGGCCGATTCGTGTTAATACGGGTGAAAAGCTTGTTGTGAGACCTAAAATTAAAGCTTCAAGTGGAGAGACGGTGCGCCAATTGTGTTTACGTGGGCATGGAATCGCACGATTATCTGAGTTTGAAATTTCGAAAGATTTAAAACAAGGTCATTTGATCGCGCTCTTTGAAGATCAAATTGAGCTGTATGAACAGCGCATCCATGCGGTGTATTATCAGCAAGAGCACTTGCCAAAACGTGTCCGTTTATTTATTGAGTTTTTAGCGCAAAAGCTGTCAAAGTATCGATAGTTTTTTGCGCAGGTAAGTCCAAACTGAGCAAGCTTTGGCTGTTTCCTTGCGCTTTATTCAGTAGTTTGATCTCAAAATGTTGTGCTGAATTTTGCTGACATTCAAAGTCTAAATTCTGTTGTATTGGCATGTTAATACGCATGTTCACATCACTGCTCACACGATAGCTGTAGGCTCTGTTTGCCGCTGTGTGATGCAAAGTCGGTTGTAAGTGATCAAGTTGATATTCACCCAAACGCTGTGTTTTTAAAAAGCCTTCGATCAAAGATTTACAAATAAAATGTTGTTGCTGAGCAGCTTGGTTGACTTGCTGTGGTTGGCATGCACTCAAAATCAAAGCTGTACCGATGAGGGTGATTATTTTCATTATTTTCTCCTTTCAAATGTATCTGGTGATAAAAATTGGCTGTGAAAGAAGCATAAATCTGTTAAGTTTATAGGTACAGATACAACAAATATTAAAATTTGGGTACAGATATGGCTTTTCAATATCAGGCTTTAGCGCAACAGATAGCACAGAAAATTTATAGTGGTGAATTGGCAACAGGACAGCGTTTAAGTTCATTGCGCCAATTTGCAACTTTACAAAACATTAGCTTGAATACGGCAAAAAGTTGTTATGAATTGCTTGAAGCGCAAGGCTTGATTTATGTCAAAGAAAAGTCAGGCTATTTTGTCCAAACACAGCAAAAAACACCGAATATTGCACTGCCTGATCATCCGGATTTTAAGTCCAAATCCCGTGAAGTTTCTAACTTAGAGTTGCAAATTCAAATTCATGAAGCCTCTGCCAATAATCGTCTGATTCATCTCGGATCAATTCAATTATCCCCGAATTTTATTCCGATTGAGGCACTTCGACGTTCGATTCAACGTGCATTAAAGCATTGTAAGCCTGAGGATTTTTTATATAACAATCGACAAGGTCATCCACGTTTGCGTGAAGCGTTGTCAGCGCATTGGGCAGAGGATGGTTTTTATATCGACAAGGATGATATTTACATCAGCAATGGCTGTATGCCTGCATTGTCAGTGATGATACAAAGCTTTAGTAATGAAGGAGATAGCATCATTGTTCCAACACCTAATTATAATGGTCAGTTGCAATTGTTGGCATTATTAAAAAGAAAAATCATTGAAATTCCTGCCAATACTGAAGGTTTTGATATCGAGCGTCTTGAGCAGGTGATGCAAAACTCAGGGGCAAAAGTATGTTTACTGACGGCTAATTTTCAAAATCCTTTGGGTTTTTGTTTAAGCAATGAAGAGAAAGAAAAAATAGCTCAATTGGCTGAAAAATATCAATGTTATGTGATCGAAGATGATATTTATGCGGAATGTAGTTTTGATGCTAAACGTCCTTTACCGATTAAATATTGGGATCGGGCAGGTTATGTGATTTATTGCAGTTCGATTTCTAAGTCTTTATCACCATCTTATCGGGTAGGGTGGTTTTGTCTGCCTCAGCGTTTGAAACATTTACATGCCACGCTGATTTTGCAAAATGACTCGGTCAATATGCCCTTACAGTTAGGGCTTGCCGATTTGATTTTCAGTCGGGCATATCGGCAACATTTAAGTGAATTGCGTCCTAAACTCATGGCGCAGGTTGAGCAATATCGACAGTTTATTTCTCAGGCTTTTTATGGGGTTGATATTCGACTGAATCAGCCACATGGCAGTTATGCGTTGTGGTTGCAATTGCCAAAACAGATCGACAGTTTAGCCATGTATTATTATGCGCAACAGCACAGCATTAATATCGTCCCCGGCTTAATTTTTGGTGAGGATAAGCGCTATAACAATTGTATTCGTTTAAATGCAGGGCATGAGTTATCGCAAGAGATTCAGGATGCGATTGTGTTGTTGGCAGATTGGGTGAGGGATATTTTAAAAGCTCAATTATATAAAAAATGAGGTGTTTTATGCTCAAGAGGCTTAATCACCTTAATATTGCTGTTCGTAATTTAGGACATAGTTTTATCTTTATGTGAATATTCTTGGTTTTTAGTCTCAAGAAAAATTATCGTAAGGCACATATTGAGCATTAGGTGAATTATGGCTTTTTTAAGTATACATCAAGTTTAGTAGTTTACTTGACCTATGGAGATATTAACCTGTTTGACATTTCATCGTAAAATGGAACGAGGCAAAGCTTCTTAAGGAATTGGAGAAATATGATTGAAATTAGATCAGGGGATTTGAGCTTAAAGGATTTGCAGAACCATGGGGTGTGGACTTGGAACTCAGATTTGTATCAAAATGAAGACTTACTGGTAGTCGTTCCAATAACATCAGATATATTTACAGACCACGAAACCTTACTGATTCATGCAGCATTTACAATAGGAAATGGTACGCAACTAGAAGGTTTAATAGTCTATGATGTAAGTTCAAATGAAGTATTTGCAATTGAATTGTTTATTGGCGATAGGAAAATTACTTTAAATGTAAACTTACCTGATATTTCTTTAACAGAGCTAAATTTTGACAACAATATTAATGATCAAGTTTTTCCCATTCAATTCAAAGCGATACCAAGTGAATTATCGATGATAAAAGGAGAGTTCAGTTTTTAATGTTACCTCTTTCACTGTTATACAGTGGAAAGAGGCAGAAGAAGAGAGTGGATTCATATTGAGTTTTACAAGATTCTCATATCGCTTTAATAAGTGAGCATCTAACTTTGAAATATTAAATTAGAGAACATGCACTTCAATTTAATTGAAATTCTAATATTTCTTAGATTTCTAAGCCTTTTAAAGAAGTGGTGAGAAGGCATTTAAAAATCCGCTTTCAATACAATCCGATAACGTGCCTGACCTGAATGCAGTCGCTCCAAAGCCTCATTAATTTGTGACATTGGATACAATTCAATCTGTGGGGCAATGTTTTTACGTGCTGCGAATTGCAACAATTGACGTAAAGCAAAAGGTGAACCTGTCGGAGAGCCTGTCACCGATTTTGCACCACTGATCAGCGTACCCGCAGGAATTGGCATTGGCTCAAGTACCATACCAAGCATGTGAATCGTGCCATTTGGAGCAAGGGTATTCAGATAAGATTTCCAATCCAAACTGACATTGACCGTGCACAGCAATAAATCAAATTTACCACGTTGGCTTTTTAGTGCATCCGCGTCACGGCTATTCACTACATGATCTGCACCCATCGCTTTGAGTTCTTCAGTCTTGTCCAAACTTGAGGTAAATGCAGTAATTTCACAGCCCCATGCTTTGAGTAGTTTGATTGCCATGTGTCCTAAACCACCAATGCCAATCACACCAACATGGTGAATCGCTTGGATTTGATGTTTTAAAATCGGGTCAAAAACGGTAATCCCACCACAAAGCAGCGGACCCGCACTTTCAGGGTCTAAGTCTTCAGGAAGTGGAATAATCCATTGCCAACCTGCGCGAACTTTATCTGCAAATCCGCCTGCATGACCGACAATCGTCGCTGTTTTGTCACCTGTACATAGCACTTGTTGACCACTGACACACGGGTCACAGTGTTGACAGCTTTCCGCAGTCCAACCAATTCCGACACGTTGACCGACTTTTAAGCCTTTGGCTTCAGAACCAAGTTGGGTGATTGTTCCAATAATTTCATGACCTGCCACCACAGGATAAACTGCATTGCGCCATTCATTATTAATCACTGAAACATCAGAATGGCACAGCCCGCAATATTCAACTTTCACTTCGACTTGATGCGCTTGTAACTCACCTGCATCAAAGTCATAGGGTACAAGTGCCGCACCTGCTTCCAAGGCTGCATAAGCGTGAATGGTATTGTCTGTCATTTGAATCCTTCCTATTTTTTTAATGTTGAAAACAGTATTTTTAACTTTGAAAACTATCTGCTTAATGTTGAAAATTAGCGTGATATACAATCATTTTCGTGATCATTGACCATACCAACTGCCTGCATAAAGGCATACATGGTGGTCGGTCCTACAAATTTAAAACCATTTTTCTTTAAGCTTTTTGACATTTTTTGGCTGATTTCAGTCTGTGCAGGGGCTTGTTTATAATCAGGCACATCATTGATTTGCGGTTGTTGTTCTACAAAATCCCACAACCATTGCACCATGTCGACACCTTGTGCTTTCATGTTTTGCCATGCAATTGCATTGTCACGAATGGCTTTGAGTTTACCAATATGACGAATGATTCCCGCATCTTGTAATTTATATTCGAGATGTTGATCGGTCAGATTGGCAATGTGTTCGATGGAGTGTTGGAAGAAATGTTCTCGATAAGATTCACGTTTTTTTAACACAGTAATCCATGATAGTCCTGCTTGCTGTCCTTCGAGGCAGAGCATTTCAAAAAGATGCTGTTCATCTCGATTGACTTTGCCCCACTCATGATCATGGTAGTTGATATAAAGTGGGTCATCGGAGCACCAACCACAGCGTTTAATTGTCATCGTTGTTGCTCCTGCTACTGTATTTTATTTGAATCAAAGAGATAAATTGAAAGTGTATGCTATAAGCTAAAGCTCGTCCATTGGTCATTTTTATTATCCCAATATGACAGTTCTGCCTGTGGTAAATCTGTGAATTTTACCCAAATATCTTTGCCTGCTTTATCAGCAAAACCTGTACTGATCAGTAAGGCTTCCTCGGTAATTTCCATGATCCAACCTTGATGGCTTAGTCCATTTAAGACAATTTTTTGCTGATTGCCTGATTCTGCAAATTTAACCAAACGTTCAATCAACGCTTCTGACATGAAATTTTCCTAAGTCTATTTTCAACTAAAAACTTTACAACATATTAACGTAAATACGGGTAAGGATTGACTGCGCCACGTCCTTTACCATTTAAGTATAATCCATAGTGCAAGTGAGGGGCAGTGTGTCGTGCATTTCCTGTATTGCCAACGTAGCCAATTAACTCGCCACGTTTGACATAGTCGCCTTCTTTTAAACCACGTCGATGGTCATTTAAATGTGCATAGTAGTGATATGCGCCGCTTGGACCGATCAGCCAAATCACAGTACCGCCCAAGTTATTGCCTTTTAAACTTGCAATAATTCCTTCAGTGGTACTATAAACCTTTGTTCCACGTGGAGCCATGATATCAATACCTTCATGCGTGCGTCCTGAACTGCGGGATGCACCCCAAGTATCGGTCAGATTTTTGGCTTTGACACCTTCTACAGGGATCGGCAAGTGCTTAGGCATCGACATTGCCTTTAATTTTAAAATGTCATTTTGTGGCAATGGTGTGGGTTGAGATGGCTTTTTCGGTGCGGTGGTACAGGCACTGAGTACAGCTATAAAACAGGTAAGCAAACAATATCGAAAGTAACGAGACACGAGAAATCCTTATTTGTAATTCTTCAATTTTTAAAATGGGTGAGTTGCAAAATGAACATATTAAAATTGAAAATTTAAGCCGAAAACCCGTGTCTGACTATGTCATAGATTGCTTGCTGAGATCAATTTTTTCATGGCTGTAGGAATGCCCATTTGTGTAGCTTTTTGTGGCGAAAGCCATTCACCGCCAAGTTCAGCCAAGAGATACTCTTTTTGATCATTCTCAACATGGAAAATATGCGCATTTAAAATCCAAGTGAAATGGGTAAAGCTATGCGAAATTTGCACAACTTCAGTTTTGGAAACTAATTTTAAACGCTGACAAAGCTGATCAAATTCAATGTCATTTTCAATAATCGGCAGACTCCATAAACCACCCCATAGACCTGAGTGAGGACGTTGTTGCCACAGCCATTGTCCCTCAGATTCGATTAACAGAACTTTTGCTGTTTTTACAGGGACAGCTTTTTTCGGCTTCTTATAGGGCAGTTCTGTTTCTAAACCTTGCGCATGTGCTTGGCAATGCTGCTGCATCGGGCAGTATAGACACAGTGGTTTTTTCGGTGTGCAAATGGTCGCACCTAAGTCCATAATCGCTTGGGTATAGTCATGATTACGTTCAGTCGGGCATAAGTCTTCTGCACGTTGCCACATTTCCCGTTCATGAATTGGTTTGCTGAGATCATCTTCAATGGCAAAAAACCGTGCCAAAACTCGCTTTACATTGCCATCCATAATTACGCCGTATTGACGTAAACCGAGTGACATCAGTGCGCCACCTGTAGAGCGTCCAATCCCCGAAAGTTCCATCCATTGTTCTAGGTTTTCAGGGAAATGTCCTTGTTGGCTGACCACACCCGCAGCTTTATGTAGATTACGTGCCCGTGCGTAATAGCCCAAGCCTGCCCAATAGGGTGCAACTTCATCCCATGAGGCTTTGCCTAAGTCATCCACGGTCGGAAAGCGTTCTATAAAGCGATCAAAATATTGCAATACAGTTTTTACTTGTGTCTGTTGCAACATGATTTCAGAAACCCAAACTTTGTACGGATCATCCGCCACTTGCCACGGCAGATCATGACGACCATGTTGATCGAACCACGTAAGGAGTGCATCTGAAAATGAAAATTGCGACATGCTGACTTCAAACTAAAAAGAGGGCACTAGTATAACGAAACTTGTGATCACGCATGTGAGAGAATATTGAAATTAAAAAAGACGCCGAAGCGCCTTTTAATGATTTACTATAAATTGATATTAAATTCACAGTAATTTTAAAGAAAAACTATTTCTCAGCAGTCACGCCCCAACGTTGATCAAGCACCAATACTTGATCTTTATAACGTGGAATAATGTGAATATGAAAATGAGCAGCTTGTTCTTCACCAAAGACATTACCATCATTAAAAGCAATGTGAAAACCTTCAGGCTGATGACGAAGTTTTAGTTCATTGCGTGCCAATTCTAAGAGTGTTGATAAACTCTTACGTTCTTTTTCCGTTACATCAAAAAATGATTCAACATGACGTAAAGGAATAATGACAGAATGACCTTTCGATAGCGGATTTGGCTCAGGTAAAATTGCACCAAACTCATTTTTGGCAATAATATCGTATTCGTCAAAATTGCAATATGGGCAGTTTAATTCAGTCATTTCAATATCCTCTCGAAGTCATATCGTTTTTTTAATGTTTAATATTACGTGAATTTTATCCAAGTTTACGCTGTAGTAGTTCATACATTGCAGCCAAACTTTGTCGCTCAGCTTCAGCGTTATAACCTAGATCCACATTGTTGGCTTTAGCCCGTTCATCTGCCAAAGTATTACTAAAACCATGTTTGGCACCTTCAAATACAATCACTTCATGGGTGACTTGAGCTGCATGCATTTCTTGCTTAAATGCAGCGATAGCATCCAATGACAACATACTGTCTAATTCACCATGTAAAACTAATAATTCAGCTTGAATATTTTGAGCATCACCTTCTTTGCGTGGTGCGACATTGGCAGCATGGAATGTTGCAACTGCTTTTAGTTCTGCCCCTGTACGTGCCAAATCAAGTACGACTTTTCCACCATAACAAAAACCGATTGCAGCCAAACGTGATGCATCTACTTCGGTTTGTGCAGCGAGCGTTGCTAAACCTGCCGATGCACGATCCACAATGGTATTTTCATTTTGAAATGTTTGCGTCATCCACTCACTGGCTTGTGGTACATGGGTCGTGACTTTTTTATCGCCATACATATCAATTGCTAAAGCTGCATAACCATGCTCAGCAAGTTCACGGGCACGTTGTTCAGTATATTCAGTTCGCCCCCACCACTCAGGAGCAACGATCACACCTGCCACTGGTGTATCAGAAACAGGACTTGCAAAATAACCAATCAGCGTTGTGCCGTCTTTGGCTTGATAAGAAATTTCACGTGTTGTAATCGCCACTGCCATGCTATAAATCCTTGTATAATTTTCAGAATACTTTGATTAAAGCATAGTTTTTTGATTTTAAAATGACTTTATACACAATAATTTGCAGAGAAATGTGAGAAATTATTATGTTGAATGAAGTGGTTTTTTAGTGGGGATATTGTTTGAAAAATAACGTAATATTATGATGTTCTGAAGAAAAAATGATAAATTAATGAGAATAACGACGATGATTTTTTATAAAAATAATTAACAGGATAGATAAAAAAGAAGGAAAATTCCTTCTTTTTTTCAAGAAAAATCAGGTGAAAATCTAAACACGTCCACGTGAGATAAAACCGATAATGGCGAGGATAGCAGCAACAACAAGTAGAATAATGGCGAAATCTTTAGACATACCTGCAACACCACCAAAACCTAAGAGACTTGCGAGTAATGCAATTACTGCAAAGATGATAGCCCATCGAAACATAATAATTCTCTCCATGTTTTTATATTGTTCATTTATGAGTATAGAAATCTGAATGACTTTGATGTAGCTGAATTTTGTTGTAGGGGTATAAAGTTTTATGAATTTAAGTAAATGATTTGTAATTTGAAAATGTAAAATAAATTTCAGCTAAAAATGCTATCATTTAAGTGAAAATCACAGCTTAAATTTGGACTATGCCTGCTCAATTACGCCCTGAATTTTGGAAAAAATATTCCCTGACAGAACTCAATCCAGCAGAGTGGGAAGCCTTGTGCGATGGTTGTGGATTGTGCTGTTTGGTGAAATTAGAAGATGATGAAACCAATGAAGTGGCGTATACCAAAGTGGCATGTAAATTACTCGATTGTCAAACGGCACAATGTTCAGATTATCCAAATCGTATGCAGCATGTTCCTGATTGTATTCAACTTACGCCTGAAAAATTAGAACATATCTATTGGTTGCCTTCGAGTTGCGCATATCAGCGTTTAAAAGAGGGTAAAAAATTACCAACGTGGCATCATTTAAATACAGGTTCAAGGCAGAATATTATTCAAGCACGAAAATCAGCAGCAGGGCGTTGTATTTCTGAAACTGAGGTGAATGAAGAGGAGATTGATGAATATATTGTGCGTTGGGTAAGATAGATATTGATAATCATTCTCAAGTATAATTGCGATATATATTAATTAGAGTTGAGTTTTTCTAATGGCAAAATCGCAATATACGAAAAATGTATACAGCATTTTTATGCTATTTACTGTGATTTTTACTGCAAATATTTCATTGCATGCACAGCCAAATTTACAGCCTTTGGGTGAAAATATTGCCGATCAAGGCTCAGCATATTATCAATTTAAAATTCAAAAATTTCAGTCCATTGACCAAAAAAGAACATACAAAGTATGGTTAGGGATCCCTAAACAGTCTATTTTACATCCGCAAGCTGCTATTTTTATGTTAGATGGTAACTCGGTGATGGCACGTTTAAATGATGAAATTTTAAAGGATTTATCACAGAATTCTGCACCAATCTTGGTGGCAATAGGCTATGACACGAATCTACCTTTTGAAACCAAATCCCGATCATTGGACTATACTCCTGCCGATGAGACAGGGAAAATACAACCTGATCCACGTCAGCCTGAGCGTTTGACAGGTGGTAGTGTTCAATTTCGTGAATTGATTTTAGAACAAATCAAACCTTGGGTGAGTCAACAAATTCAATTAGATCCTCAACGTACAGCACTATGGGGACATTCTTATGGTGGCTTATTTGTCTTAGATAGTTTTATACATAGTAATGCATTTAGTCATTATTTTGCAGCGAGTCCATCTCTATCTTGGGCTGAGCAACGAGTATTCAAAAGCTTGAACAATGCACCAAGTCATAGGGTTGAAAATAAAAAATTAGTGATTATGGAGGGTGATATTTCAAGTGAACAAGGACAAAAGCAGAGTCAAAATTTTAATGTTGAGTTGATTGAAAATAATCGTCAAGTCATTCAGATATTAGCTGCCAAAAAAGCCCAAACCAAGTTAGTACTTTATCCAAATTTAAGTCATGGTGAGGTATTTCAAGCATCTTTGATGGATGTTTTATCGAACCGCCTATTTTAAAAATACGTGATTCATCGTGACGATATAGATTGGTTTTGGTTTTATATTTTCAGCTAAGATCAAGGATTTAAATGAATATTTCATGGCATTTCCAAAATCAAATTCATTTAGAATCACAGCGCAGTATTTTTTATTGTTCAATGGGAATTTTATCGACAATTGCCCAATCCATAGTAGACTATGAGCAGCTTTTATTTCGCAAAAATAACTATGTCAGACACCCATATTCCTTTACCTGAACGCCTTCGTCCTCGTGATTTGTCTGAAATTATTGGGCAAGATCATTTACTTGGGGAGCAAGCACCTTTACGTCAGATGATTGATCAAGGGCATTTACCATCAATTATCTTTTGGGGTCCACCAGGTGTAGGAAAAACTACGATTGCATTGTTATTGGCGCAAGCGGTAGACCGTCCTTTTGTCAGTTTGTCTGCGCTGAATACTGGGGTAAAAGAGTTACGTGAAGTGATTGCAGAAAGTGGTGATTTACTGACGCCAGTGGTTTTTATTGATGAAATTCATCGTTTTAATAAGTCACAGCAAGATGCATTACTCAATGCAGTTGAAAAAGGTAAAATTACTTTAATTGGTGCAACCACTGAAAATCCATCCTTTGAGGTGAATAGTGCATTACTGTCACGTTGTCAGGTTTATAGTCTAAATGCATTGAGTAATGAAGCCATTCAAAGCTTAATTGAAAATGCGATTCAGCAAGATCAATTTTTAAAAGACCGTTATATTCAAGTAGAAGAATATGATGCTTTGGTTCAGTTTGCCGCAGGTGATGCACGTAAGGCTTTAAATTTAATAGATTTAGTGGCAAGTACTTTTGAGCCTGATGTTGAAAATAGAGTGACCAATGCTGTTGTGGTCAAAGTTGCACAACAAAATATCGCTCGTTATGACAAATCAGGTGAGCAACATTACGACCTTGTTTCAGCATTTATCAAGTCGATTCGAGGCAGTGATCCCGATGCAACGTTATATTGGATGGCACGAATGTTAAAAGGTGGTGAAGATCCAGTCTTTATTGCCCGCCGTATGCTGATTGCTGCTTCAGAAGATATCGGCAATTCTAACCCCAATGCGCTGTTACTTGCAGGAGAATGTTTCCGTTCGGTACAAGCGGTAGGAATGCCTGAATGTCGGATTATTTTAGGACAATGCGCTGTCTATTTGGCGACGAGTGCTAAGAGTAATAGTACTTATTTAGCGATCAATAAAGCTTTAGAGCTTGCTGAAAAAACCTCAAATTTACCTGTTCCGCTCCATTTAAGGAATGCGCCAACCAAGCTGATGAAAGAGCAAGGCTATGGTGTGGATTATCTTTATCCGCACAATTATCCTGAACATTTTGTACTACAAGAATATTTACCGCCTGAACTCAAAGGCACAAAATTATATGAATCTGCACGCAATAAACGTGAAGTTGAGGGCGAGCGTTTGCAACAACGTCGATGGCAGCAAGAACAACAACAGCAGTAATTTTTAAATGCAGATTGGTATTTAAAATACTGTGTTTAGGCATAGATCAGTTTAAAATAGCAGCTAAATTTTTATGTGGAATGCTAGATTAAAATATTCGCTTAAATCGGTGAATCTTTTGACTGGCATCATCTGACCTATGCGTGTTTATATATTTTCTGTCTTATTGTTTTTGGGTGTTTTTTCTCATCAAAGTATGGCGCAAAGTACGCTTGTTCAACCATTAGAAACAGAGCAAAAACGTCCTGAACAATTAGAAAAAATACGCTATCAAATTGATTTTTCAAAACTTCAGCAACTACCTAAAGGCTGGAAAATTCCAGGAAATAATGCAGGTAACATTTATTTAAAAGATGGTTTTTTATGGATTGATGGGCGTAAACAAAGCTTTGAGCCAACGTCTATTATTTTGCCTACTGAATTTGCAAACTTGAGCCACTATTGCCTAGATGTTGAATTTTCTTTACAAGATGCAACTAATCCGAACCGTTGGGGGGCAATCATTTATGATACTGCTCTGGGGCAAGGTGTGATTCCGCAACATTATTCCCAATTCACTTTACGCCAACAAGCACAGGCGAAAAATGGTACTGAACTTGGTGAAAAACTAGCCAACGGTCAATGGCATGTACAAGCTAAAGCAGCATTTTCTGAAGAGATTCAAGCCAATAAAATCTATAAAGCAACGTTATGGGTTGCAGGGCAGCAAGTGAAACATTATTTAAATGATGTTTTGATGCAACATGCTGAAATAAATAGACAAAATTTAGGTGAATTGGGGTTTTCTGCGGCAGGTGTGCAAATGAAAATCAAATCTGTGCAATTAACCGTACCAGAGATGATCACGAGCTCTCCGATTCAGAGTGTGGTAACGCCACCCAATCATCAACCATTTACAACCACAGCAATCATCCCCAAAATTTCAGCAAATGCAAATGATCTAAAAATACAAACAGGACAATTATATTTTAAATTAGATCGCCAGCTCAATTTGTTGAATGCTTCAGGTCAAGTACAGATTTCTTTTGCCAATTATTGGTTAGATCCGCAACGTAAAACCTTAGCCATTTTAGAAATTTCAGATATTACAACGTTAAATGCACTTAAAAAATGGTCTATTTCACATGATATTTCTGATTTAATTATTGTATCTTCATCATCGGATATTTTGAAAGCAACACATGATGTGTTACCTACAGTTCGAACGGCTTTGGATTTTAGTCAGAACACTAAGCTTGCTCATACTTCCGCTGATTTAAATCGAATCGTACAACTCAGTAATCAGGTGCATGCCAAAATCGTGATTTTGCCAGAGCATTTAGCGGTTAAAAAATCAGTACAATACATTCAACAACGTTTAATGAGTGTTTGGATCAACAGTACTGCAAAAACTGAACCAGAGGCTGCTTCTGTATTGGCTTCAGGTGTAAATGTTATTATAAGTTCAAATTATTCTGTTTTTAATCAAATACTCAAGCGATTGCCTGCACAAACTTTATTACGCCAACCTTTGATCATTGGACATCGTGGTGTGCCGAGTTTGGAGGATGAAAATACATTAGAAAGTGCTGTACGTGCGGTGAATTTAGGTGCAGATATTGTTGAAAATGATATTTATCTGAGCAAAGATCATCATATTGTGGTGATGCACGATGCAACCGTTGATCGAACTACACATACAACAGGCAAGATAGAAGAAATGACACTTGCTCAAATTCAGCAATTGCGTACAAAAACTAAAAATCGTCATATTCCAACTTTGGCTGAGTATTTTACAGCATTTAAAAATAATAAAAATTTTGTGCTAATGATCGAAATTAAGAGTCGTAATCCCTTAATTATTCCCGCATTAAAGCAAGAGATCGCACGTTATAACGTCGCTGATCAGGTAGTCATTACTTCGTTTAATCGGGAACAGTTACAGCGTGTACATCGTGAAATACCTGATGTATCTATAGGAGTCTTGACGGGTGTTTTTTCAGCTCAGCAAAGCACAGCAAATCATGTGAAAACTGTTTTAAATAATGTGCAAAAATATAGTGCATCTTATCATCCACCTTATCAAAAAGAGTTATTGGCGGTGGTGCAAGCAACACAGCAACGAGGCGTAACATATTGGCCTTGGAATCTGAATGATGCAGCCTTTAAACAGTTTTATGTCGCAGGCTTGAATGGTGTAACCACCAATTTTATACAACAATATTCACATTATATTGTTGATATTCAAGCGCCTAAAATAGTGAAAGTTGTCCGTGGACAAGCATTGAATCTAGATGTTCAGTTGCAACAACAAGATAAAAAAATGCTGACTGCAAAAGCGCAAAACTTTATTGTTTTGGCAGGTTCACCGACACATCATTTGGAAAATGGAATAGTAAAATTCACCCAAAAAGGTGTAGCTTATGTATTGGTGAATTATAAAGCACAATTAGATGCACAAAATTTCTATCACTTAGTATCAGCACCCATCAAAGTGGTGGTTGAATAAAAATAGACGGTATAGATGAAAATGGCTACACCATTAAAAATCCTTAATATTAATCATCATCCTATTGAATATATAGAATATTTAACCATACCGCATGGTGCTTTAACTGCACAAAAATTTCAATTACCGATTTATCTGGGGGAAATTGAAGGCCTTGCAAAAAATATAGATTCAATTGTGGTGACTTCAGACTTGCAAGGTGTATGCAGATTTGAACATATATCTAATCTATTACTTGGTGAAGTTTTAGCTGAAAGTTTGCCACTGATTTATGAAATGTATATCCCACAACTCAGCTTAAATAAATCATGGGCTTTTTTATGTGGTGATCTTTATGCAAATTTAGAAAAAAGAGGTAGTAGCGGTAATCCAATCCAAGTGTGGCAGGCTTTTGCGAAATATTTTGATCAGGTGATCGGCATTGCAGGTAATCATGATGATTTTGCTGATGATTTAATAGAGCTTAAGTTGATGGAGAATGTACATTTTTTAGAAAATGATCTATTGAAACTGAATGGGATAAAAGTTGCTGGTTTGAGCGGCATTATTGGACGTACAGATAAAAACTTCAGACTCGAAGAGCCGTTTTATTTAAGTGCTGTTGAAAAACTTTTAAAACAACAACCTGATATTATACTCACACACCTATCCCCCCATTTTGAAGAATATGGCTTTTTGGGTGAACTGCAACTAACGAAGATTTTGGAAAAATATGCCGAAAATTTATTGTGTTGTGGGCATGCGCATTGGGATACTTCACAAGTCGCAACTTTAAGAAATAATACACAAATTCTAAATGCAGACAGTAAAGTATTTATTTTAATCAATAAAAATAGGAATAATGAAAATGAATGAGAAAACTAATTTGTATTTAACGATTTATCAAGATATTCAAGAAGCTTGTGAAGAATTAAGGCAAAAAACTTTAGGTCAATATTTGCAAATAGTTGGATTAGGATTCGTGGAAGATCCATGTGGATATTTTACTGTTGGAATGACCTTAGAAGAATTCAGCCAATTTGATCAAGAGCTTATTTGGTTTATTTCGGAATGGAGTGTTGGAACTACTCCGAATAATAGGGTACATCAGCAAATATATGGCTTATATGAACAATTAGGTGAGGAATACACGGAAGAGCAGTATATTGAGCTTCGACAACATTACCAAAATACGATCATTCAAGTATTACAAGATTTAAGAAAAGAAGGAAAACTACAAAATCAGCAAGGCGATGAAATAATTTTTATTTTGCAATATGCCGATGCTTTTGATGAGGACTTTGAAGAAGTGAGTTTTCCAAAAATCAATCCTGTGGAATTGGTTCCGCTTTTTGCTCATCGTTTTAAAAAGAATAGTATGAATTTATATGATTTTTTATTGGAAAAACATCAGGTTCTGTAAAATCAGCAATAAAAAACCGAGCTATTTCTAACTCGGTTTTTGTGAAGAATCAAACTCTAAAAATTAGATGTCTGAAAGATCCACACCAATACGTGCAGCAACTTCTTCATAAGCTTCAACTACACCGCCTAAACCTTGACGGAAACGGTCTTTGTCGAGTTTTTTCTTAGTATCTTTGTCCCATAAACGGCAACCATCTGGAGAGAACTCATCACCAAGCACGATACGGTCATGGAACACACCAAATTCAAGTTTAAAGTCAACAAGAAGCATGTTGCCTTGAGCAAACAAGTCTTTAAGTACGACATTTACTTTTTGGGTAAGTTCTTTCATTTGAGCCAATTGTTCAGCATTCGCCCAACCTAAAGCAATCGCTTGAGATTCGTTCACCATTGGATCGCCTAAAGCGTCATCTTTGAAGAATAATTCAAAAGTAGGTGGAGTAAGTTCTAAACCTTCTTCAACACCTAAACGACGGCATAATGAACCTGCTGCATAGTTACGCATTACGCACTCTACAGGAATCATTTGTAATTTTTTCACTAAAACTTCAGTTGGAGAAAGTAGTTTCTCAAAGTGAGTTTCGATACCAGCCGCAGCCAATTTTTCCATGATAAAGGCGTTAAAACGGTTATTCACCTTACCTTTACGATCTAGTTGCTCTATTTTTTCACCGTTAAATGCTGAAGCATCGTCACGGAAAACTAGAATTAGATGATCTGCGCTATCTGTTTCATAAACGGATTTCGCTTTACCAGTATAGAGCAAGGTTTGTTTTAACATGGGGGAACCTTTTGCAAAAAAAAATTGCCTAGAACGACTAGGCTGGCCAGTTTTGGTATATCTGGGTTAATACTTCTGCAGCGATCTCTTTATCTGCAAAAGTATTGTTTGCATTAAACAAAGCAATGGTATTGCTTGAACCCACAGAGCTAAGTTTTAAAACATAAGTGATGTCATCTCGTTTAAATGTGACTTCAGTCGCATTTTTACTTTCACCAACAACCTTATAATTTAAGCTACTGAGAGTGGCTAATGCATACTGCCAAATTATAGCAGAATCTCCATCAATTTTAAGCAATGGATTACCATTTCCATCGGTTAAAATTTGCGGGCGTGCTACGGTTGCAGCAGTATTTGTGCTCTGTTGAGCTGCATTGGCTTGTGTAGACTCTGGACGAGGTACGTCATAGCGGTTGCCTCGCTTATTTTCAAACTTTGGTGCGTGTTGAAGTGCAAGCGGGTCAACCACTGGAGCAGGATACAATGGCGTTGCTGGTCTAACGGTTGTACCTTCAGGGTATTTAAGCGTTTCAACATGGGTTGTATCTTTGTAGTCCAAAGAACCATTTTTGATTCCAAGTGAACTACAACCCGCTAAGCTTAAAGCTGATAGGGCAAGGGTTAAACCAAAACGTAATTGCATAATACTAAGCTCTTATTTAATGATACCCGCTGCTTTGAGTTCTTCACGCAGAGGAGTACGGTATTGTTCTGCAAGCGGAGTTAATGGTAGGCGAATACCTGTACCAATTAATTCCATTTCATGGAGTGCCCATTTCACTGGAATTGGGTTCGATTCACAAAATAGAATATTGTTTAATTTTGCAACTTGCGCATCTTTTGCTTTTGCTTCAGCAGTTTGACCTGCAAGTGCAGCAGCACAAAGTTCACTCATGATCTTTGGTGCAATGTTCGCAGTCACAGAAATATTCCCTTTTGCACCGACAGCAATGAGGTCACATGCAGTTGCATCATCACCTGAATACACCACCATGTTTTTGCCTTGAAGTGCATCGATGAGTTCTTTGCCACGAGGTACATCACCAGTTGCATCTTTGATGCCGATAATTTGAGGAATTTCTGCTAAACGAACAGCAGTTTCATTGTGCATATCGACACCAGTACGACCCGGTACGTTATACAAAATAATTGGTAAATCAACAGCTTCTGCTACAGCCTTATAATGTTGAAATAAACCTTCTTGCGTTGGCTTGTTATAATAAGGTGTTACAAGAAGAGCGGCATCTGCGCCGAGCTGTTTTGCTTCTTTGGTGAGTTCAATCGCTTCAAGTGTTGAGTTTGCACCAGTACCGGCAATAATGGGGATACGTTTATTGGCAACACGAATAATTTCTTTAATTACTTCTGCGTGTTCTGCCACGCTAAGAGTAGAAGCTTCGCCAGTTGTGCCGACAGCAACAATACTATTAGTGCCTTGTTCTATGTGCCACTCAACGAGCTTCTCAAGACCCTTCCAATCTACGCTGCCATCTTCTAACATTGGGGTGACAATTGCGACAATTGAGCCTTGAATATATGCTTGCTGAGTCATTTTGAAAAAATATCCTATTTATCCATTCACTACGTATGGAATATACAATGAGAATGGTTGCGTATTTTGATTTGAGCAAAAAGCAATCAATTAAATTGCATAATGCTTATGCAAATTATGACTGATTCAGCGAATGAGAACAATATGCTTTAGTCAAAGCAGTGAAAAACTTTATAAAAAGCAACAAATACAACACATTTTTAGGTCTTTAAAATATCTACAGCTTTTTAAGCTTGAAACTTTATAAAGTAGTAAGAGGTATAAATTTTATTGTCATAATCAGATTTGGGTTTGTTTTATGCTGTTTTAGCTGTGAAAATCTTTGTTTTTAAGATGAAATAGTGATTATACAAGATGATTTTTAAATTAAAGAGCTGTATTCGCTCAAGATTAAAAAAGGATTTTTTTAGGTTGAATGATCGTTTTTTTATATATTGAATTCACGATCTCGTTCTTGCTAGGTGAGAATGCTGCAAAAAAATATTTAAATGGCAACATTTTTTCCTTTTGTTTATTCATAAGTAATTGGTTTTATGACTATATACAGCCTATATTAAAATGATATTTTTCCAGTTTTTTACGAACACGCTATTATTTTTATAACACTTATTGATAGTTATTCCCTCGACAGTTGTACGGGATGATGCCGCACTTATTCCTTAGTAGCATCGATCAGGATTTTCAATGATAGCGCAATCCCATACACCCGATAAAAAGCATGCCACGATCACTGTACTCATCTGTTTTTTGATTGCGGTGATTGAGGGTTTAGATATTCAAGCAGCAGGGATTGCCGCGGCAGGGATTCGTGAACATTTTGCTTTAGACAGTTCACAGCTCGGTGTGTTTTTTAGTGCAGGTATTTTGGGGTTGTTGCCAGGTGCATTGATTGGTGGGCGTTTTGCAGATCGTATTGGACGTAAAAAGGTACTGATTTGGTCTACAGCTATTTTTGCAATTTTTACTTTATGTACAGTATGGGTGAATAGTTTTAATAGTTTATTGATTGTGCGTTTTCTAGCAGGGGCAGGTTTAGGAGCTGCTATGCCGATTTTGATTACTTTGGCATCAGAAGCTGTTTCTCCTGAAAATCGTGGTCGTGCTGTGGGCTTGATGTATTGTGGTATGCCTGTTGGTGCTGCGATTTTATCATTGGTGGCAAGTACCAGTTTTGGTGCAGAGTGGAAAAATATTTTCTATTTGGGTGGTTTGTTGCCGATCATCGTGATTCCAATCATGATTTTATTTTTACCAGAGTCTAAAGAGTATTTAAAAGCACAAGAAAAAGTTGACACAGTTGAGGCAACACCACAAGCATCTTTTAAAGATTTATTTAATGCACAAAATCTCACACGTACCATCCTGATTTGGGTAAGTTATTTCTTTACTTTGATGGTGGTATACATCATGTTGAGTTGGTTACCATCATTGTTTACAGAACTTGGCTTTACACGTAAAGAGGGTGCGACAGCGCAGTTTTACTTCATGTTAAGCGCAACGGTGGGTACTGTCATTTTAGGAATGTTGACGGATCGCTGGAAAAAAGCCTATGTGATTACTTTAATGTATGGCGGTATTTTGGCAGGTTTATTTGCTTTAAATGCTGCGAGTTCATTAACACAAATGTATCTTGCATCAGCATTGGTTGGAGCTTTTGTGATTGGTTGTCAGGGTGTGTTATATGCTTTTGGCAGTATTGTGTATCCAACCGAAGTGCGTGGTACGGGTGTGGGGATGGCTTCTGCGGTGGGACGAATCGGTGCGATGCTTGGACCAACGATTGCGGGTCAATTACTTGCAGCAGGTTTTGGTGCAGCAGGTGTGATTTCTGCTGCAATCCCATGTATTGTGATTTCAGCAATATTTATGTTGATTTTAATTCGCTGTTTAAAAGCTTAAGTCTATGATTTAATCCGCTTTTGTTTTGAATAAAACTCGCAGTTATGCGAGTTTTTTATTGTCTACATTTCTTGAAAATCAGTATGTGCTGCAATTCACGCTGATTTTTACGATATGTTAAAGTGGCATGAAACAGGATTTTTAAGATAAATACTATGCAAAAGAATTCAGCACTGATTGTGGTCGATGTCCAAAATGGATTTACTTCAGGGGGAAATCTAGCGGTTGCCAATGCAGAGCAAATTATTCCTTTGATTAATCAGTTAATTGAAAAATTCGACAATGTCATTTTGACACAAGATTGGCATCCCCAAAATCACATTTCTTTTGTTGAAAATCATATTAATAAACAAGCCTATGACACGATTCAGGTCGACTATGGCACTCAAGTTTTATGGCCAAGTCATTGTGTACAGGGCACACAAGATGCAGACTTTCATCCTGATTTAAATACCAAAACTGCACAATTGATTCTACGTAAAGGCATGAACGCTCAGATTGACAGTTACTCTGCTTTTATAGAAGCGGATCGTAAAACGATCACAGGTTTGGCTGGTTATTTAAAAGAGCGAAAAATTGATACAGTCTATATTGTTGGTATTGCAACAGATTTTTGTGTGGCGTGGTCGGCAATGGATGCAGCAAAATTAGGTTTTGAAACTTATGTGATTTCAGATGCGAGTAAAGCCATTGATGTGCAAGGTTCATTACAACATGCATGGCAAGAAATGTTAGCACAAGGGGTTAAACGCACAATATCTAAGCATATTCTATAGTCAGAAAATTATTCAACGAAAAATGCTGTATTTCATTTTAATCAGAAAATGGAATGATGTATTGTGCTGTAGTTTTCAATATATTTTTGCTGAATATATTGGGTAAATTGGGTTTAAAAAGACCATGAATAAGGGATGATTTTAATGACAGCATTTTTGCGCTTTACCCAATTTGTTCAAAAAACCTTTGCTTTATGGGTGGTACTTTTTGCAGGCATTGCCATGCTTGCACCAGAGGCTTTTGTGTGGCTGAAAACTTATATCACATGGATGTTGGGCATCATCATGTTTGGTATGGGAATGACCATGACCGTGAATGATTTTAAAGGCGTTTTACAAAGCCCGAAGGCTGTATTTATTGGGGTTTTAGCACAGTTTATTGTAATGCCAAGTTTGGCTTATCTCTTGTGTAAATTATTTCAATTACCTGCTGAAATTGCAGTGGGGGTAATCTTGGTGGGATGTTGTCCTGGTGGCACAGCGTCAAATGTGATTACTTATATGGCAAAAGGCAATACAGCATTGTCTGTGGCATGTACATCAGTTTCTACTTTACTTGCACCGATTTTAACTCCAGCGATTTTTTATCTATTGGCAAGCCAATGGTTGAAAATTGATGCTGCTTCAATGTTTATGTCTATTTTACAAGTGGTATTATTTCCGATTATTTTGGGGCTGATCGTACGTTCATTATTAAAACAAAAAGTAGAGCAATATATTCAGGTGATGCCTCTGATTTCTGTAGTGGCAATTGTTGCTATCGTCGCTGCGATTATTGCTGGCAGTAAAGCTGCAATTTTACAGTCTGGTGCTTTGATTTTGGCAGTCGTGATTTTACATAATGGCTTGGGTTATCTACTTGGTTTTTGGGCAAGTCGTTTTTTCCAATTACCGTATGCTGACTGTAAAGCTGTTGCTATTGAAGTGGGAATGCAAAATTCAGGTTTAGGCGTTGCTCTAGCTGCTGTACATTTTGCTGCATCACCTGTCACTGCTGTACCGAGTGCAATTTTTAGCTTATGGCATAATATTTCAGGTCCTGCTTTGGCGACCTATTGGGCGAGTAAAACAACGGAAGATTTAGAAAAGAAAATAACATCATGATGGTTTTTAGAAATAGACGGAGCACATTTTGTGCTCTTTTTTTATATGCTCTTTTGATAGATGAATGTGCTGCTTTATTTATGTGTAAATGAATTGAGAAATTCATTTTCAGTCATCACAACAAAACCATGTTGTTGAAGTAAAGCAGTGGTTACACCAACCCCTTGAATTTTTTGTCCTGTAAATGAACCATCATAAATGGATGTTGATCCACAAGATGGACTGTTGGACTTTAAAATGACATGAGTAACTTGATGCCGTTGTGCGAGAGCCAATGTTGCTTGAGCACCGCGTAGGAATTCAGCGGTGACATCTTGCTCTGTTGAGGTCATGACTCGTGCTGTTCCCGCTAATACATTCACACCATCCCCGCCTTGAATTTCTGCTGCTAAACGAGGTGTTGATAGACCACCTGTAACCTCAGGGCAAATGTTCACTGCTTGTTGTTGTTCTATTAATTGTTTGAGTCGTAGCTGTAAACAATTTTTTGCATCGTAACGAACATTTTCACCGACTAAGCAAGCACTGATTAAATATTTCATAAAATGTCTATTTTATTTAATTTGAAAATAAAGCTTATGATCAATATATTGCCAAACATGTTGTTTTATTACCATGCTGTATCATGAATACATTTAATAAAAATGTATTTAAAATAAATAATTATCTTAAATTAGAACAATTTCTTGAAAAAATAATAAACCATAAATTTTTTCAATACCTCAAATGGTAGATATAAATAATTTTTGAGTAAAGTATTCTGATGTATTTAGAATGGTTTAAGGTGGATGATGAAATTTCTATTAAATAAATAAACATTTGTTTTTCTATGATTTTTGTCACATTTTTTACGATAAGTGTTGTTTGGTTTGAAAAAGGACATTTTAAAGTCTGATAATTTTTAAACGCTTGGGTTTTATTTTAATCAATTTGTGATTTAATCGGTGAGATTCTGCTGAATTGATTTTTAAATTGATAATCATGATATTGATTTCGATGTTAGGGTTTCTCGGCTAAACTGTTTGCAAAATTGAACTGTAATCAGAAAAATCCTTTTTTAATTTTTTGGTGGGTGTGTAATATTACATCGAAAAATGTTGAAGATTTAAGCATTGCAGAGCATTCAATATTATTTCTAGGTACAGTTTACACATGTGTAAAGCGAAATATCTCACATTTTCTATTAAAAAATTGAATACTTGTATTGGGCTGAGTTTGTGTTTAAACAGTATGGTTTATGCGGAGACGAAACAAGGCTATTTTCAAGATATTCAACAAAGTATTGGTAGTTTAATTCGTCCTAAAACTGATGAGTCTTTTAGTACGGTACAATTTAGTCAGTTGTCAAATTTCCAAGTTGAACCTGATCCTATTTACCAGCAATTGCCTGTAGTGGGGGCAAGTACTGAGGTTGGCGCTACAGCATTTAGCACAGCAACGAATCATGCAGAAGTGCAAGGGCGTTTGAGTTTACAAGATGCTGTACAAATTGCCGTAAAGCGTAATCCTGTGATTTCTCAGGCATTAGCAAATTTGGCAGCACAAAATGCCAATATTGATGTGGCGAAAGCGCAGTATTATCCGCAGCTTCAAGCGGGTTTAAATACAGGTGATTTTACTTCGAGTGATCGTGGTCGTCAGTTATATACTATTGAAGCCAATCAACTACTTTATGATTTTGGCAAAGTTAAATCCAGTGTTGATACGCAGAAAAATAAATTAGAAGCAGAACAAGCCAATGTTTTGTTGAATATTGATGAGATTTCGACAGAAACAGCACGTTCGATTATTGCAGTATTACGCTATCGGGTGTTGTTGAATATCGCACAAGATCAGGTTAAGGGCGTCAGTCGTTTGCATGAAATTGCACGTTTGCGTTCTGAGGCGGGAATTAGTAGCTATGCTGATCCTGTACAAGCGCAAAGTTATGTCGAATATGCCAAAACATATTTATTGACACAGCAAAATAAGTTACGTCAAGAAGAACAAAAGCTGAGAACTTTGCTTGGCTTTGATGTCAGCCGAACAGAATTTATCATTCATGATGAATTCTTAAAAAAATCAGATTTGTATCGAGCACCACAATTAAATGCTATTCCGAGCATGATCGCTGCTCAAGCAGAAATAGAAGTTGCCAAAAGCCAGAAAAAGCAAACTGAATTGAGTCGTTATCCGACTGTGTCATTAACTGCTTCTTTAAATCAGGCATTGAATGGTAAAAATCCGAATACAGGTAAAAAAGATGATACCGATAGTTCGATTGGTATTTCGATGAGTAGTAATTTTTATCAAGGTGGGGCAGTCAGTTCGCAGATTCGTTCGGCAACTTATGCAGAACAAGCTGCACGTTCTAAGCTTAATGCAGCGTATTTAAATATCATGGATTCTAGCCAAATTGCCCGTGAAAATATTGAAAATATGGACAAGCAAATTTGGGTGTTGATTGATCGTGAGCGTTCAACTGCAAAAACCCGTGAGTTGTATGAAGAACAATATAAATTGGGCAAACGTTCAATTTTAGATTTGTTGAGTTCTGAGCAATCTTTCCATAGTTCTCGTGCTGAACGTGAATCTGCTCGCTACGATATTTATGACACGCTGGCAATGTATATCAATGTAGTGGGTAAGAGTCGAGATATTTACCAACTTAATAATACAAAAATTCAAGGGTTTGAAGTACAGCAATGAACCAGACACTCAATTATCAACCTTGGCTACAAGCCATTTTAACGGTTGCCCAGCATTATCGTATTCAGCCTTCAGAAGAGCAGATACGTTTACAATTGGATTGGAATAAATATCAGAATATTGATGATTTATTGCAAATCGTCACCAAGCAATTGGGTTTGAATTATCGCCGTGCTGATTTTTCAACAGATGTACTGAACCCTTGGCGTTTACCTGTGGTCATTGAGTTTAAAGATGGTCAAGTGGCTGTGATTGAGAAAGTTGATCAGCAAGGTAATGCCAGTTTGCAGCTCAGTGGTGATCAGGGTTTATCACAAACATTTGATCTAAAAGCATTGCAGGAAAATGCCAAACAGGTTTTTATTTTTCGACCTGAAAGCTCTATTCCCGATGCACGTGTTGATGAATACATTAAGCCTTATGAGCAAAGTTGGTTCTGGGATATTGTCCTCAAAGATTGGAAGCGTTATACCGATATTATGGTTGCATCCATGGTGGCGAATATTTTGGCATTGGCAACCATTATCTTTTCGATGCAAGTCTATGACCGTGTCGTACCTTCACAGTCGATTCCAACTCTGTGGGTATTGGCTGGAGGTGTGTTGATCGCAGCCATTTTCGAGTTTACTTTGCGTGTAGCACGGGTGTACTTATCGGATATTATTGGTAAACGTGCTGATTTAAAAATATCAGATCGTGTCTTCGGGCATGCTTTGCGTATTCGTAATAAAGACCGCTCTAAATCTACAGGTTCTTTTATTTCGCAGATTCGTGAGTTGGAAGGTGTACGTGAATTAGTGACCTCGACAACGATTAGTGCGATGGCTGATTTACCATTTTTCTTATTGTTCCTTGCGATTTTTTGGATCATTGGTGGCAATCTATTTTGGGTGATGTTGGTTGTTGTCCCTTTAATGATTATTCCAGGTTTTTTGGCGCAGAAAAAACTCGCACAACTTGCACAAGAAGGGATGCGTGAAGGCGCAATTCGCAATGCGATTTTGGTTGAGGCAGTACAAGGCATTGAAGATATTAAATTATTACGTGCTGAAGCAAGATTTCAAAACCAATGGAATCACATGAATGAAGTGTCTGCGGACATCAGTATGCGTCAACGTAAAATTACAGGTTGGCTCAATGCTTGGACGCAGAAAATTCAAGGCTTAACCTATGCCATTGTGGTATTGGTTGGCTGTTTTGCAGTGATGAAAGGGGATATGACCACAGGTGCATTGGTGGCATGTTCGATTTTATCATCACGAATGTTGGCACCTATTGCACAAATTACAGGTGTATTAGGACGTTGGCAGCAAGCTAAAGTGGCGAAGCAGGGTTTAGATGAATTAATGAAAAAACCTGTGGATCGTCCTGATCGTGCGCAACTGATTCATCGCAAAGTAATTTTAGGTGATTATGAATTTAAAGGTGTGATGTTTAAATATACTGAAGATGATCCTCGTCCATCTTTGGTGATTCCTCAGCTGAAAATCAATGCAGGTGAGAAAATTGCGATTTTAGGTCGTAATGGTGCAGGTAAATCAACTTTATTACAGCTTTTGGCAGGTATGCAAATTCCTGAGCAAGGCAAAATTAGTCTTGATGGAGTAGATCAATCGTTGATTGATCCTGATGATATTCGCCGTGATATGACCTTATTGAACCAAAATGCACAACTTTTTTATGGGACGATTCGTGAAAATTTGACCTTGGGTGCACCTTTAGCAACCGATCAAGACATTCTCAATGCTTTAAAAATTACCAATGCGCTTGACATTGTAGAACAGAAAAAAGAAGGTTTGGATCATATTGTTTTAGAAGGTGGTGCTGGTTTTTCGGGTGGTCAACGCCAATCGCTATTATTAACACGTTCTATTTTGCGTAATCCGAATATTTTACTGCTTGATGAGCCTACTGCTGCACTGGATGATGTGTCTGAACGTAGTTTGATTGAACATTTAAAGCAATGGGCGGCACATCGTACCTTGATTGTAGCGACCCATCGCCCTGCGGTATTGCAGTTGGTCGATCGTATTATTGTGATTCATGATGGAAAAATTGTGAAAGATGGTCCTCGTGATGAAATTTTGAATCCTCGTCAAAATAATGCAGGAGGTACTTCAGCATGAGTTCACAACAACTTCCTGAAAAATCAGGAACAGATTTAGATCATTTACAACGCCCAAGTAATCCATCGGCTTTGAAATTTTCCGAGCCACCCTTACCAAAAGCCAGTTTTGTGATTTGGATTGTTGCGATTGGCTTGGCTGCTTTTATTGTTTGGGCATGCATGTTTAAACTAGAAGAAGTTTCAACAGGTACAGGTAAAGTGATCCCATCATCGAAAGAACAAACGATCCAATCTTTGGATGGTGGTGTGGTGACTAAGCTTGAAGTCAAAGAGGGTGATATTGTTGAAAAGGGGCAAATCCTTGCACAAATTGATCCGACTCGTTTTGAATCACAAGTTGGTGAAAGTCTAACTAAATTACGTGCGATGCAAGCAACGGCAGCACGTTTAGAAGCTGAAGTGAATGGCACACGCCTTAGCTTTCCAAAAGAAGTACGTGATATTCCTAATTTAGTGAATGAAGAAACCGCACTCTATACCTCTCGACGTTCAAATTTGGAGGAGTCGATCACAGGCTTACGCCATGCCTTGTCTTTGGTGCAAAATGAATTACAGATGACAGAACCTTTGGTTGCAAAAGGTGCTGCATCAGAAGTTGAAGTATTGCGCTTAAAACGTGATATTAATAATTTTGAAAATCAAATCAATGACAAGCGTAATGATTACTATGTGAAAGCACGAGAGGAACTTGCTAAAGCAAATGCTGATATTAAGTCTTTACAACAAGTGGTAACAGGTCGAAATGACTCAGTCAAACGTTCAATTTTTTATGCACCAGTTCGTGGTGTAGTCAAAGAATTGGCAATTACAACCATTGGTGGTGTGATTCCGCAAAATGGTAAACTGATGACTTTAGTGCCTTTGGATGAGAAATTACTCATAGAAGCACGTATTTCACCACGTGATATTGCATTTATTCACCCTGGACAAGCCGCTTTAGTCAAAGTTACAGCATATGACTACTCAATTTATGGTGGTTTGGATGGTAAGGTTGTGGTGATTTCACCTGACACCATTCGTGATGAAGTGAAACAAGATCAATTTTATTATCGTGTTTATATCCGAACGGATGTAGATAAATTGGTGAATAAAGCAGGACAAAGTTTTGCGATTACACCTGGTATGGTAGCAACTGTTGATATTCGTACAGGTCAAAAAACCATTATGGAATATTTATTAAAACCATTTAATAAAGCTCAAGAAGCGTTGAGAGAAAGATAAATACAGCATTGTATTTTGATTAAAATAAAACCAGTATTTATACTGGTTTTTTATTATGTAATTAAAATAATAATTATAGTTGTAAATAAAATATGAGATATGATTTTATATAATACTACGAATAATGATATGGTATAATATTAACCAATATTATGTGATTTAAATCACAAAAAATAAATGTAAATAATTAATCAAATCATGAGTAAGAATATTTTAATTAATAATTTAATATTTCTTAAATACGTATATTTTTCATGCAATTGTATAAAAATAAGCCATTGTTTTTTATTAATAAAAATAAAAAATTACGAAAAATAATTTAGTTTATTTTGTAAATAAATCATGCATATTTTTTAAAAAAAATAAATATTAAAAAGTATTTAAATGATAGTTTAGTATAAATAAATATGTATATTTTTTAGGTGATTTTAAAATAAAAATTACATGCTAGTATTTTAAATAGTATTGTTTTTAATCAGTGTTTAACTGATGGCGGTGAGAATAAAATGACAGATACATTAAATAAAATGGAAAGCACATCAATTATTTCTAAAAATACAGGAAATATATCAAAATTTGATACTCTTGATCTGGTTTTAAATGAACCATCAGTGGTTGTTTTGGAACATAGCAAAGACGAAATAAAAAATATTGCAAGAGATGGTGATAATTTAATCATTACACTCAATAATGGTGAAGTGATTAAAGTTGAAAACTTTTTTTCTTTAGATAATAGTTTAGTTTTAAAGAATAATGGAGAATTACTGTGGGCGCAGTTTAGTGATTTAAATAATGTCACTTTGGCTACAGTGAATTATGTTGGGATTGAGCAGGTTGAACCTTTACTGTATGACAATGAGTCCAGTGTATTGCCTTTTGTTGCTGGCGTGCTTGGTGCAATTGGTACAGGAGTCGTGATAGCGCATGATTCATCAAACAATGGCAAAAATAATGATCAA
>NZ_LQXQ01000042.1 GCF_003268395.1 Acinetobacter sp. CFCC 10889 | reverse complement strand
AACTTTATTGTTGGGGGTGTTTTTTATTGGTTGGAGAAAAGAAATATTTAAAAAAGAATGTGATAAATATTTGAGGCAGTATTTAAAATAGCTATACTTATTTAACTGAAAAAATCAAAAATGATAAAATATGAATTTAATTTCTTATTTGGCACATTTATTATTGTCTTTTCTTATAAGTTTATTATTTATAATTCTTTTTTATTTTAGGATAGGAAATATTGTTATTTTAAATTCATTTTTCTCCTTTATCTTTGCATTATTTTATGTCCATTTCGTTGCAGTAAAACTGCCTATCATTAATCATTACTATATCCGAAATAATAAAAAAATATGCTTTGATTATTTCACCACGTATACGCCGAGATATTCAGCAAGAAAAGGTAGGTAGTATGCTTATTGGTTTAATCACAGCATGTACATTGGCTGTCGTTTTGTATCTCCTTGATCATTCAAATATTGTAGAAAGTTGTTTTATTGCAGGTATTACTGGATGTTTTATCAGTGGTGCATATACGCCAAAGCATTAATCAGTACTTGTATTTTTTTACTAAAATGGCATAGTGATTGCTAGAGAATAAGAAATATTATTGCAGGAGAGAAGTCTTCTGTAGACTCGCCGAAGGAGCAACGACCTCGGAATCTCTCAGGCAAAAGGACTGTAATAATAACACAATCTGGAGAGTAGTCATGTAAAATGGCTCACCGAAGGGGAAGGATTTTATACAAAGTCTTGTGTAATCTCCGAAGCTCTCAGGTACAAATGACAGATGAGGCATACTTGAAATTGCATATTTCACAGGAGTGTGCGTATGAGTCGTATTGTGGTGATTGGTTCAGGGATTACAGGTGTGACAACAGCCTATGAATTGGCTCAGTTGGGTTATGCAGTCACAGTGATTGATAAACATTTATTTCCTGCAATGGAGACCTCTTTTGCCAATGGTGGTCAATTATCTGCGTGTAATGCGGAAGTGTGGAATCAAAAATCTACAGTGCTAAAAGGCATCAAATGGATGTCTAAAAAAAATGCACCATTATTACTCAACCCCTCATTTGATCTACATAAATATGCTTGGTTGGTTGAGTTTTTAGGAAATATTAAACATTATCAAGAAAATACCAAAGAAACGGTTCGGATTGCGTTGTTGGCAAGGGAGCGCTTATTTGCGATCGCAGAGCAGGAAAATATTCAATTTGATTTAGAAAAACGTGGTATTTTACATTTTTATCATAATGAATCTGATTATAAAGTTGCAACATCCGTAAATGATTTACTCTGTAGCGGTGGCTTAAAACGTTATGCAATTACACCTGAAGAAATTACACAAATAGAGCCAAGTTTGACAGGACAATATTATGGTGGATTTTATTGTCCTGATGATGCGACAGGGGATATTCATAAATTTACCATGGGTTTGGCTAAAGCATCGGAAAAATATGGGGTGAATTATTTGTTTGGCATGGAGGTTGTGAATGTTGAGCAAAATGATAAGGGTATTTATATTCAATACCATCCAAGTATGGAAAATATGCAGCAAGAGCATGTTGCCTTAGAGCAAATTTGTGCTGATGCTGTCGTGGTCTGTGGTGGTGTAGGAAGTTATCAATTAGCACAAAAATTGGGTGATCGAGTGAATGTGTATCCTGTTAAAGGTTATTCGATCACTGTGCAGTTAGAGGATGAGCAAAGCCAAAAAAGCGCACCATGGGTCAGTTTGCTTGATGAAAGTGCAAAAATTGTGACTTCAAGATTAGGAAAAGATCGTTTACGTATTGCAGGAACTGCTGAATTTAATGGTTATAACCGTGATATTCGTTTAGATCGCATTCAACCATTGACTGATTGGGTAAATAAAAATTTTCAAATATCTACGGAACATTGTGTCCCTTGGGCGGGTTTACGTCCAATGATGCCCAATATGATGCCTGTAGTAAAACGTGGTAAGCGTGAACGAGTATTTTACAATACAGGACATGGGCATTTAGGTTGGACATTATCGGCAGCGACTGCGGTGATGATTAGCCAAGAAATTGCGAGAGCTCATCCTATATAAAATAAAAACAAGGATTTATATCAGTTGAATGAGTTGTACAAGTTTTGAGTTATCAGACTTGTACATATTCCATTCTAAATATTACGATCTGCCATAGCAGGCATGGTGATTTCTTTCACACAGCTTGCAGCACTTGTTGAAATAATAAAATTTATTGCTGCAATGACATCTGCGAGTGGGATTAGTTGATGATCAGTGGCTTTCAGTATTTCTGTAACAGGAACTTCAATATCAAAATCGGTTGCCAAATAGCCTAAGTTTAAAACACTTACTCCAATTTGATATTCCCGTAGTATTTCTCTTAATGATTGAGCTATGCCTCGTAAAGCATATTTGCTTGCTGAAAAAATTAATTCTTTACCATTATGATTATCGAGCCCCCAAGTTGAACCAATTAAAATCACTTTTGCATTATTTGATCGCTTTAGATTATCCATAAATGTTTGTAGAGATAAAATACAACTATGCAGATTAACATTCAGCATGTTTTGAATTTCATTACGTGAGATATTTTTAAAATCATAATCATTACTAAAGGCTTTTTGTTCCCATAGACCGACATTATAAATCAGCACATCAATTCTTTCTTGGTGAATTGTATTTTCAATATGAGCAATAGCTTCGTATACATTTGATAAATCAGCTTCTATCCATTGTACGTTTTGTTTGCTTTGGGGAGGGGTTCTTGATACTCCAAAAACACGATCATGAGTTTGGGGAACTGCATCTAAAATCGCTTTTCCTAAGCCTTTACTTACACCAAAAATCAAAAAATTTCGAGAAAGATGAGACATATTTTTCAGTCCAAAAAATGAGAATCATCATGCTAATAGCTCTAGTGAACTTGAGGTCAATGAAATATACAAAGATTAAACGCTTAAATAAATGAAATGATTTTATGATTTAAGAATAAAGTAATTTATATACCAATAACCGAGTAAGAGAATATAAATTCTCTTACTCGAAACTGTTTTTAAATTAAAGTTTGGTAAAAAGATCTTCTTTATTTAGGCGAGATTTTGGTAATTTTGCATTGAAATCATGGTCACTATGATAACCTAAAGTTAGTAAAACAGAAGGGATTAAACCTTTTTCAGCTAAACCAAGTTCTTCTGTGATGATTGTTTCATCAAAACCACCAATCGGTGTGGCATCAATGCCTTCGATGCCAGCTGCAAGTAAAGTTTGACCCAATGCAATAAAAGTTTGATTTTCCGCCCAACGTTGAATATCTCCTTTTTCATTACGGTAGTAATTCACATAACCTGTGCGGCTATCTTTTTGACCTTGCTTAGCTTGATCATCTTTGAAACGACCACTGTGATCATCTTGGTGGAGTAGCTTTTCAAGATGCTGTTCAGAAATATCTGCTTTAGTGCAAAATAAAATGGTGTGAGATGAATCTAAAACTTTGGGTGCGTTATAAGCATATTTTCCAACCAATGCTTTGGCAATACGTTCTTTGGCGGTCTGATTATCTGCGATAAAAAAATGCCAAGGTTGGATGTTAATTGAAGACGGTGTTAAACGTAAAATTTCTAATAAACGTTCAAATTGTTCCTGAGGAATTTTTTGGCTAGCATCGTAAGCTTTAGTCGCATAACGCTTTTTAGAAACATTGAGCAAATCCATACATATAATTCCGTAAATCGATAATGATCGATTTTACTTTAAACATCATGTAAATGGATGAAGAATTTTATGCTGATTTATAACTTTTCTTTTCAAACTTGTACGATATTTTGCATTAAGACATTTCATAAATGATGCGATATGAAATCGATATTGGTACTTTTATTGAATCAGCGTTTAATACTCAAGAGATCGGTATTTATGGTAAGCGAGAGAAGTATATGATTGATTATACGAACCATTTCAAAAAAAGATTAAAAACCCAACAGCAAATTGGTTTGTGGATAGGTTTAGCAGATGCTTATGGTACTGAAATAGCTGCAAATGTTGGTTACGATTGGTTATTGATTGATGGGGAGCATGCGCCAAGCGATCTTAGAACGACATTGTCACAATTACAAAGTATAGCGGCATATTCTTCTCAAGCTGTGGTAAGACCACCGATAGGTAGTGTGCAGTTAATTAAACAATTGTTAGATATTGGTGCACAGACTTTATTAATTCCGATGGTAGAGAGTGTGGAACAGGCTGAACTGATGGTGAAAGCGGTGCGTTATCCACCAGAAGGTATTCGTGGTGTTGGTGCAGCTTTGGCTCGAGCAACACGTTGGAATACACTCCCTGATTATTATGCAACTGCACATGAAAATATTTGTTTATTGATTCAGATCGAATCGGTAGAGGGGTTGGCGCATTTGGATGAAATTTTAAAAGTAGATGGAATTGATGGGGTATTTATTGGTGCTGTCGACTTATCTGCAACAATGGGTTATCAAGGTGATCCAAATCATCCTGACGTGCAAAAAGCTGTAATAGATGCAATTCAACGTATTCGTGCAGCAGGAAAAGCAGCAGGTATTTTGTCAACGAAACATGAAGCAACACAGAAGTATATAGATTTAGGCACTGAATTTGTAGCTGTTGGCGTGGATACCAGTGTGTTGATGAATGCATTAGGTGAGCTATTAGGAGAATATAAAAAAGACTATAAAAGACATAATAAATCAAATGGTTATTAATAAATTATGATTAAAAACGTTTATATGCATTTGAAAATTCGATTGAAAATGCATATAAAGCAATAAATTATCTTGATTTTATGTGATAAATCGCACACTATATTGCAATAAATGTTAAATAAAATAACAATTTATAATATGGTTTTATAATACTATGTGGGGACATTGTATTATGCAAAATAATTTCTGTTAGTTGCTTGTTATTTAAGTTTATTTTTGATAAAAGTGTGAAAAATACCTATTTTCGGGTATAGTGCAACCGAATTTATTTATTATTATAAATTGCTGTTTTATAGCGTATTTCAGCAATAATTTAACAGAGATGGATTTATGTTTAAAAATATTTTGCAATTGGGGTTGGTCTTATCTGCATCTGCTATTGGTTTGGCATGTTCAGCACAAGCAGATGATCAGTTATCTACACTGATTACTAAGGTGGGGAGTCAGTCTAAAACTGATACAATTTCTGCCATGGAAAATAAGTTATTGGGGCGAGCAAGTTGGAAAATTAAATGTCAATACAAAGCTTTTGATGATATGAAAGCATGTGTGATGAGTAAGGGACCGATTTCTATTTTGCATTTAAATAACCAATATATTGTCAATATTGGTGAAAAACATGAAAAAAATAGTCAAGCTTATATTCGTATAGATCAAGCAGATACTTTACAAGAACGTGAAGGGCTATTTCGTAACGGCAATAGTTTAATTGGACAAATGAAGCGTGGTAATTTTGCATTTACACGTTTTCAGCAATCAAAAAATCAACAAATTGAGAATAAAATTTCTTTAACTGGTTTCACGGATGCTTTTAATGATATGGAGGCGCAATTTGCAAGACTTGGTGATGATAAAAATAAACTATAAAGTTCTCTTAGTTTATGTAAAAAGCCTTAATTAATAAATAATTAAGGCTTTTTCGTTTAATAAGCGTATTTAAGATCAGTGTATTTGGTCAAAGACATTTCAACATGATCTTCAATAAATTTCTTGATATCTTCAGGTGTCATCGCTTTGCCTTGATTGGTAATGACATGCTCAGCTGGTGCTTGATCTGAAATAGTCAGGCGATAAACAAAGTTGCGTGCGACTTGGTAAGCATCATTTTGTTTCACAATACAGGTGCTATATAAATAGCTGTGTTCGATGTTTAAATCCGTATGTGAAAAAATAAATTGTTCAAATAGTTTGAGTGCTTTGCCATCTTCCAAGGCTTTTAATTCATCAATAATACTTTTTTCGTGATGAATATCATAGCGTTCTGAAATGGCTTGACCATCAATCAATAATGCGACTTTGTCATTTTCATGTTCAATGACGGTAATATTGCTAAAGTTGGACATACAGAACTCAAGATAAAATAGTGTATCAATCATAGCAAAGATCGGAGCCGATACTAAAAAAGTAAGGGTGAATTTTAAGCAACTATTCAATTATTTTATCTTATTTATTTTGCAATATTCATTTAGAAATAATATGAAATTATCGCTTAGCTGCTTATTTTGCTCATTATTTTTAATATTTTCATTATATGTAAATTCACGATTTAAATGATATTTCAAAAGGTCTAAATCTTTTGTTTCTGATTTCAATAGTATAGCTTTAAGTAAAGTTAGGAATTCATTTAAAGGCATTATTTTGAGAAAAATTAGATAAGGCTTTTCTGATGCAAAAGACAATTTTTTTAGATAATTTTGCATGAGAATAGCTCGATCTTTTTTAGACCATGAAAAATGAGGAATAATTTGAAAGGCAAAATAATAGTTTTCATTATCAGGTGGATATGTAGAGATTAGCCATTCACACCTTTTTTCTTGATCTATATTTCTTAATTGTTTAATAATATTTCTAAGTTCTTCATTCATAATTTAATAAGTCTTAGTCTTTCAAATATAAACATATTATCTATTACGGAATAATCCATTTCAATAAACTTGACTCCTCATTCTCATTGACTTCTAAAATCATTGCTTCAGAAGTTTTTCATGCCAATCGCCCAACACAATACGTTTTTTGCCATGTACATCATGGATTTCAGGACGATGAGTATGCCCATGAATCAATACATCTACATCATTAAGTCACCAAATCCATCCAATAAATCCAAATCATTGTTGCTGCTTATAGGCTTGGCTGATCTGATTAAAAGTATGTTTTACTTTATTTTTATCCTGACCGACCACAATGATTCTGGCAGAAACCTTTTGTGACTGATCCATGCAATAAATTTGCACTTGTTGATGGTTAATTTGACCTCGAATGCGGTCTCCTTTACCCAAATGCTCTTCAGCACCGTCTGAAAGATCATGTTGAATATGTTGAGCATTGAGTTGTTTAAGTATTGAAATGGTTTTCTGTGGACACAATTGGCTTTGCATAGAAGGTAAACTTTGTTGATCACAGGCAAACGTGAGCGTGACATTTGCTTTGTTGCGATGCTCAATCCAAAATAAATCCCGATCAAGTATTCGAATCGTAAGTTGATGCGGTTTTAATACGGTATTCAAAATATCAAATAAGCTTTTCTTTTCAATGCGAATTGGACTTGTCAGCTTTAAATCAACACCTGGAGCGAACACAATGTCCATGGGGCGAACCGATTCAATAAGCTGTGCTGTTCTACCAGTTTCGATATTTTGAAAGTCGAAGGAAAAAGGTGAGTATTCTAAGGCGGTACCAATGGAAGTGTGTTGTACTTTAGGTGTAACGGTTTTAATTTGCGGTGTTTGAGCAAATACAACATTGTGACTGCACAATAAAATCGTGGTACAGAAAATTTTAGCAATAAAATTTGTCATATTGAAAAGTCATTTTATGAATTATAGATGAACGTTAATTGAGCAAAATATGATTTAAAATCAAGTAGAAATGCTATTTGAGATCATTTTGAGATGGCAGTGGAGGGATTCAACCCTGTAAAAATGCTGATTTTACTGTCAACATAAAGTTTATAAACGGCCACAATCCATGTTTAAATGCGATTTGTATCCGATTTTGCAAATACACATCATTATTCATTATTTTGAATGCTGATCAGGAAGTTGTATTTTCTGTATCTCGTCTTCCAGTAATAATGATAAATCCATGATTTCAGGATAATTAAAGCCTGTCACCGTCAGTTGCAGGAACTCGGGACCGCTGTCTTGCATAATACAGTTAAAATTAATCCGCATTTTATTAAAAGCAGCATTGAGTAAGAGAGCATTCAGACCATATCGATTGATTCCCCGATCTGCTGAATCCTGCGAAAATAATTTCATATTAAATTGATCGATGATGGCAGTGCTTTTTTCATAACAGCCATACTTTTCATGGCCTACAAAAAACATACTGCTCACTGAATAAGGTGTAGTTGATCTATAATTTTCATCTTTGTAGATTCTGAGGATATCATCTCTTTCAAATTTATATTTTAAATTAAACTTTTTGATATATTGGTTAAATAAATCCAATGAGTTGATTTGAGTGTTCAATTGTGGAATGGAGAGTGTCGTATCAATATTGTCATCAAAATAGAGTTTATAATAACCATTTTTTGACGTAATTAAAGCCATAGCTGACAAGCTCAAACCATCTGAAAAATCCAATTTCAGTACATCAGGTTTAAACATCGCCACAAGTTTTTTATGATCTTCTGTCGATTGCGCCTGTACAGAACTTATGCACAGAAAAAGCGATATTAAAAAAATATATTTATACATTGTTATCAAAATTAAAATGATTGGTTAATAGTGTTGGTGAATTATTATACTGATCTTAATAGTTCCATACTTTTAAAGAAAGCCCCATTGAGAAATTATTTTCATTTATCTCTAAAATTTGCGCCTGATCCGCACGCCAATCGCCCAACACAATCCGTTTTTTTCCATGTACATCATGGATTTCAGGACGATGAGTATGTCCATGAATCAATACATCTACATCATTTAAAGCACGCTCAATCGCCTGTTGATTGACATCCATTATCGCATAGCTTTTGGTTTGATTGGCTGCACGACTTTTTTTTACGAAAACCATTGGCAAGTTTTTGTCTAAAGCTCAAAGGGGTGCTTTTAATTAGCCCTAAAATAATGGGGTTACGAATAATTTTACGGAAGCGTTGATAAGACACATCATCTGTACACAGTGCATCACCATGTTCGATTCTAAATGTTTGATTATCAATATTTAAAGTATAAGTTTCAGGAAGAAGCTTACCGCCAAATTGATTGAGAAATTTTTGACCTAAAGCAAAATCACGGTTGCCCACCTGAAAATAAATTTGATTGCCTGCATCGGTAAATTGTTTTAAATGTTGAATAATTTCATCAAGCCATGGGGCAGTATAATCATCACCAATCCAAGCATTAAACCAATCACCTAAAATATACAGTTGGGTATGTTGCTGTTGATATTGTTGCAATAAAGCTAAAAACCCTTGAACGAGTCGAGGATGATCGGGTGACAAATGTAAATCGGCGATGAATAGATGGGTCATATTTGGAGCTTAATTAATCCGCATCATTGGGTGTGATTGAAGTATACATTTTAAATTTATCATTGAGTTCAGCATATTTGAGCGGAGCATCAACAAAAGTATGGCTAGTTAGGCTAAACATACGCGTAATTGCATCATTAAAGTCCTCATCATGATCAATCGCATAGGCAATAAAATCCTGAGTTTTTGGAATGGCTTTGTATGTATCAGTTTGGGTAAATTCAAGTAAAGATTCACTGAAGAGTAGCATAAGACTTTCGACAAACTCATGCCATGATTGACCATCATCTTCAGGGAGTTCGCCATAAATATCATTCAGTTGTGGATCATCCAATATATAAATGGTGTCGAAACATTGATATTTCCAATCACCTGTATTGAACTTTAAAGTATTGATTTGTTCAATTGTTTGATAATTGTCTGAAAATTCATTTGATTGGTATTGATGTAAGGTTTTTTTGAATTGATCTTGTGTATTTAAGCATAAATTGACTTCTGCATATTCAGCATTACAATCATAGGCGAATGCATAAAACTCAAGTTCAGGATGTTCTTTTAAAAATTTTTCTACAGCTTGAATGGTGAATTCTAATAATTGTTTTTTGATTTTTTCTCGATCAAAATGCATGGTGATGATCTCTTCAAGGAATATGGATAGTGTTGTGAAATGTTCATCATCTGTAAAAGTTTAGAAATTCTCCTTGATTTAAAATCTCCCTAAGTCCCTCTTTACTAAAGAGGGACTTTCCACCCATTTATATTTAGGCTTTTACTCCTTCCTTTATTAAAGGACTTGCGTAGCAGTGCTACTCAGGGAGAATTTAAAAATCACTCAGCAATAATTTTTGCAGATTCAATCACAACATTTTCTAAAGGTACATCAGCGTGATAACCACGGTTACCTGTACGAACGCCTTTGATTGCATTGACAACGTCTAAGCCTTCAGTCACTTTACCAAATACAGCATAACCCCAACCTTGTGCAGTTTTACCTGAATGGTTAAGGAAAGAGTTATTTGCAACGTTGATGAAGAACTGTGCAGACGCAGAGTGAGGTGCTTGAGTACGTGCCATTGCAATCGTACCGATGTCATTGCTTAAACCGTTGTCCGCTTCATTTTCAATAGAATCGCGAGTGGCTTTTTCTTTGAAGTTTTCATCCATGCCACCACCTTGTACCATGAAGTTTTCGATCACACGGTGGAAAATTACGCCGTCATAGAAACCATCACGAACGTATTCTAAAAAGTTAGCTACAGTTTTTGGCGCTTTTTCAGAATTTAGTTCAAGAACAATACGTCCTTTATTGGTGTTTAATTCGACTTGAGGAAAACTCATTCTATAATCTCCTGATCATGACTCAAAAAAGCCATGGGTTTTTGGTTGAGAGAAGCATAAGCAAACTGTAAACTACAAGGCAAGCAAAAATGCGAATTTCTTTTGTATCTATTCGCAGAAATGCGTTTTTATTATCCTATTTTAACTTATAGAAGTGATTTATCAACTATGAAGCCAAATGATGTTGTTTCAGAACTGCCAAAGAACCCGACAACCAATACTGCACCTGTCGATGCTGCGCAGCAAGAACAACAGGCAGGTTTGGACTTTGTGCGTCAAGTGATTACTGACGATTTAGAAGCAGGACGCACCAAAACGGTTGTCACACGTTTTCCACCTGAGCCAAACGGTTATTTACATATCGGACATGTCAAAGCGATTTGCTTGAACTTTGGCATTGCGCAAGAATTTGATGGTTTATGTAACTTGCGTTTTGACGATACCAATCCTGATGCTGAAGAACAAGAATATGTCGATGGTATTGCCAACGATGTGAAATGGTTAGGTTTTGAATGGAATGGCGAAACACGTTATGCATCAAGCTATTTTGATCAATTGTACACATGGGCAGTTCAGCTGATCGAACAAGGTGATGCCTATGTCGATTTACAATCGCCTGAAGAAATAAAATTAAACCGTGGTAACTTCATCGAACCGGGTAAAAACTCACCACAACGTGATGCAACGGTTGCAGAAAACTTAGCACGTTTTGAACAAATGCGTGATGGTACTTTTGCTGAGGGTCAGGCTGTTTTACGTGCCAAAATTGATATGACATCGCCAAATGTCCATATGCGTGATCCGATCATGTACCGCATTTTGCATTCTGAACATCATCAAACAGGTGATACTTGGAAAATTTATCCAATGTATGACTATGCGCACCCATTGTCTGATGCGATTGAAGGTGTTACCCACTCACTGTGTACATTGGAGTTTGTGGATCATCGCCCATTCTATGATTGGGTGGTTGAGAAAGTGAAATCTCCAAGCGTTCCACGTCAGTATGAATCTTCACGTTTAAATATTGATTATACTATTACCTCTAAACGTAAATTACGTAAATTGGTTGAAGGCAATCATGTCAATGGTTGGAACGATCCACGTATGCCAACCGTTGTCGGTATGCGTCGCCGTGGTTTCACGCCTGAAGGTTTACGTGATTTTTGTAAGCGTGTGGGTGTAACCAAAGTCGATGGCAGTATTGTTGATGTTGCAATGCTTGAGTTCTGTATTCGTCAATCTTTGGAAAATACCGCTGCGCGTGGTATGGCAGTGCTGAATCCACTCAAAGTGACATTGACCAATCTGCCTGCAGATATGGACTTAACTCATTCACGTCATCCAAATGTCGATATGGGCGAGCGTATTATTCCGTTAACGTCTGAAATTTACATCGACCGTAAAGACTTTGAAGAAATTGCACCGAAAGGCTTTAAACGTTTGATTCCTGAGGGTGAAGTACGTTTACGTCATGCTTATGTGATCAAGTGCGATGAAGTGATTAAAGATGCCAATGGCGAAGTGATTGAGCTGAAATGTTCAATCGATCCTGAAACTTTGGGTAAAAATCCTGAAGGGCGTAAAGTGAAAGGTGTCATTCATTGGGTATCTGCGATAAAAGGCGTGAAAGCAGAAGTTCGTGTTTATGATCGTTTATTCAATGAATCTGCACCTGATGCAGATGATGATTTCTTACAGCATTTGAACCCTGAGTCGTTGAACGTTGTTGAAGCAGTAATTGAGCCTGCATTGGCACAGGCAAATCCTGAAGATCGTTTCCAGTTTGAACGTGAAGGCTATTTTGTTGCAGATCAATATGATCATACAAGTGAAAAACCTGTGTTTAACCGTATCTTGGATCTAAAAGATAGCTTTAAACCTGGGAAATAATTAATACTAGATAAGCAGCCCTATCCATGTGATAGGGTTTTTTTGTCCGAATTTTGTTATACAGCATATTGAAAAATCATAATTTAAAAAAATATAAAATAACTATTTTTAGGTATTCACAAATTAAAAATAGTGTGTTGATTTTGGTATTAATTTATATAAGATGATTTTATATATTTTATTAAATGTTAATTAAATAATATATTTTTAAGTGATTTTAAATAATTGAGTGTGTTGAATGTATTGTAGTGTATAGTTATTGTAATTATTGATAGGATCTATTATATTTGCCTGATGATGCTGTAGAAATAAAATGTAATGAAATTATTTGAAAAATATTACGAAGAATTACGTGACTTAATTGATGAAATTCCATTAAGAAAAGATGGTTGGATAAATTTTTCAAAAAGAATAATTACAATTTTAGATGCTTCTTATATTCATATTCAAGCAATAGACTTTAAACGTAATATTATTTCTTTTAGTCATGGTGTTGGTCCCTTATCTCCTGAAGTTTATGCAAATGCTGAATTAAAATATTTAAGATACCCTATAGATGCAGATCCACGATGGGAGAAATTTTTAGATCCAAACCGTAAAGGCTGGTATCAGTGTCATATACATATAAGGGATGAGTTTGTAAAAAAATCAGAACTTTATCAAGATATTTTATTACCAATTGGCTTACGATATGTGGCAAGTAAAGAACTCATTTGGGATGAAAGTTTCTGTATTTTTTGGAGTATTAGTACAACAACGGAAAGAAAGTCATTAAACCAACAGGAATTAGAATTTCTAGATCAATTATTATTGCCTTTAAGAAATATTATCATTGCACAACGACATTTATATGAGTTATCCATAGATAATATTGTTGGTTATAATTTGATTAATCATTTAAGTCAACCTATTGTGTTGCTTAGTTTATCTGGGCAAATTGTACATTATAATCAAAAAATGAAAGATTTTTTTGAAACTCAAAATATCGTGCAAAATATTAATCAGGAAATTATTTTACCTGAAGAAGTAAGAAATAAGTTTTTAAATATTCTATATAAAATAGAGGCGGCTTTTAGATATAAGCATAACAATATTGATGATTTTAGAAATATCATTTTTCATGTAACAAAAAATAAAAAAATTAATATTGAGTTTACAATTAATCTATTGGCGTCGGATAAGGAAAAATCATTTTTTGGTATACGCCCTTTAGTGATGTTAACTTTTAATGTGGTTGATCAATTATCAGTTATACCAAATCTAAAAAAATCACAGCAATATGTGCTGCCTCGTACTTATTTAATCACTCAGTTTAATTTAACTAAACGTGAGTTAGATGTGTGTGAGCTTTTTTTAAACGGTGAAAATTTAGAAAAAATTGCACAAACTTTAAATTTAAAAGTGATTTCAATTCGTACATATATCAAAAATATTTTTATAAAATTGCATTGTAATTCTCAAGTTGAATTGATGAAAACATTGATTAGAATCAGTGTTGAATTTAAAGACAAATAAAAGCAATAAATTTTACTGTACCCTCTCAAATGGGGAGTATGTGTATGTATCAAAATAAGTTACTATGATTGAGTAAATACTTGAAATTATTATTTAAGCTGAAATATCTCAGATTAATATGAACTTAGATATAATTTATGGTAAATTTTTATTGTATTTGGTGAAAAAAAGCGCTATTTTAGCTACAAGATAAAAATAGTTTGATTTGAATACATTTGATTTTCTCATTCATTGTATTTGTAAAATACCCATTATTGCTTAAATAAATCTTAAAATCATCCCTAAATGGTGATGTCCATTTTCTCTACCTTTCTTTAGCATACCCCTTATATTCAGGGCGGTTTGGGGAGCATGGGGAATGTTAGCTGAACAAGAAAATAAAATTATTGGGTTAATTTATGAGGCTGCTTTAAAGCCAGACATTTGGAATGATGTGTTAGCAGAAGTCGTGAAATTGACTGGAAGCACTACAGCTATTTTAAGTATTACTGATCAATTATGTCCAGGACATGATATTGTGTTTTCGCATAATATTTCACAGCAGTGTATGCAAGTTTATCAAGATGAAAAAGTTAAAGTCATTGATATGCATTTACATGCTCCTCAGTGGAATGATAAATCTTTAGGAGATACACTATTAAGTTCATTTGCATCTTATGCAGATATGCCTGGAACTGACCAATTTTTATTTTATGAAAAATGCGTAAAACCAACCAATATTACACATGTTGCGGCAGTATTATTAGAGCGTAGTATTTATAGTTGGGCTGTATTTGCTGTACATAGAGCTCCACAGTTAATGCAATATTCTGATCAAGAGGCTCAAGTATTACAACGTTTGGGAATGCATTTCGTCGTGCTTTACAAATTTATCGACAGATGAATTTGCTAGAAAATGAGAAAAATGATGTTTATCACATTTTAGATCATTTTAAATTTGGTGTAATGTTAATTAATCAAGATATGCAATTAAAGTATACAAACTCATTGGCGAAAAAAATTTTGGAGAATACAGATTTATTAAAGTTGGATAAAAATAACTATTTAAAAACGTTAAAGCAATATCAAGGGGATTTAAACTACTTAATTAATAATGCTTTAAGTGAAGATTTTAATCTATTAAATAAGAATAGTGGATTATTAGCAATTAAGCATGATACGAGTGAGGAAAGTTTATTATTAACGGTTTTGCCATTTAAAACTTTAAATACATTGAATCATCAAAAGAAAGTGATGATTTTTATTAGTCAAATAAATCAACTACAAAGTTTAGCGAAAGAATATCTTATACAACGCTATAAGTTAGCAAAGCGTGAACTTTTATTTTGTGAACTCTTTGTGAATGGGCAAAGATTGGAGCAAATTACTGAAAACATGAATATTACTTATGGGACTGCAAGGATGTACATTAAAAATATTTTTGCAAAAACAGGCTGTACATCGCAGACGGAACTAATGCAGTTATTGATGTGTGCCCGTTGTGATTTTGAGCAGGTTTAACTCAATTGATGATTGTGATTAAGAGGGCGTATGTCATTTATATCGAAAATGACTTTGTAGATAAACTTCTAAGTATTCGATCAACAGTTTTACTTTATAAGGAGTAAAATTTTTATCAGGTATAACTGCATAAATTTGAGTTGTTCTGACAGTATAGTTTGGGAGAATTTGAAGCAGTTTACCCTGTGTTAAATCTTCTTGAACATGCCAAAAAGAGTGGTTTGAAATGCCCAAACCTGCTAAAGCAGCTTGACGCACACCTTCTCCAGAATTAGTTATAAAATTTCCAGAAACTTCAACGGATTGTGGTTTGCCTTCAATATCTTCAAAAAACCATGTATCACTTATGCCATGTTGGTGATGTTGTACTATACATTGATGTTGTTTTAGGTCTTCTAATGATGTCGGTGTGCCAAATTTATCAATATACTCAGGCGCAGCACAGAGCAAACGAGGATTTTTACATAATCTTTTAGCGACAAGCGAAGAGTCTTGTAATTGACCAATACGAATAGCCAGATTCATACCACGTTCAATTAAATTAATATTTTGATCATTTAAATCTAAATGAATCCTCAATTCAGGATGCTGCTTCATAAATTTGGCAATGGCTGGAATTAACACATGTGTAGCGAATATGGCTGAAGCAGTCATGTGGATAATGCCTGACAATTGCTGATCATTGTGTTTAAGGTTTTCAGCTAGTGTTTGCAAGCCTTTTATGAAGGGAGTCCCTTGTTCAATAAGAATTTTTGCTTCTTCGGTTAGGCTAAGTTTTCTCGTGGTGCGATGAAATAGCCTAAGTTTTAGTTGTGTTTCTAATCGCCGAATTTTTTGACTTGCAACTGAAACAGCGATATTTGCTTCTTTTGCAGCTTGGCTTATCGAACCTAAATTTGCAACACGTAAGAAAAATTGAAAATCTTCAGTATTCATTATCCATAAAATCAGAAAAGTGTTTTTGAATTATCCTAGTTTTTCTGCTGAGTCTACATTGTTATTTTGTACATCACTTTTATGATTTGAGCATAGCGGTGAAATACAATTTTTTAGGAAATTCAGGTTTACAGGTGTCAGAATTAGGTTTTGGTGCAGGAACACTTGGTGGAAAAGGTCCTTTATTTTCTGCATGGGGGCAGGCAGATCAGACTGAAGCCAATCAAATGATTGCATCGTGTCTTGATGCAGGGATAAATTATTTTGATACAGCCGATGTCTATTCTGATGGAGAATCTGAACGGATGTTAGGAAAAGCACTAACAAATCAACGTCAAGATGTGATTATTTCAACTAAGGTGGCGATACGAACAGATGAACAGGTTAATCATGTAGGATTTAGCAGAAATTATTTAATTCATGCTGTTGAGCAGTCTTTGAAACGCTTAAATACAGATTATATAGACGTTTTGCAACTACATCAGTTTGATAGTTTTACATCACTTGAACAATTAATGAAATCGCTTGATCAATTAATTCAGAGTGGCAAAGTTCGCTATATTGGTGCATCTAACTTTGCGGGATGGCAGTTGATGAAAGCACAAGCCATTGCGGATCGTTATGGTTATGAAAAATTTACAGCGCATCAGGTGTATTATTCTTTGATTGGACGTGATTATGAATGGGAGTTAATGCCTTTAAATGACGATCAGAAAATTGGCGCAGTAGTGTGGAGTCCATTGGGATGGGGAAGACTTACGGGGAAATTTGACCGCCAAAATCCATTACCCAAACAAAGCCGACTACATGAAACAGCGCAATTTGCACCACCAGTGAATGAGGAATACTTGTATCAAGTTATTGAGGTCTTAAAACAAATTTCGGATGAAATAGGTTATTCTGTACCACAAATTGCTTTAAATTGGTTGTTAAAACGACCTACAGTTGCAACAGTTTTGATCGGGGCAAGAAATCAGCAACAATTACAAGATAATCTGCAAGCAAATCAACTTGAATTAAGTGTAGATCAAATTCAAAGATTGGATCGTATAAGTGCTGTCTATCCGCCATATCCTTATTATCCCTATTGGAATGGGCAGTTTTTTGAACGCTTTAATAGCATTGTTCACTCTCAGTTTATAGGCAAAATATAATTGAAAGCGAATAGGTTCCTTATTGACATTCATAGAGGAATTAAAGTTCAAATTTTATGACAGTTTCTGAGAAATTAAGATGTTGTTTGCGCTATGCTAGCAACATAAGAATGCTTAAAAATCAGGACAAAACTTAAATGGAACATGTATGGATTACACTTATTTTTATATTAACTACAATTGGATTATTGGGACTGTCATGGACATTTTATCGGCTATATCAACAAGGCAAAAATTGGTTTAAATCCCCTATGGAATGGGTCAATATTTTCAGTTTAATTTTGAGCTTGATCTTGAGCTATTTTGCGATCAGTACGATCTACAAGTTGATTTTTAAATGTTTTGCAGGATTGCATTGCTCAGCTAGTCAATCAGGCGAGATGATTTTCTTATCGCAATTTGCTGTGATTTTGATTGTTTATGAGATCATTTTATTTGTGTTGTCTTTTTGCTGTAAAAAATTATATTAACAATTACACATTATTTTTTAGGGTGCTGTTCTCGTAAAGATAAGTAGGTGGTTAAATCCATTTTTGCTCGTTCACGTAGTTTCATTTTTATATACAAAACTAAAGCAAAACAAGTAGTTGCAAGAGTAAGAAATAAGCCATTCATATAGGTCATGATTGAGCTGACATAACCTATTGTGGTCAGACGGTGCATCATTTTTACCACTTGTGGGCTACTTTCCACGCCTGTAATTGCCCAGCTACATAAATGTTCACAGTTATTTACGATCAAATGATAGTTATTTTCATGCATCCGACTGCGCATACGACGAACCACATGTCGGCTTTTAAATTTAGGTTGATCATATAAACGAATAATAATTTTTTTATTGCGTGCAAATTTATCAAGTGTCGTGATTTCAATCGGTCGCTTTTTAAAAAAATGAGCGAAACCAGAATAATGAATGACACGACCTTTGCCTACATAGATACCATGATGGCTGTAGCCAAAATTTTTGACGATTAGATGAGCACGATCGGGTAGCGAATGAAACGTTTTATCTGCATATTCCACGTTGTTCTAATAAAAGTATACAACTGTATTTCATTAAGAGATATGTATCATTATAGCGAAGCTTGAGCAAAAAGGTAGGAATAAACCCAATAATTAAGTAAAGATTTATATTTGAACAATTCAAATATACGCATTGGTGCTTTTTATGCGTATGATTGATTGAAATAAAAAATGGTCTAAAAATGAAAATATTAAATTTAGCTGAGCGTGGTGTATTGGGAATTTTTGCGTTATTTGCACTTTCTCCTATCAATATTTATGCAAGTACTGAATATATTAAAATAGAGAAAAATCAGACAATTATTGCCGATGTAGTACATATTTCACAGTTGGATCAACTTCAATTATTTTTAAATAATGCCAAACAGCAGCCTTATAACAAGATTAAAGCCATTGCAAAAGATTTACCCAAATGTCAGTTTTTAAGCTTTGCAATGAATGCTGGAATGTATCATTCTGATTATTCTGCTGTGGGTTTATATGTTGAAAAATCGAAACAATTTTCTAAACTCAATATGCAAACCAAAGGCTTTGGTAATTTTTTTAATGCAACCAAACGGCGTTTTAGCTTGGAATAAAAAGCAAGCAACAATTCAAATCACACAAAAATATGCTCAGTCCAATTTTCAAGCGGAGTATGCGACTCAATCAGGTCCAATGCTCGTTATTGATGGAAAAATTAACAATCTATTTCTACCTCAATCAGACTCGTTAAAAATTAGAAATGGTGTAGGCATTAAAAATAATCAGCTTTATTTTGTGATTAGTCGTGATCGAATCAGTTTTTATGATTTTGCACAGATTTTTAAAAATGATTTGAATATAGAAAATGCATTATACCTAGATGGTTCTGTGTCGAGTGCATATATTCCACAAGTAGGGCGGAGTGATCATCGGTTTAATTTAGGTCCTATCGTTGGATTTGTAGAGCAAAAAAACTGTCAATAAATCAAAATTTAGTGATTTAATTTTAAGAAAATAACAACGTCTATATCTATGCTATGAATGATTTAATTTATAAAGTTCCTGATCAATCAAGAACTTTATAGAAATCAAGTGAATAATATATTTATGTGTAATGATTTAGTACTGGACTGTTAAAGGCATAGGAAATTGGTAAATATCACAATTTGAGCCTGTACCAATCCGATCAATCACCGCAAAATCACTGGGCGCTTCAAAGGTTAATAACGGATGATGCCATGTACCCGCCCGATAATTAACCCCTTGTGAGCCATTAGAAATAAAGGCGCACAATTGGGTAATATCAGGTTGATCCGCATTTAATGTTGGGGCAACCACAATTAAAAATGCTTGCCCTTGCATTGGAATAAAAGCTTGCGACCCTTGTGGATGACGTTCTAGCATCTCAATATTGACAGGGAAATGTGTCGCTCGAATATTACGAAAAATACTAATTCCCGTTTTTGCATCGCCATTCGCTTCTGTTGCCACAAGGGCATGATAACGTTCGGTATGTGCATCATTGATGTGAAAAAAGTCATTGCCTTGACAGGCGATTACTTCCCCAAAAGGTGCAAAATTATGTGCTGTTAAGGCTTGCACCTGAATGATGTGTGAAACGGTTTCTTGAGCATGTTGCTCGGCGACTTTGTTGGTCTGATTCATTCTTTTTTCGTTTTCCCCCATGCACGAATACGGCTAATCCCGCCGTCAGGGATCATATTAATACGTAAATGGGAAATTTTTTCATGTTGTAAAATTTCGTTCATAAATAGATGGATATGATCCATCTGCATATCTTGTGCTTCGAGTAAATACGGCCAGAACATACTTTGTGGAATCAGTTGTGGATCTGTTGCATCTTCAATATACGTGGCTTGAATGGAGACTTGTGCAGGATAATTACCTTTAAAATGTGCAGTATCGACTTCAAGTTTGTCTATTTGACCTGCTTGTCCCAAAGCTAAAATACACCAATCAAAGCCCGGTGCACGGCGGCGCTTAGTTTCCCAACCATCTCCCATATTGATGCCACGCCCAGGATTAATTAAATTACGTGGGTGACCAAAATGCGCATCACTATAGGCAATTACACGTCCGCCATTTTCTAGCGCCAGTAAATCAACATTTTCTTCGCTATTAGTATGTTGCATAGCGACAGTGCCATAGACACGAAAACGCGCCACACCGCCATCAGGAAAAATATTTAAGCGCACATGGGTAAAAGTGTATTCAGAGCTTACATCAAATAAATGATGTTGACTTGAACCTAGCACAGAGTTGGAGAGTAGGCTGTGCCATTCTACTTGGCTTAAATCACCTTCTGGAGCATAGCAAGCTTCAACCGAAGCAGAAGCAGGATAATTGCCTGTAAAGAAAGTGGTATCAATATCAACAGCCTGAATTTTGCCTGCCACGCCTAAACGAATGATTGCCCAGTCATAGCCTACATGGCGTTTACGACGAGTTTCCCAACCGTCCATCCATTTACCATGATCATCAAATTTATCTTCGACAAAAATAGGTGCATCAAATTGCAACATGCGTTTTGCTTCAGCAAAAAATTCATCAGAACATTCAAGTACTTCTGCACCAATTCGGGCATCTGCAAGATTGGTGAGTTGCAATAATGGTGCAGGGATTTCAAACAAAGGTGCAAATAAAGTCGCCATATTGATTTTCCATTCATCCTTTTTAAATAAGTGATTATTCATGTAACAAATTTGCTGCATCTTGTATCAAGACCCTATAAAAATAGGGGATTACAGTTGTTTATGATGCACAGCCTGTGCCAACTTTTGCATAAATTTATGCCATTTTTATAGAAATGGCACGCTTTTCGCTTTTCAGTAGAGGAAATAAATCAAATACCTGAAGGAGAAATAGATGGAGATTACAATTATTGGTGCAGGCATGGGGGGGGTGACCACAGGAATTGCACTAAAAAAGTTTGGACATCAAGTCACCATCTATGAACAAGCGGAACAAATTTTACCGATGGGGGCAGCCATTTCATTATGGTCAAATGGTGTAAAGTGCTTAAATTATTTAGGTTTAACTGAACAAGTGTCAAAACTTGGTGGGCAGATGGATCATTTGGCCTATGTCGATGGTTTAACAGGCGATGTGATGACCCAATTTAGCCTTTATCCATTGATTGAAGAAGTTGGGCAACGTCCTTATCCTGTGTCCCGTGCCGAATTACAAAATATGCTCATGGATGAATTTGGGCGTGAAGACATTCATTTGGGTAAAAAAATGGTAGCGCTACAGGATCATGGCGATGTCGTCACAGTACAATTTGCCGATGGTACGAAAATTAACACGCAGCTTTTGGTCGGTGCTGATGGTACACATTCCATTACCCGTGCCTATGTGTTAGGTGAACAAGTCGAGCGCCGTTACGCAGGTTATGTTAATTGGAATGGTTTAGTGGATATTTCGGATACACTTGCACCTGCAGATCAATGGACAACTTTCGTCGGTGAAGGCAAACGTGCATCACTTATGCCTGTGGCAGATGGGCGCTTTTATTTCTTCTTTGATGTGCCTTTACCTGTAGGTTTGAGTAATGACCGTAGTCAGTATCAAAGTTTATTAAAAGATTATTTTGCAGGATGGTGTCCACAAGTCCAAAATCTAATTGAGTGTATTGATGTACAAAAAACCAATCGTGTTGAAATCCATGATATCGAACCTTTTGCTGATTTTTATAAAGGACGGGTAGTGATGGTTGGTGATGCTGCCCACAGTACCACGCCTGATATTGGTCAGGGCGGATGTCAAGCGATGGAAGATGCAATTTATTTAGCACGTGCCTTGCAAATTAACACTTTAAGTGTGCAAGACTCGCTCAAACGTTATCAAAATAAACGCAATGAACGTGCTAATGAACTGGTGTTACGTGCTCGTAAACGTTGTGATGTCACACATATGAAAGATGAAGCTGTGACACAGGCATGGTATGAAGATTTACGTCAGGAACAAGGGCCGCATATTATGCGTGGTATTATTAGTAATATTGTTGGAAATCCACTCGATTAATCGTTCATTAAAATAGACAGGAAATAATTGCTGAATGTGTTTATCGCTTGCAATTATTTTCCTTGTGTGAAAAGAGGTAATTTAAAAAGCGGATTTAACTTAAATTACCTTATGAAATTTAAATCATATTTGTAAATAATAAACTGCCAATAAAGATATCTTTGCGTAGACTCGAAAAACGCTTAATTAACTTTTTTGTGATCAACTTACTGATTTAAATAAATTTTAATGCTAGATCTTTGCATCTTCTTAATAGAAACTGTTCTTTGTAAAAAGGTGCTTTGCATTGTACAAAAGCACCTTAAATATGATACTAAAAATGATATTTGACTAAAGCACTGACATTGTTTTCATCTTTGCTTTTAATACCATATTTGTTGTTCCAGACTGAATGCTCGATACCAAGGTATAAGCGAGTATCGGGTGAAATATGCTTGCCTGCGTTCCATTTCCATTGTGTTGTCCAGTTCATTTCACTAGCATGATCATCTTCCGCCGTAGACCAATCTAAAAAGCCATCAATCAGAAAATCTTCGGACGCAAAACTGAGCGGTAGGCCGTAGGTTAAGGTCATTTGATAATCATCATTAATATTGTCATTATTAGCACGGTATAGATTTACATTAAAATAACGAAAATAGGGCACAGTCAAGTCCAAGCCTATACCATATAGATAATTATTCATGTCATCACCACCTTCCCAAGTGGTTGAAAAAGAAATATCTTTTACAGGACCAAATGCGATTTTTTGTCCTGATACTGCACTAAGGCTTAAACGTGGCGAAACTTCAAAATAGGTATTTTTACCATTCACATCATTATCAGTACGGTCAGCGAAAGCAAAAAAATCACCATATTTTAATTTAGCTGCATATTCAAAAGTTACAGTTGATTGCTTATCTTCACGAGCGATTAATTGATAATCTTTGCCATATAATCCTGTGACGCTAAAGTCTTGCCAAAGTGGGGCAGCGTGTGTACTCAGTGTGATCGCACTAAGTGCAGTAAGCGTAAAAATAGGGATTAATTTCATTTCAAGCATCCAAAAAGCATAAAAAAACAGTCATATTAAATAATGCAAAAATAAAGCCAACTTTTTGTTTTTGAATAATTTTTAATTATTATTTAAAATAAAAAAATCCCGCTTATGCGGGAAATTGTTTTTTTGCTTTTTAACGCTTATGCTGATTTGTTTTTATCATGATCATGGCTATTGAAGCTTAGATGTTTAATGATGCGAGTTCATCACAGACTTATTAACCACTAAACTGTCTTTTTTATTTTTAAAAAAGTTGAGATGATTAAACAAAATGTTCAGTAAAATTGCCATTAAACAAGTCGAGCTAATACCAGAATGAAATAAAGTTTGTACCCACTTTGGAAAATTTGCATAAAAAGAGTGATCAATAATTGGAATCATTCCTGCTGCAATGGCAGTTGCGACAATAATTAGATTTTTTTGTTCGTTATAATCAATTTTAGCCAACGTACGAATACCACTCGCTGCCACTGTACCGAATAAAACCAAACCCGCACCACCTAAAACAGGTACAGGAATTGCGGCAATTAAACGCCCCATAATCGGTAATAAGCCGAGAATGACCAAAATAATGCCACCCGCAGCCACCACAAAACGGCTCTTAATACCTGTAATCGCTACTAAACCGACATTTTGTGCAAAGGCACTTTGCATAAATGACCCAAAAATCGGTGCAACAGCACTAGAGAACATATCCGCACGTAGACCATCAGCAATGCGCTTTGAATCCACTTTAGTCTCGACGATTTCACCTACTGCTAAAATATCAGCCGTAGTCTCAGTCATAATCACTAAGGTCACAATGAGCATGGATAGAATAGCAGTGATTTCAAAGGTCGGCATACCAAAAGCAAATAGACTTGGGATTTGTACCCATGCGCCTTGTGAAACTTGACTAAAATTACCAAAGTCTAATAGATAGGCACAAATAGTACCTAAAACAATTGACAGTAAAATGGATAAACGACGAATACCTGCATGACGTGATAGATTTAATATAATTACAATACCTAGAGTGAGTAGGGCAAGGCTGATATTTTCTACACTGCCCCATTCAGGTGCTTTGCTGTTGCCACCCATCATCCAGCGTACAGCTACAGGCAATAATGATAGCCCAATAATAGTAATAACGCAGCCTGTAACCACAGGTGGGAAAAAGCGTACAATTTTAGAAAAATACGGCGCAAGGAAAAAACCAATCAGCGAGGCAACAATCACGGCACCATATACCGCAGATAAGCCACCGCCTGTGGTCACAATCGCCACCATGGTTGCAACGCCTGCAAAAGAAACGCCTTGTACCAGTGGTAATTTTGCCCCGATGTATTTAACGCCAACGGTTTGTAAAATGGTGGCAAGTCCACCGACAAATAGAGCTGCTGCAATCAGTAAACCAATTTGTGCGGCAGATAAACCTGCTGCTGTACCTACAATTAAAGGTGGGGCAATAATGCCACCGTACATGGTTAAAACGTGTTGTAAACCATAAGCGGCACTTTTCCCTGCGCCCAAATATTCATGTTCAGGTGATATTTTTTCATGTTCTGACATTGTATTCCCCTGTTGAATCTAAACGATAAAAGACTGATTTATAAATGATTGGCTTAGCTACCACGATAAGTTGAGTAGGCAAAAGGACTGATCAATAATGGAATGTGATAATGTTGGCTGATGTCGTGTACCTGAAAATGAATCACGGCTTTAGGAAAAAATGTAGCGGTATTTTTGTCTTGAAAATAAGCCCCAACATCAAATTCAAGCGCATAGACACCTGCGGTTAAATCCATCACATCAAATGCAGAAACACGACCATCTGCATTGGTATAGGCTTCAGCAAGGTAATTTTGCTCGGCATATAATTTCACTTTGACATTGGCAGCAGGCTTGCCCAAATGGGTATCAAGAATATGGGTACTGATCATGCTTGAATCTCCTGAGCAAGACGAAGTTGTGCGATTTCCAAAAGTTGTTGATGTACAATGCGTTTTTCACTGTCAAAGTCATTGCTTAGACGATAATTAAGAGCCGTGAGAATTTCTTCGCTATTTAAACCAGAAGCTTTAATTAAAAAGATGAAACCGAATTTTTTTTCATAGCTAACATTGCCTTGAAAAAGTGCTTGTTGAGTCGCCGAGTCTTGCATGACTGCTGCTTGTTCACGGTCAGAGAACCTCTGTTCTTTTGTAGAGAGTTCTGCTTGTGCTTTTTTTTCACCAATACGAGGGTGTGTATTCAGGGCAGCGAGAATTTCATCCCATGTCCATGTGGTGGCATGTCGATGTGCACTTTGTAACAGTATTTCTTTCGATGCAAAGGGGCGCTGTTGTAAAATGTCATGAGCCCAACGTTCGATATGTACACAATGTTTGAGTAGTGTATTGACCTCGCCATTTTGGCTCTGATTAAATTCCGAAAGTCGCATTATGCATACCTAAAGCTATTCAAAAAATCTTAGAGTTTAATCTGCAATAACGATGCCAAATTTGAATAAGTTATTAAATTAAGAGTATAAAAATAAAAAAAGAGTGTATTTAAAGCACTCTTTTTGATCATAAATGTTAAATTATACTATGTGATTTTTATACCAATATTCGGCAATATCTGCACGGCGACAAATCCAGACTTTTTCTTTAGATTGCACATAATCTAAAAAGCGTTGTAGTGCTTTAAAGCGCCCTGGGCGCCCTAAAATACGACAGTGCATACCTATAGATAACATTTTAGATGCAGTTTCGCCTTCTGCATATAAAACATCAAAAGCATCTTTTAAATATTGATAAAATTGTTCACCACTATTAAAACCGCCTGGGGAACAAAATTTCATATCATTACTTTCAAGCGTATATGGAATAATTAAATGTGGTCGAGTAATACCTGATTCTGAGGTGAGTTTTGTCCAAAAGGGCAAGTCATCGCCATAATAATCGCAGTCATATTTAATTTGTGGAAATTCGGCAAGTAGTTGGCGTGTACGTGGACTATCACGTCCTGTGTACCAACCAATTGGGGTTTTATTGAATAATGCTTCAAGCACACTAATTGCTTGATCCATATGTTGGCGTTCGGTGGTAAGGTCAACATGTTGATAATGCAACCAGCGTTGCCCATGTGACACAACATCATAATTGGCTTGACGAATAGCATCGACAATATAAGGGTTACGCACTAGTGCCATTCCCACGCCAAAAACTGTCATCGGTAAACCACGTTTTTGAAATTCGTCATGAATACGCCAAAATCCTGCGCGAGTGCCATATTCATACATCGAATCCATTGACATATGGCGTTCAGGAAAACTAGCTGCACCAATAATATCGGATAGAAATTGTTCAGAACCTGCATCGCCATGTTCGACGTGATTTTCGCCACCTTCTTCATAATTCAGGACAAACTGGACAGCGATGCGTGCCTGATTCGGCCACTGTACCACTGGGGGACGCCCATGATAGCCAATTAAATCTCGTGAATAAGGGGCATCCTGAATAGCATCAATCAGGGTTTGACCGCGTAAATAAGCCGTTGTCACCGTGTATATCCTTGTGGTTAGGTCTGCTAGATATGATGAGGAGTAATTTTATCTGAGTAATATCAAGCTTTAAAATAGACTCACTGATCAAAAGAAAAAGTAATTGTTATTTTAAAGCAATAATTATACCAATTTTTGGATAGGTGCATATAAAGGTGGATGTAGGATGTTAAGAATATTTTGAAATGAGAATAATGATTATCATAGGTAAATATTGACCAAAGAATAGTATGCTATACAATTTAAAAATGAAAAAATCCCTGAAGCTGTACGTGTTTGGGGAAATATTTGATTAAAATAAAATTATTGTTAATAAAATGGTTTGAGCCAATGCAAACCATTTTTGACTTAAAACGAGTGATTAAGCAATGGTTTTAATCACTCGTTGATCCATTAAATGTTGTTGAGCAATAAAAGAGGTTTCTGTATTTTCAGGTTTTAAAGCAGTCCATTGAGCATGAGCATCGAGTTCCCAAGCGCGGACATTGTCTTTTAAATAGTTGAGTAAACCATCATCAATAATTTGTTTACGTAGTTTTTTATCCTCAATCGGGAAACAGGTTTCGACACGGGAGAATAAATTACGCCCCATCCAATCTGCACTACCACAATATAATTTTGCATCGTCATTATTTTGGAAATAATAGACACGAGTATGTTCAAGAAACCGTCCAACGATCGAACGTACCATGATATTTTCCGATAAACCTTTTACTTGTGGACGCAAACAGCAGATTGAACGAATGATTAAATCCACTTTTACGCCTGCTTGTGAAGCCTTATAAAGGGCTGCGATGAGTTTTGGTTCAGTTAAAGCATTGACTTTAATAATAATACGTGCGGGTAAACCTGCTTGAGCATGCTTTATTTCTTGTTCAATCAAATTTAAAAGTTGTGCATGTAAGGTAAATGGTGCATGAAATAATTTTTGTGATTTTGCCATACGTCCCATACCCGTGAGTTCTTGGAAAATCTTATGCACATCTTCACAAATATCAGCATCTGTCGTCATTAAACCATAATCGGTGTACATTTTAGCATTACCTGCATGGTAATTTCCTGTCCCTAAATGTACATAACGTTTTAATTTATCAGCTTCACGGCGTACCACTAAAATCATTTTGGCATGGGTTTTATAACCAACAATACCATACACCACAACTGCACCCGCTTCTTGCAAAATATTGGCGACAGTAATATTGGATTCTTCATCAAAACGAGCACGTAGCTCAATGATCGCCGTGACTTCTTTACCATTGCGTGCGGCTTCTGCTAAGACTTGCACAATTTCGGAGTCTGGACCACTGCGGTATAAAGTCTGTTTAATCGCCAATACATTAGGATCTTTGGCTGCTTCTTTTAAGAGATTAATGACAGGTGCAAAAGAATCAAAGGGATGATGTAGTAAAATGTCGCGCTTACTCAACACCTCAAAAATCTGTGGAGCACTACGTAAAGCTTTTGGAATCACAGCTTGATAAGGCTTAAAACGTAATTCAGGAATATCGAAGTTAGTGACCAAACGCGCTAAATTGACAGGACCATCAACTTTATATAAGTGCATTGGGTCAAGATCGAACTGCTCAAGCAAATAATGACTGATATCATTTGGGCAATTTTTAGTGACTTCTAAACGGACTGCACGACCAAAACGGCGAGAAGATAATTCATCTTTTAATGCTACAGCCAAATCATCTACATCTTCTGCCAATGTCAAATCAGCATTACGTGTGACACGAAATTGATAACAGCCAGTTGCCACCATACCTGGGAACAAATCACTGATATGTTGTTGAATAATCGCAGACAATAAAATGTAATGTTCTTCACCACCAGTGAGTTCAGTGGGTAATTTGACTAAACGAGGCAATGAGCGAGGGGCAGGGACAATCGCAAGTTCAATTTGACGACCAAATGCATCTTTACCCTCAAGGGTAACAATAAAATTTAGACTTTTATTGACCAGTCTTGGAAATGGATGTGCAGGGTCAAGGCTGATCGGAGTCACGACAGGTTGTACTTGTTTAAAGAAATAATCTTTAATCCACGCCTTATGTTTTTCTAAAATATCTGCAAACTGAATGTAGCGAACGCCAAAACCTTGTAACTGCGGCAATAGATCATAATTTAAAATTTTATATTGTTCTTCCAAGGCTTGATGGGCGATATCAGAAATTTGTTGAATAATCACTTCATTGGGGATGCCATCAGGCGAAGTGGTAATACTGTTCATGTCCAATTGCTTAATTAAACCTGCCACGCGAATTTCAAAAAACTCATCTAAATTACGTGAAAAAATAATCAGGAAATTTAAGCGCTCAAGTAGGGGATGATTTTCATCTTTGGCTTGCGCTAAGACACGTTTATGAAATTCTAAAAGTGAGATTTCACGATTAATATAAGTTTCTGAACTATGTTGAAAATTTTCTAAAGTGGGCATGATCTGCGTCATTTTTTTCAATGTCTAGGTGAGCTTGCTTGGCATACTAAGATTAATATATGACAGTTATGTTACATTGATCAATATAAAAAATTATTTTATTATTCGTGTGAAAATCATACAGGTATGATATGGAAAATACCTGTATGATAAGGAAAAATGTAATAAAATATGATCAAGAAAATGATCGTATATAGCTAAATTAGAAACGATGGTTTAATTGTAAGCCAACAGTATGTGCTGTGTTTTGATATTCTGCTGAATAGCTTGTAGCTGCTTTTTCTTGATGCACACGTGCGGTGTTTTCAAAGATATACATATAACCTGCATCAACAGAGGTATTGGTTGTAGCATTGTAGGTTGCACCCACACTGACTAAATGACGATTACCTAAAGGTAAACGTACAGTACGATGTGCTGTATCTACAGGGGTTTGGTCATATGCATAGCCTGCACGTAATTTCCATTGTGGATTGAGAGTATATTCAGCACCAACATTGAACATCCAGTTATCTTTAAACTTTAATACTTCATCATGCTGACCACCCAATTGTGCATTCACCATTTGCTTAATGCCTGCAATTTCTTGTGGGCTGAGTTTGCCTGATGTTGCCATTTGCCCTAATAATCCAGCCAATTGGCTATTTTGTGCTAATAGTAAATCTGCACTAAAACCTGTTTCAGGACTTAAAGTTCCCAAACGGCTCCAACGAGTCCATGTTGCGCTTGCTAATAGGTTTAAATCAGGTGTCGCTTGATAAGACACAGAAAACTCAGCACTTTCAGGCGTTGTCACTTTGAGAGATGCATCATGTGATGTCATATTTAAGTGATTTAACGTAGGCAATTTTGATAGATCAATTCCCTTTTGACTCAGCAATGCCGCAGCTTGAGGATTTGCCAATAACGCTAAAGGGTTTAAATCTTTGATATAAGCAGTATCTTTGAGTTTAAATTCAACTTTAGAGTGGTAAGTTAAGCCTACATGGGTTTTATCCGTTGGATGTAGTAATAAACCAAGATTGTAGCCACCTGAGAAATCTTCACCTTTAAGACCTGTACGATCACTTATACCTGTCAAACTTTGGTTAATTTCACCATCCATGCGGTTAATGCTTGCACCAACACCAACAGACAGTTTTGGATTTATTTCATAAGCAACAGTGGGTTGCAAAGTGATGACTTTAACTTTGGTTTTGTCACCAAAAACAGAACCTTGAAAGCTAGATTCATAATTACTTGAGATCCCATAAGGGACATATAACCCAATCCCTGCAGATAAACCATTTACCAAATGATTTAAAGGCACAGATGCATAGCTTGAACCTAAAACAACTTCTGGGACAAAGTCACCGTCATTGGTTCCATTTTGTGCTAAGCCTGAACCTTGTGAATGTTTAATATCTGAATATGCTTTCACAAAAGTTACATTTTGACTGACTTCTGCACGTTCTAATTGAGTGATTCCAGCAGGGTTACCATAAATGATCGATGCATCTTGTACATGCGCCCCACGTCCTGCATAGGCTGTGCCCATTGCAGAAATACTTTGTTCATTTACACCATAACCTTGTGCAAATGTAGGGGTGACTGAACCTGCACTGATCAACGCAATGGCGACAGTGATGAATTTAGGTTGCATACGCATGTGGTTTTTCATCCAAGAATTATCATTAACAAATGAGTAAATAATACAAAAACAGATTAATTACTCTAAAAACAGCAGGCGTTGTAACATAATGAAATATATTGGACAATTCTCATAAAATAACCAAAATTGATGATTTATTCTTAAAGTTAAATAAAATAAAAATGAATCAATAACTTATGTGTAATTATTTACATGAATAATAGTTTTTTATTTGGTTAAAAAATGGTGAAGTAATTGTTCTAAAATTAATGTATTTTTATAATAAATTTTACATTTATATAGCAACAAAAAGTCTTAGATTAGTGTCTTAGGTATTTAGCTTTAAAGTACTATTGGTCTTAAATTACACATTTTATAAACTATATATAAATTAGAGGGGTTGCTAAATTTTCTGAATTGGCAAAAGCAAATGCTTAGAATTCAAAATTAGAATAAATGTAATATTATGAATTATATGATGATTTATTTTTCAGGCAATAAAATATTGTAATGATATTTGAGTAAAAGCCAGTCTACGATATATAAACTGGCTTTGATTCTAAAATAATATTTTAAATCAACATTATTTTAAGAAACGCTGATAACCTAAGTTATTGGTAATTTCCTGATATGGATAAGTGATCGTTTCCAATGTTTCAACCAAACCATCTGGATTTTGCTGAGCATCTTCTGCATCTAAACCCACTAATACACGACCTTCCGCAGCACCGTGGTTACGGTAGTGAAACAGGGTAATGTTATGTGTTGGTCCTAGACGCTCCAAGAAAGTCAGTAATGCACCTGGACGCTCAGGGAATTCGACACGGAATAGACGTTCATTTTCAATGTCTGCATGACCGCCAATCAAATAACGAATATGGAGTTTAGCCACTTCATCATCAGATAAATCATCTACGTCATAATGCATTTTTAGCGCTTCATAAATGTCATGACGTTCTTTGTCACCTGATTTTAAGCTAATACCGACAAAAACTTGTGCCGCAGAAGAACTGCTCGCACGGTAGTTAAATTCAGTGATGTTACGACCTTGTAAGGCACGACAGAAGTTGAGGAATGAACCTTTTTCTTCTGGAATGGTCACGGCAAAAATCGCTTCTTTACGTTCACCAAGTTCGGTACGTTCTGCGATATAACGTAAACGGTCAAAGTTCATGTTGGCACCACAAACAATCGACACCATATTTTTATTTTCTAAACCATGTTCAGCAACGTATTTTTTAATCCCTGCCAAAGCCATTGCACCCGATGGTTCAACGATGCTACGACATTCGTCATAAGTATCTTTGATTGCTGCACAGATTTCATCAGTATTCACAAGTACAACATCACGTTCAACGATTGGACCTGAGTTATCTGATTTTTGTAATTGAATGACTTCAAATGGTTTTTCACCAATTTGTGCAACAGCTGTACCATCGGCAAATAAGCCAACAGTGGGTAAAATCACACGTTCATTTTGCTCAAAAGCGGCTTTTAAACATGCTGATTCATCATATTCCACAGGAATGACTTTGACATGCGGTGCAACATCGCCTAAATACGCGGCTACACCTGCGATTAAACCACCACCACCAACAGCAACGAATACATAATCGACATCACGCCATTGACGTAAAATTTCATTGGCAATCGTCCCTTGACCTGCCATGACCAATTCATCGTCATAGGGTGGAATGAAAGTCATACCTTCGTCAGCAGCACATTGGATCGCGTATTTATTGGCAACATCAAAAGAATCGCCGTGTAGAACAACTTGACCACCCAAACGTTTTACGGCTTGAACTTTAATATCAGGCGTCGTCTTTGGCATCACAATAATGGCGGTAATACCCAACTTTTGACCAGATAGTGCCACGCCTTGTGCATGGTTACCCGCAGAAGCAGTAATAACGCCACGTTCCAACTGAGATTTCGGTAATTGACTGATACGGTTATAGGCACCGCGCAGTTTGAAGGAAAAGACAGGTTGCAAGTCTTCGCGTTTGAAGCGAATGTTGTTGTTTAGTTTTTCACTAATTCGTGGCGCTGCTTCGAGTGGGGTTTCGATCGCAACGTCATAGACCGTTGCCTGTAATATTTGTCGAACCAAACGAGACAGCATGTTAATTTTCCATATAACAGTTTAAAATGAGCATTGATTGTAACAAACCCCTGCGCATTTGCGATTTAAAATTATGCGAAATGTGCAGAAATTTGAAAATTTATTGAGAGATGTCATGAGTCTTTATGCTACCCAAGATGAGAAAAAACAAGCAGCAGCCAAAGCTGCTTTAAAACACTTACCAAAAGGGGGCATTTTAGGGGTCGGTACAGGCAGTACTGTAAACTTCCTCATTGAGCTTTTACCTGAGCTACAACTTGAAGCTGCGGTGGCAAGTTCTGAAGCAACTGCACAACGTTTGAAAAAATTGGGTATTGAAGTGGTTGATATGAACCATGTAGGCGGTTTAGATGCTTATGTCGATGGCGCAGATGAAATTGATCGTCACATGCACATGATCAAAGGCGGTGGTGCTGCCTTAACACGTGAAAAGATTGTGGCTTCAATTGCAAAAAAATTCGTTTGTATCGTGGATGACTCTAAATGGGTTGAGCAACTTGGTCGTGAATTTCCACTTCCTGTCGAAGTGATTCCAATGGCACGTTCTGCTGTAGCGCGTAAAATCGTATCACTCGGTGGTGATCCTGTTTACCGTGAAGGTGTTGTAACGGATAACGGCAACGTAATCTTGGATGTATTCAATTTAAATATTTTGAATGCATTAGAGTTAGAAAAGACCTTGAATGATATTCCGGGTGTAGTATGTAACGGTATTTTCGCGATTAATAAAGCGGATATTGCTGTTGTTGCGACTGACAATGGTATTGAAGAGCGTACTGCGGTTTAATATGTTGAAAGTTCCTTCTCCCTTTGGGAGAAGGCTAGGATGAGGGCAAAGAAACTCTCCTACCCT
>NZ_LQXQ01000041.1 GCF_003268395.1 Acinetobacter sp. CFCC 10889 | reverse complement strand
TTTGTACCACGGTATCAACTGTAACTTTTTGAATATTTGTATATGCAGTATTACCTACAGCATCTTTCACAACGGCTCTAAATTGGTAATCACCATCAGCTAAATCACTTTGTTTTACTGTTGTGGTTGTCCATGTTTTACCACCATCTTTAGAGATTTGGTAAACCACGTTTGAACTTACTTCTTGTCCTACCAAACTGAGGTCAAAGCTCTTATCCTGACTAATAAAGTCATCTGCTTTTGCACCTGTATCTATATAATTTGTAAAGCTTAATGTACCTGCTTTTGGTGCAGTTGTATCTTTTTCTTCTTTATTTGATGAACCACCACTGCTTGCTACAGCAGCAATAACTCCACCCAAACCCGCAACACCCGCGGCTGCTAATCCCCAAGTTGGGATTCCTGCAAACAAAGCTGCACCTGCACCAGAAACTGCGCCTAATTCACTTAGTGAGCTTACTGCTAAATAATCTGCTTGCAAACCTGTTGGTGTTTCTGCTAATTGCATATCCCATAATAATTCACCTTGCTGCAATGCAACTTGTGGATTGGCTTGCAAAAAGTAGTCCTGAATAACAATTTGGCTACCATCTTTGAGCTGAATAACTAAATTTTGCCCTTCACGTGTTGTTGTTTGGATCTGATCAGGAGAAATACCTAACTTCAGAATTTCATTATTCTGTAACTGTGTAGAAACTATATCCCCTTGCTGAGAAACCGCAATATTTTGCTCAACGATATTCCCATCTGTCATTTTTACTGATTTGATGTCAACCATTTTTTATCCTTAACAATTCAATTTTAAATATTTGATAACACTCATAAAATCAACCAGAAGAAAACACCTTAGGCTTGTGATTTTAAAAGGCTAATTGAGCTTTTTTTATGACTTCCCCAACAAAGTCTCTTCTACTTTTGATATGAAAACACATTGAAAACTAAAAGTTAAATCAAAGGTATTTCACGCTATATAAGTAAATTATTGTATGAAGCGAGTTAAAAATTTCTATTCCCTATTTGAGGAATATACGTACTTAATTTTAGTTGAATATTACTTGTTAATCGTGAATTAATATACATTTTATTATCGATTTATTGATGAAATAGTCTATTAATAAAGAACATTAAAAATAAAATAATGAATAAAAAATAATGGACTTTTCCATAGAAAGGCTTCCTGTATTTTTCTAGTTTTCAATTTAAAATTAAATCAAACTCGCCTCCCCAAAATTAGCATTAAACTTTATGTAAAATTGATTTTTAGAGAGAAAAATAAGGAAACTATATGCACATCACAGGTTACGACTATATTTTCTATTCTCCGATTTGCCACAAAAAGTTTTTAAAACGCTTTCGTAAACAAATTAGAAAAAATATTTGGTATGACTATTTAGAACAATATCATTACGATAAACAAGAGGATCAGATCATCACCTATTTTCAAAAAGATCAAGCAATGGATTTATTTAGTGATCATCATGGCTATGCCTTAAATACTGAAGGTGAAGGTCCGTTTGCCATTTTCACATCCAAACATCGAACACATGAGGTTCAGAGTATTGCTCACGATTTAAAAACAACTGTGGATGGCATTGAATTTGACGATGAAGCACTTTGCCAAACTGTCTATATTTGTCACAAAATTTATCGTTATACCTTAGTTTTACCTGCTGATATTAATACTGATTCATTTTCAAAACTCATTCACCAATGTGCCTTTAAAAGTTTAACTAAGTCTTGATTGAATTCATATGATCGTAAAGCTAAATCAAGCCTGCTCATACAAAATAAATTTTCCATTTAAAAATTTAAGATTTTTTTAAATTGCCATTTTGATAAGGAAAACAACTGCATTAAAAAGTGCTATCATATCGCCCATATAATTTTTTTCGGCACACCCATGCGTGTGCCAATATTCGTAAATGTTAGGAATCGCAATGACTGATAATGCAACGATTTTGCAGAATGTCCCAGTAGGCAAAAAAGTAGGTATCGCTTTCTCTGGTGGTCTAGATACTTCAGCAGCTTTATTGTGGATGAAACAAAAAGGCGCAGAACCTTATGCATATACTGCAAACTTAGGTCAGCCAGATGAAGATGACTACGATGCAATCCCACGTAAAGCTGAAGCTTACGGTGCTGTAAAAGCTCGCTTAGTGGATTGCCGTTTACAACTTGCATTAGAAGGTATTGCTGCGATTCAATGTGGTGCTTTCCACATTTCAACGGGTGGCGTTCCTTATTTCAACACGACTCCATTAGGTCGTGCAGTAACAGGTACAATGCTTGTTACCGCAATGAAAGAAGATGACGTAAATATCTGGGGTGATGGTTCTACGTATAAAGGTAACGATATTGAACGTTTCTATCGTTATGGTTTATTGACCAACCCTGCTCTTAAAATTTACAAACCATGGTTAGACCAAACTTTCATTGATGAGTTAGGCGGTCGTGCAGAAATGTCACAATTCCTGATCGACAATGGTTTTGACTATAAAATGTCAAAAGAAAAAGCATATTCAACTGACTCAAATATGCTTGGTGCGACTCACGAAGCGAAAGATCTTGAATACCTCAATGCAGGTATCAAAATCGTTGACCCAATCATGGGTGTTGCATTTTGGAAAGACGATGTAAAAATCGACGCTGAAGAAGTTTCAGTGACTTTCGAAGAAGGCTTCCCTGTTGCATTAAACGGCAAACGTATCGAAGATCCAGTTGAGTTCATTCTTGAAGCGAACCGTATCGGTGGTCGTCATGGTCTCGGTATGTCTGACCAAATTGAAAACCGTATCATCGAAGCAAAATCTCGTGGTATTTATGAAGCTCCAGGTATGGCTCTTCTTCATATCGCTTATGAACGTCTTGTGACGGGTATTCATAACGAAGACACGATTGAACAATACCGTATCAACGGTTTACGTTTAGGTCGTTTACTTTACCAAGGTCGTTGGTTCGATTCTCAAGCATTGATGCTTCGTGAAACTGCTCAACGTTGGGTAGCTAAAGCAATCACAGGTACTGTGACTTTAGAACTCCGTCGTGGTAATGACTACACGATTATGAACACTGAATCTGAAAACCTCACTTATGAAGCTGAACGTTTGACGATGGAAAAAGGTGACTCAATGTTTACGCCGATGGATCGTATTGGTCAGTTAACCATGCGTAATCTTGATATTACCGATACACGTGCAAAATTAGGCATCTATACAGGTGCAGGTTTACTCGCAGTAGGTACAGGTTCTGCTGTTCCTCAGTTAAAAGACAAAAACAAATAATTATTTGATTTGTTCGATGTCAAAAAACCGCTCAAATTTGAGCGGTTTTTTATGCTTTATAATTTAGGATTCACTGTGTTTCTGTTGCTGATCTATAGCTTGCTGAATTTTTTGTTGCTGTTTCTGTAGTTCAATTCTTTCAGCTTGTTGTTGACGAATACGATCATATTCTTTTTGATTTTCAGCATCATTTTTGATTGCGAAAAATGCAATTGCAATCAACAAAACAGGAATTAAAAGACCTAAGCTGAGCAAAAGAAAAAGTTTTTTCTTACTTTTTTTCGCTGTGGGCACAGTTGAATTCATGTGTTCTCATTCCTCAATCAAAAATAAGCATCATTTTGGCTTTGCACTATAACAAAAAATACTTTTCGATTGGATGTTAAATATTTTCCCTTTCAACCATTTAATAGACAATATTCACAATAATTAATAAATAATTCTATTTATTATTTAATAATGATTATCATTTATATATACTGTGCTACAAATTTGCTCAACCGTGTTTATTGAACATGAAAATTTTAGGAATTTGCCTTTTATTTTTAGGTGCTTTTAGCATCTATAGCAGTCATCAAAATCAAAATTTATTTAAAAAACCGCTGCCTATATTTTTTAAATGGTTAGGTCTCAGTGCATTAATAAGCAGTTTAGCCTTACTATTCATAAGCTTACCTAAGCTTGTCGCATGTTTAATTTGGCTAATGTTCTTAATTGCCATTTGGTCTTTCGTTCCATTTTTAAACTTATTTAAACGGAAATTATGACCATGAAAACAAAAATAGAACGTCCCATGCAGCCTGATTGGTGGACAAAAACCCTTGTAGGCGCAATTTTAGGACTCAGTTTATCCACTGTATTATCCAGTCTAGTATTCGTGATTGGGCTGAATTTTTTGGCACAAAGTACGATTGCACAAATTGCAATGTGGTGCATCGCATGGTTTTGGTTGCCTTTATTTTTTCTAAGTTATTTATGTCGTACAGGTAAGCACGCATTGCTATTTTTTAGCATTGCTAATGTCATCGCTTTTGCTTTGCTTTTTGGACTAAGAGCTTAATATGAAAATTCGTTCTGATCTCATGAAAATCGCCAAAAACTTGCATACTTGGGTAGGAGTTAGTGCTGGAATTTTATTGTTCATTTGCTTTTTTGCAGGTGGCTTAAGTATTTTCCAACACCAAATTAGTCAATGGGCAACACCTGAAAAACAACAATTGCCACAAATTCAAGTGGATCAATATGCACATTTGATTCAACAGGTTCAAGAAAAATACCCAGCAACAGAGAAAGCATTTACCCTCAACTTTAATTCTAATGAGTTTCATTTTGCACCTTTATCATGGACTGAAAAGGGTCGTACTGAGGGATTTAATACGGCTCAAAATACATGGCTTGCAAGTTTAGATCAGCATGGTGAATTGATCGTACAACAAGAGAATCTTGCCAAAGCAGGTTGGTTGATTGAACAGTTACATGAAACAGCTGGTATTCCCGGCATGCTTGGACATCATGGCTTAGGTGTTTATGTCATGGGTATTGTGGCGGTTTTATACTTTTTAGCACTGATGTCTGGGTTAATTATTTTATTACCGACATTGATCAAAGATTATTTTGTGATTCGTTCTGGAAAAAATAAAAAGCGCTTTTGGTTAGATACGCATAATGTTGTCGGTATTACGAGCTTACCTTTTCATATTCTGATCAGTGCATCTGTGATTGTTTTTGCATTCCATGATTTTTTTTATGATGCTTTGGGAGAATTAGCTCTCAAAGGTAAACCCGTTTTTGCACCACCTGCCAAAGAAGTGATTCATATCAGTCAAAATAAACTTGATATTCAACAAGTTTTAAACAAAATCCATCAAGTCGCACCTGAGTATCGTATCGATTATATTCAATTGAGTAACTTGGATGACCCACAAAAAGCCGCAGCACGAATTGCACTTTATAGTGGAGACCTCATGTTACGTGGTGCTTCACAAGACTTTATGCGTATGAATCCTTATGTAATCGAAAAATCTGATAGCAGCGGGCTCTATACCCAAAACGGTGCAAGTGACAAATTCATCACTGCCATGTTTAGCTTGCATTTTGGGAATTTTGGTGGCTTTACTGTACGTTGGCTATACCTAATATTAGGAATTGGCGGTGCATTTTTGTTTTATTCTGGCAATATTTTATGGGTAGAAACTCGTGCACGTAAACAAAAACGAGCACAAGACCCAATTCCAACGCAGCGTAAAGATGTGGTGTTTTTGGCAAATTTAACCATTGGAACGTGTTTAGGCTGTATCTTCGCTATTGTGGCAACATTGATGCTGAGTCGAATTATTTTCCCATATAGTTCTTTGCAAAGCATCAATCATTTCTTTATGTATGGCTATTATGCGATCTTTTTAGGCTGTATTGCTTTTACATTTATCAAAGGTTATGCCAAAGCCTTGCCTATATTGTTAATGAGCATTGCCATTTGCTTGATACTAATGCCATTAACCAGTTTAATCGGTACATTTATGCCAAATAGTGGCATCTCAGTCTATGGCGGTGCAACAGTTTGGGTCGATGTCATTGCCTTTGTTTCAGCATTAGCATTTTTAAGATTTTATCAACAAGCCAAAGATCGTCAAAAAAATGCTGAGCAAGGTTCTTTATGGGCAATAACGACTAAATTGTAAATTTATTTGTTGATTTTAAAATTATCTATTCAACATAAAAGCCAATGATTCAGTCATGCATCATTGGCTTTTTTATGCCATACCATTCTCAATATCAAACACAGAAATGGCATCTATTTTGCTTATTAGTATTACGTTTAATAAAAATTGTAATATTGGGGCGACACATTATGGCTTATGTTGCAAGTGAACTCAGTGCTAGACAAAAGCTGTTTCTGGGTTTTGGTTCTTTTCTAATTCCGATTTTAATCTGGTGCGCTGTCAGTTATTTACCCTTTATTTGGCATCCTCAAGTGCAAATCACCCAATCAGGCAGTGTTGCTTTTTTTCAAGTGGATAGTCGGGTCGATAAAGCTGTTTTTTATGCTGAAGCGCAAAATGCCGTGAATCATGATGCTGCACCACCTCAAGGAAAACTGGTTAATCCAATTTATTTACCTGCACCACATGAGGTTGCCATTGCTTTAGTCACAGCATTTACCACAGCACCAACACAAGCTGATGCTCCTTGGTTTCATCAAAGTTTATGGCACAGTATCAAAATCGTCTTTACTGCATTTTTTATTTCATCCTTGATCGGGATTCCATTGGGAATTTTATGTGGTTTTTCGAAAACTATTTCACAACTGACCGAACCTTTTGTGGAGTTTTTTCGCTACTTGCCTGCCCCAGCATTTGGTGCTTTAGCCGTAGCCATCTTAGGCATCAATGATGCACCCAAAATTGCCATCATTGTGATTGGGACATTATTTCAACAGATTTTAATCATTGCCAATACTACACGTATGGTAGATCGTGGTTTGATTGAAGCAGGTTTTACACTGGGTACAAACAAATTTAAGAGCTTATTTTATGTGGTGATTCCTGCTGCCTTGCCCGATATTTACCGAGATTTACGGGTTTTGCTGGGTTGGGCATGGACTTATTTAATTGTATCAGAACTGATTGGAACAACCTCTGGCATCACATGGTTTATTACCCAACAAGCCCGTTATCAAAACTTTGACAATGTCTATGCTGCAATTTTAATTATTGGAATCATCGGCTTACTGTGTGATGTCATCCTTATGAAACTCGGTCAACGCATGTTTAAATGGAAAGTAGGAGTAAAATAATGAATCATTCTCCAGAACAATCTACTGACTTCAGTCCCAAAGAATATTTTGATGCGATTTATCAGCGCCCTGTGATTTTAGAAGCGAAAAAACTTAGCCAAATCTTTAAACACGATCAAGTTGAACGCACCATTTTAAATCAATTAGATTTAAAAATTCACAAACGAGAATTTATCTGTGTCATTGGTCCATCGGGTTGTGGTAAGTCAACATTCAGCCGTGTTGTTGCAGGATTAGACCCCTATAGCAGTGGTGAACTCTTGGTCGATGGAGCACCTATTCATGGTCCTAGCCCCGAACGTGGCATGGTATTCCAAGGCTATACCCTATTTCCATGGAAAACCGTAAAAGAAAATGTCATGTTTGGACCACTGATGAAAGGTGCAAGTAACCCTTCCGCTGAAGCTGCTGCACGAGAATGGATCAATATCATCGGTTTAGAAAAGTATGAAAATCAATATCCACATCAACTGTCTGGCGGGATGAAGCAACGGGTTGCAATTGCACGAGCTTTGGTCAATGAGCCAAAAATTTTACTGATGGATGAGCCTTTTGGTGCGCTTGATCCACATACCCGTCAGAAAATGCAAAAGCATTTGATGGACTTATGGCAGAACATTGATATTACAATTATTTTTGTGACTCATGATATGGACGAAGCGATTCTATTGGCAGACCGAATCGTGGCACTCAAAGCCAATCCTGGGGAAATCAAAGAAATTATTGAAGTGAATTTACCACGTCCTCGCAGTCCTGAGCTATTAACCTCCCCCGAATTTAAACGTTTACGTGAACGTGTTGATTTTCTCGTCCATGCACAAGAAGATGAACTTGATCCAGCCTTACAGGATTTACCTAAAATCCCACGCATGACACAGGTCAGTACGCATAAATAAACAATAATGATTTAATATCTTTATATTTCAAAATCATGTAGATGAAGACTTTATCTACATGATGCTGAATCATTTAAAAAGTCGATACATATTACAAATCTACTGCATTCAAGCACTCTATTTTTCATTACCATTTCTTAGTATAAATAAAACACAGCTAAAAATATTCAGGTATAAAAATATGCTAAAAATTCAATTTGTTAGATATAGCTTATTCACCTATCTGTTTGGAATATCAATTGCTTTTGCAGCAGCAGACACCTCATTAGAAGACACGATTCAAGCCGTAAATCATGGTTTTAAAACCCAAAATGCGCAGCTCGTCAAACAATTTATCCATCCAAAATATGGCTTTATTTACTGGAATAAAATCGGTGTGCCAACCAATCAAAGTTTCTATACACGCGCTGAATTTGAATTTCCAAAATATGAAGGTAATGGCTCAAATATGTGGTTTTATGAAGCACCTGACGCAAATCAAAAACTCATACAAACCACACAACTACCAACAATGGATTGCACATCATGGAATAAATCAGGTTTATTTTATACCACTAATCGCCATAAGCCATTTTCAGAATTAAGTAAATTTAATCAAAGTATTCATGAAAGTTCAAAACAAGAGCTCAAAACTGAACTCAACAAAATTGCACCTTTTGAAAAGCAATTGGTTGAACTGCAATATGTTGGTAAGAGTAAAAGTATCGGGGATGATATGCACTTATTTTTCAGTAAAATTGATGGAAAATGGTATTTTTCTGCACTCGATAATGCAGGCACTTGTGATGCTTAAACATTGAAAAGAATTATTTTAAAGGACACAAGATGATCAGTTATATGCTTCTGGTGATCTTTGCTTATTTGATCATCATGTGGTTATTTGCTCTGATTTATGCTGATGAAAATAAGTTTCCAAATACATTTCTTGGCGAACCTCTCTCACCAATCAACCAATTTTGTTTGGGCATTTTTTATTTTCCATTTCAACAATTAAAACGCATCATCAAAGCAATTATAAAATTTATTGTCGAAGTTCTCTTTGAAATGATTTTTATGGGAATTTTACAGTTTATTTGGTTCCTGATTCGAGGCTTCTTTATGCTGATTTTGAGATTATTTGATGCTTAGATAAAAAAAGAGCATTTTGGGATGCTCTTTTTTTTGTTATGGAATTATTATTTCTCGTCTAATACAGATTCAAAGGCTTTTAGACGTTTGTGAATAGATAATAGTTCTATAATCGTTTTCCATGAACTAATAAGATATTGAAAAGACTCACGGACTTTATCAAACACATTACCAATTTGGTTAAGTAAACCTAAAGTCATTGTGCCCGCTGCAATGGATGGAAATAACACAACCAAACTAAATAAAATATCGAGCTGCGCATACCATGTGCTCACCATATTAAAATAAGCGTAATGAAAATATAAACGGAAATAGTTTTTACGTACGTTTTGGTATAATTTTTTTAAAGTCGCAGGCTGTGCACGATCTACATAATCTTCACCATAAACTAGTTCTTTACGGTAGGCTGCTTCAACTTTTTGGTTATTAAACTCTAAACCGGGTAATTTAATCCCCACCACCATCAATAAAAATGTACCAAAAATTGCCCAGCCTATTGCAGCCCATACCAACGAATACTTAATTTCCCCCACAATAGGCAAGACTGGAACACGTTCAGAAAGCTGAATTAAGACAGGTAAAAAAGCTATTAAAATCATAATTGCTTTAATAAAACTTACACCTAAAGCTTCAAGTGTTGTTGCAAAACGCATGGTATCTTCTTGGACACGTTGTGATGCACCTTCGACATGACGTAATTTATCCCAATGTGCTGTATAATATTCATTCATTGCTGTACGCCAACGAAATATATAATGACTCACAAAAAATGAATTTATCACAGCTACAGTCACCGCAACCATTGCAATCATTAAGAACGTTAAAGTTCCCATATATAAATCTTGGATATTGCCACCGCCACTACTGAGCATTTTTTGAATTAAATCCCAAAATGGACCATACCAAGCGTTAATCGCAACAGATACTTGTACCCCAAACCAAACATTAAACAAAATAAACGCAGAGCCCCATACTGACCACGCTTGCCATTTATTGTCAGATTTCCATTTCCAAAATGCCGCAAATAGTGCAGTTGAAACAAAAAACCAGAGGTAAAACCAAATAAACTGTACTGACCAAAAACGTGTCACATTAATGGGTAATTCTGTTGTTGCATAAGCTTGAGGAAAGCCAATGAATTCACCCCAAGATTTACCACCGCTGTACCACAACACTAGATTGATCACAAACCAAATCAGCAAAGAGCTAAAAAACCACTTTGGGTTTGGAAAAAAAGATTTAAACATTGAAGCTTGATATCCCTAATAATTTTTTAAATTCATGTATGCATACTAAGCTTAAAAGCTTAAATAAAAATATAACTGTTACTGAGTTTTTTTATATTTTAGTAATTTGTCATCTGTTTTTCATACAAAAATAAGCTATTTTCTCAACATAACTTTGTCGTATATCTTTGATCTATCCGTTGGTCTGATTAAAACCGTCATATCAATCTGTTATGTTCAATGTATAACAATTATCTTGTCAAAAGAGAGAAATCACATGTCAAAACAAATTTTAATGCTCGTTGGCGATTATGCTGAAGATTATGAAACAATGGTGCCATTCCAATTTCTGACAGGCTTAGGCTATACAGTACATGCGGTATGTCCTGATAAAAAATCAGGTGACACCATTGCTACGGCGATCCACGATTTTGAGGGTGAGCAAACCTACAGCGAGAAGCGTGGGCACAATTTTGCGCTCAATTTTGATTTTTCAGCAGTCAATACAGCAGATTATGTCGGTTTAGTGATTCCGGGTGGTCGTGCTCCAGAATACTTACGTATGAATGAAAGAATCCTTGAAATTGTGCGTGAGTTTGACGCTGCGCAAAAACCAATCGCAGCCGTATGTCACGGTGCACAGATTTTAGCAGCTGCAGATGTAATCAAAGGGCGTTTATGCTCGGCTTACCCAGCTTGTGCTGCTGAAGTCAAACTTGCGGGTGGTCAATATGCTGATATTGCCGTCACTGAAGCAGTGACTGATGGGCACTTAGTCACTGCACCTGCTTGGCCAGCCCATCCTGCTTGGATGGCACAATTTATTCAAGCTTTAGGTGTGACAGTACAACTTTAACCACATCATTGCTGTGTTATTGAGAATTGTATTAAAAGTTTTACCTCTGGTTACGCTATACAATTCTCAATACTCTTCATGTTTAATCTATAAGCAATTAAAATAAAATATGACTGAATTTAAGTTTTAATTCAGCAAAACCATCCAATAAACATGTCATAATTTACTCACAATTCTTTATTTTGAACCATTATTTAGGATGAACTATGGAAATTGTTGAATTACTACAACCGATAACTTTCAAGAAAACTGATCTACCTGCGATTACCATTGAAACAGGTACTTTGTTAAAAGTCACCATGGTCAATCCATCTTCTTATTTAGTTGAAGATGAATCAGGTTTTTCTTTTCTATTAAATTTTAAAGATGAAGATACTGTGTGGAAAAAGATTTAATTTCCCATTAAATCTATGAGATTAAGTTTTATGCAAATAAAAGCTCATTATTCTCTCATGTATCATGTACTTTTAAATTAAATGCCATAAAACTTATGCTCTAATATATGTAATCATCTTTAAATGCTTTTGGCACTTGATAATACTGACCATCAAATTTTAAAATAAATTTCTGTTGTGAAGATTGACGTTTAATCTCTTTACAATTTTCTACATCACCATACATTTCATATTTTTCAATTTTACTGCTGAGCTGAATATCCACAAAGTTTTGCATTTTTGTTTTTTGCAGAATTAACGCCGATTTACGTTCTTCAATATCCGCATTACAGCGTGTGTCTGTTTCTGCTCGATATAAATCTACAATTAAACTATCCAAAACTTTTCTTTTATTTTTGAGGTCATATAAATCTAACACTTGCATGGAAAATGGATTTGGTTGTGAGTGACCATAATAATTTAGACGTACACCTATTGCTCTTAGCTCAGGACTGAGTTGATATGCTGCGGTATCGAGTTGAATCCGTTCTAAACTGATCGCATCAGACACCAATTTATCTTTGACTGGATAATACGATAAAATTCGATCATTTTTAGTATCTAATGTGATTAAAGATAACGTGTAATCAAAATCCTCAGAATCAGTAGATTGCTGATTTTGTTGAGCATAAGCAATTATTTGCTGATTTTTAGTATTGGGTAATAGTTTACAATCCACCAAATGATAAGACTGATATGCCACATTGGCTTGTTTTAATACGGCTGAGAGCTGTGATTCATTTTCACAATCTATGGCGAATGCCATACTATGCATTGCCATAGAACAGAGAAATCCACATGCTGTTTTCACGCTTATCTTCATGTAAGCCTCTCTTATACTTTCAAATAAAATCAAATGCTTGAGTGTTTTCGGATAATGCCATTTTTATGATCGCATCCGTTTTATGTTCTACAAATTGCAACGCCAGACCATTTTGCTGTACCGCAGCCATACAAATAGTATGGTTTTGTTGTTTAACCGTAGATAGCATTAATCCATTGCGTGAAACTGCCTCTAAACATATTTTTTCTGTTTGCTCGCGTACATATTCCAAACCATAACCGTGATGCATCTGAATGGTATGTAAACAAATTTCTTCTGTTTGATCACATACATATTGTAAATAGAACTCATCTTGCTCAATGGCACACAAGCACATTTCTTTAGTTTGTTTTTTTACAAAAGCCAAAGCCGCACCACTTTTTTGAATAGCCATCAAACACAAAGCTTCTGTCAAGATCGGTACATAACACAATGCATTTATACAATTTTGTACGGCAAGCCAACACAATTGCTCAGTTTTGTCGATTACAAACTCCAATAATAGACCATCTGCTTGCACAGCAGTTGAAGCGATCTCCTCATTTTGAAATTTTACAAAATGAAATGCTTGCTCATTTTGTTGTACTGCAAGTAAACATAATTCTTCATTCTGTTGTTTTACAAATTGCAAAGCCAAACCATTTTGCCTGACTGCATTTATACACAATTGGTAACTTTGCTGTTCGATCAGCTCCAGTACCAATCCATTTTGAATAATCGCCGCAAAATAAATACTTTGTAAAGGCATTTGCACATACTGTAAAGCAAAACCATTTTGTTGTACTGCTGCTATACAGATTTGCTCAGTTTGATGTGGTGCGAATTGCAACGCTAAACCCTGTGTCTGAACAGCAAGTAAACAGCGTTGCGCTGTTCTTTGGGTGACTGAAATCAATCCCAATGCATAACCATCTCGTTGTATTGCCACATCAATAACAATATCAGAAGGATTTTCAATATATTGTAATGCAAGGTAATTTTGTTGCACCGCAATCAATTGCATTTCTTCAGTAGGATTTTCAATATATTGCAAATTTAATCCATTTTGTTTTAGTTGTTCTTTATTACTTTTTAAAACCATTACTTCACAACCTATACAGAGGAACTCATTGAAAGCCCCTCTGATATTGTAATATATTACTTCACTTTCATTTTCCGAATCATTTTATATAAAATTTTTGGTGAAATACGTGACACTAACACACCAAGTTTTTCTTTACGTCCACCCACGACGATAAATTCTTCACCTTTTTGCAAAGCTTCAACGGTTTGTTGAGCAAACTCATCTGCATCCAAACCATTTTCAATCGCTTCATCCTGATGTCCTTGCGGTTTACCTTCGCCATTCAAGGCATTAAATGACACATTAGTTTTGACAAAACCCGGGAAAATCACCGAAACATTCACCCCTTCTTGCGCCACTTCAGCACGTAGGCTATTTGCCCACATGTGAATCGCAGCTTTTGCCGCAGAATAAGAGGCACGATATTGCGTACCGAGCAAACCTGCAATACTCGATACATAAGCAATGCGCCCTGATTTTTGCGCCAAGAACGTTGGTAATACTGTTTTGGTTAAAAAGACTTGGGAAAAATAGTCGATTTCCATGATGGTACGTTCAGTTTGCATGGTGGTATCTGCAATGAGCGCACGTTGGCTCAAGCCTGCATTATTGATCAGCCAATCAATGCGTCCTTTTTCTTTCAATACTTGTTCATAAGCATGGCGAACTTGGGACTCATTGCTAATGTCCATTGCCACAGAAAGATGTCGATCTGGATTCAACAAACTGACACGGACATTTTCCAACTCATCTAAACGACGTGCACTCAATACCACTTGTGCACCTTGCAAAGCACATTCTTTGGCTAATGCTTTACCCAAACCTGATGATGCACCTGTAATCCAAACTACTTTTCCGTCCATGAAATCACTCTCTAAATCTTTGATTTTAAATATGCCATGAAAAATATTTCAAGCACAGCCATTTATAAAATGTCAATCAATCACTATGCACGTACCAAGAAACTGTTAAAGTGTTTAGCATAATATTGTGCTTTTTCTGCATCACCTGATTTATATTCATCACCCACTTTTTCAAGACGCTTATAACCTGTACTGGTAATCATGTTGATCACACCATTTAAGGTTTTATCGACTACAAAGTTAAATTTTAGCAAAGTCTTTGGATCACGAATGAATTCTGAAATACCTAAATCAATAATTTTAACTAAGTTTTTTAATGTTGCAGGAAGCGCTTGAATATTACCTGCCAAAACTTGTTCAATATTTTGACTGGCTGTTTCACCTAACTGACGATCTAACACATAGTACATATAGATTTGTTCGGGATTTGAAGGATCAAATTTTTGTAAAATATGATTCGCAACTGGCTTTAAACGATCATTGCCAAAAAATGAAATCGACCATGGCATATATTTTCTGAGTGCACTTTCAATTTGCTCAAAAATTTGTTCTGCCTCTTTTAAACTTTTTTGTCCTGCTGCATCTAAATTCGTTCCTCGCTTTTCTTCGATTAAACGTCCAAAAACTTGATCTAATACTTGACACGACATATCAGTAAAAATCGAGCCAAGTTGTTTAGACAAACTTTCCTTGTCACCTTGATTCAAACGATCAGTCACTTGTTGTAATGCTTGATAGGTATCATTATTGATTGCTAAGTTAATTTTATAGGTCATGCAAATCAGCCTTTTGTTAATTTTATAGGTCAATGGTCATCGAATATTAGCAAAGCTTACACAGACTTGCATTGTCTTTTATAACAATCTTGCCTTGTCTAGTGAATATTTTTTCAACATAAATTTCATACAGATGAACACTGATATTGTAATTGTGACTTTTAAAAACAGCATTAAATCCAACATTTGTTGCATTTAATAAAGGATTCTCATTTTGAAATGTAAAAACAATAACACTTCTAATCACAAGAAATGAAAACAACACCAATACTGAAGAAGAGGAATCAACATTCCTGATAAATATTTTGCTACAATGGTTCCAATTTTTACTCACTTTTGATCTGTTTTTACTATGACTGATTCAGCGCAAAATATTGCTACGACCTACGATCCGACTGAGATCGAAAAAAAATGGTATAAGACTTGGGAAGAGAATGGCTACTTCAAACCATCTCGTGAGGGCGAATCATTCTGTATCATGATTCCGCCACCGAACGTCACAGGTAGCTTGCACATGGGTCATGGTTTTAACAATGCCATCATGGATGCCTTGACTCGCTACAACCGTATGTCAGGTAAAAATACCTTATGGCAACCGGGGACTGACCATGCGGGTATTGCAACGCAAATGGTGGTTGAGCGCCAACTTGGTGCGCAAGGTGTAAGCCGTCATGACTTGGGTCGTGAAAAATTCATCGAAAAAATCTGGGAATGGAAAGAACAATCTGGTGGCAACATTACCAACCAAATCCGCCGTTTGGGTTCTTCTGTAGATTGGTCACGTGAACGCTTCACCATGGATGAAGGTTTATCCAATGCGGTAAAAGAAGTTTTCGTTAAATTACACGAAGACGGCTTGATCTACCGTGGTAAACGCCTTGTTAACTGGGATCCAAAATTACAAACTGCTCTTTCTGACTTAGAAGTTGAGTCTGATAAAGAAGAACAAGGTTCTCTATGGCACTTCAAATATTTTTTTGAAGATAAATCACTACGCACACACGATGGTAAAGATTACATCGTTGTTGCAACCACTCGTCCTGAAACGCTGTTAGGTGATACTGCTGTTGCTGTTGCACCTGATGATGAACGCTATGCGCCATTGGTGGGTAAAAACATTATCCTGCCAATCACAGGTCGTGCGGTTGCGATTGTAAAAGATGAATATGTAGACAAAGAATTCGGTACAGGCTGTGTAAAAATCACCCCTGCGCATGACTTCAATGACTATGAAGTGGGTAAACGCTGTGAATTGCCAATTATCAACATTTTCAACAAAAATGCTGAAATTCTGGCTGAGTTTGAATACATCGCGAAAGCAGGCGAACAGATTTCTAAAACCATCGCAGCACCTGCTGAATATGTGGGTTTAGAGCGTTTTGCTGCACGTAAAAAACTGGTTGAACAAGCTGAAGCTGAAGGCTGGCTGGATCAAATCCAACCTTATACATTGAAGCCACCTCGTGGTGACCGTTCAGGTGTAATCGTTGAGCCTTTATTGACAGACCAATGGTATGTGAAAATTGCGCCGCTTGCTGAACCTGCAATCAAAGCGGTGAAAGATGGCGACATCAAATTTGTCCCTGAGCAATACAGCAATATGTACATGGCTTGGATGAACAACATTCAAGACTGGTGTATTTCTCGTCAATTGTGGTGGGGTCACCGTATCCCTGCTTGGTACGATGCTGAAGGCAATATCTATGTCGGTCGTAACGAAGAAGAAGTTCGTGCGAAAAATAACATCGCTGCTGATGTTGAACTTAAACAGGATGAAGACGTTCTGGATACATGGTTCTCATCTGCATTGTGGACATTCTCAACTTTAGGTTGGACTGGCGATGCTGAGAAAGATAAAGAAAACTATTTCTTAAATACGTTCCACCCAACTGACGTACTTGTGACTGGTTTTGACATCATTTTCTTCTGGGTTGCACGTATGATTATGTTTACGCTGCACTTCATGAAAAATGAAGATGGTACGCCACAAGTTCCGTTCAAAACTGTGTATGTACATGGTTTAGTCCGTGATGGCGAAGGTCAGAAAATGTCTAAGTCTAAGGGCAACGTACTTGATCCATTAGATTTGATTGACGGTGTTGATCTTGAAACTTTAGTACAGAAACGTACTACAGGTTTGATGATCCCGAAAACTGCGCCAAAAATCGAAAAAGCGACCCGTAAAGAATTCCCTGAAGGGATTCAGGCTTATGGTACAGATGCGGTTCGTTTCACTTTCTGTGCGCTTGCAAATACTGGTCGTGACATCAAATTCGACATGAAACGTGTTGAAGGTTACCGTAACTTTGCCAATAAAATTTGGAATGCAACACGTTTCGTGATGATGAACTGTGAGCAACAGCCAATTGGTCAAGAAATTCGTCAAGACCTTTGGGAATTGCCTGAGCAATGGATCGTGAGCCGTTTACAGAAAGCGGAAGCTGCTGTTCAAACTGCGTTTGCAACCTATCGTTTAGATTTGGCTGCACAAGCGATTTATGAGTTCATTTGGAATGAATACTGTGACTGGTATGTCGAGCTGACTAAGCCTGTTCTGAATGATGAAAATGTATCGACTGAACGTAAAGCGGAAGTACGTCGTGTTCTTCTTGCAGTGATGGAAGCATCTTTACGTTTAGCGCATCCATTGATGCCGTATTTGACTGAGGAAATCTGGCAAACACTTGCGCCAATGATCGGAATCAAAGGCGATACTATCATGTTGGCGCAATACCCTGTTGCCAATCCTGAACGTATTAATGAGCAAGCGGAAGCTGATATGCAATGGCTTCAAGGTTTGATTGGTGCGGTACGTAATATCCGTGGTGAGATGGGCTTAGGTAATGCACGTTTGTTGCCTGTTCTGCTTCAAAATACCACTGATGCTGAAAAAGCACAGATTGCACGTATTGAACCATTGTTTAAAGCTTTGGCGAAAGTTGAAAGTATTACTTTCCTTGCTGATGCTGAACAACCGCCATTGTCATCATCTTCTGTAGTGGGTCACGTTTCTGTATTTGTTCCAATGAAAGGTTTGATTGATCCTAAAGCTGAGTTGGGTCGTCTACAAAAAGACTTCGATAAGGTTCAAAAACAACATGACCAAATTGCCACTAAACTGGGCAATGAAGGTTTTGTGGCGAAAGCACCTGCTGCTGTAGTTGAGGGCGAGAAAGTGAAACTGGCTGAGTTTGCGGATCAGTTAGCGAAAATTAAAGCGAATATGGAGCAGATTGCTGCGCTTTAAGGTGTTAGCTATTTAATCTAATTAGTAGTATAAAGGGCTGATTATTCAGCCCTTTTTTTAAAAATCTATACGATCACGTCTTAAAGGCAAATTTATATATGAGGGTAGATAAAATGATCCTTTAATTTCAAATTGCTCTATATTAGTGACTAAGTAATTAGTTATAAAACTATCTGTGTACTCATTAACATTATTTAAATAATTCTCTAATTCATCTAAAGAAAAACCGAATTTATTATTAATTTTTTTTCGTAATTGTAATAACCTACTTTTTGCATCTGGATGAGTATACGACTGTGTAGAACCATAAAAATTTTTAATTTTTTCAAAAGCACTTTGATAGATAAAGAAATCAAAAGCAGCATTCGTTAATTCGCCTTTATAATTATTATCGCCAGTAATATTTTTGATAGCATACCAATCTGCATCATATTCATTCTTTTTTGAATAATAAAAAGTATTTACCTTATTATCATTTTTAACATATTTATTGATCATAGACATCTTTATTGATGTATTGGTTTTCGAATTCAAATGTCCTAATAAGTAATGTGAATATTCGTGACCAATAATAAAGTCTATTTGAGATTTAGTTTTATATTTTGCCAATTCAATATATTCATGATTTAGAAAATCAAATCGCGGATCTAAATCGAAATCAAATGATTCAAATCCCAGCATAGTCCTCATGGCAATCATAAATGCTGAACTCTTATCAACTGCTGGAATATCAGTATATATAAAAAGATTCATAAAAAATAAAAACTGTTCTAATGGTTCAGAAACAACGATAAAGGTATTTTTTTCTTTCATACAATAAGCATTCACAGACTCAAAATACGCCATATTTACAGGAACATTTTCTACCTTTTTTTGATTTCCTTTACTTAATACACTTAAATAACGTTCATTAATTAATATCCTTTTATAGTATTTATCCAAAGACCAATTTTGACTATTTCCTTTTCTTTTCTGAAAAACCCTATTAATTCTTGGATGCCAAGAAATTGACTTTGCCTGAAAAGCCAGTATTTCATCATTTGCAGTTTTTGGTCTAAATATTTTTTCTAGATCACTTGCAGCACAGAAATGTGTGTACCACCTAACTTCCTCTCCATATTTATCTATATAAGTTTGCTCATCGCTTGTACTAGTAATTCCAAGAAAATGAAAAAAATCCCCATTTTCTAAAGGAATCAGATATCCTTTCTTGGCTTTTTTAACATTTGGGTTGTGTTTCATTATAGCTTCTATAATTTTTTGCTCAGCTAATTCTTTTTCTAAATCTACCATTTAATTGTATTTAGCCCTATAAAAATACCCTACAGCATATAGTAATATTCATATAAATCAATAATATTAAAATTACTTATAAAGCATTCTAAAAACTGAGTTCTTTCAGCATCATATTCAACTGCATCATCTGTTCCATGTTGACTGCCATCCAACTCAATGACCAAACCAAGTTCATGACAGTAAAAATCCACAATATACGGCGCAATCACATGCTGACGACGGAATTTCAGATTCATAAAACACTTATTACGTAAAAATTGCCACATCAAACTTTCAGCATCGGTGGCAGTGTGACGCATCGCTTTGGCAAAGACTAAGAGTTGCGGGTCTATTTTCATTTTCTCTCTTTTTATACCTAGAACTGAAAAGACCAAGAAAGTACATTTTCAAAACGTCTATTAAACTTTTAAACATTCGCTTAAATTAATGTGACATATTTAAAATATCTTGTAAATTAAGTGATTAATTTTAACTAATATTCAATAAATAGCTTTGTTTTTAAACTGAAAAGTTATTAAAATTTCATCACTCATCGCAGTATTGAAATCACTTCATGATGTCTCCCGCCCCCGATTATTTAACCGCAATAGGTATGACCGCAATCTCTGCGTTTACAGCGTCATGGGTATTGTGGGCTTTAGGTCGTCAGTATTGGCACCAAGGGATTTCTTGGGCGATTGGCAGTGCCTTACTTTATGGCTGCGCCTACATCAGTTTTTCCCTGCAAAATGTTTTAGGGTGGGTCGAGCTTCAAATCAGCTCAAAAATTTTGATCAATGCGGCAATCTCCATGTTTACCATTGCTCTATACCAATATCGGCAAAGTGAAAACAAACAAAGAGATCTATTTATTTTAGTGTTCCCGATCTTGGTATCACTGCTATTGGCTGTGGTCTATATCCCTGACAATATCGCCACATTCAGCATCTTACAAAGTGCCATAGTCATCATCCAAACATTGTTTACCATCAATGTTTTATTCGCGATGCGTGCACGTACACCGGGCACAGGTTGGGTTGTTGTCACGACTGCCGCATTCTTGCAATTGATCGCCATTTTTCCACTGCTTTTTACCAAAGTCCGACCATCCCCCCATCTGATCGAAGAAGCCACGACATTTGACATTTTGAGCATGTGGTTGGTTTGTGTGGTTTTATTCATCAAACTCATTGTGTCGAGCTTCGGCTTTTTGATCATGTTGCGTGATCGACAATCTGTTTTGGAACAAGATAAAGCAAAATTGGACTATTTGACCCAACTTCCCAATCGTGCTGCATTGGTGGAAAATTTAGTCTCCTCTATACGGGAAGCAAGTCAGCAAAAATCATTGTTATCATTATTAGTTATTGATATTGATCATTTTAAAAAATTTAATGATAACTACGGACATTTGGCAGGTGACCAAGTGATTCAACAAGTCGCACAAATTTTAAAACAACAATGTCGTGCAACAGACTTGGCAGCACGTTATGGTGGTGAGGAATTTGTCATCATTTTACCGCACACCACCTTACAAGGTGCTGAAATGTTGGCAAATCGCTTATGCCAAATTGTGCAAGCACATCCTTTTCAACTGAAAAATGGTGAGAAATTACATGTGACCATTAGTGTCGGTATTTATTCAGATATTCCAACACCGCAAAATCATTGGGAAAATTTAATTGAATATGCAGATGCTGCAATGTATATCGCCAAAAAACGTGGACGTAATCAAGCTGTGGTCTACCAATCTGTAAAAAATTCTTCAAATTAACGTCCAACAATCATCATCGAACGCACGACATAAAGCAAATTTGAAACAGTCAACAAAGATACAATTGACTATGCAGCAAATAAACAACTACAGATTAAATTTCACTTTAAAATCTGTACTTTAAATTTAAATTATTCAAAAGTTCTGCTACAAGCCTTATTTTTATTCGATGTTATTATTCAATTTACTCGTTATAATTTATTTACCTCAAAATAAGTAAAAATTCAAAAGATGAAAGGACTCAACTACACCCTCATTCCGTCATTCAGTATCGTGATGTTATGCAGTGCTTGTAATGACAAAGCATCAACCTCATCTCAAAAAGAGCATCCTGTAAATCAAGTTACAAGTACTACGCCCACGCAACCTAAACCAATTGTTTCGCCCTCAGCGCCAAAATCAAATGATCTTGTTAATAATCCCACTCCTCTACCACAAGGTTATCAGGTTGATACACGCTATCTGAAGCAGCCCTTATTGATTGATTTTAATGGTGATAAGCAACTTGATGCTTTTCGTGTACTTAAAAATCCAAATAAAACAGGAATGAAATACCTTTTTGAATTTCGTATAGCAAATACAGATCAAGTTTATTTTTATGAGAATGATGACGAAAGCTACGATCTCAACTTTTTTGGTCAGTTTGAGGTCGCCAAAGCAGGTGAAAAATTCGTAGATGCTCTTAAGCTTGAAAATGATGATCTTCTAGATTATGAACATGCGCCTGAAAAAGCACGACTCATTTTAAAATATGATGGCATCACCACCAATACGACAGAGGAAACTTGTGCAACATCATTATTTTATCTTGAAAATGAAAAAATAAATCGTATTTTTCTATGTTAATACCACCTTATTATCAGCATATTAACAACGACAATTTTTTCTCATTTCAACTACAAGCCATGTAGGATACATTGTACTTTTAGCCAAACACAAACGCTCTTTCGTGCTGATTTAAGCATAAAAGACTCCATCACTTGACCTTGTTTCTTGATGCGAATTTGCATATTTTTATTGATCTGAACATTTGTCACTTTTACAGCTTGAGTATGACTCACTGAATAATTTTTTTGATCTACTTGCACCTCATACTCACCATACTGTCCATATTGATGATAGTTCGAATCTATAGGTGCAATACAGAACTCAGCAGCATAAACAGAATGATTCAAAATAAAAGCAAAGCAGATCAATGTAAAAATATATTTCATCGTTTGTTCCGAATGATCACAACAACGTCTGATTTTTATTCTAAATTTATTTATTCTCACTCAACGATATGTCTACTGCAAATCTTAAAAGATGAGTGAGAATATTACTGATTACATTATTCTAAAACAATACGTGCATTCACAGGTTGTACAGGACGATTGTTTGGATGTGCCAATAATTTATTAAATTCATCAAACTGCGCTTCGGATGCAGACTGAATATCTTTCAACACAATCCAACGTACACCTTCGGTACATGGTGGTGTGGTTAAAGAGCCATTAAAGCGGTAATAATCCAATTTTTTCGGTAAGAAACTTGCTGCGTCCAAATTACCTGTAAACATAAAGCTTTGCCCTGCTTGCTTTGGCAAATTGCTCCATATTTGTGCCAAGCTTTGATTTAACTGACCTTTTTGATACATCACTGCAACCACAGCCAGCTCACCCTGTGCATTGGCATGCACCAAATGCATCTCCATTGGATAGCTCACGCCATTGATCTTATTTTCACTCGGGCTATGTAAATGGAATTGTTTTAAGACAAATTCTTGACCATCCAAGGTTAAGGTATTGCCTGCATTAAAGTCTACCTGAACTGTATGACCATTATTCACGATTGATTTTGCAGTAGCTGCATAGTTGAATTTTAAAGGTTCAAGTTTGGCACTTGTGGTATTTTTAATATCAATCGGTGACTGATTTAGACCCGAACAAGCGTGATATTTTTCACTTAAACTTGCCCATTTTTCAGGTGCATTATTTGCCTCATAGCCCCAGTCTGTTGCTTGATCTGCATATAATGTCGTACTTGTCCCCAATGACACAACAAGACCTAATAATACTTTTTTCACAGAAACCTCTTTTTTTAAATTTATAAAGAATATCGACCTTAGTCCATTGCTAAGGCACATATTTATTTTGAATAAAATCCAATATTTAGCTTTTAAAATCCGTAATACTAATGATTTAAATTTCTAAAAATAGATACAAAAAATATTAAATAATAAAGACTTAATTGTATCAATGATAAAAAATATCATTTTTAATCACTTTATATCCATAAGTCTTCATCTACATTCACATAATTTTTTAAAAAATTTAAGCTGATTTTATACTAAATATAGTACGCATCATTCTATAGAAAAGCCGCTTTTCTTCATCAAAATGCACTATAATCAATGCACATCGCTTCAGGGCGGGGTGTAATTCCCCACCGGTGGTAATTTAAATATGTTCTTTCTCACATATTTATTCAGCCCACGAGCTTATCATTTCTCATTAAATGATAGGCAGATTTGGTCAAAGCCAAAGCCGACGGTATAGTCCGGATGAAAGAAGACGACGTCACTTTTGAACTGATCCTTTTGGGTCGGTTTTGTAACGCCACTATTTCACATGTCCTGAAATGTTCAACCGTATTTTTTATTTTTACGAGAGCGTTTCAATGTCTAGTTTAATCCAACCCGAAATTTTCTTTTCAGCACTTTCTCCTGCTGAGCAACGTATCGAACAAGCTTTAGAAGATATGCGTCAAGGCAAACCTGTCTTGGTCATGGACGATTTTGATCGTGAGAATGAAGCTGATTTGATTGTTGCTGCCGAAACGTTGAATGTCGAAACCATGGCACGTATGATCCGTGATGGTTCGGGTATTGTTTGTCTTACACTCACTGCCGAGTTAGCAGACCATCTTGAATTACCACCAATGGTTGAGGACAATTCAAGCCATTTCAAAACCGCTTTTACTGTGACAATTGAAGCAGCAGAAGGTGTAACTACAGGTGTTTCAGCCAAAGATCGAGTTACAACTATTCAAGCTGCCATTAAAAATGGTGCTGTTGCAAGCGATCTTAATCGCCCCGGACATGTATTCCCTTTACGTGGTCGTGATGGTGGTGTTCTTACTCGTCGTGGGCATACTGAAGGTTCGATTGACTTAGCACGTATGGCAGGCTTAAAACCTGCGGGTGTTTTGTGTGAAGTGACCAACCCTGACGGTACGATGGCATCAGGCATTCAAGTCTTATCTTATGCGCAAACCCACCATTTGACGCTGATCACCATTGAAGAAATCGTACAGTATCGTTTAGCGCATGGCATTTAATACTGTCATTTTCTAAATAAAATAAATCCCAATATCGTGTGATATTGGGATTTTTTATCAATTTATTGATTTTAATTTTACAGATTTGGTTTTGCATAAAGCCAAACCATAAATCGGCCATTTTTGTGTCGCTTTGATATTATTGACCACAAAAGCCACCACAACCAAAGCAATTGCACCCAATAAAACTGGAAAAATTAAAAAACTCCAATCGTAATATACTGTATTGGCTGTTAATAAAATCACCAATGGATTTGCACCCGCAGGTGGATGCACACAACGACAAGCCTGCATTAAAGCAATAGCAATTCCCACAGAGAGTGCAATACTCCAAATATTAATTGCAAAAAATTTTAAGCAAATTAACCCAACCAAAGCAGAAATAAAATGTCCAAAAATAATATTTCTCGGTTGTGCTAAAGGTGATTGTGCCACGCTATAAAGCAATACACAGCTTGCACCAAAGGGAGCCATGATCCAGATATGCCCTGACCATTTTCCCAGCATAAGTAAAATCAAAATACTCAGGCTGCCACTAAGCCATCCTCGAAATATATCGATGAATTTTGGTCTTGGAGCTAATTTTTCCCGACCTGCAAAGATCATCATAAATTCCCCTCGCATTGCATTTATTGCATAAACTCGATAAAATCAAAATAGTACAGATCTGTACTATTTTCAAGAATTATTTGAAAATGAAATGTAGGAGCACAAAATGTCTAAATCAGCAGATAAGATTTTAACCACTGCAGAACAATTATTTAATGCACAAAGTTTTAATGCCGTAGGCGTTGATTTGATTCGTGATGAATCAGGCTGTTCAAAAACCACGATGTATACTTATTTTAAAAATAAACAACAACTTGTCTACAAAGTACTTAAACAACGAGATCAAAATTTTCGAGAAAGTTTAAAGGCTTTTGTCACAACCACAGATCCTTTAATCGCCATTGAGCAAATTTTTACATGGCATAAAGATTGGTTTCAAACAGATCATTTTAAAGGCTGTTTATTTGTACGAGCCGTTGCCGAATCATCGCAGCAGGATGTTGAACTGATTGAAATTTCAATACAACATAAAGTTTGGATTCGAGATTTCATCAGGCAACATATTGCAAATTTACAACATGCTGAACAAATTACTGAACTATTTTTTAATTTACTTGAGGGTTTGATTAGTCGTTTTTTAGTTGAAAATTACAATGAAAATGTAGCACAAGATGCACAAAAATCATTGTTATTGCTGGTAAATATACTTCAAAACCACACAGAATAAATACCATACAACGCAACTACAATCAAAATCACACCACAGCCCAACAATATTTTATGATAAATCTTAGACTTAGACAGTGCATTAAAACCCAAGTAAACCACTGATAAAGTAGCAAAATCTAAAATAATCCAACTCAAAGTCAGCAAAATTAAACTTTGATCTAAATTGTGCATCACATGCGTAAACTGCGGAAAAAATGAAGCAAAGAAAATAATATCTTTAGGATTTGAAATACCAACAAGAAAACCTTGTTTAAAACCACCTTGTACTTGGCTTGAAATTTCATCTGCTTGCTGCGTTTGACTCAAGGCTTCTCGCACGATTTGCACACCTAAATAAGCAATATAGATACAGCCTAAAATTTTGACCAGATCAAACCAATGACTGGCAATATTTAAAAAGCCCTTTAGGATCAAAACTGAGGTTGCGATCAACACTAAAGATGCGAGATTTGTACCAAAAATTGTATGCAATGCTTTTTTATAGCCACCTTGTAGACCTGCGCTTGCCACCAAAAGCATCACAGGTCCAGGCGTTGCAATCATGATAACAACAGCAACACAATAAAGAATATAGGCTGAAAAATCCAAAACTTATCCAAATAAAAACAGAGAATTGATTTGATTATTCATTTTATTATAAAGAGTGTAGTTCTGCATCTTCTTCCATTATTTTTAATAAATTATGACGAATACCATCTGCACGTAACCATGCCAGATCATAACTTGCTGTTGCCAGAGCCAAAACACGGCGCTCAAACTCATCCCACAAAGGCTTAACTTGTTTTGAACTGATACCCAAACCACTTTCATCTGCAAGTGAACGATTTTTTTCACAGATTTTTAATGCATAGTAAAGTTTTCGTCCTTTTGAAGCATTCTCAAGTACACGCACACGTTTACCTAAAATAAAACCTTCCACATGTTGTAACTGCGCAAAAGGTAACATTGGTACTAAAATTTGATCAAGTTGTGCATCCAAACGTTTCCAAACTGCCAAGCGTTGTTCTGCTGTATAAGTATTCCATTGAATCACTTCATGATTAAAACGGCGACATCCCCGACAAACCGAATCACCAAAAACCGTTGAACAGCGTCCTGCACATGGGGTTAAAGTTGGAATTCGACTTTTATTACTCAAAACATTTTCCTCATTTAAAAACCATATTTTTGCTATGGCTTTCTCGCAAATTTTTAAAATTCAGGCTAGAATACGCACCTAAATTTTTTCATATCTTAATACATTTGGAGTATTCCATGAACGCTACTGTAGAACAGCTTGCACCTGTAGAACAGCAAGCGACCACTGGTTGGGTTGTTGCAGCACTTTATCAATTCAAAGAAGTTCAAGATCCTGCTGATCTTCAACAACGTCTTTTAGACTTGGTAAAAACCATCAACTTATGCGGTACTCTAATTGTTGCAGGTGAAGGAATCAACGGTACTGTTGCAGGAGATCGTCAAGCAATTGATGTTATTCATCAATTTCTTTTAGATAATGATTTTAACAACATGGAATATAAAGAGTCACACAGTGATGATAAACCATTCCGTAAAATGAAAATCAAACTCAAAAAAGAAATCGTGACTTTGGGTGTTGAAGTTAAACCACGTGATTTGGTTGGACATTATCTAGATCCAAAAGAGTGGAATGAACTAATCGCACGTGATGACGTCATCCTGATCGACACACGTAATGATTATGAATATAAAGCAGGTACATTTAAGGGCGCAATTGACCCGAAAACTGAAAGCTTCCGTGAATTTCCTGACTACGTGAAAAAAGAGCTTGAACAGCACAAAGACAAAAAAATTGCGATGTTCTGCACGGGGGGTATCCGTTGTGAAAAATCAACATCTTTACTTCTACAAGAAGGTTTTGATGAGGTTTATCACCTAAAAGGCGGTATTTTAAAATACCTAGAAGAAACACCTGCGGATGAAAGCATGTGGGAAGGTGAATGTTTCGTTTTTGATGGTCGTACTGCGGTAACTCACGGTGTTGAAGAAGGTGTCAACATTAAATGCCATGCATGTGGATGGCCTTTAACACCTGAAGAAGTTGCACAACCAAGCTATGAACATGGCGTATCGTGTGTTTACTGTATCGATAAAACCTCTGAAAAGCAAAAAGAAGGTTTCCGTATGCGTCAATCACAAATCGTCGCGGCAAAACGCAAACGTCTGTAAGCTTTTTTTATAAATTTAAATTGCCATATTATTTTATGGCAATTTAAAGAATTATTTTTCTGTATTTTTCTTTTAATATTTTATTTATTTGCCAAGTTTTTCAGCATAAAGCTGAAAGTATGTTTTCACATCAGTGCCTTTCATATAAAACCGCTTGACTTAAAGTTAACTTTAACTTTTATACTCCTGTGATTCGTAGTCAACAGATCAAAAAGTGAGGACATCATGCAAGAACAATTTTGGCATGAACGCTGGGAAAATAATCAAATCGGTTTTCATCAAACTCTAGTGAATCCATTTCTTGAACAATACCTCTCTGCTTTAGCACTCAACAAAAATGCACATATTTTTGTCCCCCTATGCGGTAAAACATTAGATATTCATTGGCTTATACAGCAAGGTTTTCGAGTTTCAGGTGTCGAACTGAGTGAAATCGCCATTCAACAATTATTTGCTGAATTAAACCTTCCTCATCAAGTGATACATACTAAACAATTTAAGCATTATCATGCCGAAAACTTAGATATTTATGTTGGAAATATTTTTGATTTAACGGATGCTTTACTTCCTCAAGTTGATGCAGTTTATGATCGAGCAGCCTTAGTTGCTTTACCACCGAACATGCGCAAAATGTATGTACAACATCTACTTTCAATCACCCATCAAGCAGCTCAATTATTGATTCATTTTCAATATCCTCAACAAGACCTAGAAGGACCACCATTTTCTATCTCAGATGAGGAAATTAAAGATTTATACAGCATACTTCCACATAAAAAACTATTAAAAGCACAACAACTTTATCATGATTCACTCAATCAACGTATTCACAATAACAGTGAAATATGGGAAAAAGTCTGGTTAATACACGCTTAATTTTTAGTTATAATGATTTGAAATATATCAATAAATTTAAATCATGCTTTTTTATCTTAATATTTAAAAAACTAAAGCAATTAAAATATATGCTTTATATCTCATTTGTAAAATACCATCTATTTCAGGTGGTTTTTTACATTTAAATTACACCATTTATAAAAAACATAAAGTATTGATACATAAAATAGGCATTTTCAAAAAGAAGCTTACAGATTTACTTGCTAATATCAGAGTAATTCAATCGTTGAATTTTAAAGCTTTTATTATTGCTTTAAAAAATTATTATAAGGAAATTAATATTATGCAAAGAACATCTTATCTTCCATCTGAAACAATGAACTATCATTATGCAGAGATTACAACAACTCCTCAGCTTGAAAATATCAAAACTAAACTCGAGCAAGAATCACATTTATTTATCATCTGTTTAGGCATGCTCATTGGGACAATATTGTCTCTATTTATTGGCTATCATTTAAATACCACCTTGATGAATGTTTTTCTCTTGCTGAGTTTACCTGTCGCATTGACTTACTGTTTACGTAAAATCTATATTCACACGCTTATTCATTATCAAGAATAATTTGATATACAATGCCTTACAAAGATATACGCAGCATGACTTTACGAAGTAGACCACACACAATACTATAACTATCCACTTCCTCAGTGATGCCATAAAAAATGACTGAATGGATTATTTCCATCATGGAGCAATTGGGCTATTTCGGTATTGCCCTGCTGATGTTTTTAGACAATGTCTTTCCACCTATTCCCTCTGAAATCATCATGCCCTCTGCTGGACTCGCAGCATCACAAGGAAAACTGGTCCTCACAGGCGTTATTATTGCAGGCAGTCTAGGTTCTTTGATCGCTGCGGCACTACTCTATTGGCTTGGTCGTAAAATTTCAAAAAAAACGTTATTTAAATGGGTTGATCATTACGGTAAATATCTGTTTATCAAATCTACTGACGTTGAAAAATCTTTAGATTGGTTTGAAAAATATGGGCATCGTATCGTATTTTTTGGTCGTATGATTCCTGCTGTACGTTCTCTGATTAGTATTCCTGCGGGTATGAGTGGTATGCCCTTTTGGAAATTTATGCTGTACAGCGGACTTGGAACCATTATTTGGACAACTTTTTTAGCCAGTGTTGGTTTTTACTTTGGTGAAAATCAAGCTTTGATGCAGCAAATATTTAGCCAAGTGAGCTATTTTATTCTTGCGATTGTGATCATTATTGTGATTTGGATACTTTATCGTAAACAGCAACGCCATACTCAAAATAAACTTTAGCATCAAATCTCATTTAAAATCTTGATCATTTGTTCCATAAATTTTCATGATTTTTTGAAATTTAGGGCATTCTAAGGGATTCTCAAAATTACACTGTGCAACATGACGCAAGCCGTTGCGTAAAACATCCAATTGTTGAATATATTGATCAATATCACCTGCTTTTTTTAACAATACATCTTTTGCAATAGGTGCTTCTTTTACAGCAAGCATCTGTTTTAATTCATCTAAACTAAAATTGGCTTTTTTTCCTAAAATAATCAACTGCATGGTTGTAATCACATTTTTAGAAAACACTCTTTGTAAACCCTTGCGCCCAATCGAGTGAATTAAACCGATTTCTTCATAATAACGAATGGTTGAACTTTGAGTTTTAAATAAAGCTGCGAGTTCTGAAATGGTAATTTCTTGCATTGACTTAAAGTTGACTTGAATTTGTACACTAATTTTAACATATAAAATCAGTGTGCAAATATGAACATTTTCATTGTAAGTTTTGATGTCATTTTTATTGGTGTTATTGCAACATTAATTATTGATATTTATTCATTTTTACTAAATAAATACTTTAAAATTCCATCATTAAATTATGCCATCGTTGGACGTTGGCTATTAATTTTTATAAAGACCAGACAACTCAGACACCAAAATATTCAACTCGCACCATTACAAAATTTGGAAATATTCATCGGTTGGATGACACATTATCTCATTGGAATATTCTTTGCTGTTCTATTCATTTTGATCATGGGAATGTCATGGTTACAACAACCAGATCTATGTCATGCAATACTTTTTGGAATGAGCACTACACTCTTTCCATTTTTAATCATGCAACCTTGCTTTGGCATAGGATTTTTTGCTGCTAAAACAACACACCCTTGGCAAGCACGTTTAAAAAGCTGTACTGTTCATTTGCTTTTTGGTATAGGACTATTCTTGAGTGCACAATTACTAAATAATTAAAGCATATTTTAAATTTTATTTTCCACAATATACGACTTAGCTTATCTTAAAAACTAAATCGTATATTTCATCAGGAGGATAAATCAAAAATACTTAACCAAATAACTCTATGTTTTCATGAGTATTTTGTTATTTAATTTAATCAACTAATTCCTGAAAACCCTGCTGACGCCATGCTTCATACAAAATCACAGCAGTCGCATTGGATAAGTTCAAACTACGTGAATTTGGTGCCATCGGTAAACGAATCCAATGTTCTTGCGGGAACATCATGCGTACATCTTCAGGTAAACCACGAGTTTCAGGTCCCATCAATAAAGCCACAGGACGATTTAAATTTGAGGTATGCGGTGTTTCAAAACCTTTGGTGGTTAACGGATAAATTGCATCTTGATCAATACCCTGTGCTTTTAAATGCGCAAGACATTCAGCAAAATTTTCCCACACTTTCATGTGCGCCCATTCATGATAATCCAATCCTGCACGGCGCAACTTTTTATCATCCAACTCAAAACCTAAAGGCTTGACCAGATGTAATTGCGCACCTGTATTGGCACATAAACGGATAATATTCCCTGTATTTGCAGGAATTTCAGGTTCGTATAAAACAACATGTATCACAAATTTTCTCTACTGCTCTTAATCCCTCCAAGCTTCCCCTTTCAAAGAGAGAAACTCCCTCTTTTTAAAGAGGGGTTGGGGGAGATTTTATCGCCATCTTAACTGTTCACGTAAACTCACCACTTCACCAATAATGGTTAAAGTTGGTGCTTGAATTTGATGTTCTTCCACTTTCGATGCAATATCTGCCAAAGTACCAACCACCACTTTTTGCTCAGGTGTTGTCCCTTTGGAAATCAATGCAACAGGCATATTTGGACGTTGCCCATGTGCGATCAGTTTCTCGCAAATTTTCTCTAAGCCAACTAAGCCCATATACAGCACAAGAGTTTGATTTTCATAAACCAATTCTTGCCATGGCAACTCAGGCGAGCCTTCTTTTAAATGCCCTGTGAGAAAACGAACACTTTGTGCATAATCACGATGAGTCAGTGGAATGCCCGCATAAGCAGAACAACCTGATGCTGCGGTAATCCCCGGAACCACTTGAAAGGCAATGCCTGCATCAAATAATTCCTGAATTTCCTCACCACCACGCCCAAAGATAAAGGGATCACCGCCTTTTAAGCGACAAACACGTTTGCCTTGCGCAGCATATTGTACCAATAATGCATTAATGCCGTCTTGTGGTACTGAATGATTAGATCGCGCTTTGCCCACATAGACTTTTTCTGCATCACGGCGACACAGTTCCATAATCGCAGGCGATACCAAACGATCATAAATAATCACATCGGCTTGTTGCATTAAACGCAAAGCTTTTAAGGTTAATAGCTCAGGATCACCCGGACCCGCTCCGACCAAATATACCTCACCTTTTGGCTTTTTCCACGCTGTTAAAGCCTGTTCAATCAAACGATCTGCTTCATCAAGATGGTCATTAAACACCTGCTCTTTCAGTGGACTTGCGTACAAGTCCTCCCAAAAGATACGACGTTCATCAGGATTGCTGATTTTCTCTTTGACAGCTTTGCGCCATTTTCCTGAAAAATCAGCGAGTTTTCCCATACCATGCGGGATAGAGGCTTCGAGTTGGGTACGAATCTGACGTGCCAATACAGGTGAAGCACCATTGGTCGCAACTGAAACCACCAAAGGCGAACGGTCGATAATTGCAGGCACCATAAAGCGACAATGTGGTGGATCATCCACACTATTCACTAAAACATTCAAGTTTTCACAAGCTTCAAATACCGCCTGATTGACGGCTTTATCATTGGTCGCTGCAATCACCAAACGATAACTGCTTAGGCTAATTTCAGTATTAAATTTTTCAAGCTGATATTGCCCTTGTGTTGCATGTACCACATCCAATAAAGCTTGTTCAATTTCAGGTGCAACAACATGAATCACCGCGCCTGCTTTTGCCAAAAGCACCGCTTTACGATAGGCAATATGACCACCACCGACCAATAAGCAAGGCTGTTGTTGTAATTTTAATGAGATGGGAAAAATGTCCACGTACTGCCCCTATAGCCTTAAGGCTCAATATTATCATTATACGCCCGACCAATTAAATCAAAAAACGCTGATGAACGATTTCGATTTAATTGATTGACTCTCTTTCTCGTAGCTTGCCAATACAAGTCGTCTGTTGGTTCATTTTCATCATATTCATCCATATAAAAATCAACACGTTGCATATTCATACTCTGATAAATTGGATGCCATTCACCATTCACTTTGATGACCAACTCAGGATTGAGTAAATACTGTCCATGTGCCACTCGTTTAAACAGATATTTATTGTACTTATCACCACCATCCACTTCATTTTTCGACAATAAAGCACTGATATAAGTACGTTTTTGACGTTTTAATTCATAGAAAGATTTAGGCAATAGACTGAGATATTCCAAGATTAAGGCACTGTCAAATGCTCTTTCCCGACGTGCGTAACGTTGATAACCGTCGATTAAACTCATGACATACATCAATTGAAAAATCATGTATTCAGCTTGATGCGATTCAAGCTTAAATAAACGCTGATGAATCTGTAAGACAATACTGTCTTGTGGTAAATGTGCAGCGAATCCAAGCAAATCAGACGCATATTTCGGCTGTGTAATGACCCGTTGTAAAGCGATTTGCAGGACATTGAAGCCTTGTCCATCGAGCAGATCAACATCTGCACCATCTTGCAAAAGTTGTTGATAAAAATCATGATTGCCTGCCCACACGGCTGCCATCAATGGGGTTTGGTTAAATTCATTACGATGGTTAATACCGAATTTTTCAATTTTCTTCAGCAAAGCAGTCGGATGCTTCACTTGATAATTCATATAATATTTAGACAATAAGCCTTGCTCAGCTTTTTGCGCTCGCACTTGCCAACGCCCATTAAACACACTGATTGCAGGTTTAAAACCAATTTTTGCTAACTGTACAAGATACGCTTGATGTTGATAGACCACAGCATATTCAAACAACACCAATTGTGCTTTTTTGTCTTTTTCAATCAAGGCTTTATGTTCTAAATGCTTTAACTCACTGCCTTTTAACACCACCCAATTCGGCGTTTCCTCTTTTAAAATCTCACGGCGGATACGTTCTGCTTGCTCTTTTTTACCTTGTAATTCAAGCTTTTGTGCTTCTTTTTGCCATTCTTTTAAACTTGATTGTTGATCTGCTAAATCCAAAGTTTCCGCAGCTTGATCCATACCAAGCAGTTGGAAAATTTTATGCTGATCTTGTTGCTCAACCCAATAAATATTGGACATTGCCCGTGTTAAACCCACATATAAGGCATTGATATAAAACTTATAAATTTCAAGTGATTTATCCGCTTTATCTTTATTACGTGCATAACTAAAATCATGCTGTAAATCTTGCACCGAAATATCACTGCAAATTTCACTGAAATGTTGCGCAGATTGGCTGACAAAGTTATATAAAATAATATTTTGGTATTCCAAGCCTTTGGCTTCTTGGATGGCGAAAACCAAGGGTGTTTTAAATACACGCTGCGCCATTTTCTTCTGCTCTTCATGCATCACCACGACAGCAAACTGTGTAGATACTGAAGTTTTTTTATCGAGTTCATGCAAAATTTCAGGACGATTTTTCAGGAAATAAACCCCTCCCTGAATCTCTGCATTACTCTGTACCAAATAATGACTTTCTTTATCAATCGAACCAAAACGGGCGTTTTTCAATAACAAGACCCGATTGGAAATTTCAGTAATCCGCTGTGCATTACGGTAATTGTGTTGCAATATATGGGTGATTTCTGCGCCATGATGTAGCTCTTCATGACGATGAAACAGACTTTTGACTTTCGCCCATGAGAAAAAGTTGGGATGCACGATCTGATTGGCATCACCACACATTAAAAATAGCCCTTTTTGACTCAGACTATTTAAAATTAAATACAACTGAATTGCAGTAATATCCTGAACTTCATCAATGACCACAAAATCATAACTTGGTTTAACTTTGCTTAAATAAGCATAACTGAGGATATTTAAATCGGCTAAATTGTGTTTTTCTAAATCATGTAAATAATGTTTAAAAATCGCATAAACGTCTGCACGTTCATCAACATGGAAAATCGACTGCTTCACGCCCAAAGCCAAATAATCTTGTTCAGATAAATAAGCTTGATCGGTCATTGCGCCTGTCAGTACACCTTTAAATTCTTCATAAATACTGTGTGCACTAAATTTATGTTTATAGTTTGTCTTATACCATGACATAAAATAATCAATATCGGCAATATTCTGCGATGGTACAGCAATACTTTCGATAAAATCTTGGTAGGAATAAAAATCAACCAACTGATTTTCATTATAATAATGCTCTGAATAATATAATTCTCGTGAGTTTTTCACCAAGAATGAAGATAAAGTCACATACAGAATCTGCCCTTCAAGCTGCTTGATTTTTTCCAATAAAATCGCAGTCTTACCACTACCTGCCGAGCCAATAATCACCAAAGGTGGATATTGTTGATAAATATACTGCTGCACATCATCAAATGAAATGAATTTATTTAAATAGACAAATTGTGGATTATTGCTATTGATATAAACCATTTTCTCTTCAGTTTGAATCTCATCTACGGATTCAATCACAGGAATTAAATCTTCGTTGATTTCAATATCTGCATTTAAAAAGCGTGAACCTTGATAATCATGTTTTTTTAAATATTCTAAAATTAAAATATAGTTTTTATCTTGATATTGATAAATTGAAAATAAAATACGATCACTACGATTTAATTTGGCACGATATAAATTCGGCTGAATTTTTTTCACTTCTGCCGATTTAAAATCATTCTGTTTTAAATAATCAACGAGCTTTCCAAAGCCTGATATTTTTTCCGTTTCAAGCTCATTATAAATGAGTACATCCATGTCATTTTCACCATTGGAAAGTTAAAGTGTGCTGATTATTTTATC